>JBEBRW010000106.1:0-4009 GCA_040394635.1 Victivallis vadensis | reverse complement strand
TATATACGACAAACGCCAAAAGGCAAATCCGCCGCATACCCCCTCATAGACATGGTGAAATACGGAAAAGTTCCAATATCCGCAGAAGAAAAATCATCCGGGAATGGTTTTGCAGGTTGCATTTCACACGGAAATCATCTATGGTGATATTCATTAACAAAAGGTGGGTGATGAAGTTTTTATTGATGTATCTGGTGGTTTGGTTGATCATTATGGTATTTCAGGCCGCGATGTATTATGCCGCAGCCAAAATTGTTCGTTGCGATGCTCCGTTCAAAACGATGGTTTTTATCGCCTTGATCACTTCATTGATGATGCTTGTGCCGGGGATTGGAGTATTGCTGAGTATTTTAATGCTGCTCTATCTTTTGAAGCGTCTCGGAAACATGGATATCTATCCGAAGGCAATTTTGATCACATTGATCGGAACGATCCTCAGCACCCTGGTTTTGTGGGGACTTCAGAAAATCATGATCATGATCGTACAGGCGGCACAATAACTTAGTCGGCTGCGTTCAGGAGGATGGCGGCGCCGCAGATGGCGGCGGTTTCGATGCGCATGATCCAGCGGCCGATGCGGCAGCGCTGCGCGCCCGCTTGCTCCAGCAGTTCCTCTTCGGCGGGGCTGAAGCCGCCCTCGGGGCCGACGATCCATATGATGTCGGTGACGCCGGCGGGAATTTGCGCCTGGCCGGCCCCGGGCGCGCCGAAAAATGCCGTCATCCGGCCCTGCTTCACGACTTCCAGCATGGCGGCGAAACTGATCGACGCGTTCACCTGCGGCAGAAACGGATTCTGCGACTGTTTGCAGCCCTCCTGCAAGATGATTTCCCAGCGCTCCGGGGCGCTCTCGCGGGCGGGCAGCGCCACCGAACGCTCGGCGATGACCGGTGTGATCGACCACACCCCTACCTCGGCGCACTGGCGCAGCATTTGTTCCAGCGGATTGCGGCGCGGCGGCGCGGCGAAGAGATGCAGTTTTACCGCAGGTTCGGGCGCGGTCGAGCGTTCTTTAACCAGCAGTTCGCGTGAGGGCATGATCTCGGCCAGCGCCACGGTGCCGCGGCCGTCGAGGAGCTCGACGCTTTCGCCGGGCTTGCCGCGCAGGGTCTTGAAGAGATGCTTGGCGTTGTGCTCTTCCAGCTGGGTCAGTGTGCCGCTTTCCGGTATTTCCCGGCAGTAAAATGAATGCATGTCCAGTCCTTTGATTTTCGATAGATCTTTTTTTTAATATAATCTTGATTGCAATATTTCCAATAGGGTTATATTTTATCTTCAGGAGATCCTGACTATGAAAATGCGTAAAAACCCAAAAACCGGTGAAAAAGTTTCCCTGCTCGGCTTCGGCTGCATGCGTTTCCCGACCACCAAAGACGGCAAAATCGACGAGCCGCCGGCGAAAAAAATGATCAAGTACGCTTACGATCACGGCGTCAATTATTACGATACCGCATGGCTCTATCACGGCGGGGAGTCGGAGACGTTCACCGCCAAAGTGCTGCGCAAATACCCGCGCGACAGCTATTACCTGGCCACCAAGATTCCGTCGTGGGTGATCAAAAAGCCGGAGCAGGCATACGAACTTTTTGAGAAGCAACTCGAAAAATGCCAGGTCGATTATTTCGATTATTATCTGGTTCATTCGCTGACCACCAAGGCCGAATTCAACCGCGTTTATGAAAAAATGGGCGTGCTGAAATATCTGCAGGAACAGAAGGCCAGGGGACGCATCCGCAAACTCGGATTTTCGTTTCATGGTTCCATACCATTTCTCAAGCACCTGTTGAAAACCTATGAATGGGATTTCGCACAGATCCAGCTGAATTATCTGGATTGGGATATCAACAAGGCCGGGGAAATGTACGAGTTGCTGGCGGACGCAGGGATTCCGTGTATCATCATGGAGCCGGTACGCGGCGGCATGCTGGCAAAGTTGAACCCGGAATCGTTGAAAATACTGCAGGAGGCGGCGCCGGAGAAAAGCGCGGCGTCCTGGGCGCTGCGCTACGTGGCGGAGCTCCCGAACGTCCTCACGGTCCTGAGCGGCATGAGCACCATGGAGCAGGTCGAGGACAATGTGGCTACGCTGGAGAACTTCAAGCCGTTGACGAAACGCGAGCGCGAACTCCTGGCACAGACGCTGGATGTTTACCTGAAGAACCGCCCGATCCCGTGTACGGCCTGCCGTTACTGCATGCCGTGCCCGTTCAAGGTCGATATTCCGGGGGTGTTCACCGCGTACAATGAAATCGTCGGCCACGAGTGGCTGCCCGATGTGGAAGGCCCGCGCGACGAGACGTTCAAGCACAAAGCGGGGTTCTTCGACTGGCGGATGGGCAGTTTGCCGAAAAATCATCAGGCGCATAACTGTACCGCTTGCGGCGCGTGTGTGAAAAAGTGCCCGCAGCACATCCAGATCCCGCAGCGAATGAAGGCGATTGCCGAGCTGGTGGCGAAGATTTTCGAAAACAACAGTTGAATTTTCCTGCATTGTATGGTAAATTATTACGAATTTTATAAACGTAATAATTTACCATGGTATTGTCTTGAAGAATAGAAATTTTACGCTCATTGAACTCCTGGTTGTGATCGCGATCATCGCCATCCTCGCCGGGATGCTGCTGCCGGCGCTGAACAGCGCCCGGAACAGTGCCCGCCGCAGTTCGTGCCTCAGCAATCAGAAACAGCTTGGTGTTGCGCTGATTTTTTATCAGAACGATTATGACCACACGCCGACCGTGAAGATAACCGGACAGGAGATCCGTTATATGGACCTGCTGGAGCCTTACTTGACCGGCCGCGAGAGCAATATCTGGATGTGTCCCCTTGAGACCGAGGAAGTTGCCGTTTCCGCAAGTGATCCTACGTTTATCAGTTATGGTCTCAATACGTTCAAGTCGGCGGCGCTTGGCACCAGTTTCTGGTACGCGATCAAATCAAACATGGTCCGCAAACCTTCCGAATGTATCTGGCTGGCGGATTCCAAAAGCGGAACAAGTTCATTGTGCGGAAGTTATACCGCTGATCCGGCCAGTGGTTACGCGAAATATATTTCTTATCGCCACAAACCCGAAAATCTGGTGTTCAATGGGTTGTTTATCGATGGCCACGCCCAGGAACTCAGGTTGACCGGACTGCCATGGCATTATTGGGATATTGCCGGAGAGTGGAATGGAACCCCTTAAGATATTTCTGATCTGTTTTGTAGCTGTCACGACCTCGCTGTTTGCGGCGGAGGTCCGGATTCTCTCGCTCTGTACCGCCGCCAGCGATATCCTGATCCGCACCGGGCAGAAGGATAAGCTGAAGGCGATCGACCTTTACGGGCAAATCGTGCCCGGCACGGAGGATATCCCGGTGATCGGGCGCGGCGCGACCGTGTCGCTGGAAAAAATTACGGCGATGGGTATCACGCACGTTATCATCTGGGACTATCAGTCCGAAATGGAACGCGTGCTGCCGAACCTGACAATCATCAAGCTGCCGCCGGTCCGTATCGCAAATTACGGGGAAGTGGTCCGGACGCTGTGCAAGCTGACCGGCGCGGAAGAGGCCGGCGAAGAATTGATCACCGAATTCCGGAAATTGACTGCGCTTCCCGAAAATTCATCCGCCAAAAAGCCCAAAGTATACGTGGAGCTTTATTCCCGCTTCAAAACCGGCGGGCGCGATTCTTATATCAATGACCTGGTCACGCTGGCGGGCGGCGAAAATATCGCGCTTCAGGTTACCGAGTCCGGCACCATCAACGCGGAATACGTCGTGGCGCAGGCGCCGGATGTCATCATTTTCGTGGAAAATTTCACCGTGGTGGCGGATATGCAGCGGCGTCCGGGATTCAGCGAGGTTCCGGCGGTGAAAAACAACCGGATTTACTCCGTCAGCCGGAAAATATTTATCGCAGGGCTCGATCCCGCCGACGCCGTCCGGACTTTGCGCAAACTTATCCAGGGGACCGAATAATGGCTTTTCACCGGATTACTTATCATCAGGAATACAAATTCGCCAC
>JBEBRW010000105.1:0-4176 GCA_040394635.1 Victivallis vadensis | reverse complement strand
CCCAAATCAAAAAGCAAACCAATTTCAAACTATTTTTCATCTTTCTCTACAAACACCCCCTCCCCACGAGCAAAACACCAATGCAACCCCGCCACCTATATATAGAGGAATATGCACCCTCCTCCTCTATAACCGGCATATTCTCCCGGTATCGCGAAAATATGTATAATAAAAACCGGTTTATTTTTTATTTGAAGGTTGATTTCTCTCAAAAACCGATTATCTTTTTTCTGTAATCAACCAAAGGAATGTGTATCATGAGTACGTTGAAAATCGGTATGATCGGGCTGGATACTTCGCATTGTCCGGCGTTTGTCAAACTGTTGAACGACAGCACCAACGAGTTCCATGTCCCCGGCGCCAAAGTGGTTAAGGCTTTTCCCGGCGGCAGCAAAACTTTTTCCAACAGCTATAACCGTGTCGGCCAGTATACGGAAGAAATGAAGGCCGCGGGGCTGGAAATCGTCGACTCCATCGAAGCCATGTCCGATATGGACGCCTTTTTCCTGGAAAGCGTCGACGGCGCGCAACACCTCGAGCAGTTCACCATTCTCGCCAAGTTCGGCAAACCGGTGTTCATCGACAAGCCCCTGGCCTGCAGCTATGCCGACGCCAAGGCCATCGCCAAGCTCGCCGCCGAAAAGAATATTCCAGTCATGACCGCCTCGGCCATCCGCTTCGCCAACGGAATCAATACCCTCAAAAACGACGAAGAAAAAGTCGGCAGCTGCGACGCTTTCGGCCCGATGGCGCTGCTGAGCGATTACCGCGACTATTTCTGGTACGGCATTCACTCCGCCGACGTCCTGTACCGTTTCATGGGCAAGGGCTGCGCCACCGTGCAGGCTCTCAGCAATGACCAGTTCGATGTCGTGATCGGCAAATGGGCCGATGGACGCGTCGGCCTGATGCGCGGCAACCGCTTCGGTGGCAACAACTTTGGCTGCACCATCACCACCGACAAAGAAAACAAGAGTGCGATGGCGCTCTATGATGTGCCGTATTATGCACTGATGATGAAGGAAGTCATACCGTTCTTCAATAGCGGGAAGTCTCCGGTCGATTTCTGCGAAAGCCTCGAAGTGATCGCTTTTCTCGAAGCGGCCAGCCAGAGCCGTGAGCAGGGCGGCAAGATTATCGAACTTGCTTCGCTCTAAGATTATCGCCTGTAAAGCGGTCGGAAACCCCGGCCGCTTTTTTTATTTCTCGCGGCCGGTGGTCATCTGGAAATAATCCGGGAACAGCTCCGGCCCGGCCTCGCGACAGATCGCTTCGCTGGTCTCGGGATTGAACGGCAAACCCGGTTTTTCCGCGAAAAATTTCCGCAGTAATTCACTGTTTTTCTGCACGAAACAGTGCCGCCGCGGGTTGACCATGGCATCGTTCATGCGCCGCCAGATTTCCGCCAGCGGCGCCGTGGTGATATTGCCGAACGACAACGGCGTGAAGTCGCACGGACATACCTCGCCCGCCGGGTCGATGAACATGTGCTGGGTTCCTCCGCCGCAACCGAAAAATTCCGGGCTTTCCACCTGGTTGAACGCGCAGACTTTCGTCCGGCCCCGCCGGCGGTTCATGGCGCAGTGGAACTCCCGCAGCTCGGCGATCTGCTCCGGCTTCAGGAAACAGTCGGCGGCGGCGTTGAAGTAATTGCCGCACGGCATCGGCTCGATCAGCCGAAATTCATGCACACCCAGGCGGCAGGCTTCCGCGTAAAGTTCGCGGTAGTGCCCCGTGCTCACGATCTCCGGTGAGGCCAGCGTGCCGGTCATGGTATAAAAACCTTTTTCCACGGATAATTTGATGGCGTCCAGCGCCACCTGCAAAGCATCGTCGCGCCCGCGCAGCTCCGCCGCATCCTTCGCCGAAAGCGTGTCGAAGCTGACGCAAAACGCCCACTGCCCGGCCGCTTTCAAGCGGTCCGCCAATTCCGGCGTGAAGCCGGCCCCGGAGCTGAAAACAACGGTTTCCGCACCGCCGTCGACCGCACTTTTCACTAGTTCCGGCAGTCGCGGAAACAACAGCGGTTCGCCGCCGGTAAATCCGATCAGGCTGCAGCCGAGTTCGTGCAGCTGTTGTACCGCCTTGAACCACTGTTCCGGCGCGGGATTGCCGCCCGGCCGCTGCTTGAGGCTGCAGTGTTTGCAATTGAACGGACAGGCCGATGTCACCGCCAGGTAAGCGGACACCGGACTGAGGCGGCGGCCCGACAGCATATTCTCGAACATCCGCTCGTAGGCGCGCCCCGGAAACGGCGGCAGAAATGAGTTCAGCACCCACTGACCGTTGTGACGCGTGAGTTTTTCCCCGGCCAGCCATTCGCGAATGAATTTCAGCGAATTGACGCGCTTGCCGGGGGCACGCCGGTGCCCCTGCGCCGCGAGCTGACGCATCACCCGGAGCGGCACGCGGGTAATCCGCGGATCGCACAGCATCCGCATCAGTTTGAGCGTCTGGAAGTTCATTTCTTACGAAAGACCCCGGCAAAATAGTGGTGATACAGCGGCTGATCGCCCAGCATGCGGTCGAAATCCGCCTGCAGCGCGGTATTTTCGCGCAACGGCAACACACGGTCGAATCCGGCCAGCACTCCGGTTTTCAACAACCACTGCAGATTGATGGGTTGCCCGTCCGGCGGCTGAATCCGGACGTTGCCGTCCTGCTGCCAGATCGTTTCGAATCCGCTGCGGGCCAGATCGTGCATGATTACTTTGCCGTTTTTCGGAAAATGCGGCCACAACGCCAGGGTCATTTCGGTCGGATACTTGGCCATACAGCGGCGGTACGCCTGAAACACCGGCTTCAAGGTATCGGCATAGTTGACGATAAACGCCAGAATGCCGCCTTTTTGCAACACGCGCGACGCCTCGGCGACAATCTTCCGCGGATGCGAATACCCGATCGCCCAGCTGGAAGCGACCCCGGCCATCACCCCGTCGGACTGTTCACGCAGGAATTCCAGCATATCCGCCCAGACGAAATGCGCCTGCGGACAGCGCGAATTGGCAAGCACCAGCATTTCGCTCGAGGAATCCACGCCGATCGTGCCCGGCGGCAGCGCCGCGGTCAACGCTCCGGTACCGCAGCCGAGATCGACCCATTGCCCGGCGGGCCGGTCGTCCGGCAGGTGCGCAATCAACTGTGCGTTCGTTTCCGCCAGCTGAACCGACCATTGGGAGTCATAGGTAAGCGCCACGGCGTCATAACTTCTGCCCATGTCGTCTTTCGACAACCACTGATTGCTCAGTACCAGCGAGAGCGCCCGCAGGTTCAGCCTGAGCAGCCCCATTAAAGTGGCCCGCAGCCGGGGGTGAGCAGAATGGCGGCGACGGCGATCATGGCGAGTACTACAAATTTAGCAATTTTCAGCATGGTCCTTCTCCTTGTTCCGGGGTTTCTGAGATATTTTCAACCGGTTTCTTACAGCCGGCATCACTTATCACCCTGGCAAATGTATACCAGAAAATCGCAAAAACAAGCGCGTTAAGAAAACTTAACCCTATTGCGAGCAGATAAATACCCAAATGCCCTCTCTCTGAGCGCCAGGTCATAATCCCCGCATACCCCAGCCAGAAAACCCCGGCAACCGCCAGAAATTGCCGCCAGCCATGCCCCTTGAAAATCCGGTATGCCAGCAGTATGCCTGTGCTGTAATAAGTGGTACAAAGTAAACAAACGTACCATTTCGCCTCTTTGCCCAACAATGGAGAAGGATACAGCTCAAAAAACAGCATCACTCCTCCGGCCAGCAGCCCGGCGATAATCCCGCCCGCACCCCACGCCCATAAACGGCGGATTCTCAATTGCTCCAGCGCCGCCAGCATATCCAGCATACACAGAAACAATATCGCCGTCCGGAAATATCCCTCCCACCCCATGAAGCACCCGGTAATGCCGCCCGCCGCCGCCCCAACCAGGATCAGCCCGATCCGGCGCAACGTCACGCTCATTCGCACCTCACTGTCTAAAGTGATCGAAATCATTCCGCAACCTCTTTTATCTATGATAAAAAATGGATGCGGAACGACGTTTTGTCAAGGAAAAAACTTATTTTTTCGCGCTATTTGCCGGGCGCGAACGGGTTATCGACATCCCCGTTTCTTAATTGTACATTTGGACACCGGAGCTGGCGACCGGGAGGGCTGGATCGTCTTTGATGTCGTCGCCTTTGGGGCC
>JBEBRW010000104.1:0-4205 GCA_040394635.1 Victivallis vadensis | reverse complement strand
AGTTTAAAAGTAACCATCTGAGCTTATTTTTTCACAAAGCGCAGAAGAGGCATAAAATCATTTAATTTCCTATACTTGAATACTAGACTTCACGACCGACTTTTTCGCGAGTCTCTGCGAACTTTATTTGAATTTGAACGACTTCTGTGGTATTGTTTGCTCATTGATTATACAAACGGTTTCCGAAGAGGATGAATTTTTGAGTAATGCTGCGACAGACACTGCGGTCAAACACGGTGAATTAAAACAGACCCTGAACGGCCTCGATTTATTCAGTATCGCAGCCGGCGCCATGATCAGTGCGGGTATTTTCGTCTTGCCCGGACTTGCGTTCAAAATGGTAGGACCGGCGGTCTTTGTTTCTTACTTGCTGGCGGGGGCCCTGGCGAGTCTCGGCTCATTGGCCACGGTGGAGCTGGCTACGGCCATGCCGAAGGCCGGCGGCGACTATTTTTTCGTTGAACGCAGCATGGGGCCCATGGCCGGGTCCGTCTCCGGACTGCTGAGCTGGTTCGCCCAGATCCTGAAAAGCGCGTTCGCGATCTTCGGCCTGGCCGAAGTCATTTACGCTGCCTGGGGCGTCAATCCCCTGCTCAGCGGCGTGGTGCTCACGGTCATTTTCACCGCGGTCAACCTCTATGGCGTCAAGGAAGCGGCCTGGCTGCAGGTGGCCATGGTCATGGCGCTGCTGGCGATCCTGATCGGGTTCGTCGTGGTCGGCACACCGCACCTCTCGCTGACCGCGTTTACGCCGTTCGTGTCGGAAGGGCGCTCGCCGGCCACGATCATCACCGTGGCGGCCGTCGTCTTCGTTTCATATGGCGGGCTGCTGAAAATTTCCTGTGTTGCCGAGGAGGTCAAATCCCCCAAGAAAACCATTCCCCGGGCCATGGTCGGCTCCATCGTCATCGTCACCATTCTTTATACGCTGGTGAATATCATCCTGGTCGGAACCATGCGCCCCGAGGCGCTGGCGGATTCGCAGACGCCGATGGCGGACGCGGCCGGGCTCTGGTTCGGGCGCGCCGGATTCGCAGTGGTGTCGTTCGGCGCGGTGCTGGCGTTTGTGACCACGGCCAATGCCGGTATCATGTCGGCGGCACGCTATCCGATGGCGCTGGCCCGCGACGGCCTGCTGCCCCTCTGGGTCGGCCATATCAGCGCCAGGCGCAACATACCGGTGGGCGCCATCATCCTGACCGGCCTGATCACCATGGCGTCGCTGCTGATGAGCCTGGAATCGCTCGTTACCGCGGCATCCGCGGTGGTTTTGCTGGGTTACCTGCTCACCAACCTCTCGGTCATCATCCTGCGCGAGAGCCGGGTGCTGAATTACCGCCCCGCGTTCCGCTCGCCGCTTTATCCGTGGATTCAGGTGTTCAGCATCGTAGCGTTCACCTACCTGATTATTCAGATGGGATTTTTCGCCGTCAAGGTCTGTTTGATCGCCATCGGGCTCGCCCTGCTGGCCTACATCATTTTCGGCCGCAAATCCGGACGCGAATTCGCGCTGCTGCACCTGATGGAGCGCATCACCAACCGCCGCTTCACCGATCACCAGCTGGAGAGCGAACTCCGCGAAATCGTCAACTCCCGCGACCAGATCATCAAGGACGAATTCGACCATCTGGTGGAAGACGCCGACGTGATTTATCTGGAGAAGGAAATGACTTCCGACGAGCTCTTCGACCAGGTCGCCCAAAGCTGCGCCACCGATGTCGGCCTGAGCCCGAATGCCGTCAAAAAGCTCCTGCAGGAGCGCGAGGAGCAAAGCAGCACCGTCATTTCCCCGCTGGTGGCGATCCCCCACATCGTCGTCGAGGGCGACTCTCGGTTGAAGCTGATCATCATCAAGGACACCGAACGGATCGATTTCTCCGACGAGGACAACGAAGACGTCCACGCCGTGTTCCTGCTGATCGGCACCAGCGACCGCCGCAACCATCATCTGAGGGCTCTGGCCGCCATTGCCCAGATCATACAGGACTATAACTTTGAAAAGCGCTGGAACATTGCCGGCAGCCCCGAACAATTACGTGACGTGCTGCTGCTCGGGAAACGCCGCCGCAACAATAAATAACGGAACTGGAATCATGACCGAAAACGAAAAAACCTATATTGTAATTCCATCATACCAGCCCGGCGACGAGCTGGTCGGATTGATCGAAATGATCTTGGGATACGGACACGACCACTACCGGATATTGATGGTGGACGATGGCTCGGATCGCCAGTACAAGACTGTTTTTGATCATTTGTCGCGCAACCTGCGCGTCACCCTGCTGACCCACCCGGAAAACCGGGGCAAGGGGGCCGCGCTGAAAACCGCGTTCAGCTACCTGATGCAGCGCGGGATCACCCAGTCCGTCGTCACCGCCGATGCCGATGGCCAGCATACTCCGTTCGATATTTCCCGGGTGGTCGAAGCCTCCCGCGAAAACCCCGACCGCCTGATCCTCGGCTGCCGCTCGTTCGATGATGTGAAAAATGTTCCGTTCCGCAGTCGCTTCGGTAATTACTGGTCGGTGAAGATCTTCAAATTGCTGACCGGCACCACTATTCACGACATCCAGACCGGCCTGCGCGGCATCCCGGCGGCCTATCTGCCGACCCTGGTCAATTTCCCGCAGAACAGGTTCGATTTCGAATCGGCCATGCTGCTGGACAACGCCGTCAACCGGCGTTTCCCGTTCTATGAACTCCACATCGAATCGGTTTACGCGGAAAACCACACCTCGCACTTCCGCCCGCTCCGCGACTCGATGCGCATCCTCCGCACCCTGAAGAATATGAAATAATCTTTTTGTTAATAAAAAAATGAGCGCCCGGTTTTGGGCGCTCATTTTTTTCGTGTCGTTCGCGGACAATTTTCCCTTAATTGGCCGGCCTCGGGCTCACCGGAATCGGCAGGAGGTCGCCGCCGCCCAGCGGATTCGGCACCGACAAACTGCCCGGCGTGGCGGCGGGCTGCTGCTCGCCTTTGGCCGCGGCTTCCTGGGCCAGGCGGTCACGCAGGACCGCACCCATGTTCGGCGGGAAACTCTTCAGGCAAAACTCCACCACCGCCTGCTTCATCTGCGAATACGCCGGCAAGCCGACGCGGGTCTCGATCCCTTCGACCGCTTTCTGATAGCTGGCATAGAGGTAACGGGCCATGCGTTCGTGCGAAATCGCCGAATCATCGTCGCCCAGCGACAGGTACAGGCAGCTCTGATAAATCAGCCCGCTGATCTGGTCGGTGGCCTGTTTGACGCTGGCGTCACGGACGTCTTCCGCCCATTCCTTCATCACGAAGTCATCCAGCGGCAGACGGTGCCCGCCGGGTTCTTCCTTGCGCAGTTTGCCATAATATTCCGCGGCTTTCTTGATGTTGCCGTAGTTGTACAGCAGCGAAATCGCGTCTTTGTAGAAGTTGATTTTGGCGGAGCGGAAACTCGACTGGTTGTTGTTTTCCTTGAATGCGCGGTCATAAGCCTCTTCGACCGAATCCACCACGTTGAAGTTCGGCACCAGCACGATGTTCGCGTAATTTTCGCGGTCCAGCCAGAGAATGCGCCCGGACTGGAAAGCATTGCTCAGTGCCTGGGTGATCATGCGTTCGCACGAGAGGTCGCGGTGCCCGGGGGTCATCTTCAGCCCCATAGTGGCCCAGTAAATCGCTTGGGACTCCGGCAGCCGCCATTCCAGCTTGCCGTATTTTTCATTGATTTCGCTGATCACCTCGGGGTCGAGGCGGTATTTTTTCATCAGCCACTGACGGCGCAGGTAATGGTCGATGTCAAGCTTGATATTGTCGGTGGCCATCAGCGTAGTCAGGGCTTCCGGCACTTTGCCGCCGGCATTGACAAACGCCTTGTAGAGGGCGTCGAGATTGGCGAATCCGGCCGATTCCAGCACTTTCCAGAAAGGATCGGTCGTCGGGTGTGCCTTTTTGAACACCGCTTCGTCTTTCGGTGCGGCCAGGTAACGGGCCCAGTCGGGATCGTCGCCGATGACTTCGCCCACTTCCACCGCGAGGCGGTTTTTGTAATACTTGTTGGCGTCGTCGAGCACGTTGCCCATCTTGTGCTGGAAAATCCAGCCGAGTTCTTTGTAAATGACCGGGTCGCTGGGATTGTAGTCGATGGCTTTGTCGCGGATCAGCCGGATACCCTCCATAACCCAGCGCCAGCGGTCCTCCGGCAGCGAACAGGTCACGGAGATGT
>JBEBRW010000103.1:0-4998 GCA_040394635.1 Victivallis vadensis | reverse complement strand
CGTGCCGATTCTCGAGCGCTCCTGGTATTGCCCCGAAGATGAAAAACAGACCGATGCCGAAAAGCAGATCCAGGCGCGTATCGTGCTTCGTAACTGCGGCCGGATCGATCCCGAAAATATCGACCATTACCTGGCTTCGGGCGGTTACAGCGCGCTCGGCAAGGTGTTGAAGGAATTCAAACCCGATGAAGTGGTGAAGACCATGATCGCGTCCGGCCTGCGCGGTCGCGGCGGCGGCGGCTTCCCCACCGGCAAAAAATGGGAATTCGCGGCAAATCAGAAAAAGGAACAGAAGTACCTGATTTGTAACGCCGACGAAGGCGACCCGGGCGCATTCATGGACCGCGCCGTGCTGGAAGGCGACCCCCATTCCGTGCTCGAGGCCATGGCGATCGGCGGCTATGCCATCGGCGCCAACCGCGGTTACATCTATATCCGCGCCGAATACCCGCTGGCCATTCAGCGCCTGCAGATCGCGATCCGCCAGGCGGAGAAGGAAGGACTGCTCGGCAAGAATATCATGGGTACCGGTTTCGATTTCAAGATCGAGCTGAAATATGGCGCCGGAGCGTTCGTCTGCGGCGAAGAAACCGCGCTGATCCACTCGATCGAAGGCAAACGCGGCGAGCCCACCTTCAAGCCGCCGTTCCCGGCCGTGTCCGGTCTGTGGGCCGAGCCCACGGTGGTGAACAACGTGGAAACCTACGCCGGCATCCCGGCGATCTTCCGTAACGGCGTGGAATGGTTCCGCAAGATCGGCAGCGACAAATCCCCCGGCACCAAGGTGTTCGCCCTGGCCGGCAAGATCGACAAAGTGGGCCTGGTTGAAGTTCCGACCGGCACGCTGCTGCGCGAAATCATCTTCGGCCTCGGCAAGGGCTGCAAGGACGGCCGCCGCTTCAAGGCGGTGCAGACCGGCGGCCCCTCCGGCGGCTGTATCACGGCTGAGCACATCGATGTGCCGATCGACTACGAATCGCTGATCGCCCTCGGCTCCATGATGGGCTCCGGCGGGATGATCGTGATGGACGAAGACGACTGCATGGTCAATATCGCCAAGTTCTTCCTCGAGTTCACGCTCGACGAGTCCTGCGGCAAGTGTACCCCGTGCCGTATCGGCAACCGCCGCCTCTTCGACATGCTGCAGGCGATCTGCGAGGGCAAGGCGCCCGAGGATATCCTGGAAAAGCTCCGCACGCTGGCGGAAGCCATCAAGGATACCGCGTTGTGCGGACTGGGCCAGACTTCGCCGAACCCGGTGCTGTCGACCATGATTAATTTTATCGACGAATACACGGCGCATGTGAAGGATCACAAGTGTCCGGCGGGCGTCTGCACCAAGCTGATTTCGTATCATATCAATGATAACTGCGTCGGCTGTACGCTCTGCGCCAGAAATTGCCCGGTGAACTGTATTTCCGGGGAAAAGAAAAACAAGCATGTGATCGACCAGGCCAAGTGCATCAAGTGCGGCGTCTGCTTCAATGCTTGCAAATTCCATGCCATCGACCGCGTATAACAGGAGATAAGAACAATGGTTAAGTTGAATATAAATAATATGCCCGTTGAAGTGGAGGATAACTCCACGATCTTGCAGGCTGCCTCCAAAGTCGGCATCAAAATCCCGACGCTCTGTCATTTGAACCTGGATTCCTTCAACGTCGAACACCGCGTCGGCTCCTGCCGTATCTGTGTGGTCGAAGTGGAAGGACGCCGCAACCTGGCCCCGGCCTGCTGCACGCCGGCCACGGAAGGCATGGTCGTCAAGACCAACTCCATCCGCGCCATCAACGCACGCCGTACCATGCTGGACCTGCTGCTTTCGAACCATCCGAAAGACTGCCTGACCTGCGAGAAAAACGAAAGCTGCGAACTTCAGGCGCTGGCCGGCGAAATGGGCCTGCACCGGATTCTCTACACCGGCGAAATGGCCCGGACCAAGAAGGATCTTTCCAGTAAATCGATCGTTCGCGATCCCGCCAAGTGCGTGATGTGCCGCCGCTGCGAAACCGCCTGCAACGTCATCCAGACCGTCGGCGTGTTGACCGGGGTAGGGCGCGGTTTCGAAGTTTATGTGGGTACCGCCGGCGGGCGTCCGCTGGTCGATACCGTCTGTACGTTCTGCGGACAGTGCGTGGCCGTTTGCCCGGTTGGCGCGCTGACCGAAATGAATTACGTTTATGACGTCTGGCGGGCCCTGAACGATCCCACCAAGACGGTGATCGTGCAGACTGCTCCGGCGGTGCGCGTGGCCATCGGCGAAGAATTCGATATGGGCCCCGGCAGCATTTCCACCGGACAGATGGTCCATGGACTGCGCATGCTCGGCTTCAATAAGGTGTTCGACACCAACTTCGCGGCCGACCTGACCATCATGGAGGAAACCCACGAGCTGATCCAGCGCGTGACCAAAAACGAAAACCTGCCGATCCTGACCTCCTGCTGCCCCGGCTGGGTGAAGTTCCTCGAACACCAGTTCCCGGAGCTGACCTATATGCCGTCCACGGCCAAGTCGCCGCAGCAGATGTTCGGGGCGATCGCCAAGAGCTATTATGCGGAAAAAATCGGCAAGAAACCCGAAGATATCGTGGTCGTTTCGGTCATGCCGTGCCTCTCCAAGAAATACGAAGCGTCGCGTCCTGAATTCAGCAGCAACGGCGTGCCGGATGTCGATATCGTGATTTCGACCCGCGAGCTGGCCGGGATGTTCAAGGAAGCCGGTATTTACATCGACAAACTCACTCCGGAAGAGTTCGATAGCCCGCTCGGCGAATCCACCGGCGCGGCGATCATTTTCGGCGCCTCCGGCGGCGTGCTCGAAGCGGCGCTCCGTACTGCGGCCGACTGGATCTCCGGCACGGACCTGAAAGACATCGACTTCCAGGCCGTACGCGGCCTCCAGGGCGTCAAGGAAGCCACGGTCAAAGTGGCCGGTCTCGACGTCAAAGTCGCGGTCTGCTCCGGCCTCGGCAGCACCCGCAAAGTGCTGGACAAAATCCAGAAAGGCGAGGCCCAGTACCACGCCATCGAAATCATGGCCTGCCCGGGCGGCTGCCTGAACGGCGGCGGTCAGCCGTACATTCACGGCGACACCTCCATTCTGGAACAGCGCAAAAAAGCGATTTATGAGATCGACAAAGATCTGCCGATTCGCAAGTCGCACCAGAACCCGGACATCATCAAGCTGTACAAGGAGTACCTGGGCGAGCCCGGCAGCCACAAGGCGCACGAGCTTCTCCACACCGCCTACACACAGCGCGAAAACGACTGATTCGTCACTAAAGATCAAGGCCGCTTCCGGGGTTCGGAAGCGGCCTTTTTAATTTATGACATAAAAAAACGGGAGGCGGATTGGGCCTCCCGTTTGTAGGGTAACTTGGGAATCAGGCTTTCAGGTTCGCCAGCGTTTCCTTGATCAGGAGTTTGTCGGTGTCCTGGCGCGGGGAGCCGCCCTCGACGGGCAGGACTTCGTAGCCGCCGCGATCGAAACATTCTTCCATCGGAATGTAGCCGCATTCG
Source organism: Victivallis vadensis (assembly GCA_040394635.1). Taxonomy (GTDB): domain Bacteria; phylum Verrucomicrobiota; class Lentisphaeria; order Victivallales; family Victivallaceae; genus UBA5239. The sequence continues at coordinate 1,479 of JBEBRW010000103.1, read as the reverse complement.
CCCATGGCCAGCACGACCGGCCAGGTGGCAGGGAAGGGGGAGCCTTCCTCAATGGCCTGGCCGATTTCCATGAAGGCTTCGCCGGGCAGCGAGGTGATCGCCAGTTTATCGCCGAATTTCAGCGAAACCAGCTCGAAATCGCGCTGTTTGCCGGAGCAGTTCTGGTTGTAGGCAATGGTCTGTTCGGCGAAGAAGCGGGCCACGGGACCGTCGCCGGTGGCGAGGCCTTCGCTGGTCATGTCGCCGCCTTTGCCGGGATCGAACGGCTTGGCGAGGACTTCATTGGCGCGCGTGACTTCCTCCGGGGTGATCGTCCGGAAGGGGATCGTGATGGTGCGCAGGGTCGCCTGCAGCGATTCCGGCTCGAGCAGCTTCAGCTTTGACAGCTCGGGCATGATGATCTCCGCGTAGCCTTCGCCGATGCGGCAGGCTTCCTCGTAATCGGTCTGCGGGGTGCCGTCTGTCACGTCGAAGTGGTTGATGTTGCCCTGGCAGTCGATCAGCGTGTAAACCGGCACATCGTAGCCGAATTGCTGTTGAATCCGGCGCTCCATGCGCCCCGGCCAGTCGGCCGAAACGAAGTTGCCGCCGATGGTGTCGGTATGATTGGAGATGTGCGCAATCACCGCCGAAACCCGTTCATCCTGAAACACGGTCATCAGGCCGATTTCGGATTTGACCGGGCCCTCCGGGCGCTCGATCTGCGGGTTCAGCTTGCCGGGATTGGTCAGCACCTTGCCGTTTTTCATCCAGTAGCGCCGGTTAAAGGCGAACGGATTGCCCGACACGCTGCCGAGCCGCAGGTCGGCTTCGGACAGGGACTTATACGCGTCCTTGACGGCGGAAACCGTTTTGCCGACGAGTGCATCCAGGTAGTCCCGGTCGGGCTCGTTGCCGAAAAAGCGGGCGATGTAGGGGCCGGTATGGGTGTGAGTGGCCGAAAACATCAGATTGTCGGCGAAATCGATACCGGCTTTTTTCAACGCGGCTTTGAACTCCGCGACCAGTTCCGCGCTCAGGAAACAGAGGTCATATACGGCCATGCCGATTGTCGTCTGGTCCTGTTTGAACAGGATCACGCGGACAAACAGGTCATCGTAAATGCCGGTATTCGGGCGCGGATTGAAGTACCCCACCAGCGGAATGCCGCGCGGCGGGGTGATGATTTCCTTGCTTAAACCGACCTGAAGCATTATTTCACCTCAACGGTTTTGCCGCATTTCTGGGCCGATTTGTGGGCGGCTTCGCAGAGGAGAACGTTGCGCCAGCCGTCGGCGGCGTTCAGCGGACGGTTCTTCAGGATGGACTCGGCGTGCTCGCTGATGATGCCCTGATAGATATTTTCCGGCTTGGAAATGGCGAATTTCTGCTGTTTGACGAAGGTATCGAGCTCGAGGCGCTGTTTGATCGGCTCATCGGCATAGCCGGAGAGCTGGAACATGGTGCCGTAGCTGCGGAGCACGGCCTTGTCGCCGTAGA
>JBEBRW010000102.1:0-5327 GCA_040394635.1 Victivallis vadensis | reverse complement strand
CGCAGGGAGCGTTCCCTGGTGGAACCAGCAGGAGATTACTCCGGCACGATCATCCGCGACTCCTATCCCGGCTACCGCGATCTCTCCCGCGAGGCCGCTTGCTGTTGGAGTCATGACCGGCGTCGCGTATTCGAAGCCCGTGAAGCCGGTTTTACCCAAGTCGCTCCACTGCTCAATATGATCCGCGCTCTCTACCGCATCGAGCGCGAAGCAAAAAAAACAAAGCCGAAGCAAAAGGCACCGAAACCGCTCGCCACGACTCCCGGAAAATCGTCGATTATATTTTCGAACTCTGCCACAAACTCCAACAATCCGAACTTCCGTCCAACCAGATCGTCAAAGCCGTCAATTACGCGCTGAACATCGAAAATGACACTGGCTCAGAAAATAGTCGTCGTTACCCCTGTATGCTCGAATCGGCAAAAAGGAGGTACGGGAGATTTTTCAGTTAAATGCGCGGTCGATGGCAGCGACGATCGATTCCACCATTTCCTGTCCGCCCCCGGCACTGATGCCGCAGCAATACATGCAGGCACTGTAGCCGCCGCCCTTTTCGGCTTCGGCGGTGGGGAGATAGCCATTTGGCTTCACACCACGCCCGGCCAGCTGGACCACCATGGTGGAGAGCGCGGCGCTCCGGGCCTGAATCCGCAGCGCATAGTCCAGGAACAATTCCTGCGGACAGGTACAGAGTACTACGTCACCCAGCCGGATGACGTGCTGTTCGATCGACAACTGTGCAGCGGTATGCTGACTTTCGTAGCGCTGGACGACTTGCTCGGCACGGTACATTTTCGCCCGTTTCACCGAGGCTGCGCGGTGGTCCTCGCCGGGCAAAGACTTGCGCATTTCATCCAGGCCGGATTTGACTGCACGGTATTCGTTTTCGGTGACCATCCGGCGGCTGACTTCGAGATCGCCGGTCTGGTGCCGGAAGACCGCAGCAGGAGACATTTCGCAATGGCTCCACTGCAGGACTTCCTCCATGGCGGCGGTAATCCTGGCGGCGATAGCCTGACGGTTGGAGCGGCCGCCTAGCTTCAGCATACGCTCCTCTGCGTTTTGCTGCAGCTGCTGGCGCGGGGCGAGATCTCCGGCGGCACAGCACAGCGGCAGCAACTGGAAATCCGGCCCGAAGCGCCCGGCCAGATACTGCCGGACCTCATGCCAGAAATCGGCGGATACCTCGCTCAGCCATTCGGTAGCCTGAGCCGGGCACGGAAGCGCGGCCACGACCCCGGTCGGATTGCCGTCACGATCATAGGTGAAAATGAAATCGATCCGGTGATCGACATAGCCCTCAAATCCCTTGAATTCCGGGGTCTTGGTCGCGCCGTACATGGCGGCGTTGGTCTCGATTTTTTCGCCGGTAATGTGCGGCTGGTTCAGGTCGTGGAAATACGTCATGCGGCGCTGGTGCGCACATACCGCGTAACCGTGACCGTAACTGATTTGCCCGGGCGTGCGGCTCCTCCAGGCTTCGGCGGCGGCGTCGACCACGGCCCGGGCCACCTGACGGCAATACTCGGCCGGCTGCAGCGCCTCCGCGGGAATCATCCCCTCGTGCCACATCGGGTCCAGGTACGGTGCGGTGTGGGTATGGGTGGCGCTGATAACCAGTTTGGCCGTGTCGAAATCCGGCAACTCCTTCGCCAGCAGCTCCCGGCAGTAACCATGAAACTCCTGCGGCAGCCCCACCAGATCGCAGGAAACCCAGATCAGGGCGTCACCGCCGGCAGAAACGGCCCAGGCGGTCAGGCTCAACGGATCGAGAATCCCGGTCGCCACCCGGACGTGGAACTGCCCGCACAGCCCCACCGGCAAAGACGGCGTGATATCCCGTCTGGCCCAGCCGATCGATACTATTTCTTTTTGCATACAATTACCTTGTTTATTCGATTTCCGGGAACCCTTTTTTGACTTCGAGGTTCGCCAGTTTCAACAATGCCTCCTGATTGCCCCGGTTGAAATAGAGCACCGCGTAACGGGCGAAGGCCGGCAGCTTTACAGTAACCGTGGAACCGCTTTTTTCCATCGGAATTTCATACAGACCGGCGAAATCCGGCGAAAACATGTAGACGCTGTTGATGTCCTCCGCGTTGATGCTGACGGTGACCGGTTTGCCCGGCTCGGGAAGAATGGAACGGATATCCGGGTAGAGAATCCGCTCGGTCTCCGGGGCGCCCTCCTGGCTGATCATTCCGGCCATGTTCAGCAGGTGAACCTGAATTCCCCGGGCGTCGCGATAGTCATGGTCATAAGTTTCCACGACCACGCCGGGCGGCAGGTTGCCGATTTGGACGATATCATTCGCGGAGTTACGCACCAATTCGGTAAAGAGTTTCGCCATATTCCGGTCGCGTTCGGGCTCGCCGTAGGACCGGGGGAGAATGAGCGTGCCCGCGACCTGGGTGAAATACAGCAGCGTTTCCGGGTGCCCGCTGAAATAGATGCATTGCCCTTTGCCGTAACGGTTAACGATGATTCCAGGCACGTTCGTCATGCCGGAGGCCTGCATGACGCCGGCCACGGCGGCATCCCGGCGGGGTTTCACTGCGAAGAAACTTTCCGGATGCGGAATCGTCCCGATGACATTGCCGAAGAACGGAGACGGTTTATCGATCACCAGAGACGCGCCCGTGGATATTTCCTTATTATAATCACAGCCGAAAAGGTCGGCCAGCGCGAAGTTGGAGCGTTTGTTGCCGTTTTCGTCATACAGCGAAGTGGCGGCGGAGGCGATCAGGGTCCCGCCGTTTTCCACGAAACGCCGCAGTCGGTCCGCCTGAGCGTTCGAAAGCAGTGGAATATTCATGGCGACGATCGTCTTCGCCCGTCCGGTCAGTTCCTGCTCGAGGTCCTGATCGACCAGAACCTTGTACGGGATCTGCGCCATCGTCAAGTTGCCGCAAAGCGCCACGAACGAGTTCGAGCGGTTGATGAAGCCGCTAGGCTCCTTGATCAGGTTGTTGGAGCGCGAGGAGAGCAGGACGGCCGTTTCCGCGCGGCCCCGCATCCCGGCGAGGAAATACTGGTGCTTCATTTCCCACTGGATAAATTGCGCCCGCTGCGGCTTGATGCCTTCGGACACGTACCAGGACCAGTAGGTATGGCTGCCCTGCGAGAGTCCCAGCAGCCACCAGTAATAGATGTCGATGAACCGGTTGAAACCTCGGATGAAAAACACGTCGCCGTCCTTGTGCTCGCTTACCGCCCGCGTCAATTTCATGTTGGCGATGAACAGCGCCCAGTACTTCTGGTAATTGCTGATGGCCTCGAAACCCAGCACTTCGGCGATATCGCCGGCCAGGTCGATCGAGACGCCGTGGTCGTACCACGCGGTATCGTTATAGGGCATGGCGTAATAACTCAGCAGGATGCCGTCCGGCACGTGCCGCTGCAGAATCCGGCGGATTTCAACATTGATTTGACGGCAATTTTCCAGTCGCCATTCGAGGAAACGCTTGTAAACCGGCGAGTTCAGATCCTTCAACCATGGAGTGCCCATCGGCGGAAGGATCATGCCGGTGTCGGCGGTGAATTTCTTGCGGCAATGCACGCAGCCGCAGGTATCCATCATGGTAGAGGTTTCGTCGATCATCAGGCCGTCGGCCTTGGTTTCGCGAATCAGGATGTCGAGGCGGCGGTAATACTCCTTCATGAGATCGGGATTGTTCAGACAGAGCCATTCGAGACCCCAGACGGTCCGGGGCTTGCCGGTATCGACACTGAGCGTCATCCACTCCGGGTGCGCCGTCAGCATTTCTTTGGAGGTCAACGAAGCAGTCAGGTGCAGATAAACTTTCAAGTCGTATTTGTGACAGGCATCCGCAATCGCCCTGGTGTTTTCGACAAGTTCGGAAAACGGCAGCGAGCCGCGCATGACGTCCGGATAAGGAGCGTGATCGGTATTATCAGACATCAAGTAACGCTGTCCCTCGGTCAGGATGGCGTTATAGCCTTGCTCGCGCATAATTTTGGCATAGGCATCCGCCGTTTCGGGGATGACCCATTTATTGCCCTCGTCGCCGGTATAATTATTGTGCTTGATAACTCCCATGCGCAGGGTATTCAGCACTTCACGATTGCTCTGTCCGGTGCGGTAATCTTCGGGTACCAGTTTCAGGTGAACTTTCGGTAGCGCATCATCGGGGCCGGGTTCGGGACGGGTAATTCCGGTCACTTTGGTCACACGGACATTGTCGAACCAGGCGGCATCCGCCGGAGCCTGAGCTTCCGTACTCAGGATCACGGACAGAAAAGCCACGCCACCGGGAACCTCCACCTGCAGGGCACCCTTGCGCCAGGGACCGTCGAAGGGACGGAACACGGCGCGGTTTACTCCGGCGGCCCAGTTCCATTGCTTATTGGCATCTTTCCAGTTGGCAGAAAGAGCGGACGTGCCGCCGCCGACCTGGAGGCAGAGCGCCTCCACCCGGTAGACTTCGCCCGCGGTAACGGGAATATCGTACTGCAGCGCGGCGGCTTTGGCGCCGGCGATTTTCAGGGATTTTGCCGACTTATAGCCGGTGCGGGCGTCGACGGCAACGGTCCCTTTGTTTTCATCGCGCCAGAGTGTATATCCAGCGGGCATTTCACCGGTGGTGGCGGATTCGAAATCATTGGACAACATGACGGTTTCGGCGGCGTTCAAGGTAACGCATACGGCTAGTGCAAGGAAAATCCGGTACATAAGTTTATTCTCCTCCGTCTTTGCGGGTCCAGAGCAGGGTTTTTTCGAGTCGCGCGCCGGGATAACTTTCTTCATAGCTGATGTTGGGAAGAACAAATTTACCGTGACCGTCGAGGAAGATCACGTTGATGCCGCGGTTGTTATGGCTCGGTTGGTTGCCCAGCGCGTTACCGGCCGCGTTATCGGAATAGATCCAGGTGGAGTCGTTACCGCCGAAGTCGGACGTAATTTTCTGACCGAAGCGGAGGACCTTGCCGGCTAAATCGGCCGCCGGAAACGCCACCCCGTAGCCGGTATCGGTGAGGCGGTACCAGTAGTGGAGGTCCTGTTCATCCGTGAAGGTCCCCTTGGCGGGGCGCATCGGGCACAGCACCAATGACATATCATCGGCCATATAACCCAGCCCCCACTCGTCCGCCGGGAGCCATACCTGGCTCGGGCGGGTCGTCAGCATACGGAAGACGTATTGGTTCCCCGCGTAAGTTCGCGAATCGGGATATCCCCAATACACCAGGAAATCGTTGTAATCCTGCGCGTATAACTGGATGTAATTGCCGACCTGTTTCATGTTGTTGAGGCAGCCGATGTTTTTGGCTTTGGTCCGGGCATTGCTCAATGCGGGAAGCAGCATGGC
>JBEBRW010000101.1:0-5513 GCA_040394635.1 Victivallis vadensis | reverse complement strand
TTGAAAATTAATTCCCATAGGTCTCAGAATGTCCCATTCGTCCCATTGATTGGGGAATCAGTAGATTTCGTCGAAGAAGTCGCAGTCTTCGGCGGCGTAGTCTCGTTCGGTGGTGATCGGGACGTCCAGCAGGAGGTTGCGGCGGTCGCGGCTGTGGTATTGGGGCCATTCGGGGAGGGCGGGGCCGTTCGGGTTGCCGGTGCGGGCGAAGTTCGCCCAGTAGGACATCATCTGGCGCGAGAGCTCGGCGTCTTCCGCTGGGGGCGGCGTCAGCGGGTTGCCGAAAATGTAGCTGATTTCGGAGGCGTGGTAGCACTTCAGGCGCTTGGCGAACTGCACCTCGGGAGCCTGACGGTTGAAGTGGTACAAGTAGGCCGGTTGCCCGGATTTGGCGACGGTTTCGGCCAGCCGGCGGGCGGGGGCGGCGAAGGCGCCGTAGCGGATGGCCGCGTTCCACGGGGCTTTCGGGTCGTCAGGGTCGTGATAGCGTTTGCGGATGCGGTTGGCGACGATTTTGTTGTAGATTCCGGCGCACCAGGCGTCGAATTTATCCGCGTCGAACTGATTGGTGAAAATGGTTTCTTCATTGGAGTTGGTGCCGGTAATCAGCGGCACGAAATTGCAGTAGTCGCGGCGGCACCACACGTCGTCATAAACCGGGGCGCAGATGTACTTCATTGGATCGTCCCAGCCGAAGAATTTGCTTTCCTGCGCGATGAGTTCCGCCGGGGGGATGGTCATGGGGTCGCCCTGCAGTTGCGCGGTAGAGGGGGGCATAAAGGTGCGCAGCGAGTCCATGGCGCCGCTCTGGCAGATGGCGCGGTGAAACATGTCTTTCGCCAGCGGGTTGCGCATGAAGAGGTCGACGCTGATCGCTCCGGCGGATTCGCCGAAAAGCGTGATGTTATCGGGGTTGCCGCCGAATGACGCGATGTTTTCGCGAACCCATTTCAGGGCGGCGAACTGGTCCTGCAGCCCGTAGTTGCCGTCGCCAAGGAATCCGAGCAGGCCGAGGCGGTAGTTGAAGCTGACCAGGACCACTTTGTTTTCCGTGACGATCCGGGGCAGGTCGTAGAGCCCGATATTGGCGCTGCCCGCGATGAAGCCGCCGCCGAAAATCCAGAACATGACCGGATAATCGCCATCACCCTCCGCCGGAGCGTAGATGTTCATGTACAGGCAGTCTTCGCTCTGCGGCTGGCGGACCTTGACGGGACTGTCGAGGTTCAGCTCGGGCTGATGCGGGATCGCCGAAAACGTTTTGCAGTCCCTGACCCCTTTCCATGGCTTGGGCGGTTGAGGCGGTTGCAGGCGTAGTTTGCCGACGGGCGGCGCGGCATAGGGGATGCCGCGGAAAACATGCATGCCGCTTTCCGCAACCCCCTTGATATCGCCGTAAGCCGTCCGGACGAGCATATCAACCCACGCTGGAGCCGGAGGGCACCTCGCCGTCGATGGCAATCAGTTTCAGGTCCTTGCCGGACTTGGCGCAAAGCAGCATACCCTCGGAGTCGATGCCGCGGATATTGGCCGGTTTCAGGTTGGCCACGATCACGACGTGACGGCCGACCATTTCCTCCGGCGTATAGTGCTGGGCGATGCCGGAAACAATCTGACGTTTGGTCGCGCCGACTTCAAGCTGAAGCTTCAGGAGTTTGTCGGCTCCTTCGACTTTTTCCGCGGCCAGGACCTTGGCGGTCAGCAGCTGCATCTGGCCAAAATCGTCGATGGTGATGACGCCGTAGGTTTTTTCCGGTTTGACCTTCTTTTCCTTTTCCACCTTGGGGGCGGGGGCCGGGAGGTCCTCTTTGTCGACGATGAAACGCGGGAACAGCGAGTCGATATCGTTGACTTTGCGCCCGCTCAGCACGTTGATGCGGTGGAACGAACGGAGTTCGGTGATATCGAATTTCGGCCGTTCGCTGCGGTCGAAGCCGAGCGCGAAGCGGACTTCGGCCATTTTCTCGGGCATGACCGGGTCGAGCAGGATCGAGACGATGCGCAGGAGTTCGGCGCTGCAATAGAGTACGGTATTGAGTTTTTCGGTTTCGCCTTTCTTGGCCAGTGACCACGGGGCGGTGGCTTCCAGATAACGGTTGCCGGCGCGGACGGCGTTGATCACCTGTTCGATACCGTCGTCGAGGCGCATGGTGGCGACCGCGGCATACATCGAAATAATCGCGTTGTCCATGGCGGCGGCGAGGTCGTGCTCTTCCTGGCCGAATTCGCCGTGTTCGGGGATGACGCCATTGCTGTTGCGCACGGTCATCTTCAGGACGCGGCTGAGGAGGTTGCCGAGGTCGTTGGCGAGGTCGTTGTTGTAACGGGTGACGAAGCTCTCGTCGGTGAACGAGGCGTCCTGCCCGGGCGTCATGGCGGCCATCAGATAATAGCGGAACGCGTCAATGCCGAATTTATCGATCATATCCATCGGGTTGATGACGTTGCCGAGCGATTTGCTCATCTTGGTTTCGCCGACCAGCCACCAGCCGTGGGCGAAAATGGTTTGGGGCATTTCCACGCCCATGGCCTTCAGCATGGTCGGCCAGTAAACGGTGTGGGTGGTCAGGATGTCTTTGCCGATCAGGTGACAGCTGGCGGGCCACCATTTGTTGAACTTCTCGTCGTCCTGGCGGTAGCCGACGCCGGAGATATAGTTGATCAGCGCATCGAACCACACATAGCAGACGTAATCGTTGTCGAACGGCAGCTCGATGCCCCAGGACAGGCGCGATTTCGGGCGCGAAATACAAAGATCGCCCAGCGGTTTGCTGAGGAACCCGAGCGTTTCATTCGCACGGAACATCGGCAGGATAAAGCGCGGATGGGTTTTGATGTAGTCGATCAGCCAATCCTGGTACTTGCTCATACGGAAGAAATAATTGGATTCGGTGATTTCAGTGACAGGACGGTTACATTCGGGGCAGAGTTTTTCCGGACCGAGATCCTTGTCGGTAAAAAAGCGTTCGCAGGGGACGCAATAATGACCCTTGTACTCGGCCTTGTAAATTTCGCCTTTGTCGAAAAGTTCCTGCAGGACTTCCTGCACGACTTTTTTGTGAAAAGGCATGGTGGTGCGGATAAAGAAATCGTTGGAGATCCCCAGCCGCTTCCAGAGTTCCTGGAAACGCAGCACGGTGGTGTCGCTCTGCTCCTGCGGGGTGATGCCCTGTTTTTCGGCGGCCTGCTGGACCTTCTGGCCGTGTTCGTCGGTACCGGTCAGGAAAAACGTCGGCACGCCCTGTTCACGGTGGTAACGCGACAACACATCCCCGAGCACGGTCGTGTAAGAATGACCGATATGCGGTTTGTCATTGACATAGTAAATCGGGGTGGTGAGGTAGTACTTGCTCGGCAGTTTCAGAAGTTCCTCAAATTTTTTGATATCATCCATGGCCGCCTCCTTGTTCTGGTTCAAAATCTATGATGATCGTGTAATATAATCGTGAAATCAGCTTTTCAAAGCCGAAAACGCAACTATATTACTGAAAAATGGAAAATTGAAAATGGAAAATTGAAAATTAAAGAGATCCTGTTTTCCCTGGCTTTGTGAATATGCCGGGTAAATTCAGCGTTATTTTTTTAATTCCCATAATTATCTATTATCCATTATCCATTTTCAATTTTAAATAAATCCGGAGTAAAATATGTCAAGCAAAAAGAATTCATTGCCGTTACACCACGAATTGCCGGTGGCCGATACCTGGGACCTGACCCCGATGTACAAGGATAACGCCGCCTGGGAAAAAGATTTCGCCAAGATCGACCAGTACGCCGAAGCGTTCATCGCCTACCGCGGGCGTTTGAGCGAGAGCCCGGCGGTGATGCGGGCCGCGTTCGAGGCCGTGGACGCCTTCGAGCGTTTCGCCGAAAAGCTCTATTGTTTCGCGCACCTGAGGTCCGACGAAAACACCGCCGATTCGGAAAACAAGGCCCGCCAGGGCAAGATCGAAAGCAAGTTCGCCGAAATCTCCGGCGCCACTGCCTGGTTCGAACCCGAAATCATGGCCATGGAAGAGGAGAAAATCAAGAAATTCCTGAATTCGCCCGAGCTCGTGTTTTACCGCAAGAGCCTGGACGAATTATTACGTGAGCGACAGCACATCTTGTCGGAAAAAGAGGAACGGCTGCTGGGGCTCGGTTCCGACGTGTTCGGGGCGTCCGGCAAGATTTTTTCGACCTTGAACAACGCCGACCTGACCTTCCCGCAGGTGACGGATGACAAGGGCAAAAAAGTCACGCTGACCCATGGCAACTATATCAAATTCATGGAAAGCGGTAAGCGTCCGGTACGTAAGAAAGCCTTCGAGACCATGTTCGACACCTACGGCAAGTTTCGCAACACCATGGCGGCCACGTTGGACGGCAATGTGAAAAAACACATTTACGGCGCGAAAATCCGCAATTACCCGTCGGCGCTGGAAGCGTCGCTGTTTGACGACAATGTGCCGGTGACGGTTTACAACAACCTGATCAAAGCGGTGCGCGACAAGCTCCCCTACCTGCACCGTTACCTGAAAGTCCGCCGCAAAGCCATGGGACTGCGCCGCATGGATATGTACGATATGTACAATCCGCTGGTGCCGGATTATGAGCTCAAGGTCAGTTTCGAGCAGGCGGCGGAGTGGGTAAAGGCCGCGCTCAAGCCGCTGGGCGAGGAGTATTGTGCCATTCTGGACAAGGCGTTCGAACAGCGCTGGATCGATATTTACGAGTGCAAGGGCAAGCGCTCCGGTGCGTATTCGAGCGGCTGCTATGACAGTTACCCGTATATCCTGCTGAACTTCAACGGCACGCTGAACGATGTGTTTACGCTGGCACACGAGCTGGGGCATTCGATGCACAGCTATTATTCGCACAAGGCTCAGAAGTACCATTATGCGGATTACAGCATTTTCGTGGCGGAAGTGGCATCCACGACCAACGAACTGCTGCTGCACGATTATCTGATGAAACAGAATCCGGAACCGGATTTCAAGTCGTATCTGCTGTGCCACCTGGCCGATGAGATTCGCGGCACGATTTACCGGCAGACGATGTTCGCGGAGTTTGAAAAGCACATCCACGAGCTCGGCGAAAAATCGGTGACGCTGACCGCCGACCAGCTGTGCAAGGATTATTACAAGCTCAACAACGATTATTTCGGCGCGGTGATCAAGGCCAATAAACGCATCGAGATGGAATGGGCGCGGATTCCGCATTTTTACTATAACTTCTATGTGTACAAATACGCCACGGGGATGTCCGCCGCGGTGCAGCTCTCGCGCAATATCCTGAGCGGCGATGCGAAGAAACTGCAGGATTACCTGGGCTTCCTGAAGGCCGGGGACTCCAAGGACGTGCTGGATATCATGAAGGACGCCGGCGTGGACCTCTCGACCCCGGCCCCTGTTTACGAAGCGCTGGACAAGTTCAACGAAGTAGTCGCCGAGCTGGAACGCGGGTAAGCGGGAGTCGGACAAGTCGGACAAGTCGGACAAGTCGGACAAGTCGGACAAGTCGGACAAGTCGGA
>JBEBRW010000100.1:0-5758 GCA_040394635.1 Victivallis vadensis | reverse complement strand
CCTGAACACCCCGCCGGACAAATACCGCTCGGCGGCGTCGGTCGAAACCTTGAAAGCATTGATTGACGCCAATAAGAAAATCGATACCAAAACCATGAGCGTCACCATAAACAAGGAAAAATAATCGAACGCATCACCTGCAAAGACGACAACACCGTCGAAAAATCCTCTCACAAAATCGAAGTTCCCTGCAAAATCGGCGGCAAAACAATGTCTGCCGCCGTCATGAACCTGAGCGGCTCGAACCTAGTCATAAAAGCCCGCAATAACAACATCATCTTCGTCATTGACGGCATCCGCGAATTCGACCTCCTTGCGTTCAAACGCCTACTACCACAAACCCAAGTCGCCATCTCCATCCTGACCTTGATTTATCTGTAAATTGACTTGCGGCAACGTGTATTTGCTTAAAAAGAAAAATCCAAAATTCGCAAGGAGAGGCAGCCCCACCCAAGTTGCCGCAAGTCGATAGTTAAACCGTAAGGCGGCCTGTCTGACTTTTGCAGCGAAAAAACTTTACCATGGTTGAACTTTGCCGGATGCGCTTTTATATTGGTTTCACAGTTTCAAAGGAGATCAGATGAAAAAGAAAAGCGACCCGGTAAAACGCTGTCCGTGGTGCGGCGACGACCCGCTCTATGTGAAGTATCATGACGAGGAATGGGGCAGGGAAGTCACCGACGACAACAAGATGTTCGAGTTCCTGATTCTGGAAGGCGCACAGGCCGGTTTGAGCTGGATCACCATCCTGAAACGGCGCGAGAACTACCGCAAGGCTTACGCCGGTTTCGACCCGGTGAAAGTGGCGAAGTTCAGCGAAAAAGATGTCGAGCGGTTGATGCAGGACCCCGGCATTATCCGCAACCGCAACAAGGTCGTTTCGTCCATTTCCAATGCGAAATTATTCCTGGAACTCCAGAAGGAATTCGGCAGTTTCTGCAATTACCTGAAGACATTTCTGCCGGACGGCAAGATCGTGGTCAACAACTGGAAGACCATGGGCGAGGCCCCCGCCACCAGCCCGGTCTCCGACGCCATCAGCAAGGACATGAAAAAACGCGGCTTCAAATTCTTCGGCTCCACGATCTGTTACTCGCACCTGCAGGCCTGCGGCTATGTAAACGACCATATCGCGGACTGCAGTTTCCGTTGAGCCGGCTCCAATTAAATACCTAAATATTTGTCTATCATTAGGCTCTTCCCGTTTATTGAACGGGTTGGAAATCGCCGGGCATGCGGCAGGCAGTACTACTGCATGAATTCCTGACGGTAAAATGCCATTGTGACAGCTTTCATTGCGGACTACTTCCTATTTTACAACATATACTTCTCCTTTGCCGAATCACTCGCACCGGATGTATTACATTGAGCTTAATTTTGTTAGCCGGCAAATGAGATTGTTCCATTGCAAATTCATTAGTAGAGTGTTAGAATTTCATTAGAAGTCTAAATTCCCTGTTGCCTTATAAGGTTTTTGGTGTTAAATTAGAAGGATGGTAACAGAATTAACAGGTGATAACGATATGTTTATGCGGCGTGGGATTTTCCTTCTGATTTTTTCTGCATTGATCTTCCTGACGGGCTGCAGCAAAACGAAAAATGTCGATATCGACAGGGTCCGGGTATTTCAGGGTGCCGAGCAATGCGCCCTCCCGGGCGAAGCGTTTGAACAGCCGTTGTACATCGAACTCTCCGGCCGCCAGGAAAAAGGACTGTTGGGCGGCGATGTCGGGCGCCCCCCGGCTGCCGGCCGCAAGGTGCTCTTCCAAGTGCAGCACGGTTCCGACCTGGTACTCTCCGAGGCGGAAGGCACCACGGACCCCGGCGGGCTGGTCCGGCTGAATGTCACCGCCGGGCGGAAAATCGGTGATCAATATTTACAGGTTATTCCGGTCGACGCCCCGAGCCAGGCCATTACCGTACGCTTCATCACCGGGGTCGAAATCCGCGGCGCCAACCAGGAATGTCCCGCCGGCACGGTAATCACCGAACCGCTGGTGGTGAAATTGGTCGACCCCATGGGCAAGCCTGCGGTCGGTGTACCGGTCTATTTCAAAATAGCGTCCTCACCGGGCCCGAAAAGCAGCGGTTCGCTGACCCTCAGTTCCACCGTTACCGACAGCGACGGCGAGGCCCGCACCCAGATACGCCTCGGCAGCAAAACCGGCCGTTACAACATCAATATCGAAATCGCCGATACCGACGGCACCTTTTTCACCCGTGGAATCGTGGTTTCCCAGCTTGGTTTCAATACGCTCGCGATGGTCATCAGCACGATCGGGGGGCTGGCGGTGTTCATTTTCGGCATGAAGATCATGAGCGACGGGCTCCACAAGGCCGCCGGCGAGCGCATGCGCAATATCCTGCACTTTTTCTCCAGCAACCGCTTTGTGGCGCTACTGGCGGGGGCGCTGGTCACCGCGGTCATTCAATCATCGAGCGCCAGCACCGTCATGGTGATCGGCTTCGTCAACGCCGGGCTGCTGAACCTGGTTCAATCCATCGGGATCATTTTCGGCGCCAACATCGGTACCACCATCACGGCCCAGATCATTTCATTCAATATCGCCGGAATCGCCATGCCGGCCATCATCATCGGGCTGCTGCTCATGTTTATTTCGTACCGTTTTTTCCGCGGCTGGGGCGAAACCATCCTCGGATTCGGCTTCCTCTTTTTCGGCATGACACTGATGAGTGACTCGCTGAAACTGATTTCCGATTTCCCCGCCTTCATCAACTTTTTCAGCTCGTTCGACTGTTCCCCCATCGACGGCTTCATGCCGATCGGGGCCACGCTCGGAGCCATCGGCATCGGCATCCTGGTCACCGTCATCATCCAGAGCAGTTCGGCGGTCACGGGGATCATCCTGGCGCTGGGGGCGAGCGGGCTGCTGAGCCTGTACACCGCGGTGCCGCTGATCATGGGGTCGAACATCGGCACCACCATCACCGCGCTGCTGGCGGCGATTCCCACCAACCGCATCGGCAAACAGGCGGCGGTGGCGCATACGATTTTCAACGTCTCCGGCGTGCTGATCGTCCTGATTTCGTTCTATATCCCGAGCGGCAGCCTGGGCCAACCGGCCTTTTTCGCGCTGATCGACACGATCACCGCCGGCAACGCGTTTTCGGCCATCCCGCAGAACCTGCCGCGTCATATCGCCAACGCCCATACCGTGTTCAACGTGATCACCGCGCTGCTGCTGGTGCCGTTTGTACCTCAGATCGCCCGCCTCTGCGAATGGCTGATCCCGGTCAAAGACGAGAAAATCAACTTCAAATACCTCGAGCCCTACCTGCTTGACACTCCCTCGATCGCCCTCGAACAAACCGTCCGCGCCCTCAATCACATGGTTAAGGAATCCTGGAAAATGATCGACCAGGCGGTCAACGAGCATTTCATGAAGTCCAACGTGGACGAGGAGAAATTCGCCGACCTCGCCGCCCGCGAAGACAAGATCGACGAACTGCAGATGGAGATCACCCAGTATCTGGTCCAGATCACCCGGCGCGAGCTCTCCGAGCCGCAATCCGAGCTGATCCCCCAGTTGATGCACTGTACCAACGATGCCGAGCGCATCGCCGACCATACCGCCAACATCCTGACGCTGACCACCCGCCTCCGCGACGCCGAAGGCGACCTCTCGATCCAGGGGCGCAACGACCTGAATCAGATGTGCCTGCACCTCAGGGAGCTCGCCGGAAACGTCATCGCCGCCCTCGAATCCAACGATCTCGAACACGTCGGCAAAGCGCTGGTGCATGAAGAAGAAATCAACCGGCTGGCAGTCGAGCTGGAAGCCGCCCATATCGAGCGCCTCCGCCTGGGGTATTGCGATACTATCGTGGGGGTAATCTACATCGAGCTGATCGGCGAACTCGAAAAAGTCGCCGACCACCTGACCAACATCGCCGAACGCGCCAAAGCCATCCAGCAGCACTACGTCGACATGGGTTCTTCTTCTCAGCCCCAGAAATTAGCCGGCGTCTCCGCCTGAAATCTGGCGGTCCGGTCGCCTGTGCCGACAAGCAGCCCCATCCTCAAAAAACTGCCGGAAAACTTGCACACGAGGGGACGCGGAGGCTCCTCTGTTGAGCTCAAAACTATTGATTCCGTTTGCCTATTTTTGCTTATCGGGAAGAATAAGATTTTAGTGAACCAGAAATAACCATATATAATTATGGATGAAAAATAATTCAACCAGTGGATTCGATTACGGTGACCATGAATCAGGTTTTGTTTTCCCTGACCGTCAGCAGGGAGTATTCTTAGCAGGTTTTCCGCTACCGTTAAGAACTTTCGCATAATCGACTAATTATGTTGAAGCCAATTCAGACTATCAGACTATATGATCGCGCGAATTATGGCTGATGATGCAATTGTCAGGAACGTCTGGATTGTTATCAAGTGCTCCGTCAGGTTCGAAACTAGGTGGACGCAGATATGAGCAACGAAGTTTCTACGTGCTCCTGGTCGCTCTCGGCAAAACTCGGAACTGGCGATGAGCGTAGCGCCCCGGGAGGACGAGATTCTTCCCGGAGCGTTTTTGCATTTATCAGACAAGGATTTCGGCAGGGGATTTTATTTTGCGGACTTCTTCGAGATAGGCGGAGCCGTTGATCAGGTCCGGCTCGAGATAGCTCCCTTCCGTCCATTCGTTCCAGGCATTGATGGTCATGATCCGCTGTCCCGCCGGGAGCCGGGCCGTAAAGCCGGCGGCGGACTCCAGTGCCGCGCCGAATTCCTGCGGGCTTTGTTCCATGACGGGCATGTAGGGGTAGCCCGAGTTGACGAAAGGCTGGTTCTGCGGGGTCCGCGGCGAGGTATCCCAGCCGACGGTGACATTCGGGAAATACGGCACGGAAAAGGTCTGCCGGGCTTTTTCCCAATAACTGTGGTTGGCCTCGAAAACTTCCCGAACGGTGGTTTTCGGGAAACATTTCAGCTCGGCATGGTGAACCCAGACATAACTGGTTACACTGTCGAAACGGAGCCTGGCGATAATCTCTTCGGGGCAGGACATCAGCGTTTCGCCGGGCAGCAACTGGACGCCCCAGAGGACCGCATTCAGGTGCAGATCCGGGAAACCTGCCGCGCGTACTTTGACGCGGAACCGTTCAAGGGCCGCCGCGGTATTTTCCCAGTTGCCCAGCCCAGCCGCCAGTTGATAAATCTCGTAAATCGAAAAGTAGGGACAGCCATTGATCTTCCAGTAGGACGGGTGCCGGAAATGGGTCGCGATGATGTAGTCGGTCATCCGTTCGAAGGTTTCCGGCGTTACGGCTCCGCGGTGGAGCAGCCGCGCGGTACCGTCGGCCGGAATGGGGTGGATGTTGGTCCAGTCGTGGTTCGCCCACATCAGCGCGTATTTGAGCAGCCCGGCGTTTGGCGCGCCCTGAAATCCTTCGAGTAATGCGCGCTCGAGGAAGGTGCCGTCGTCATAATAATACCAGTCAAAAAGAAAGGCATCGATGCCATGGTCGGTGGCGGTACGGATTTTCCTGGTCATGACCTGCGGGTTGGCTTCGTCCTCAAACCCCCAGAGCGGTATTTTCGGCTGCTGATGCCCGGAAAAACGGGGCCGGGCATTGCGCATAAGCTCCCATTCGGTCCAGCCGGGGCCGTGAACGGCTTCATTGCGGGGATCGCGGTGGTAATTCGGGAAATAATAGGCGGCAATCTGCACGTCGTTCATCGTTGGCTCCTAGTAGTCCGTTCATAAAATAACATATCACATCGTCCGCATTTCTTCCATTT
>JBEBRW010000099.1:0-6480 GCA_040394635.1 Victivallis vadensis | reverse complement strand
GGAATCGGTCAGATATGCGTCATGAAACTACAACTATTTTGCTTTCGGAGCAATAAACAGTAACCTAATAAGCCAAGTGGCTCGTCCGAATGGTGTAATCACCAACCAGTGAACGCGGCTTTCCCATTTCAACTACGCCATCGTAAATCAATAATCATTTTGCGATTTTTTGAAAACCAGAAATTACAAATTAGCAAATTTTTTGCTTAACCGATTTTTCAGATTCTGGTAATCAATTATACAGTGGCAGGGGTTAGGATAAAACGTGTACTCGCCGTTCGTTTACCTCTTACTCAAACAAAAGAACTTTGTATCATCTAAACCTGAAAATCTGAAACATTGAAAAAGCAGAAGACAGAGCTAAAAAATTAAAAGATTAAAAACATTGGGGTTTTATTTGATTTTGCGGCATACATATTTCGCTTCACTGTCATGCATAATTTGCACGCTAGCATACCGGAAAATCAATAAAAAATTACCCACATACGAACTCATTTACCTGTATTTGGACAAATTTGGACTCATTTTCACATATCCCCAATTTGGACTCATTTGGACACATATAGACACAAAATAGGGAAAATTCAGAGATAGCAAAATAAGCAAAATTTCCGGACCGCTTTGAGCTCAATATGATTACGATCATCGTAATTTTTTCGGCAGGAAAATTCTAAAAAACATTGAGGCTGCTGTATTGTGCTGTCAAAATTTTGACTTCCGATTGAGTTCAAGATTGACTGTAATATTCCATATTTGGCTTATGCGAACATGAGATGAGATAAACAAAGGGAGTCCGGTCAAGGAGAAGAATCTGAAAGGCCTCAGTGTAATGATTTCAGGGAAAAGCAGTTGATCATATCCTATATCTCAAGCTGAAAACAGTCCTTTAGGATTCGTAATGCCGCTTCCGGGCGGAATGAGTGGTCCGGCACATCCACATAACTGTATTTGGTGTAAAAATCCGCCCGCGACAAGCCGTATAGCGGTACCGGGCCGTGCATGGTTCGTGTTTTCGGATCGGTGTACGCGGGGTAAAATGAAATCTGCAAGTTCTCCGGTACTCCGCAAGCCTCGTAGGCCCGTTTCACTGTGTTCAGAAATTCCTCGGCCCCGCCTTCGGTCAACGCCAGATGCCGCGGTGCAAAGGCCGCGCAGAGATCCTGAAAACCGAAGTAACGCATTTTACCGGGGATGATGTGCCAGAGGCCGATGTTCTGACTCATGGCGTTCTCCGGCGCTTCCGTCACAGAGATATAGCGGCGGCGGTCGTCATGCAGGAAATCGTTGAACACCAGAGCCTTGATATCATTGCACAGCAATCCGAAAGCGATCGCCGTTTCCGTGCCCAGCGAATGAGCGGAAACCGCCAGTCGGTTCTGATCGACAAAGTCCAGACTGCGTAAGAAATTCATGAAACACAATTTCTGAAACACCGCCACGCCCACATAATTGATTCCCGATTCCAGGAAACCATAGCACATTTGGGTCCGGGTCTCGCCCTGCGTCTCGCCTGCTTCCGGGTCCGTGTGCACGGCGCATTCACCGATCCCCGGATTGTCGAATGCAAATGCCACCATGCCATTGCGCACCATGTGCAATGCCTGCTGGTTACGCTCGACAAATTTATTATAACCCCAGTTCGGATGGTCCGGGCGAGTCTCGCCGGCCAAAAGCTCCTTGCTGCAATTCGAGCCCGGCAAACAGAGGACGCCGGGCGCGGGATTGGCCGCCGATACCCCGTCCGGAACCAACATCAGAAATGGCACAGCGGTATAATCGTCGGGGTAAAATTCCCATTTTTCGATCCTGTATCCGTCGCGCTTTTCGCGGAAAAGTCGAACCGGGGCCGGCTGTGGCGTGAACTCCGGCAGGCACAGCAATTCACGGAGTTTGGATTTCACCTCCTCTCGATAACTACTGAAAGTGGCTTCGGTCAGCGCCTCCGGCAGCGCCAGCAATGGTTTGAAGTGCCGCATTTCTTCCATATGCGCGGCCATGGTGGATGTAAACCTGCCGTCAGGACGCTTGGACGCAAAGTGTTTTCCATAATTCAACATCGGCTCGATTTCCTCTTTTTCATGGCATAATATTACTACACGACATGATCAAATTCAATAATTATTTGCGATTTTTTAAAACTACCTATTGATTTTTATACTCTAGGTTGTTATAATATAAACATAGATCATAAAAATTTCAAAGGCCGTTTCATGAATAAATACCGTTCCATCGCCACCGACATCCGCGACGATATCATTTCCGGGCTCTGGAAGCCGGGCGACCGGCTGCCCACCCACGTGGAATTGAGAAGCCGCTACAATACCACCATCGCTACCGTGCAGAAAGCCATGGTCGAGCTGCAACAGGAAAAGTTCATCGCGTCCTACGGCAAAAGCGGTACGTTTGTGACCGACCAGCCGCCGCACCTTTTCAACTACGCGGTCGTTTTTCCCACCGCACCCGATGATTTCTCGAGCTGGGATACCCTGTGGGCGAACTTCGTCAACCAGCAGCGGGAGATGGAGGAGCACTTCAAATGCAAGCTGGCCTTTTATTATCTGGAACAGGGCAATCCCGAGTGCCGCGAGTTCCGCCGGCTGGTCGTCGATGCCGAATACGGCCGTCTGGCCGGGATCATTTTCCCCGACCTGCCGCACGATTACCTGCTGCCGCCGCTGGTGGCGAGCCGCACGCCGTGCGTGGTGGTGACCCGCGACATGCTTCCGAGCGTCAATACCGTGTGGGTCGATTACGGCGGCTTTTTCCGGCAGGCCTTTGACCTGCTCCACGCCAACGGACGGAAACGGATTGCCGTGCTTTCCGAAGTTCGGATGCCGCGTGAGTATATCGATGAACTCTGCCGTCACGCCAAGAAAAAAGGCACGCCTATTCCCTCGGAATTTCAGCTGGGATTCCGGTTGGAACCGCTCTCGATGGCCTGGCTGGACAGCCTGATTGAACTGCTATTCCGGGGTGGCCCTGCGGAACGCCCGGACGGCCTGATCCTGGCCAACGAAAATTTCCGCGACCACGTGCTTCACGTACTGCAGCAGAAAAAGCTCATTCCCGGCAAGGATGTGGAAATCGTACTGCACACCAACTTCCCGGCAGCGGGCCCCAATCCTTTCCCAATCAATCGTCTCGGTTTCAAGGTCGAAGGGATCATGGAAGCTTGCCTTGATACCTTGGTCAAATACCGCCAGAGCGGCATAGTCGATCACTCCGCGCTGGTTCCGGTATCACAGGAGAAATGAAGATGAAAAAAGCCCTGGTCCTATTCATAATTCTGATGCTTGCCTCCGCTCCGGCGGAAGATATTCCGGTGG
Organism: Victivallis vadensis; assembly: GCA_040394635.1. Classification (GTDB taxonomy): domain Bacteria; phylum Verrucomicrobiota; class Lentisphaeria; order Victivallales; family Victivallaceae; genus UBA5239. The sequence goes on along the minus strand of JBEBRW010000099.1, from coordinate 3,154 downwards.
TCACCGCGATTGACGCCACACCGGCGACGCTGGCTTTTTATGAGACCGAAGCAGTACAGTTCATGCTCAAAAAACAATTTCAAAGCCCGTGCCGTTACCGGGTGGCCGACTGGTCCGGCGCGACAGTGGCCGAGGGCGAATGGGCCGGAACCCAAGCCTTGAAGCTGCCGAACCTTCCACGCGGTTACTATACGCTGAGTTTGTCCAATTGCAGCGAGCCGATGAGCTTTGCCGTGCTGCCTGATGCGTCGAAGCGCAAACCCAATCCGGACAGTTTTTTCGCGGTGGATACCGCGCAGAGCTGGCTCTCCGGTGCGAAAAGCTGGAATGTGCGCTTTCCGGGCGAACAGTTCGAGACGATCAGTGAGCTCACCCGCCGGGCCGGGTTCAGTGTGGTCCGCGACCGCTTCGGCTGGAAGCGCGTCGAACCGAAGCGCGGCGAATTCGATTTCAATGTTTATGAACGCAATGCTCAAATGCTGTCCGAGCGCGGAATCAAAACCTGCACGCTGCTGGATATGACCCCGGACTGGGCCGGAACACAATTAAGTAAGTTTCCGTCCGACTTGATCGCGCTTTATGAGACTTCCGCCAAGCTCGCGGAGAACTTCCGGGGCCGGATTTTCGCCTGGGAATTTTTCAACGAAACCGATGGCGGCAGCAAGGGCCCCGCCTGGGCCATGGCCGCCGGCTCCAAAGCATTTGCGCTCGCCCTCAAGTCTGTTGATCCGGAGTTGAAATTGCTGAACAGTTCATTTCATGTCACACCGTTGCAGCACTATGCGCATACCGCGCTGAAAAGCGGACTGGGCAATTACATCGACATTTTCAACTACCATGTTTACACCAATATCGCGGAATATCCGTGGCTGATCTCGCGCCTCCGCTCCGAACTGGCAAAGCACGGCCTCGGCGACATGCCGGTCTGGCTCACCGAGAATGGCACGAATGTCGAAGGCAATGCCACGCTGAAGACCTATCGCCCCGGCACCCTGATGCATTCGCCGGAACAGGAACTGCAGGTCGCTGAATTCGCGCCGAAGGCGATGCTGATGATGCAGTCGCTCGGCGTGGAGCGCGACTTTTTCTTCGTCATGACGCCGTTCTGGGAAAACGAGGGGCGCAAGGATTGGGGGCTGCTTCGAATGGACCTCACCGTCAAGCCCGCTTACGTCGCCTTTGCCACCCTGAATGCGGAACTTGAAAACGCCCGGCTGCTCGGTACCTTGAGCCCGGCGGAAAATGTCTGCGCTTACCTCTATGAACAGCCGGACAGCACCCAGACGCTTGTTTTCTGGAGCCAGAGTAATATCGACGGTAAGGGATTCGACGGCAAAGAACGCAAATTCCGTCTCCCCCTGCCTGCCGATAACTACATCCAACGCAATATTTTCGGCACTCCATCACAGGTGCGTTCCTCCGGGCGGATGACCGAGTTGACCGCGAGCCGTTACCCGGCCTATCTGTCGGGACTCAAGGGCCTCGCTGCGACCACGCCCGCCATCGCTCCGCCGACTGCATTCAAGCACTCGAAAAATCTCGAACGGACGATCGTCCTCAATCCAGTTCTGAGCAAGGATTTCGAAATTTCCCAATCGGGCGCTTTCGCCGAAATGACCTCGGTCCCCGGCAAAATGACGCTTGAAGTATACAATTTCAGCACTACGCCAAAACAGGGCGTCATCACCCTGCGCGGCGGCAAGGCTTCCGGACTGCCGGAACAGGTCACGGTCGAGCCGTTTTCCAAAGTCTCGATCCCGCTGGAAATCACGCCGGATGCTTCAGAACGCGGCTACCAGACCGACCTGATATTCGGCGGCCGCTTTGCCGGCAGGGAAATCACTCCGTCCACCGTGCCGCTGATCCAAACCGCAGCCATACTTGCCCGCAATGAGGGGCGCGAGCTCAACTGGCGCGATCCGGCCCGCTGGCGCCACAATTCCTCCGGCAAAATGAACATTTCATTCGACGCTCAGGAGCAAGCCCTGCGGCTGCAGACCGCGTTCAAACCCGGTTCCGACCGCTGGGCTTACCCGGAATATATGCTCGATCTCCCGGCGGAGTCCATGGCCGGCGCCATCGGGGTCACGTTTGAGATCAAGGCGGGGCCGGAAATCCAGCGCGGCGTCGGCTTCACGGCGCTGATGGCGGTGCTCGATACCATTCAGGAACAGGGCAAGGCATTCTGGCTGCGCTTCCCGAAGGTATCGGGCGAATGGGAAAAGCGGATGGTGATTTTCGGCGGCTTCGACCCCAGCGACGTCAAGATGCTGCGGATCGGCATGAACCCCAAATGCGATGATTTCACTTATTATATACGAAATGTACGAGTTATTAATGACAATTAAACAAAGTAAGGAAGAAAACATGAAACGGATCAATTTCACACTCATCGAGCTCCTTGTCGTTATCGCGATCATTGCCATTCTGGCGGCGATGCTGCTGCCGGCCCTGCAGCAGGCGCGCGAATCCGCCAAACGCATCAACTGCGTCGCCAATCTGAGCCAGATCGGCAAGGGCATCGTCCTGTACAGCGATGATTTCGACGGCAACATGGTTTTGCGCGACAAAAGCAATGGTTATGAAAACAATGTGCCGCAGGTCCTCGGCGGCAAAGAAGCCGCCGACGCCACCGGACCATACTCAAAATCCAACTACCTGACCAACACCAATATTTTTTTCTGCACCAAAACCCCGGGCCTGAACAACGGCTACACCAAATATTACAGTTATGCCTTTCTGCATCCGGCCACCGGAAACTGGGGCGATGTCACCGCGTCCGATTTCATCCGGGACAAACTCAACAGCGGTTGGGACGGCGGCACGCTGGTTTACGGTAAACTGCCGAAACCCGGCGAATTCATCCTGAGCGCATGCTCCCGGCGTTCCACCCCGGTTGCCAACATGAAATACGGTTACTGGGCCTACCGTCCGAACAGCAGCTTCCTCGAAGGAAACGGCGGCATCGCGTTGAATCATGGCCTGAAAGCCAATGCCCTGATGGGTGACGGCCATGTCGATTCCTTCGGAGCTGGCGAACTGCGCCAGGGGTTCTGTCAAGTCAAACAGATTGTCAATTCCGCCGGAATTGCCGTGTCATTGCCCTAGTAGTCCGTTCATAAAATAACATTGCAAATATGCGAATATGTGCTAT
>JBEBRW010000098.1:0-9098 GCA_040394635.1 Victivallis vadensis | reverse complement strand
TAAGGAAATAGAATAATGTTAAAACAAATTCTTCCGGTTTTTGCCTTCTGTTGCGGCACACTGTTCGCCGCGGATTACGATGTGCTGTCCCATGGCCTCAAGGCCGACGGCAAAAGCGACAACACCGCCGCCATGGCCACGCTGCTGGCCAAAACCGTCCCCGGAGACAAAATCCGTTTTCCCGCCGGCACTTACTTTTTTGACGGCGACATCAAGCTCACCGGAACCAATCTGGTACTCGAGGGCGAAGGCACATTGATATTCCAGCACAAAGACAACGACCCGGCCTACAATGACAACCGGAAGATCAATATCACCGGTAAAAAAATCACCGTCAGAAACCTGAAATTGACTTCGACCGCCAAAACCCGCAGCGCCGTTTACGGACTGGTCAGCTGTTTCGACGCCGATGATATCCGGATCGAGAATCTGGAAATCTACAACTCCCCCTCCACCGCCATCTATACCATCCACTCGTCCCGGTTGTGGATCATGAACAATTATGTGCATGACCAGTGGGCGGACGGCATCCATATCTCGCGTGGTTCCGACCAGGTGGTCATCCATGGCAACATCATCGAGCAGAACGGCGACGACGGCATCGGGGTCGTGTCCTATCATGGCCCGGAGGAATGGAACCAACACCCGCGCAATAATCGCGTGATCATGACCGATAACATCATCAGCCGTACGCCCGCCCGGGGCATCTGCGCCAGCGGGGGCAACCTGATTATCCGCGGCAACATCATTTCCGAAACCGGCAAAGCCGGCATCATCTGTACCGCAGAAGGTTGGATCTCCGGTTATACGCTGATCGAAGGAAACACCATTTTCGATGTCGGTACCGCGCAGAAATACGGTTTCGACTTTTACGATACGCGCGGCACCCGTTCCGGCATCCATGTCCAGTACAACCGCGACATGCTCATCCGCGGCAACTTCATCTATAATGCGCGCCAGGGATACGGCATTTCGGTCACTTCCTCGCCGGATGTGACGATTTCCGGCAACCAGATTTCGCAATGCGTCCGCGGCATTTACGCCGATATTCCGGCTGCGTTTGAAAATGGCGAGAAGTTCCGCGCCGACTGGCTGAAAGAGATGTACGGCAACGGAAATCCGCTGGCCGCCTCCGGAATCCCCGGCTGCGACAACATCACCGTCTCCGGTAACACTGTCCGCAACTGTGTGGCCGATGGAATCTGGGTTTCGGGCCTGAAATCCCGTCCGAATGAAAATGTGGCGCTGCTGAACAATATCCTGAGCGGCAACAACCGGTCCGGGCAGCCGGGAATCCGCGACGTCTGGGCCGCCTGGTGCCGCAATTTGTCCATGGCCGGTAACATTTCGCAAGGCGGTGCGGGTGCTCCACTCTCTCCCGCCCAGGGCTCCGCCGAAAGCACGCCGGTCGCCACCCCTTAATCCTGAACGAAAGAATTCATCACCATGTCTTGTCCCCCTTTGATCAGCGGAACCATGTTCAGCATGGGCCCGCACAGTTTTGCCGACAGCGGCTATCTTTATAATATGGATGCGGCGGAATGGCGCCGGGAGCTCGACGATATGCAGCGCTTCGGCATTCAATGGCTCGGTTGCTGGTCGGGCCTGGAACACTGCATCACGCAGCACGCGGCGGTTCCCGGCGGAGATTTGCTGCTGTTCCTGCTCCAGGAAGCGGAGCAGCGCGGAATGACGCTGAGCCTGTCGGTCGGGTTCTGCCCCGGCTGGTGGGAAGAGTGGAACCTGCCCAAAGCGGTCGACTTCACCGGACGGCGCATCGAGGAAATTTATCGCCGCTACGGCCACTTTGCCGCCTTCAGTTCCTGGTATCTGGATTACGAGATTTATCTGCGCTGGGACCGCGAAGCGGAACAGATGGCGGAGCTTTACCGCCAGATTACGGCGCGGTGTCATGAGATCAACGGCCTGCCGGTCATCGTCTCGCCGTTTTTTCAGCCGGATACGTCGGGGCGCTGCGGCGTGTTCCGTTACGGGCCGCCGGAGGAATATTATCCGTTCTGGCGCGAGCTTCTTGCCGGTTCGAAAATCGATATCCTGGCCCTCCAGGACAATGGCGGCCAGCACCTTGGTTGCTTCGGCGACGCCGACAGGCTTCCGTTCATCGGCGAGATCGTCCGTGCCTGCCGCGATAGTGGTACACGCTATTGGGGCAATGTGGAAACCGGGGAACTGCCAGTACCAAGCGTCGATGCCTTTGCCCAGCATTACGGGGCGGGAGCCGATGTCAACGACCGCCGGATCCGTCCGGACTGGCGCGCCGTGCCGATGCCGGCGCTGGAAAAGAAACTGCAGCAGGCCGCGCCCGACGCCGAAAAAATCATGACCTGGGGATACATGGAATTCTTCCGCCCCTCTGGCGGAGCATTGAACCGGGCAAACTATGACCTGTATCTTGACTACCGGGAAAGGATGTTGGACCAATGAACCCGGCAAAGGCATGGCGCCTGTTACCGGCCGGAATCGGATTGCTTTTTTTCTGGTTGTTCGTCGGCGGTTCCGGGTATCACTTCCTGATGGCGATGATCGGCCCGGTCGTACCCGCCAAACTGGAGGAACTGGGCGCGGACAATGCGCTCATCGGACTGCTGGCCGGCAGTTTGCCGTCGCTGCTGGCTGGAGTCGTCAATCCGTTTTCCAGTTATTACAGCGACCGGACACGGAGCCGTTACGGTCGCCGGATTCCTTATATTTTCATTTGCGCGATCTTGATGACGGCATTTCTGCTGCTGATGGCGTGGGCGGCGGCGCTGGGGAAATCCCTGTCGGAACTGTTCGGCATCTCGACCCCGCGCCAGGTGGCACTGGTCCTGTTCGCCGGCGGCTCTCTGCTCTACGGCACGGCCAATGTGATCGGCGGATCGATCATGTACTATCTGTTTCCCGACGTGGTTCCGGAAAAATGGCTGGGCCGTTTCATGGCGCTGTTTGCCATGCTGGGAGCCGCAATGGGTTTTGTCTTTTCGAAATTCTTCCTGAAATACGCGGAGCACCAGCTTCCGCTGTTGTTTACCCTGGTAGCCGTCGCCAATCTCCTACTCACCCTGACCATGTGCTTTGCGGTCAAGGAAAAGGCGTATCCGCCGCCGGAACCACGCGGGTCAGTGCTGGAGGATATCCGGGCCTACTTCCGGGAATGCTTCAAAGCGCCGCTTTATTGGTTTTTCTTCATCGGAAACGGTTTAAACGGAGCCTCGATGATGTGCCGCTGGCTGTTCAATCTGCTGTTTGCACAAAAGAACCTCGACATGAGTTATGCCCAATACGGCAATATTACCGGCTGGAGTCTGCTGCTGGCTTTCGTTCTGGCCTACCCGATCGGCATGTTGGTGGACAAATTGCATCCGCTGAGGGTTTATATGGTGGGTATCGTACTGATCATCGTGACGAATCTCTTTGGTTTTTTCCTGATCAAAGACACTGGCGCATTCTGGATCTTTTCGCTGCTGATTGCGGCCGTGTATGCCATCCAGAACACCAGCGACCTGCCGTTGACCGCAGCGATTTTCCCGCGGGATAAATATGGACAGTACTGCTCCGCATCCGCCATGGTGCGGTCGCTGACGCTGGCCGGCGCCGGGTACCTGGGCGGACTATTCATCGACCTGACCGGGGATTATCGCTACCTGTTCATCTGGGATGCGTTTTTTACCGGGTTGGCATTAATCGCCATGGTAATCGTTTATGTAAAATGGCGGAAACTGGGCGGAGCCGCATCTTACCGCGCTCCCTGAACTTATTTGGAATCAAGCAAATGAAACATCATAATCTTCATTGGATCGGACAGGATTTGCCGGGGCTGACTTTTCAGAGCGAAGTGCTGCCGGCACCCTGCTTGCGGCGGGAAACCGTTACCCCTGCAGCCGCGCGGCGCGCTGTCGTCCGCTATGCCGCGCCGGGATACTGCGACCTGCAACTGGATGGCCAGGCGGTATCGGACGCGGTTCTCTCGCCCACCGTCAGTATCTTCGACCGAAGGGTCCGTTTTCTCGAGCATGATATCACTCATCTGTTACGCCCGGGCGAGCGTCAGACCTGGAGCGCGGTATTGGGCAACGGCTGGTACAATTGTCATACCAGCGAAGTCTGGCATTTTGACAAAGCTTCATGGCGCGACTGGCCCAAACTGTGGTTTGAACTGGAAATCGACGGCGAAGTGATGTTGACCAGTGACCGGAGCTGGAAGATTTCCACCGGCGGACTGTTGTTCGACAGCCTGCGCAACGGCGAACATTTCGATGCGCGCCGGGAGCCGCACAACTGGCGTTTGTGCGGATTTGACGACTCCGGCTGGGACCGGCCGGTTTATGTCGCACCGCCGGGCGGTATCCTGGCCCCGCAGAATGCCCCATATTGCCGGATCAGGCAGCGCCTGACTCCCCGGCAGGTCAGGCGGGACGGCAATTGTATTACCGTGGATTTTGGCGAAAACATCACCGGCTGGTGCGAAATTTCGGTTCTCGCCCCGGAAGGCGCTGAATTCATCATCCGCTATGTGGAACGGCTCGACGATTCCGGCAGTCCGGAATCCGGCCATGCAGAGCGGCTGGCCCAGTACACATTGAGCGGTGAATTCCAGACCGACCATTATATCGCAGCCGGAAATCCGGATGGCGAACGCTGGCATCCGCGCTTTACGTATCACGGGTTCCGCTATGCCGTCATCGAGATCTCCGATCCCTCCGCGGAGTTGCGCGGGATCGAAGCACATTTCATTGCCAGCGATCTGACGCAAACCGGCGATTACCGGACGGATCATCCGGATTTTGAAAAGCTTCGCCAATGTGCACTGCGTTCTTATCTCGGCAACTTTACCGGCATTCCCACCGATTGTCCCCAGCGCGAAAAAAACGGCTGGACCGGCGATGCCCTGCTTGCCGCCGAAAGCGGTCTCTATTTTTTCGATGCCGCCCAAGGTTATATCGAATGGCTGGAAACACTCTGCGACAGCCAGCGTCCGAACGGCCAGCTGGCGGCGATTGCACCGACCGGCGGCTGGGGGTTCAACGGCTGCAGCGGGCCGGCCTGGGACAGTGTTTTGATTCTCTTGCCATGGGCCATTTACCGGCATACCGGCGATCTTGATGTGTTGCGGCGGTTTTACCCGGCCATGGCCCGGTACCTCGAATATTGCACGTTGCGGGAAGAGGATGACCATTTGCTGGATTTCGGCCTGGGCGACTGGTGCGCGCCGAACCGGATCAACGGTTATGTGGACCGATGTTTCACATCCAGTGCTTATTATATATTCGATTTACAGACGGCTGCAGAGATTGCCTCTCTGTTGAACCTTGCCGGTGACAGCCGCCTCTGGCGGGAAAAGGCGGAACAGGTCCTGCGGTCCTTCCGGGCGCGTTTTCATCCTGCGCCGTTTCAATGGGGAAACAACACGATGACCGAACTTGGTATGGTGCTTGAAATGGGGCTGGCCGAACCGGCGGAAGAAAAAGGAACCGCCGCCGCTCTTGCTCAACTGGCGGCACGGTTGGAGTACAGGGCGCAATTCGGGATTCTCGGCGCCAAATACGCGCCGCGCGCCCTGCTGCACCACGGCTATGCCGACGCGGCGTGGCAAATCTATACCCAGGGAGAGTATCCCGGATGGGTCAACTGGCTGAAGATGGGGGCGACAACGCTATTGGAAAACTGGGAAGGAAGCCAGTCATGGAACCATATCATGTTCGGTGATTTCGCGGCGGCGGCCATCGAATACTTCGGAGGCATCCGCCTGACGCCGGAGTTTGCGGCTGGAGGACCGCTTTCCATTGCCCCCTGTTTCCCGCAGGGGCTGAATGAATTCGAGGCATTCTGCGAAACCGGCCGCGGGAGGGTGGAATCCCGTTGGATACGCAAAGAGCGGCATCTTGCACTCGAAGTCCGCCTGCCGCGGAATTGCAAAGCGGAAATTCGACTGACCGGGCAGAAACCCATCCTCCAGCTGTGCACCATAGACTGCTATACCGTCACTCTCTGACTTATATCCGGCATTCTCCACTGAAGAATGGGCCATTCACAAATTGATTTGATGTTCGCCCATCTTTATATATGGTTATTTCCGGTTCACTAAAATCTTATTTTTCCCGATAAGCAGAAATAGGCAAACAAAATCAACGGTTTTGAGCTAAGCAGGGGGGCACGCGAGTCCATCCAACGCTTTCGCAAGTAATACCAAATTGTTCTTTAGTTGGGGATCGGGACGGATAGCGGCCCGGTCCCTTACAGAAGAATGAACGTTTCCCGGTAGTATGTTTCGAGGAAATGCCACGGCAGTTAATTAGTGTCCTGTCACAGACGGCACTTCGACACGCTCTGGCGGTATACTGGAATCATCGGATAATAGAGGACGGAACCCGGATTGAATGAGCCGGAGTCCAGCTCCAGCAGGCGCCGGAGCTGGTGGGCCAGCTCTTTTGAATTCGGCGTATAAACCGTGACCGGAACCTTCTGCTCCGGCAATTCGTTGCCCGAGGGGTCGTCCGAGCCGATGATCGAAACATCGCCGGGAATCGACAGATTCAGTTTTTTCAGGTGCGTCGACAGTGCTTCGACATTCGACAGTGTCGCGCAGATCCACGCCGTAATTTTGCGGAAATCCGCATCGCCCACGTCCGCCACATCATCGTTTTCCAGAATTGAATGCGGCAGCATCGGCAGTTCGTATTCGGCCATGGCATGGATGAAACCCTCCAGCCACTGCTGAAATGTATAATGGTTACAGTGCCGCACCAGCCCGATCCGGCGGTGTCCCTGCCGGTACAGGTAGCTGACCGCGTCATGGACGGCCCGACGGATATCCGGGTGGATATTCACCGCCATATAAAAGTTGATCTGGGGTTCCACCGCGATAATCCGGACACCCGCGGCGGCGAATTTCTCCAGCGTCGGCAGGTGCTGCAGCAGCGGGTCCACCGCGATTACGGCGTAGAGATTTTCCGGTTCATCCGGCAGGGAATCGTGAAACAACCGCATCTCCACGTCGAACGCCCGGAATGGAACTTCCGGCATCCCGAGGTCGTGGACGATAATCCGTTCCAGCTGGTTTCCGGTCGTGTAGCTCCAACTCGGCAGAAGCATGATCACTTTGCGGCCGGCTTCGTGTGCCGGATGGTTCTGCAGGCCCTTGTCGGCCACGATGACCCCTACTTTCTGCCGCCGCTTCAGGTAACCGGCTTGCACGAGTTCGTCGATTGCGTGCCGGATAGTTTTCCGGCTGACCTGGAACTTGCGGCACAGTTCCCCCTCGGTGCCCAGGACGCTGCCCGCGGTGTAGGAATTATGGTAAAGCTCCAACAGAATCCGGTCGCGAATCAGTTGATATAACCACACCGGCACGATGGTGTTGTACTTATTATTGGCATCTTTTTTGTTGTAATTCTGTATCATGATTCATAATGTAACAGCAAACGGCGTCTTTTCAATTGCTTTGCCGCCGCAGGACAGGTGATAATTTACTCTGTCTCATTGCGGGACTGAATGTGAAATTTATTTTCATGAACCTTTTCATGGATGAATAAAATATTCGCAATATCTTTATTTATATGATTTTATGAAATTATACCCCATGGTATTAAAAAGATTATCCAATTTGGACCGCCCCTGTATTGACAAATCCCCGGATTTCCCATATAATAGTATCATGAGCGATAACCAAACATACCGGGGATAGCATGATTAAATTTGAGTTTCCGAGAAATTTCGTCTGGGGATGCGCCACCGCCTCGAATCAGATCGAGGGCGCCGTGGATGTAGACGGCAAAACACCGAGCATTTGGGACGCCAATATGCGCGATCATGCCGCTCTTTTCTGGAACGGACACGATTTCAATACCACCATTGCCGATTTTTATTACCACTTCCGCGAGGATATCGAGAATATGCGTGACCTGGGGCTGAAAAGTTTCCGCTTTTCGCTGTCCTGGACCCGGATTCTGCCGGACGGACGCGGTGCGGTCAACGCAAAAGGCGTCGATTTCTATAACCGCGTGATTGATACGCTGCTGGCAAATGACATTGAGCCTTTTGTCGACCTGTATCACTGGGATCTGCCGGAGAGCCTCGGCAAAGAGGGCAGCTTCCTGAACAGCCGTATCGTGGAGGATTTCGGCAATTACGCGGAGATTTGCTTCAAGCTGTTCGGGGATCGGGTGCGCTATTGGAGTACGATCAACGAGCCGTCGGCCATGGGGTGTTTCACCGCCCTCGACCCGCGGTTCAATTTCCAGGACCCGCAGTGTTATTTCACCTATGCCCGCAATGTCCTGAAAATGCACAATACCGCGGTCCGGATTTTCCGTTCGAGTATTCCGGCGGGCAGAGCAGAAATCGGAGCCGTCAGTGCCTTCGTGCCGATTTACCCGAAAACGTTCGAGGCGCGTGATGTGTTGGCGGCACGGGTTCAGGAAGATTATGTCTGCAATGTCTGGTTTTCCGGGATACTGAAGGGAAAATACCCGGAATTGCTGCTGACGCACCCGGGCCTGGACTGTGATTGCCGCGCCGAACTGCAGCAGGAACTCAGCGAATCCCACCAGCCGGTCGACTACATGGGGGTGAATTATTATTATCCGAATACCATCGGGTACCGGGAGGATTCGTTCCTGAATTCCGAGCTGGCGCAGGTGTATTACGCCCAGAGCGATTACGGGTTTACGATCTACCCGCAGGGGCTGTTCGATACGCTGATGTATTTCAAACGCGAATACGGCAACCCGAAAGTATTCCTGACCGAAAACGGCTTTGCCACCGACAGCGTCAAGCATGGCGACGACCTGGACGACCGCGACCGGATCGATTATCTGCGTGAACACTTCCGGGAGCTCAGCCGCGCGTTGGTCGCCGGAGCGAATGTCCGGGGATATTTCCTGTGGTCGATCGTGGATACGTTCGAGTGCCACAATGGTTTGCGCTACCAGTTCGGGCTGAACCATGTGGATTTGAATACCAAGAAAAGAACCAAGCGTAAAAGTTGGTATTATTACCAGAATTGCATCAAAAATAACCAAACCGTATAAATCAAGGAGATGTTGCAGATGAAAAGAAAATTCACACTTATCGAGCTCCTCGTGGTGATTGCGATCATC
>JBEBRW010000097.1:0-10308 GCA_040394635.1 Victivallis vadensis | reverse complement strand
AATATACGATGGATTGGCTCCAATGCAAACCGGATTTCAGAAAAAATTCGGAAAAAATTCGGGGAATCCGGAATAGGATTGATATTGGCGGTATCGGGAGTATATTGTACAAACGGAAAATCAGGTTTAGCATGCGCGAATTTCAGTTGAAGGATTATTGCAAAACGTCCCTGCCGCTGGCGGTGTGGGACGAGAAGGGGGCTTTCCGGCACCAGGTGGTCCACCGGCACGACTGCGTCGAAATCGTGTTCATCTACAAGGGGGCGGGGTCCTGCGCGGTGGACGGCGTGCATTATCCGATGCTGGCCGGGGATATTTACATCATTCCGGCCGGGGTCACCCATGAGTATTTCAGCGATCCCGGGCTGCGGTTTTATAACATCATGTTCGACCGGACGCTCTTCGGGCCGGACGAGGTGCCGATCTGCGAACGTTTCCAGGCGTTGTACGAGCAGCACCGGAAGTCGGCGGGCATAGAGCCCAAATATACCTTCGGTCCGGCAGGCATGGAGTTCCTCCTCGACCTCTGTCGCAGGATCGAGCGGGAATCCCGGATGAAACAGGATTTCGCCGAGCACAATATCAAGGCGCTTTTCATGGAATTCCTGATCTACTTCATCCGCAACATCGATGATGCCGGGGGAATCGGCGCGCTGAAGAACCAGCGGAACCTGAGCCGGGTTTTCGACTACATCGCCAAGCATTATACCGGAAAAATCACTCTGGAGCAACTGGCCGCCATCACCGGCAACAGTCCGGATTATCTGGGCAAGCAATTCAAGAAATTGCTCGGCGTGAATATTTCCGACTACATCTGCCGTTACCGGGTCGAAAAGGCGCGTCACGAACTGGAAAACAGCGGCGACTCGATTGCTGAAATCGCATTCAGGTCCGGATTTTACGATTCCTCGTATTTTATCAAATCTTTTCAGCGTTTCTGCGGCGTGACTCCTGCTCAATACCGCAAAGAACGCCAAATAGCGGAATAATACCATAAACAGTGACAATAATACATTGTCAAATTGCCGGCGGCATCTATAATATATGCACGTACATATACAAAGGAGCATATCAGTTATGTCCAGCAATAAATTCGATTTTTTACCGGCCGGAGCCGTCAATCTCCAGGGACCCATGGGGCAGGCGCTCGACAAAAGCATCAATAACCGTCTGAAAAAGATCAATTACACCCGCCTGGTCGATGTTTTCCGCTACAAAATCGACAACGACCACGCATGGCGCTGCGAGTTCTGGGGCAAGATTGTCCGCTCGGCGATTCTCTCGTGGTACGGGGCGCCGGACGCCGAACTGCTGGGCATCATCAAGGCCACGGTCAACGATATTTTGAGTACGCAGTCGCCGAATGGCTGCATCAGCTCGTACCCGGAGGACGACCAGACCAACAACTGGGATATCTGGGGACGCAAATACGTGCTGCTGGGCCTGCTGCGTTATTATAACTTGATCGAGCGCGACGAGCGCGTCCGCAAGGCCTGCATCGGGGTGGTGGACCACCTGATGACGCAGGTCGGGCCGGGGCGCAAGAATATCGTCGACTGCGGCTGGCACGACGGGCTGGCCGCGTCGTCGATTCTGGGCGCGATCGTGGGCGTCTACCGGATCAGCGGTGACAAGCGGCACCTGGATTACGCGAAGTGGATCGCTGATTCGGGATGTTCGAAGAAGCATAACATTTTCGACGAAGCCCGCAAGGGCGAAATCCCGGAAAACCTCGGTAACGGCAAGGCGTATGAGATGATGAGCTGTTTCCAGGGGCTCTCGGAGCTTTATCTGGAACTGCCGGACCCGGCTTATCTGGATGCGGTATTGAAGTTTTACGAACAGGTGCGCGACCGCGAAATCTTCATCACCGGCGCGGCCGGGCTGAAAGACTGGTGCGGCGAATACTGGTTCGACGGCAAGTTCAAGCAGCTTCGCGACGACTGCGGAGCCCTCGGCGAAACCTGCGTCACCACCACCTGGATTCACTACTGCGAGCGCGTGCTGCGCCTGACCGGCGATTCCAGCGTGGCCGATGAACTGGAGTTGAGCTTCTACAACGGCATCCTCGGCTGTATGCGCCCCGACGGCGCGGCCTGGATTCACATGAACCCGACGCCGCTGGCCGGAGCTTCCTCCAAAAAGGCTGCCGACGACCAGATACTGCGCGGTTTCAAAACACCTTTTGACGGGCACGACTGCTGTCTGGCCCAGGGCCCCGAAGCGCTGGCCATGGCCCCCTGGCTGGCGGCGCTCGGCGACAAATCAGGACTGGTCGTCAATGCTTACGAAGATATGAAAGTGCGGTTCGCCACTCCGTCCGGACAGGCGGCGGTGTTGACGATCTCCGGCGGCTATCCGCGTCAGGGCAAGGTGACTTTGGTGCTTGAACTGCCGTCCCCGGAAGAATTCACCCTGGCGTTGCGGATTCCCGCCTGGTGGGGTGCAAGCACGCTGTCGCTCAGCAGTCAAGTCACTCCCGGGCAATATTATCGTGCGACGCAAGTCTGGAAATCCGGCATTGCCGCCGAATTCAATTTCGACCTTTCTCCACGTCGGACCGACATGGAGGACCGGAGCGCCATCTGCTGCGGCCCCATCGTGCTGGCGCAGGATTCCCGTCTCGGTGTTGTCGACGCCGCGGTCGCGGATTTCGCCTTCACCGATGCCGCGGTACCCGCAGGCTTCTATCTGGCGAAAATCAACCGCGACGGCATGATCCTGTGCGATTACGCTTCAGCCGGTAATCAATTCACGCCCGAGAACCAACTCTGCGTGTGGATGAAGCGGAAATAATTCAAGTATTATACGAGAGGGCGCGGAGTTTTCGGTCAGAAGCTCTGGATGATCATCACGGTTTGATCGAAGTTGCTGTTTTCCAGATCGGATTTCTTGATCCAGAAAAAAGCGCGTCCATTCTCGTACCAGATCAATTCCGCCTTTTTGTCCTCGCTAAACTGCAGCAGCAGGGTCCAGTCGCCGGCATTTCCGCCGTACCGCTCCACGCACTGGAGCCGCATGTCCGGGTAACCCGGCAGCGATTCGGGATAACCGCCCAGTTGATGATGACTCCCAAGCAATAAAGACAATGCGTGCAGGATTCCGCTGTTTCCGGCCTTCCACTTGCTGGTGATAGGTTTGAAACCAAGCGGCAAGCCATCGTTTCCATCACCGGAAACCTCTTCATTCGCGGAGAAAATCACCTTCCAGAAAATATCGCCCCCAAGGGAGTCTTCGAGGTCCCAGAACAGATACAAAATCCCTTTCGACGGCAATTTCAATGCACACTGGTCCGTCTCCAACTCCGACAGGCCGATCCGGCCGATGAATGCCATCTTTTCGCCTCTGCTGTTCACCGGCCATGTCAGGTGCCCCGGCAACCCGGCGGAACCGCCCAGTTTGCTGATTTTCCGGTTTCCGGAGCCGGACAAACGATACGCCTTCACGGGCGGGTAATCGTCCGCATCGTCTTCGGCGGCGGGGACCGGCTCTTCTTTTTCAGCGAGTTCGGCAAGCTCGGTGCTCACGGTCAATATCTGGGATTTCTGCCGTGAACTGAGCGTGGAATATTTTTCCTGACGCGCGGCGATGTGCTCGTTTTGTTTGCGGATAAAAATTTCACAGAATTCGCGGTCGGGCATTAATTTCCGGAGGAGTTCATTCACCGATTTTCCTTCCGGCGAATTATTGAATTCATCCACTACTCTCTGTACATCCCCGGCCGATTTGCCCGCCAGGATTGCTTCGACTTCCCGGGCATGGGATTTGTCGCCGAAAGAAAGTATAATTTCAGCACTTTCTTCCAGGTTCATGAGCCTGCTGTTAAATACGCCATCCATAATTTTTCCCCTTATACTCTAACTATTATACACCTCCAAAAGAAGATATCAAGTAAAAACAAGGGGATTCGCGTCAATCCGCAGCACATTAAAGTCTATTTTTCCGTGTTTCCCATGGTTGAGAAAATTAATTGTAAGCCAGGCGGGATACGCCCACGGCGTCCAGCTGAAGCTCATTGCTGCTCAAATTCATATTGGTCAGCGTGATTCCGTCGATGCCGCGCAGGTTCAACACCGCTTTCATGTTTCCGGAATACCAGTTCGATGGAACTTCCACGGTCCCGGCGGGCTTTTCGCGCTCCATGCGGATGTTGATATCGGTCAGTTCGATATCGTAAATCGCCGTGCCTTCGCGGGTGCCGATGTAGGAGCTGGCCGTGACCGTGCCCGCCTCCAGATTGCGTACCCGGACATTGCGGATCGAGGCGGCGTAGGTATTCACCTCATGACCGTTGCCCGCCCAGAAAAAGATCGGCTGGACCACGTTGTGCATGCGGATATTTTCAAAGAGAATATCGGAAATCGGCGTGCCGGTGATGATCTCGGTGAACGGCTGCTTGCCGGGCGCGATCGACACCATGTCCAGACCCTGCCGCGTGTCGTAAATCTCCAGGTCGCGTATTACCACGCGACGAATCGGCGCATCGCCCTCGTAGCCGATACGGATGCCGCAGGTCGAGCTGGAAAACCGGCAGTCGTGGACATGGATATCCTCGCAGGGCTGCATCCGGCCGAGGCGGCAATTGTCGCTTTTCAGCGCCACGCAGTCGTCGCCGGCCATGATGTCGCAATGACATATCTCAACGTTGCGGCAACAGTCGATATCCAGCGCGTCGGTGTTCGGTCCGTAATACGGATTGCGGATCGTCGCGCCGTCGATCAGGACATTTTCGCAGCCCAGGCACCAGAGCGTGTATGCCGCCGCGTTGCCGAGCCAGATACCGGCAAACGTCAGGTTCGTGGAATTCTCGAAATATACCAAGGTCGGACGCGGGTGTTTCGGCCGCAGGATCTGATGGTTTTCAATTTCATAAACGAACGGTTCCTCGAACTTTTTGCCGCTGAAAAATGTATCTTCCCAGAAGGCGCGCCCGGAACCGTCGATGGCGCCGGGGCCTTCCAGCCGTACATTATCAACCTTGTCGCCCCAGAGAAGATAATGGTGCTGCGAGCCTTCCCATTTGGTCGTATCGGCGATATAATCGTCGATGCTCTCCGAGCCGACAATCCGGCAGCCCTCCGCGAAATGCAGCGTCAGATTGCTGTGCAGTTTCAGCGTGCCGGTGCGATAGGTTCCCGCCGGGAACAGTACTTTGTCCCCGGCGTCGATCGCACGCTGCAGCGCTTCGGTTTCCAGCCGGATGCCATCGCCCGCGGCTCCAAAATCCTTGACATTGATCATATTCAGAACTCCAGCGTAATGGTTCCTTTTTTCTTGGTGACGGTGACCGTTTCCGTGACCGGGTCGTAAACACCGCCGGTGCACTTGCGGGCGTGGAGCCCCTGCGGATGCGGCAGCCGGATGACGATTTTTTCCGCTGCGCGTTCCAGCGAATACGAACAGGTAATCCGGTCCTCGGTTGCCTTGGCCTCGGCGTTGAGTGCGCCGAAGTAGGTGCGGACGCCATCCAGTGTGATCTTCTTGCCGGCTTCCAGCCAGTAGCGCGGAATCGCTTTGAAGAGGTCCAGCGTATTGCCATCTTCCAGATACAGCATCCAGCGGATCTGCATCAGGAACCAGCCTTCCTCGTGGGTTTTGTATTCGCTGGCGTTGTAATAATGCTCCCAGAAACCGTAGGTGTTGCGATCCTGCAAGGCGGCCATCTGGTTGTAGAACACCTTCAAAAACAGCTTCACGTCGCCGCGCCTGACATGCGCGATGTCGTGACGGCAGTAATACGGCTGGCTGATCGCCGCGCCTTCGCGGGTCACCGGGTGCTGATTGGTTTTGATCATCATATCCATGATCTTGCCGTGCATCGGGAAGAGGTCGGTAAACGCGAAATACAGCGGTCCGGTCATTGCACTGCGCGAGGAAAACGATCCGTGCGAGAACCAGTTCCCGCCGTCGGCGTAGAACGAAACCCCGCCGGTGTATTCCACCCACGGCGGCAGCAGCACGCCCCAGGAACCGTCGCCCACCGGAATTACCGGAGCGTGCACCGACGCGTATTCAACCGCATTGATGATGTCCTGTCCGTAGAGTTTCACCTCGGCCGCCAGTTTTTTCGCATACTTCGGATCGGTATGCATCAGCGCTTCGGCCATGCCGGAGAGGCCGCTGAAAGTACCGGCATTGAGGAAAAACGAATGATAGAAATCATCCGGGTCGGCCACCTTGCCGTCGACCAGGCCATAAAAACCGCGTTTTTTGTATTCGTCTTTCTTGTTGCGTTCACGCCAGGCCAGCATATAATCGCAGGCTTTTTTCAGTCGCGGGGTGGCGCGTTTCAGCCAGGCCAGATCGCCGGTGTAGCGGAAATGCTCGGCGGCGGTCCACAGCAGCGGCCCGGTTTCGCTCTCGTAATTGTTGAAGTTCTGGATGAACCCGTCTTTACGCTGGCGTTCAAGGAAAAAATCGACGCAGCGCCCGGCCATTTCGCCGAGCCCCACCGAATCGAGGTACTGGATGATCGGCGCGCTCTCGGTGCCGATGGGCGAATACCAGCCGATGGTTGGCAGCAGCGGCCCCTCTTCGCACATGCCGGTCGTCATCAAATCGAGGTGCAGCAGCCCGGCGCGAATCCGCTCATCAATGGCGGTTTCGGGTACTGAAATCGTCGCCGCTCTGGCCAACTTGTCGAGCCAGAATTCCCGGCAGGCGTCCAGGTGGGCCTGATAGTCGAGTTTGAACAGTTTGGCGGCGCGTTTTTCCGGCAGCGGATTGTGCGGCATCAGCATTTCGAATACCACTTTTTCGCCGGGATTGACCAGAATCGCCATTTCCTCATCCGGCATCACTTCGCCGTTCATGCGGTTGACCGCCACGACTTTGCCGTTCATATAGCTGCGGCCCTTTTCCCAGCGAATGCCTTCGATCGGCGTCACGTACGGCTGGGCATGCGCCGCCTTGAACCATGCATAAGCGGGCATCTTCGCCGTATTCACCGCTTCCACCCGGATCACGCAGACGAGTTCTTCTTCGCGACCGACGGTTTCGGCTTCGATCAGCTCCTTCATCCCGGCCAGCTCTTCTTTCGTGAGCATGTTAATGCCGCTTTTCGCATAAGCTACGTGCCACTCGGTGCCGCGCACCTTACCGGGCTTGAGCGGGCCGTTTTCCATGGTCGCAAACGCCGTCACATTGTACTGAATATCCTGTTCATCCTGCACGGAATGCAGGATCGGCAGCACGCCCTGGTCCAGCCGGTGCGTGACGTTCGGGCGGCAGTGCGCACCGGGCCCGATTTCAAACAGAATGTCATAGTGAGAGTATTCTTTATTCGGGTCGCCGTCTGTCATATATGAATGATAACGCGGCCGGATTTTGCCCCAGTACTGGAAATCGTATCCGCAGCCACCGCTGAAAACCTGTTGCGGCGAAACCACGAACATACGCACGTCGCCGCCCACCCCCAGCCACACCGGAGAATATTTATCGCGGTCGAACTTGCAGGCGTTCTCGTAGGTTTCCTCCGGCTCGGCACGCATGCGGTCGTAATCCGACACCAGCCCCTTCAGCGCCACAGCGTTTGCCACATCCTCGTACGAGCGCTTGTCGTCTCCCGGCACCACCGCTGTGCGGTATTCCGGGATATAGATCGGGTACTCGCTCGACACGTCACGCAGGTTAAACGAAAACGAATCCGCGGTAAGCACCGTCACGATCGTCGGCTTCGCCCCGGTTTTCAGATTGGCATCCGCCACATCCACCGTGACCTTCGCCGCGGCCTTGAATTTGGCCGGTGACGCCAGCCTGCCGTACTTGACTTCGATACTGCCGGATGACTTGGCATCCCCGAAAAGCACATTTACTTTCATGGTTATTTCCGATCTTTTAAGATTGTTGCCATATTATCATGCAGCGCCGGAATCAATTCCTGGTCCGGCAGCGGCAGCGAGAGAAACGCGGAGAGTTCATACGATTCATTGTGTGCGCCGGTATCCGAACCGAACACCACCCGCCCCGGCCCGAGCAATTTATACGCCTTGACCAGCGAGCGGTCCGAACAGAACGTGCCGCAGAATTCCAGGTACACGTTCGGATTCGCCAGCGCCAGCTGTTCCGACTCAAGGCGTCCGCGCGTACCGCCGCCGGAATGACCGAGCAGGAACTTGGCGTTCGGGTATTTCTTCACGATATCAGTGAGCATGGCCGGCGAATTCCATGAGTCGTCCCACGTGTGAATCAAAACCGGCAGATGATGCTTATCTGCATATTCCCACACCGGATTGAAGCCCGGATCGGTTACCTTGACCTGCCAGTAGCTCGGCAGGATTTTAAAACCCGCCCAGAATTCACGGCTGAAAAATTCATCCATTACCGCTTCCGAGAGTTCCGCCTCATACAACGGATTGTAAACGAGATAGCCGCGGAAGCGTCCCGGAAATGGCTTCGCATATTCTTCCAGCGCACGGTTGCCCGGCACCACATCGCCGAACAGTGCTTCTTCGCTGGAGATGAACAGCGTGTCGACGCCGTTGCCGTCCATGTGTTTGGTCAGCGAATCCAGATAATTCGCCGGGTCGCTGCCGCGCAGGAACCAGCCGCGGGTGTGCAGCCCGGAATGTCCGTGCACGTCGAAAACGTTCACATCGTCGAGCTTGCCGCCCTCGCGGAATTTGTTCCACAGCGGTTTTTCCTTCAGCAACGGCGACTCGATCGCCAGTTTTTCGCGGATCGACGGCATTTTTAGCAGTTTTTCGAGGTTGCGGTGAGCGATGGCCTTACGTTCTTCTTCCGTGATATTCGCATGCGCCAGCATTCCGATTGCCGCGCCGTAATGCGACTTGAAGCCGATACCAAACAGCAGCCGGTCGATGCCGAATTCGTCGCGGACCAGTTCAACCGTGTCGCGCATATGCAGCCAGGAAATATCCAGATACACATTCGGCCGCCGCCACATCAGATCGAGAATCGAGCCGAAGCCCCCCCACATTTTCTGGGTGATGACAAAGCGCACTTTGAGGTATTTCCCCGCCAGGTATTCGAGGTCGCGATGATCCTGTTCGCTGGTGCCGAATCCGGAGTCCATCAGTACCACCGGTTCGTATTCGGCCAGCTCCGCCAGCACCCGTTCGATCTGCCGTACCGGGAAACGCGAGAAATTCGGACACAGCCGGAACGCCCGCACTTCGCCGGAGGAGAGTTTTTCCTTGTAATAATCCATCACCCCGTCGCCGAAAAAATCGGCCGGAGTCAGCACGAATGACGGAATCAGCCGCTCCTTGTAAGGCGCGATGTCCTCAAGCAGCTGCTTGTTGCCGGCAATCGGGGAAAAATCGCGTGCCTTCACCGAATAAACCAGCGTCCGGTCGATTCCCAGGTAGTCGAGGTGTTCGACCAGCGATCCGGCATCGGGAAACTCGGGCGCCGCATAGGCTCCCTTTCCGATCATGGCGTTCAACGCAAAATACTTCATCTTGTCAAATCCTTATATGCTTGATCCAGGTAATCTTCAAACAAATGCAGTGGCGAATCGTGATCGCCGCCCGGTATCTCGTGAAAATGGAAATCCTTTTTCGCCTTCAGTTTCGCCGCGAGCGAGCGGGCCCCGCTTACCGGCATCAATTTATCAGCTTCCCCGTGCGAATACCACACCGGCATGGTCAATTTCTCCGCGAAACGGTCCACGCTGTGCGCCGCCATCAAATCAAAATCCTGATGATACGAGCTCAAAATCGCCTCGCGAATTTCATGGCACACCGGCAGTTCCTGCTGTGCCAGCCATTCGACGTAATCCGGCAAATCCGTGGCCGCACCCAGTGCCACCACCGCATCGACCAGTTCCGGGTACAGCGAGGCGAAAATCAGGTTGCTGGTGCCGCCCATCGAGCCGGACGCCAGGATGATTTTTTCCCAGCCGAAATCCTTCTTCGCCCACAGGATCAATTCTTTCAGATCGGCCACTGCTTCCGGGCTCATCCAGGCGTTGTCACGCAGATTTGGAGACAAAATCCCCAGCCCGTTCGCCAGCATGTAATCCACCCGTCCCTTGATGTCCGCGCGTACAAACAACTGGTCGCCGTGGCTGCCGTGTCCATGGATCACCACCACGCCGATACGGCAAAGCGACCGGGGGTAAACATACCCCCAGTCGCGCACACCATTGTCATACTCGAACTTCAAGAGCCCGTCCGGGAACTCCGGTCCCTCCGCCTCTTTCAACCCGAAAAATTGCATGTGAAAACTCCTACTTCAACATCATGCTCAGGATGTAATAATTGAGTTCTTCGTAATCGCGCTCGGCTTGGAGCTTGGCGATCATTTTGTCGTCCAGCGAACGGCTGATTTCGAGCAGTTTCAGGA
>JBEBRW010000096.1:0-10349 GCA_040394635.1 Victivallis vadensis | reverse complement strand
ATCCCTTCGTACTCAAAAGGAACTCTGAGTTATGGCGCAAACCGGAGAAGAGGCGTGTTGGAAGAAGGTCTTGATGACCGGACCATTCAACATTTGATTGTTTTTCAGGTTCGTTTTCATTTTTGATCTCCTTGATTTGAAACGATTTTGTGGACACACAGTGTCCGGGAGGCTGAACGTTTTGTTCAGTCCCGCTGGCAGTATTCGATTGTTCGACTGGATACGCTTTTGGTTTCCGGGCGTCAAATTACCGCCGGATTTACTGAGGCCCAATTGCGGGCTCAACAGAAGGTGTATCGGTTATATCTATAGTATAGCACCAAAGTAGAGATTTGTCAAGTTCCACCTTGAATCGTCGATTTTTTCTGAAAAATCACTACATCGTCAAAATGAAATACCAAAGTGTAAGCGGGATCGGCCGCGACTTCTTCCAAGCGCTTATTGTCACGATAATCAATCACGTTTGCCTGATCGAAAACATAAAGATCTGCCCCGGAATCCCCAGGCAAAGCCTGTACCCGCCGGTGCCGCAGGAAATGCATCCCGATGTCGTTTTGCGCGACCACCGTCAGGTCCTCCGGGAAATGCGGCAGCTGTTCCTTGACCAAAGCTGCGTGAGTATCCCGCGCCATCATCAGCCGCCAATGCTCGCCGCTGAAGGGAATCGAAAGAATTCCGCCGTGAAGTTTCGCCTGGTACCCCAGCAGATAATCCATATGCCGCACGGTCGCCAGGTCACAGAACATCACATGTACGACAACAACCAATACCGGCACGAAGAAAATTGCGACTTGCCTGATTTTGGGCGAAAACGACCGGTGCCGTAATTTCCAGCGGAGCGTCCGCAGTCCGAAAACCGCCAGCACCGGCACCACCGCCAGCACCGCGGAAGCGTAATGATCCGCCAGCAGCGACTGCTGGAAACTGGTCGAAACCAGCTGTATTCCAAGCGTTGGCAGCAGGATCGTCAACAGGCTTTTCCAATGTGCCGCCGGAAGAAATGCCGCCGGCAACAGGACACTGATTAATGCCGCCAGCGAATTGACAGAGAAACATTGCCCCATCATCCTGAGAATATTGCTTCCGGAGAGTTCATAGCGTCCATAATGCCAATATTCCACCCCAAGCAAATACGGATAATAGATTTTCAGCACAAAAACGGTCCACAGCAGCGCCGCCGCGATCAATACCGCCCCCCACGCCCGCCGTCGGCTGAAGCAGCAGAAATAAAGCCCGCAAGCCGCCACCGGAACCACGAAATCCTCTTTGATCAGCGGTGCACACATCAACAATAAAAAAAAGAACTTCCAACGGCGCGCGGCACACAATGCGAAAGCCGAAAAAAACAGCAGCGGAAATAAACATTCAATATGAAAATCGAACAGAACCAATCGCGAAAAATAGGGATTAAGCAGATAAATTGCCGCCACCAGCAGCGGCGTATTGTTCCGGGGGAAATAATGCTTTGCAAACCGGTAAAGCGGCCACGCCGCCAATGCCATGGCAAGCGCTTGAACCACCACCAGCACATAACCATGCCGGAAGATCGCATAAACCGGCGCCAGCAACAGCAGAACCGGTGAAAAATGATCGAATTTCCCGCGGAAATCGACCATTATTCCGCCTCCCGTCACCATATTGTGCATGATCGACTCATAAATGCCGAAATCCCACAATCCATACTGCCACGCATCGTACTTATAAATACCAAGCAGAGTATAGACCAGCGCGGCCGCCGCAATCATCGCCCACAGCCACCGCGCCGGTTGCTTCAATTGAAACGCCGGCAAGGCGGTAGCTCCCCATCCCGCGATCCCCGCTATCACCAAAGCGATCCCCGCCGCTCCGAAATAAGATATTGTCATCCGTGAATCCTTCCATGAAAATGCGTCATTACCATACTTCAATATTCCGTCATTTGCAAACGGATAAATGCGAGGGACCACCTTGAGAATCTGCCGGAAGGGCAACGCTTATCACAAAATCTGCAAAGAACGTGGAGTTCCTCGCATTCCCTCCCCGGGCGTGATTCAGCAGGATTCGGACAGGATGTTGTCGACCATTTCCTGAGGAGTGATACGGCGGCGGACCAACTTGGCTTTGCCATCCTGAACCAATACTTCGGCGGGCATGGGACGCAGGTTGTAGTGGCCACCCATGGAATAACAATATGCCCCGCCGTTTTCGATGGAGAGGATGTCGCCTTCGCGGATTTCGGGCAGATCGCGGCGCTCGGCGAAGTAATCACCGGTTTCGCAGATATTGCCGACCACGTCATATTTCTTCACCGCACCGTCCGGATTGCTCAGGTTCCGCACATGATGATACGACCCGTAGAAAACCGGGCGGATCAGGTGCGGAAAACCGGAATTACAGCCGGCGATCAGGTAATCGTGATTGTTTTTCAGCGTGTTGATCTGAACCAACATGAAGCCGGATTCGGCGACCAGATATTTACCCGGCTCGAAACGCAGTTGGAGTTTGCGGCCGTTTTTCTCGCAGAATTCGGTGAAGAGGCTGGTAATTTTCTCGCCCATTTTCACATAGTCGATGCGCTTTTCGTCGGGACGGTAAGGCACCTTGAAACCGCCGCCGAAGTCCACGAATTTCAGATCGGGGAAATTTTCCGGCGTGGCGATATTCATCAGGGCCTTCATACTCATGTAAACGGACTCGTCCTGAATGCCCGAACCGGTATGCTCATGCAGGCCGATGACCTTCAGATTGTACTGGGCGACGATCTCTTTGACTTCATCGACCTGATCGAGAAGGATGCCGAATTTGGCGATATCGCCGGCGGTCATCAGGCGCTCGTTTTCACCGTCACGCACGTCGGGGTTGAAACGCAGGCACAATTCACTGCCGGGAAATGCTTTGCCGAACTTTTTCAGGCGGGAGATCGAGCCGATATTCATCAGTACGCCCTGATCATGAACCTGCTTCATGTCTTCTTCGGTCAGATTATTGGCGGTGTAGATGATCCGTTCCTTCGGGAAACCGGCCTTCAGGCCCAGGATGACCTCTGCGGGAGAAACCGTATCAAGACAGACTCCGGCCCCGTTCAGCATTTTCAAAATGCCGAAATTAAAATTCGCCTTCATGGCGAAATGAATCTTCATGTCGGGCCATTTGATGAAATCAAAAAGGCGGTGGTAGCGGTCCAGAATCATGTCGCCATCGTAAACATACAGCGGAGTTGAGTATTCCTCCGCCAACTGCAGCAAGAATTCTCTGCTCAGGGTCATTTTTCCTCTTCAGTCGATTTTATGGGTTGAAATCATGGCAAGCACCACCAGAGTGCCGGTGCCGATGTTTTTAATGGAATGCGAGGCATTGCCGGTCAGGATGGTATCGCCCTCGCTGAGCACGCTGATCACGCCGTTGTCGTCGACTTCGGCGGTGCCTTGCAGGATGTAGAAGATCTCATCCTCGCCGTCGTGGCGATGGGTGCCGATGCCGCATCCGGGCTCCATGATCAATTTCGAAACCATCCGGTTGGAGGATTTCATTTCGCTCGCGGGTTCCCACATGTGTTCGACCCGGACGGAGCCTTCGCCGCCGCGCATTTTGTCGCGTACTTCACTGCGGAACTGTTCAGGTTTCTTGATCATGATTATTTTTTCTCCTGCAATTTACCGAAAATATTGCCGAATTTCTTTTCATTCATCGCCTCGATATAGGCGCTGACCTTAGTGTAAGTGCTGCAGGGGTCGATGGTCGGGTCGATGCAATCGCCGTCCAGGACCAGCAGCGGCACGCCGATGTTGTCCAGCTCTTCACGCAGGTGTTTGACCAGCGAACTGTCCGCCATGGAGCAGCGGCCGAAGCCGTGGTTATAAAGAATACAGCCGTTGAACTGGCCCTTGCGGCTGTTTTCGGAAATCATTTTCACACGCTGACCGGGGTCGAGGAAGCCGACCGTCAGCAGCTTGCGGGCCAGCGAACGGTAAGGGTCCTTCGGGTCCAGCGCATCCCAACCGATGAAGTTCACTTCTTCGAAGACGATCGGAGCGTTGCAGTTCAGTTCGATATAATCCAGCAGACTGACGTCGTAGAACGGCGGCAGGTGCAGCCACAGGATACGGTGGGTATCTTCGAAACGGATGGAATCGCCGATTTCGTCGCGGCGCTGCTGCAGGTCCTGCAGGAACTGCTTCTGGATATCGACCATTTCCTGCCGTCCCCACAGCTGCGAGAAAATCACCGAGAAATAGACCGCCTGGGTCCCGCGAATCAGCGGCGGGCTGGAGAAACGCAGGTCATTGCACATCTTGGAGTAATGCTGCGCTTCATTGGAGAGCTCAATCGCGTCTTCGAGTTTTTTCATATCCAACTTGCAGTTGCATACTTTTTCCATTTCCCACACGGCCACTTCGAGGTCATGCGCCATCTGTTCAATGCCCGACTCGCTATAATTGGTGGGCGTCTGCAGCGAGAAAAATTTATCTTCGATGCCGTAGGAGCGCGCCAGGTCGCGGAAAATACGCTCGCCCTGCTGGCAGGGCTGCGAGGTGGAAACCCCGAAACTCGGCTTCGGCAGGTCCATTCCTTCCAGGACTCTCAGGAACGAGCAGGTCTCGCCCGAAAACCCCTTGCAGGCGGCTTCGTCAAACGATTTTTTGATCCGCTTCGAATTGCGGGCAAAAAGTGCGGCATACGTTTCCAGCGTCAGCATCCGCAGCCCCATGGCATTCAGGATTTCCGTCGGGAAAAAGAGGTTGCGCCACACCACCGGGTCCTTAGTCTTGCGAATCATGAAATCATGCTGCGTAGACTTGGCGCGCAGCGCGATCGACGGCAGCGACTGGGTGGTCTTGGTGAAAATGGCCTTCGGAGGCTCGTAATCTTTTTTCAGGTCATTGAACCGCTGGGCCAGGCAGGCTGCGCCGAGGGCGCCCATCACGCCGTGGAATTCCGGGATGATGATCTCATTGCCGGTGATTTCCTTCAGGTAATACGCCACCGCGCGGTTGTACGCCACGCCGCCCTGGAACACGATCGGGCCGTGATAATTCAGGAAGAGCTGCCCTACCCCGGACATAATGGTCCGCGCCTGGGCACGGCAGGCTCCGCCGATGATTTCGCCCAGCGGGAAACGGTTCTTGAACTTATTGATCGAGGTCGCGCTCAACACCGCGCAGACCGAGGAAAATTCGAGGTCGCTGTCGTAATTCGCCTTGTCGGCCATTTCGCCGACCGGCACATCGAGCTTCACCGCCACGCTGTCCAGAAAGGCCCCGGTACCGGCGGCGCAGATGCCGCTCATTTTGGAGTTCCACATCTTCATATGGTCGTTGTAGACCATGGCTTTGCTGTCCTGCCCGCCGACGTCGAGGATGGCTTTGCAGTCCGGATAATAATGCTGGGCCCCGGCCACATGCGCCGAAACTTCCGACACCTGGAAATCATAAGGGATGAAACGCTTGGTTTCTTCGACGATCTGGCTGCCGGTCACCGCCGTGCCGCTCAGATTTTCCGATTTCAGGCCGGCTTCATCCAGGAATTGCTCGATGGTTTTCTTAAGCGCGCCGAAATTGCAGGCGCCGCAGCGATGGCATGCGCCGCTGCAGGTGAGTTTGCCTGAGCCGACCGGCCTGGTCCGTTGATAAAGCGTGTGGCGAACTTTGCCTTTGTCGGACATCACCACGGCTTTCAGAGTGGTCGACCCTATATCTATGCCTAAATAATATTTTTCCATAACTGTTTCCCGATAAAACATATCTCATATCATACAAAATGAGTAATATATACCGTGAAATTGGTTTTACCAGTTTTTTACGGATTAATAATCCTACATTTTCAGGACAAATTCTCCACCAGCTCGTCCAACCCGCGCATGACATGGGCCGGGCGGTAGGCGAAACGGTCGATATCCGCCTTGCTGGTAACCCCACTCAAAACCAGTACAGTATCAACCTCGGCTTCGACCCCGGCCACGATATCCGTATCCATGCGGTCGCCGATGATCACTGTCTCGCGGCTCATGGCTTCCAGGCGCTTCACCGCCCGCCGCATCATCAGCGGATTCGGCTTGCCCACGAAATACGCCCTGGTATTGGTCGCCAGCTCAATCGGCGCGATCAGCGCTCCGGTGGCGGGGACGATCCCCTGCTCCGTGGGCCCGGTCATATCCGGGTTGGTGCCGATCAGCCGCGAACCTTTGGTATTGATCAGCCAGACGGCTTTTTCGATCCGCTCATAACTGTAGGTCCGGGTCTCGCCCACCACCACATAGTCCGGGCTGTTGTCGTTCATCGAAATACCGCGCTCGTACAGCGCATTGTATAGCCCGGCCTCGCCGATGACGAACACCGAGCACCCCGGCCGCTGCCGCGACAGAAAGTCCGCCGTGGCCAGCGCGCTAGTGTAGAAATGATCTTCCGGCACATCCATCCCCAAACGCAGCAATTTCTCGCGCAGTTCCCGCTGGGTGCGCTCGCTGCTGTTGGTCAGGAACAGATATTTTTTGTTGTTCGCTTCGAGCCATTTGACGAAATCCACGGCCCCCGGCAACAGTTTGTTGCCATGATAAATCACTCCGTCCATGTCGGAGACAAACGCTTTTTTCTTCTTCAATTCATTCATGTTGATCTCACTTGGATTCGACGTAACGCCGGAACACATTGGCGGCTTCCGGATTGTTCATCACATCATTGAAACCGCATACTGATAACATATCGCTGCCGTGCTCCAGCATGGTGCTGAGCTCCAGTGCGATCCGTTCCGGTGATTTATAGGGAAATTCCGGGTGCTTCCGGGAGTCGTAATAGCCCATGAACGACACCCCGCCCGCATCTTTTTTGATCGTCTCCGCGTATTTGGCGATCTTGTCCTGCGGCCACAGGAAATACCAGCTCGCGGTCTGCGCGCAGAAATCCACCTTCAACCGGTTTCCGTACAACGGCTCCGGCGCAAAATTCGGGTAAATATGGGTCATGACCTTGAATTCCGGGCGCAGCTCCTTGATGTAAGCCACCAGCTTATTGTTGTAATCGACCAGCTGTTTCAGGAAAAATCCCTGCCGGTTCTTAAAGGTGTCCGGCAGCGTTTCCGTGGCCAGATACGCCCTGCAGGCCTGGTCGCAGACCGCGCACTTGCAGTCGCGGAAATTTTCGTAACCGATATAGTCGAAAGCGATGCCGTCGACATTGCTCATTTCGCAGAGCTCCTTGAGCCGTTTTTTGGCAGCTTCCATGGCGTCGTCGCCACTGATACAAGGGATGCGCGTCAACAGGATATCCTGATAATAGTTGGTTTCATCCGATTCGCCGCCATATCGCGTACCGAAAAGATTGCAGTAATACGAGCGGCGGATCGCCGCCATGTCCTTGTCCTCGATTTTGGCAGCGGTAAGCATGTCCCGCAAATTCACGTAAAGCGCGCCCGGGTCCTGCATCCGCTCACCGGCCGGCATATAAATCGCATACGTTCTGATGCCGTATTTTTTGGCGATGGCGAATTGTTCCTTGTTGCTTGCGCCCATGGCGGCATCCGTCACGCCCAGCGCCCTCGCCTGCCGCGCCACCTCGTCATTGCCGATATTCATCCAGGCAAATAAACGGGTAAATTTCGTCTGATTTTTCTTGAACGCCAGCTTGACCGGCCGGCTGATAAATTCCAGTTTGCCGCGCTCGCCGGTGAAATAACTCCGGTCCAGCGTGACCTGCCATTCCGCTTTATCCTGCGGCGGCAATTCCATTTTCATAATTTGCGCCAGCGCTTTCCACGGGATCGCCATCTCCACGGTCCAGCAGCGGTCGACGTCGCCGGGATAATTGATAGTGCCGTCAATCCGCACCGCCGTGATCAGGCCCGGACAGTTCCAGAACGTCTTGTTGGCGGCTTTGTATTTGTCGTCCGTCCAGGTGGTGAAGGTATTGTTCAGCGCGTTCACTTTCAAAATAATTTTCTGTCCATTGCCCGCATCCAAAGTAACTCCGGCGGTAGGGTCCACCATGGCGATGATCTCGCTGGCGTCGGTAATCTCCCCGGCCCCCTTGTGAATCAGCAGTGAAAGATAATCGGACTGGATATCGGCGTTTTTCAGCCCCCAGCGGCCACGGATGTCGCGTTCGAACACCGTTATGCCGACATACAGGTAATCCTCGTCCCAGACGATTTTGCCACTGGCCCGGTTCTGACCGTCCGCAAGCTTAATTTCGTCGGCGGCCTCCCAAACGGGTTCATTCAGCTGTCCGTCGATATCGATCCGCCCGGAAACACTTCCGGCAGTGTAGTCGGCAGCCCCGAGAACCGTTGCCGCCAGGCACGCCGCAACCAGTAAAAACGTCTTCATCATCGATCTCCTCATAATAGTTCAAAAACAATCAAGCCCGCCGACTTCTTACGGTCAGGCGGGCTTGGATATACATCAATCGCAGCTTAGAAGCTGATGCCCAGCCAACCTTGAATGATCGGAGCAACCTTCAGGATCACGGGGGTGAACACAATCGCCACCATGCTCATGAGCTTGATCAGGATGTTCAACGAAGGACCGGAAGTATCCTTGCACGGGTCGCCAACGGTGTCACCGACGACCGCGGCTTTGTGCGGCTCGGATTTCTTGCCGCCGTAATTTCCCTTTTCAATGAACTTCTTGGCATTGTCCCAGGCGCCGCCGGCATTGTTCAGCATGGTCGCCAGCATGAAACCGCAAGCCATACCGCCGGCCAGCAGACCAATCACGCCCGCCAGACCGAGGATACACCCGGTAGCTACCGGAACAATGATTGCCAGCAGGGCCGGTACGATCATTTCACGCTGTGCGCCTTTGGTGGAAATGTCCACGCAACGTGCATAGTCAGGACGCTCTTTGCCTTCCAGGATGCCGGGCTTTTCGCGGAACTGACGGCGCACTTCTTCCACCATGGCGCCGGCCGCGCGGCCCACCGCCTTCATGGTCATGGCGCAGAACACAAAGCACATCATGGCGCCGATGAAAAAGCCCACGATCAGCAGCGGGTTCATCACGGTCATATTCAGTTTTTCGGCAAATTCGATAACCGAGGCATTCTTCACCCATTCGGCAGTCATACCCAGATATTCGCTTTCACCGGCGTGCTTGACGATCCACACCTTGGCTTCTTCCAGCGTCGAGGCCAGCAGGGCCAGCGCGGTCAGAGCGGCGGAACCGATAGCGAAACCTTTGCCGGTAGCGGCAGTGGTGTTGCCCAGGGAGTCGAGGGCGTCGGTGCGTTCGCGGACTTCATGCGGCAGACCGGACATTTCGGCGTTGCCGCCGGCATTGTCGGCGATCGGGCCGTAAGCGTCCGTAGCCAGCGTGATACCCAGCGTGGAGAGCATGCCGACCGCGGCGAAACCAATACCGTAGAGCCCCATGCCGAAGTCGGTGAAGCCGCCGGCAAACGCAAACGAAGTCAGGATGCCGAGGCAGACGATGACCACCGGGATACCGGTCGAGTACATCCCGGTCGCCAAACCGTCGATAATCGTGGTGGCCGGACCCATATTGGCCTGATGCGCAATCCCTTTGGTCGGGCCGTATTCATCGGAAGTGTAATATTCGGTGGACTGGCCGATCAGCACCCCGGCGATCAAACCCGACACAGCGGAACCGAAAACACCCCAGGTAATCCAGTCCATGAAAACCAGGAAAGCCAGAGCCACCAGAATCAACGCCGAACTCACAGCCGTACCGGTCAGCAGGCTCTTCAGTAGATTGCGCTGCGTGGCGCCTTCTTTGCACTTGACCAGCGAAATACCGAAAATCGAAAGGATGATACCGATACCGGACACCACCATCGGCGACAGCACCAGATACAGCAGTTTTTCCTGCGTGCCGCTTCCGGCGGCAATGGCTGCGGCTCCGGCGGATGCGCCGAGCGCAGCGGTCGCCAGCATGGAACCGCAGTAGGATTCGTAGAGGTCGGCGCCCATACCGGCCACGTCGCCCACGTTGTCGCCCACGTTGTCGGCGATGGTCGCCGGGTTACGCGGATCGTCTTCCGGGATACCGGCTTCGACTTTACCGACCAGGTCGGCGCCGACGTCGGCAGCCTTGGTGTAGATACCGCCGCCCACGCGGGCAAACAGCGCCTGGGTCGAAGCCCCCATACCGAAGGTGATCATGGTCGTGGTGATATAGATCATTTTGTCAGTGAAATTCGTACCGGCCGGCACAAATTCCAGCCCCAGGAAATGGAGCCCCTGCGCCATGTGAGCGTCGGTATAGATCAGCTTGTCCAGAACCAGGTACCAGAGGCAGATGTCCAGCAGGCCGAAACCCACCACGCACAAGCCCATGACCGCGCCGGAACGGAACGCCACCTGCAGGCCGCGGTTCAAGCCTTCGCTGGCCGCCTGGGCCGTACGCGAAGAAGCCTGCGTCG
>JBEBRW010000095.1:0-10505 GCA_040394635.1 Victivallis vadensis | reverse complement strand
CATATTTCATGTTTCCGCTCGGGAAGTGGAGTTTTATGTGTGGCAGCGGAATTGGTCCCCCGAGGTCGTGGAAGCGGTTGGGCGCTGTCCGGGGAGGCTGCAGGTGTTGGCGGCGGAATTGAATGCGAATTCGGTGGAGCACAGCAAGGTTGAGAGCGATATCTGGAAGCGGCTGGAGGTTACGGCGGTTTTCAGGGTGCGGGTGGGGGCGCTGTCGCAGGAAGGGTTTGGGCGCCTGGCGGAGGAGATCGGGCGGATCGGGGCAGGGCGGGTTCAGCTTGATATCGATGTGCCGGAGAGGCGTCTCGGTGAGTATGCCGGATTGTTGAAGGAATTGAAGGTACGTTTGCCGGGGTCGGTGACGGAACTGTCGGTGACGGTGTTGCCGTGTCATTTGGGGCGGGCGGAGTTTGCCGCGGTGGCGGGGCTGGTGGATTATTATGTGCTGCAGCTGCATGGTTTGGAGGTGCCGGGGCATATCGATGATGAGTATTCGTTGATCGACGGGCGGGTGGCGAGGTCGGCGATTGC
Organism: Victivallis vadensis; assembly: GCA_040394635.1. Classification (GTDB taxonomy): domain Bacteria; phylum Verrucomicrobiota; class Lentisphaeria; order Victivallales; family Victivallaceae; genus UBA5239. The sequence goes on along the minus strand of JBEBRW010000095.1, from coordinate 9,974 downwards.
GCGGGCCAGGGCTTTGCCGTACCGTTTCAAGCTGGCGCTGCCGGGGTATGCGTATATGTTGTGGTTCGAGCGCGACAGTGGAAGGTTTGCGACGTTGAGCGCAGAGGGGATGGCGCCGCCCGGCGGACAGTATCGCGGCAAGCTGGCCGGGCCGGAACTTGAGCTTTTGAGGGATTTGCTGCAGAAAAATCGCGATCTGGATGTGGTATGGTTCCGGTTGCCAGTGTCCGGTGACCGGCTCAGTTATGATCTGGCGGTGTTGAAGGAATTGGAGCAGGGGAGGGTGCCGGAGGCGCATTGTACGTTTGAGTACCGGCAGGTGGCGAAAAATGCGCTGGAGGTTTGGGTGACGCCGCGCAACCAGCTGAGGTCGGAGCCTTTGATTTTGGCGCTGGCATGGCAGCGGAAGGGGGGAGAGTTCGAGTTGGCGCGTGAGGCGCGGAATCTTTCGGCGAATCGCGGATTTGCGGTGCTGCCGGATAAGTTGAGTGTACCGTTTCCCGGTTGCGGACAGGCGGTGCGGGTCGGCACGTTTTTTACGGATCAGTCAAATTTGCTTAAAATAGAGGAAGGTAAAGAGAAATGAAGAAGCTGGTTGTTTTGTGGATGATTTTGCTGACGGCGGCGGCCTGGGGCTGCGGGCCGTTTTTTCCGGTGTCGTATCTGACTTATGATACGCCGCGAATGATGGATTTCAATGCCCGATACGACATCGGATTGCTGGTAAAGCAATATTATCCGGATAGTTCGGGATTTGATTTCAGCAAGAGCGGCACGATGAGCACAAAGGAAGCCACGGAAAAGGATTTCGGCGAAAACTCATATCAGGCGCAATACCTGGAGTTTGACGCTGCCTGCCGCAAGGGGGTAATGCCGGATTCGATACCGGCGGTACCGGAGAATCTGCGGGAATTTTATCTGTATTCGGCAGGGTTCGCGGAGATGACCGACAAGGATGACGTCTATTTCCCGAAGTATTGGAAGGAATTGCTGGAGTTGCCGGCGGAGCAGCGGCATTATCGCACGAGCTGGGTGTATTACATGCTCGGAAATCTGGCGGTGAAGCGGGATGCCGACGAAGCGTATGGGTATTACCAGAAACTGCGCAAGGCGGTTTCGGAAGACGGTTTTGCCGATTCGCTCGGTTTGGGAAAGCGCAGTTATATCGTTAATTTCCAGGATGTGACGGAGCCCGGAAAGAAGCTGAAGTATTGGGCCATGGCTGTGGCTAACAATGATGCGGTCGATTTTTTCGGCTTCGGCCGGTTGACCCGGGAAGTCTGCAAAGGGTTCAGCGGCAACGAATGGAAGGATAATCCCTTTTTTCTGGAATTGTATCTGATGAACGGTGGGCCTCCGGGGCCGGTGTTGGATTCGATCGCCCCGGCCAGCAAAATCTATATTGCGGAGCGGATGGCGGCCATATATTATTTCTGCAATGATATTGATGTTTGCCGGAAATTTCTGAAATTCGTGCCGGATGATTCCCTGATGAAATTGTATCTGGAGGGCCGGCTGGCCAAGCGGGACGGCAATATCAAACTTGCGGCGGAGAAGCTGGCCAAATGGCTGGAGGTTTATCAGAAAAGCGACAAGACGGTTTTTCGCCCTCAAGGATGGCTATTTGAATACGAGCGGGGGTGGGGAGAGGATGTCAGGACGACTTTCGCGCAGGAAGTGAAGGGGGTGTTGGGGACGATTCTGGTGGAGCAGTCCGATTTTCTGGAGGCAATGCATACCTTTCTGGAGGCCGGGAGCTGGAACGACGCCGCGATTGTGGCGGAGGGATACGTGAAGACTGCAGATTTGATCGAATATTGCACCAATCACACGAAGACCGGCGACCGGCTGCGTTATCTGCTGGCGCGGAGGCTGATGCGTGAGGGCAAGGTGACGGAGGCCGGGCAGTGGTTCCCGGAAGAGGCGCAGGAATTGTATCAGCTCTACGTGGATTTGAGTGTTCGGGGTAATGATCCGGAGAGGAAGACGGAGGAGCGTGCGCTGGCGCTTTTTGAGCTGGGGCAGCTATTGTTCGGCAGGGGCTTGCAGCTGCGCGGTACCGAAACGTATCCGGACAATTTCATCATGGGTGGGGTATATCAGATGCCGGCGGACAACTGGCGCGGTAAACGGAGCGACTTGTTCGGGGCGGCGGAGGCTGCCCCCCGGACGTCCGGGCAAACGGCCGCGCTCCGGCGGTTTCATTACCGCTGGGTGGCTTCGGACATGTTTGCGCGGGCGGCGCTGCTGGCGGAAAATCCGAACTTGCGCAGTGCGGCGCTGTGGGCGGCGGGCGAGGTGATCAAAAACCGGGACCCCGAGGGGGCCAACAAGTATTATCAAATGCTGTGCGACAGTGGCGAAGCGCCCATGGCGGCGGCCGCCCGCAAGCAGCACTGGTTCCCGCCTTGTGCGGAGCTGAGCGGTCTGATTCGGCAGGAAAAGTCCGGCAAACGGTTGCAATTATTGGACTTTGAATTCATGAAAGGCTACTGAAGAAGTATAAGCCGTGAGGGCAAAAAATTTTGCTATTTACCATTTCCCCCTATTGAAAACTTATTTAAGGATGTTAAATTAGGGGTATGACTGAGTAAATAACCGGAGACAATTTAATGAAAATGAATTTTACCAAGTATCTGACAAACGAATCCATTCTGATTTTGAACGGAAGCAATAAATTTGAAGTACTTGACGAACTGATTACCGCAGCTGCGATTCAATCCAAAGTCGACCGCGACATTATCTTCCGTGCCACCTGGAAACGCGAAAAGATGATGACTACCGGCGTTGGCTTCGGGCTGGCCCTGCCGCACGTGCGTTTGAATACGATTCCCGATCCGGTGGTAATCGTGGGCGTGACCGCCAAGCCGATCGAAGATTATGAAAGCCAGGACGACGAGCCGGTGCGGGTATTGGTTTTCATCGTGGCGCCGGACCGCAACCAGCAGGAATACCTGCAGCTGCTCGGCAGCATCTCGCGCAAGCTGCGCCAGACCAATATCATCAAGGAAATTGTCAGCAAGATCAATGAACCTGCCGAAATTCTCAAGCTCCTGAAAGCCGGGGAAGAGAATGAATAAATCGAGCAGGTGATTTTTTTTATCAGGGGGCCGCTTTCATTGCGAAAGCGGCTTTTATTTTTTCAGCCCAATGGAGTACAGGAGAAAATTATGCGTAAAATCTATCTTTTGACGGTCGTCGCGGCGCTGGCACTGTGTGTAGCCGGTTGCCGGAGCGAGGGCAGCCCCTACGGTGCGGATTTCCAGAATACGGTGACCGCAGCTAAAAATCAGGTCTTTCCGGCGGTGGTCTATATCAAGGTCATCCGCGACAATCTGCAGGCGGGCAAGAATGTGGCCAACACTGTTTCCGGCAGCGGAGTGGTGATTTCCGCCGACGGCGAGGTGGTGACGAACCATCACGTGATCGACAAAGCCACCGAGATCCGCTGTCTGCTGTACGACGGCCGCGCCTATACCGCCAAGCTGGTCGGCAGCGACAAGGACACCGACCTGGCGCTGCTCAAGCTCGAGCGCCCTGCGGACGACAAGCCGCTGCCGTTTGCCGAGTTCGACAACTCCGGCAATGTTTCGGACGGCGACTTCGTCATGGCCATGGGGGCGCCGTGGGGCCTGAACCGCTCGGTGTCGATCGGTATCATCTCCTGCGCCGGGCGTTATCTGGCGGGCAACGGCGAATACACGCTGTGGTATCAGACCGATGCCGCGATTTTGCCGGGCAACTCCGGCGGACCGTTGGTGAATACCAGCGGCAAGGTGATCGGGATCAACACGTTGGGAATGGGGACCGGGGCGCTGGCATTTTCGATTCCGGCGCATACGGCGCAGTACGTGATCAGCCGTCTGCGGCAGTATGGCGATGTGAACTGGGCGTGGCTGGGGCTGACGCTGCAGCCGCTGCGCGACTTCGACCGCAATATTTATTTTGATTATCCGAGCGGCGTGATCGTGGCCGGTACCGAACCGGGGAGCCCGGCGCGGCGTGAGGGAATTCTGCCGCAGGACGTGATCGTGGCGGTGGGCGGCAATCCGGTTTCGGTGGAAACGAGCGAAAATATGCCGGACTTCAAGCGTTCGCTGGGGCTGCTGCCGTTCGACCAGGCGGTGGAATTCGACATCCTGCGCGAGGGCAAGGCCGTGAAGGTCAGCGTCACCCCCCGCGCCAAGGGCAAAGTCGAGGGCGATATCCTCGACCTGCCGCGCTGGGAGTTTACCGCGCGCGCCATCAACCGCTTCGATAACAGCGACTTGTATTTTTATCAGCCGGAAGGCGTCTTTGTTTACGGGGTTCATTACAGCGGGCAGGGGAGCCGTGCCCAGCTTTTCCAGAGGGATATCATTCTCAAGGTCAACGACACGGAAATCAAGACTCTGGACGACCTGAAAAAAGCTTATGACGCCGCGCTGGCCAATATCGACAACAAGCGGAAAACCCTGCTGACGCTGATGCGCAACGGAGCGCTCCGGCAGACCGTGATTGACTTCGCGACCGATTTCGACAAGGAGTAAAAACGATGAAAAATATATTCTGTATGACCCTGGCGTTTCTTCTGGCCGTGGCGGCGCTGCCGGTCCGGGCCCAGGAAGAGGGCGAAACCAAGGACGAAACGGAGAAAGCCGTCAATCTGCTCGAACAGATGCCGGTGCTGAAGAAGCTGCTGCCGTCTGCGGTCATCGTCAATTATTATTTCAAACTGGACTCCAAGGGGCGCGAGCCCCGGTTGTACGGCATCAATGTGAAAAACTGCCTGGAAGAGCAGCGTCCCTTCCAGACCTTCGGGTTTGTGGTGGCCGGCGACCTGGTGCTGACCGGCAATGCCATGGCGCTGCCGGCGTATCTGGAAAAAATCACCGTGGAGTACAACGGCAAGAGCGTGGAGGCTTCCATTGACGCCTTTTACCCGGAGCAGAGCGCCATCCGGCTGAAACTCTCGGCTCCGCTGGAAGGAACCGTGCCGCTGCAGTTCAAGACTGACGCCAAAGAAATCGCCTATAATTTTTATTTGCTCAAGGATGGCGGGCTGTGGACCGGCGGATTGCGTAAATTCGCCCCTGCCAATATCACCTACAACCTCGAAAACAACGAGGAAATGGTTGGCGTGCCGCATTCGCTGCTGCTGGACAAGGAAGGCAACCCGGTGACGATCGGCTATACCACCGACGGCAAGATCGCCCTCGAAAAATGCTGGCAGGACGACCCGGCGAAATGGCGTGCGGTCCCCGCCGACGATCTTTACAAGGCGATTGCGGAGGCGGAAGAGGCGATCGGCGAGAATTTTTATACCGTCAAAATCCGGATGCGCCGCCGTCAGCTTCAGCCGAATACCCGCGAGTATTACGAAGAACAGCGCAAGCCGGCCGAGCTTACCGTGCCCGGTATGCTGCTGCAGGACGGCCGGGTGATGCTCAATGTCCGGATGTCGGCGCAGGAAATCGCCCGGATCGAACGGTTTGTCATTATGGTGAACCGCAAGGCGGTGGCCGCTGAATTTGAGGTCACTTTCAAGGATTTCGGGATTCTGCTGATCAAGCCGGAGAGCAAGCTGCCCGGCAAGGGCATCGAACAGGTAAAGGGGGCACTGGCGGATTTGACCAGGCAGATGCTCTATGGGGTGGAAATCCGCGTCGACGGCGACAGCCTCGACTTCAGGACCACGCCCTCGTTTATCCGGAATTTCCGCGACGGCTGGAAAAATATGCTGCTGCCGAACATGGTTCCGGCGGGCGTGGGGCAATACGTTTTCGATATGGACAAGCATCTGATCGCCATGCCGGTACAGATGCGGGTGACGCGTTCGGCCAACAATCAATCGCCGACGCTGCTGATGCCGTATGCGGAAATCGCTGCGCTGCTGGCCAGGCCGGACGAAGCGTTTGACCGCCAGAGCGTGCCGCAGCCGCAGGTCGACCAGGACCGCCTGGCCTGGCTGGGCGTCGAATTTCAGCGCATGACCTCGGAACTGGCCGAGCTGAAGGGTGTGATGACCCTGACCGAAAACGGCAATACCGGTCTGCTGGTCACCTACGTGTATCCGGGCTCTCCGGCGGCCGAGGCCGGGCTGCAGGTTTATGACATCATTACCCGGGTCACGCCGCAGGCTACCAATATTCCCATCCGGCTGCGCGGTCAGGAGTTCGACCAGAATCCGCGCCAGACGTTTCCGTGGAGCGAGCTGGACCGGGTGCCGGAGCAGTTTTACGAACGCATGCCGGTGCCGTGGCAGGAGCTCGACAACCGCCTGAACACGGTGCTGACCTCGTTGGGATTCGGCGAGAAGTTCCGCCTCAGTTATATTCATGACGGCAAGATGATCGAAAAGGTCCTGACCGTGACTGCCGCTCCGACTTACCTCGGCAATGCCGAAAAATATCAGGACAAGGAGCTCGGGCTGACGGTTAACGACCTGACGTTTGAGGCGCGGCATTATTTCCGGCTGGAAAACGATGCGCCGGGGGTGATCATCACCAACATCAAGACCGGCAGCAAGGCCTCGGTGGCCGGGCTCAAGCCTTACGAGATCATCTACAGCGTCAACGACGTGACGGTGAAGAATGTCGAGGAATTCAAGAAGCAGGTGTCCGGCAAGAGCGATTTGTCGTTCGGCGTCCGGCGCATGAATATTACCCGGATCGCCAAAATCCAGGCCAATGGAGAAAAGGCGCAGCCGTAATGATGAATATTACTTTGCAGCAGATCGAGACCGGATTCCGCGGCGAACAGTGCTTCGTGCACGCCCGAGGCGGAATTTCGGCGGACCGGAAAGATGTGGTGATTACGACGCAGCCCCTGCGGCTGAGCGGCAGCGATATTTTTTATGGACTCCGCATGCTGCGTAGTAGCGACGGCGGACAGACGTGGTCGCAGATTCTCGAGCAGCCGGAGCTGAGCCGTCAACCCTATGGCGACGGCTGCGAGCTGACGATCAGCGACGCCACGCCTCAATGGCACGCCGCGAGCGGTAAATTTCTCCTGACCGGGCACGGCGTCATCTACAAAGACGACGAGCTGCTGCCGGACCCGCGCCCGCGCTTCACCATGTACAGTGTGCTCGATGCGGAAAACGGCAAGTGGGGCGCTCCACGCGCCCTCGAAATGCCGGGCGACTATTTCAACTGCGGCGCGGGCTGCACCCAGCGCGTAGACCTGGAAAACGGCGACATTCTGCTGCCGGTCTATTTCATGAACCGCAAGGAATCGGAAAATCCGTGGCAGCATTCGTTCCGCTCGGCGGTCGCCCGCTGCTCCTTCGACGGCAGCACCATGAAGGTGCTCGAAGTGGGGAACGATCTCTCCTGTCCGGTGCCGCGCGGTTTCTGCGAGCCCTCGCTCGCCCGGATCGGCAGTGACTTTTACCTGACGCTGCGCAATGACGAAAAGGGATATGTTTCCAGCTCGCGCGACGGCCTGCATTTCGAGCCCGCGCGCGAATGGCTTTTCGACGATGGCACCGAGCTCGGCAACTACTGCACTCAACAACACTGGATCACCGCCGGTGAACGGCTGTTTCTGGTTTACACGCGCCGTGGAGCCGGCAACGATCACGTGTTTCGCCACCGCGCGCCGCTGTTCATCGCCGAGGTTGACCGTCAAACGCTGCGGGTAATCCGTTCGACCGAACAGATCGCGGTGCCCGAGCGCGGCGCGCGCCTCGGCAACTTCGGCTGCGTGCATGTGGACGAGCACGAATCCTGGGTGGTCGTATCCGAGTGGATGCAGACGAACCCGCCGGACCCGCGCGATTGGCGCAAGTGCATGAGCTACGGCAGCAACAACACCATTTTCATCGCCCGGCTCCGCTTCGATTAATTGGATGGAATACCGGTCATTTTCCGATAGTCCGTTGGAGAATGTCCGGTTTTTCGCCTGAACCAATTGGAGAAATAAAACTGGTTGCTGAATTTCAACTGACCGGCGATTTCCGCAATGTTCAGAGAATCATTCCGGAGAAGATAACATGCTTCATTCAGTAACAGCCTCTGGCGGTATTGAATCGGCGAACAGGCAAAATTCTGCTTGAAATCCTCGCAGAAGCGCGATACTGAAAGTCCCGCTTTTCTTGCCAGGTGCTCCAGTGCGATCTCCTGCTCAAATGATTCCAGCAAAGGCAGTACCCGTTGCAATCGTTCAGGGATGGAAGATGCCGGCGTCTTTCCCTCACGAAATAGTTCCAGAAGAAGAATCTCGAAAAAATTTTGTAAAATGTCCGAATCGGGGGAAGGAAGTTCCATTTCCGCCCGGATCATCCGAAACAGGGATAAGACCTGTTCTTCGCGTGAAAACGGATGGAAGATTCCGGACCGTGAAGCATAACGCTGAAGCAGGGCTCCGGCGGCCGGTCCTCCGCACATCAGCCAGTTATGTTCCCAGACACCTTCGGCTTCGCCATACATTTGCGGCATTCCCGGCAAATAGAGAATTCCTTTTCCTCTTTCGCCGGAATGCCCGGACGGCGGGAAAAAGATTAAAAGACAGTCAGACGTGCCTCCGGGACGGCGAACAAGCCCCCGGCGATAACATTCCCCGATGCCGATTCCGGTAATACGGAACTTCGCATTGCCGATACCTTCCGGAATCAGTCTGCGGTATTCCCAGCGTGCAAAAAGTTTCATAATCGTAAGATATTATATATTTTTCATTATTTATTGCATTCCATATTATATTTTCCGTAGTATAATATATATTGCCGCTTATCGAAAAACAAATCAAACAAAAGGAAACATAAAATCATGCGTAATGGAAAATTAAGGGTTGCCGTTGCGGGGCTGGGCTTCGGCGGAGCATTCGTACCGATCTGGGCCTGCCACCCCGATGTATACGCGCTTGACCTGATCGAACCTTGCGGACGGACACTGGACCTGTTCTTGAAAAATTGTCCGGGACTTCCGGTTAACCGCTGCTGGCCGAACCTGGAGGATGCGCTGAAAGACCCCGGCATCGATGCGGTTCACCTGGTAACGCCGATTCCCCTTCACGCCAGACAGAGCGTCGCCGTTTTGCGCGCGGGAAAACACTGTGCATGTACCGTTCCCGCAGCCGTAACCCTGGATGAACTGAGTGAACTTGTTACCGAGGAAAGGGAATCAGGGAAAAATTACATGATGATGGAGACCGCCGCTTACACCTGGCATTGCCTCAAGGCGAAGCGGGAATATCTAGCAGGAACATTCGGACAGCTTCAGCTTCTTCGTGGATGCCACTATCAGGATATGGAAGCCTGGCCGGATTATTGGCTCGGGCTTCCTCCCATGCATTATGCAACTCATGCGGTCGCACCGCTGCTTTCGATTTCCGGGGCACGCGTGAAGAAAGTTCATTGTTTCGGCTCCGGTTCGATGAGGGCGGAGTTACGGGAACAATACAAGAATCCTTATCCGGCGGAAACGGCGATATTCCGTCTTGACGGGTGTGAGGCAGCCATGGAAATTACCCGCATTCTCTTTGAAAATCCGCGCCGTTACTGCGAAGGTTTTTCCCTGTATGGCAGCAAAGCGACCCTGGATTACAGTTACGAGACGCCACTTGAACTTCAAATATTCGCCGACAACGGGGTGAATACCGGAAGGCGCGGGCGCCCCGTCAAAAGCATTTCTTTCCCGGAAGAAGATTTTTCCGGTTTGCTTCCTCCTGAAATCGCCAGATTCACCCATCCGGGCAATTACGACGACACCAATCCGCAAAATACTTTTATGACCGGCGGCGGCCATCATGGCTCCCATCCGCATCTGGTACATGAATTTGCCAGAAGCATCGTGGAAAATAGATCATCGGCGATTTCAGCATCTGTTGCGGCCAATTGGAGCGCAGCCGGTATCTGCGCCCATATTTCCGCCATGAAAGACGGAGAAGCAGTCGAAATCCCGGTATTTTGTTGATTCGTTTTCTTGCAGGGGATGATTTGGGAAAAAATTGATATTTATTTATTTTTTTCTTGAACTGGTCTGAAAATAATGCTA
>JBEBRW010000094.1:0-10700 GCA_040394635.1 Victivallis vadensis | reverse complement strand
GTTTATGGTGACGGTATCATCGTCAACAGCAAATAACGCGGTTGTTCTGTCAAAAAGCTCCCGGCAACGGGAGCTTTTTTTTGCCTTCGGAAATGAAGCATTAAGGTTATTTCCGGTTCACTAAAAATCTTGCTTTTCCCAATAAGCAGAAATAAGCAAACAGAATCAATCATTTTGAGCTTACCGGAGGGGGCATTTCCTCGTTCAATTTTCCGTATCGCCGGGGGAGCCGTGCCAGTCTTCGTCGTACCATTCGGCAGGGGTTTCGGAGGCGTCTTTCGGGCCCCATTTTTTCGGTTTGCGGTTGGTCAGCCAGAAAATCAGCGCGCGATAGTCCGGGCGTACCGTTTTGGTGGTTCGTTTGCGTTTGATTTGCCGGATATCGCCGGTTTCGGGGTCGATGAGTTCTTCGGTATGGGTTTCCACTAATTCGCCGCCTTTGCCGAGGCGGCACAAGGCGTCTTCCATTTCCTCGTTCATTTTATCATATTTTTTATTCAAGTCTTACCTCCAAATATAGTTCGGCAAAACTTAGAGGAATAGTCAACTTAGAGGTAGAAGGGCTGCGGGCCCGGAGTGTTTCTGTCCAAGGCGCCGGAACTCAGGAGATAGTCCAGATCCTTCAGCAGCGAGGATTTTTCGGCGGGGAAGCGTCCCGCCAGCGGAACGGGATTGGAGGTGTGGTTGGCGCGAAATACGGTGCGGGTCAGTTCCAGGCCGGCGATGATCTGCCGGAGCTCGTTAACAGCCTCGTACTCGGTGAGCTCGCGGAAACCGTCGAACATGCGGGTATTCGGCACGGGGATGAAGCGCAGGGCCGAGAGCAGGCGCGGCTGCATCCGGTTCAGCACCTCGATGGTGTCGCGGATGTGTTCGCCGGAATATTCCCGGCCGCCCAGCCCCAGCAGGATCATGACCGAACACTTGAAGCCGCACGACTGCGCCAGCTGCACGGCAGCGGTCATGATGGCAGCGTTTTCAGGCTTGTTGACCAGCTCGAGGACTTCTTCGCTGCCGCTCTCCATGCCGAGGTAGAGCGTGTTCAGTTTCAGGCGGCGCAGCTCGCGGAGCTCGTCGGCGGACTTCGCCAGGATCGAACTGCCGTTTGCATAGACGTTGACCCGGGCGAGCGCCGGATAATACGTGTTCAGACATTCAAGGTAGCGGCGGAGGCGCTCAAACGGCAGCGCCATAACATCGCCATCCGCCAGGAAAATCCGCGATTCGAATTGACAGGAGAGCGCGACCGCCGCCATTTCGGCCAAAACCTCGGCCTCGTCGCGTTCGCGGTAGCGCACTCCCTTGTACATGCCGCAGAAGCGGCACGTATTGTGCGGACAGCCGTGCGCGACCTGAAAGATCAGGCTGTCCGCCTCGGCCGGTGGCCGGAAAACGGGTTCAACGTATTTGGGATAAACCATTATTTTTTGAGCTTGTTGAATGCTTCCACCCAGGCGTCGGCCATCAACTGGTGACCGGCAGGGAGCGGATGCACGCCGTCGCTGAGCCAGTACTCCTGCGGAGCGGCTTTGACGGCTTTATCGTAAATGCTCTGGGTCGGGATGAACACGGCGCCGAATTCACCGGCGATTTTCTTCGCCACGGCGCGGCGCTGTTTGATCTCCGGCACCCAGTCCTTGCCCACGGCGCCGAACGGCAGCACAAAGGGCTCGAGAATGATGAATTTCGTCTTCGGCAGTTCCTTCACGGTCCACTCCATGAGCATGCGGTAGAACTGCTCGAAACGCGGTACTTCCACGCCGTTCCGGCTGCCGAATTCATGCCAGGTGTCGTTGACGCCGATCAGGATGCTGATCAGGTCCGGACGGAGGTTCAGCGCGTCAATTTTCCAGCGGGCATAGAGGTCGACGATCCGGTTGCCGCTAATGCCGCGGTTGTAGAAGTTCCAGTTGCCTTTCGGCTGGTCGCACAGCAGCCGCGCCGCAATCAGCGACGCATAGCCATTGCCCAGTCCCTGTCCGTTCCCGGGGTTGAGCACCTCCCGGGAACGCCCGCAGTCGGTAATGGAATCCCCCTGGAAAAGAACGGTGTAATTTTTCGATTTTGCCATTTTAAAATATCTCCTAGATATGTAAGAACAATAAATAAAGCAGCAGCAGTATTCCGAGAATATAACTGGCGAACCTGACGCTGCGCCCCTCGCCGCCGCAGAACTTGATGAACGGGTATAAACCCAGCCCGAGCGCAATGCCGCCGGCCACGCTGCCGCTGAGCGGCATGCCGACGATAATCAGAAATGCCGGCACCGCCTCGGAAATATCGTTCCAATGAATCCCCCCGGCGCAACGGAGCATGAGAGCGCCCACGACGACCAGAGTCGCCGCCGTAGCCGGTCCATAAGACGCCACCGCGCTGATGAGCGGATAAAAAATCAACGAAAGCAGAAAACACAGCCCGACCACGACCGCGGTCAGGCCGGTGCGTCCGCCGACTTCAATCCCGGACGCACTTTCGACATAAGTGACGACGATGTTGTGGCCGCCCGCGGCCCCGGCCACAGTGGCAATCGCGCCCGAGGTAAAAACCTCCTGCCCGCGTTCAATCCGCCCGCTATGCACCAGCCCGGGCCGAACACCAATCCCGAAGATGGTTCCCATGGTATCGAACAAACCGATAAAGCTGCAGATTAACACCAGCGGCAGCAATTTCGCTGCATGCTTGACGACCGGCATCACATCCATTTTGAACATGACCGGCAATGGATTGGCGGGTACATCGACGATCCCCTTAAATTCGATTTGGCCGTAGAATATGGCGGTCAGGACACTGGCGGCGATGCCGATCAGCAGCGCACCCTTTGCGCGCCGCAACATTAAAACGGTGCTCACCAGCAACCCCACACCGAACACAATCACGGCAGGGTCGGAGAGCGACGTGGTCATGGAGAACTGGTTGTTGCTGACCTGGATAATATGTCCGCTGCGCAACCCGAGCGTACCGATAAAGAGCCCCAGCCCGACGGCAATGGCGTTTTTCTGCGAATCGCTGACGAGATTAATGATCGCGTTGCGGACCGGAGTCAGGCTGATGGCCAGGAAAACAAGCCCGCCGACCAGGATTACGCCGAGAGCCGCATGCCACGCCGCCGGATCTCCCGACGCCACTCCGAGCGCCGCCCCGCAGGCCGGAACGATGCTGAACACAAAGAAAAAGTTCGACCCCATCCCCGGAGCAAGCCCCACCGGATAATTCGCCCACAAACCCATCAGGATACAGCCGAAAGCCGATACCAAACAGGTGGTGGTAATCAGCGCCTCCTTCGGCATCCCCGTGGCTACCATGTCTGGCAGGCTCCCGGAAAGCAGGGCCGGCTGCAGGCAGATGATATAAGCCATGGCGGCAAACGTGGTGAGTCCGGCAATTATCTCGGTACGAAAATTGCTCCCCTTAGCGGTGAACTTGAAAAAATCATCCAGTCGGCGTATCATATTAAAACCCTTTCCTTAAATTATTCGCTGATGACTTCTTCCATGAAGTCCAGCAGATGTTTACACACGAGATCCGGTTCATCCTCATGGAGGTAATGGCCGGCCTCAGGCAGCATATGTATCGTGGCCCCCGGGTAGTTCTCCACCCAGCGGTCCAGATATTGTTTATTGAAAATCTTATCGCGCATGCCCCAGATAATGGCCACCGAGTGGTCGCGGAAGCGCCACAGCCCGTGTTCCGACTCCAGCAGCACCTCAAACGACGGCGACTCCGGCCCCAGCGGGACGTCCTGCACCATGCTCAGGATGCCGATCCGGTTCTCATAAGTATCGTACGGCAGCCGGTAACCCTGTTTGACCAGCGGCGGCATCGGGCGGAGCGGGCCGAAATACAGCGCCGCATTCATCAGCAAATTCATTTCGCGCACCAGTTTGTCGTCGAAAAACGGCAGCCGGAACGGCCAGATCCGCCACGGCGAAACACTCCGCAGCGCAAACGAAAACGAATTCAGAATCGCCAGCCCCTCGATCCGCCGCGCGTGCCGGATGGCAAACCCCATACCGATGGCGCCACCCCACTCGTGCATGACCAGCGTGATTTTTTCCAGATTTTTCTGCAGCAGCAGTGTTTCGAGGTTGTCGATATGGTCCTCCAGCCGGTAATGGTGGTTTTGCGGCTTGTCCGACAGGCCGAACCCGAGGTGATCTACCGCGATTACCCGGTATTTCTTGCTTAATTCCGCGATGAATACCCGGTACATGAACGACCAGCTCAAGTTACCGTGCAGCATCACGATCGTATGCTCGCCCTCGCCTTCCTCGATATAGTGGTATTTGTAGCCGTGCACCTCGATAAAATGCGATTCAAACGGATAAATCGGCCGGATCGGCTCCAGCACAGCGTCCTGGTCCTTGACTTTTTTCACCATTCTACCCCCAGCATTGTACAGTTGATTCCGCTGCCGATTCCCAGCATCGCCAAACGCGCGCCGGGCTTCAGTATGCCCTGTTCCGCCGCCAGCGCCACCGTGAGCGGACAGGATACGGAGCCGGTGTTGCCCCATTGTTCAATCGTCGGAAAATCCTTGTCCAGATCGATTTCGAGCGAATCGAAAAGCAGCCGGCGGTGCGCCGAACCGACCTGGTGCGTGCAGAAACAATCGACCGAACCGCCGTCCCAGCCGGTTTCCCGGCGGAAGAGATCCCACGTGGCCTTGGCGGTTTCCACCCCGCGGTGCAGCAGCTCCTCGGAGTCGGTATCCATCAGCACTTCCTGATTGTCGGTCATGCCTTTGTCGGCATTGCCCCGGCACAGATAATTGTATTCGGTCACGGAGAGCGAAGCGCCGCCGTGCAGCCGGTGCCCGGTATCGCCCGTGCGGCGCGTCAGGATCACCGCTACCGCCCCAGAACCAATCGTCAGCGAGGCGAAATACGGCTTAATGCTCTGCCGCGTGAGCCCCGGATCGTTCAGCATCGCCTGAATCGTCGATTCCAGCAGCGAACGGCTGTTTTCCCCGGAGACCAGCAGCACTTTTTCCGCCTGCCCGAGCTCAATCATGTTCGCGCCCGCGATGATCCCGGTCAGGATGCCGAGGCAGGCGTTGGAAATATCGAACGCGGGAGCGGAAGGCGGCAGCCCGAGCGCGGCGTGAACCACCGTGGCAGTGGCCGGCTCCAGGCAGTCGCGGCAGACCGAACAGTTGATCAGCGCCCCGATGGACGATTTGTCGACACCGGCCAGTTTCAGCGCTTTGGCCCCGGCAGCGGCGGCTCCGGCGCTGGGCATGGCGCCGCGCGGCCACAGATACCGCGACTTGATCCCGGTCATCAGCTCCAGACGCCCTTCCGGCAGTTTCAGGCGGTCGTAAACCGGCTTGAGCTGCTGCTCGATCGCGGCCGAGCTCATCGTCTCGGGCGGAGTTTCATAGGCGATACATTCAATATTAACCTGTTTATACAGCATGAATCAATCTTTTTCCAGCTTAAAAATCATCTGGTCCTTGCCCTGCGGATACATTTGCTCCACCCGGCCGACCAGCTTTTTGTTATCATCGTTCAGCGCCTGGTGTTCGAAAAACTTCACCACCGGCTCCCTCAAAAATCCCGGCATGAAAATCATCCCGAAACGGGCGTATTTCAGTTCCGGCTCGTTGTCATCCTTCGTCCGGAATCCAAGCTCACAGCGGGTCGGGACCGTATCGAGAATTTTCGAGTACAGCACCACCGATACGGTCTTGCGCTCAATATGGTAAAAAATCTGCATCTTCGTTTCGGATTCCTTATCGATGCCGCCTTTTTCCAACAGCTTCGCCGCCAGCACATTGGCTTCGTCCTGATTCAGCATGTGCGTCTGCCGGAACTGTTTATGGGCAGTATCGACAATGTTGTCGATCTTTTTTATTTCGACGACGCCGACTTTCAGTTCCGGAAACCCGGAGGTTTTGAAAAGCAGCAGACAAAGCACGATCACGACCAGCAGAACCACGATGCCCACCGCCCACAGAATCCACTTGACGAGCTTGCTCATGGCGCGCCCGGCTTTCGAACCCTTTTTCTCCGCCTTGATGGCGAGCTTGCCGCCGCATTGACGGCAGTGCAGCGAACCGCTTTCGTTAACGGTGCCGCATGTTTCACAGATCAGCTGCTTCATGACATAAACCCTTTATTCGGCGGCTTTCGGTGGATCGGCTTTTTTCGGCTCGGTTTTCGGCGGTTCGGCAGCGGGCTTGTCACTCTCTTTGGCCTTCTGATAATCCGCCGAGCGATAGTCCGTCTGGTAGAAACCGCTGCCCTTGAAGATGATACCAGCCCCGCCACTGATCTTGCGTTTGAGTCCGGCCTTGTGACAGGCCGGGCACTCGGTCAGGGGCTTGTCGGTCATGCGCTGAAAGGCTTCCAGCTCGTAACCGCATTCTTTGCACAAATATTCATAAGTCGGCATGTCATTTCTCCTTGTCGCCGCCCAGGTCGAGGTTGTCGAGCTCGGACCAGATCAGACTGCCGCCGCCGCCCTTGTCGCATTTGCACGCCTTTTTGTTCAGGTCGGCACCGCATTTCAGGCAGAGTCCCTTGCAGTCTTCGCTGCAAATGGGGTTCATCGGCACTTCGAGCAGGATGTCTTCGCGGATGTCCTCGGCGATATCCAGTTCCTCCGCGTCACTTTTGTCATAAAAATGGCATACTTCGGCCTCGAATTCGCGTTTGAACTCCTGCATGCAGCGTCCGCAGTGGAACACGATCGGGGTCGATATCCCGCCGCGCACCACTGTGCCGCCGATGGCCGACGAGACCTCGAGGTCGTATTTGACCGGCCCCGGGAACTTCATCAGTTCGCCGTCTTCCACGTCCAGAAAGGATGCGGGCAATTCGCCGCTGAGCTGGATCTTTTTCTGGCGTTCCAGCATTGCCAGTGATATTTTGAATGGATTCATCGTTTTCCTTCGGAAATTAATTTTAACATGATCGCTTCGGCCACCACCCGTGGCACATATTGCGAAAAATCACCGCCGTGCCGGGCCACTTCCTTGACCAGGCTCGAGCTTACAAAAGAATTATTGGTCGTCGGCATCATGAAGATCGTTTCGCATTCCTCCTTCAGACTGCGGTTCATCAACGCCATCTGCAGCTCATACTCGAAATCGGAGAACGCCCGCAGCCCGCGCAGCACCGCGTTCGCCTCGAACCGCGTCAGCGCGTCCACCGTGAGGCCGTCAAAGGAGACCACTTCCACGTTGTTGATGTTCATGCCGGAGCAACTCTCGCGAAACAGGATTTCGCGCTCCTCGCGGGAGAACATCGGATGCTTCTCCAGATTGGTCCCCACCGCCACAATCACCCGGTCAAACAGCCGGGAAGCCCGGAGCACCAGGTCCAGGTGGCCGTTCGTCAGCGGGTCGAAACTGCCCGGATATAATACGCTTTTCATCGTTTTCAATATCTCCTGTCGAAACTTTTTTCGCAATAATTCAACGATTGCGGTTGCATTTTTCGCTCCACAAATATACTTTTCTTTCTGAATGATTGCAATCTTAATCTGAAAGATTACGGGAATTTCATTTTGTTTGATACGGAAAGGAAAATTATTGACGTCATAACCGTGAGCTCGCTGGCCGGATTCGGTATCCGGCGCGTCGTGCTGGCGATCGGGGTCTTTGACGGTGTACATTTGGGGCACCAGCTGCTGCTGAACCGTCTGATTGAGATGGGGCGCGAGCTGGATGCTACCCCCTGCGCGCTGACCTTTTTCCCGCATCCGCGCCAGGTGCTGGCCCCGGACAAGGCCCCGCCGCTGCTGCTGCCGCCCGAACAAAAGTCGCGGCTGCTTCATGAATACGGCATGCAGGCGGTGGTCACGCTCCCCTTTACCCGGGAATTCGCCGCGCAGAGCCCGGAGGAATTCATCGACAACTGCCTGAAATCCGACTCGGTCGAGGTCGCCGGCATCGCCGTGGGCGCTAATTGGCGCTTCGGCCGTGGCGGCAGCGGCACGGTGACGGAGCTCGAGCGCATCGCCGGAAAGCGCCGTCTGCGCCTGGCCGCGGTCGAAGAACTGGTCGTCGACGATCAGGTGGTGTCGAGCACCGCCATCCGCCGCGCGATCGCAGGCGGACTGCTGGACAAAGCGGCGGCGCTGCTCGGCCGCAGTTATTCGCTGTTCGGCGATGTGACCCACGGCTATCAGGTGGCCACGCGCGAGCTGAGCCACCCCACCGCCAACCTCGACATCCGCTACGGCATCCTGCCGCCGAACGGCGTTTACGCCGGGCTGGTCTGCCTGGACGGACGCGAATACTGCGCCGCGGTGAACATCGGCGAGTGCCCCACCTACAACCGCGTCGGCGCGGAAGTCCGGGTGGAGGTCCACGTGCTGGATTTCAACGGCGACCTCTACGGGCGGCAAATCGAGCTTATACTTGTGCAATACCTGCGTGAAGAGCGGACGTTCCCCGATTCGCAGGCGCTGAAACTCCAGATTGTCGAGGATATTGAACAGATCCGGAGATTGACTAACCTACAGGAATAGATATGGAAGAGAAAAAAGTATACAGTGTAGCGGAGCTCGCCGAAAAAGTCGGCGTGCCGCGCACCACCATTACCGACTGGCTGAACCGCTTTTCGCAGTACATGGAGTCGGAGATGCGCGGCAAACGCAAGGTTTTCACCGATTCGGCGCTGACCGTGCTCAGCGAGATCGCCAAACTGCGCGACCTCGGCCACTCCACCTACGATATCGAACGCGAACTGGCCAAGCGCCACCCGGTTCAGGCCGAGCTCCACCAGGAATCCGCCATCGATCCGGGAACCGATGACGGCGAGCTCGACCCCGAAGCCGCCGGCGGCGAAAATGCCCTCGTGGCCCCCGTCGCCCGCATTCAGGCCGAGGAATTCAGTAAAATGCTGAATAACGAACTCGCCCGTCTGACCCAGTCGCTCGAGCAGAATCAGATCGAAGCCAAGAAACTGGCAAAAAGTACGCTGCGCTGGCAGATCGGCGCCATCGCGCTGCTGGTGTTCATGGCCGTGGCCGCGGTCGTCGCCGCCATCTGGTTCAACAATCATATTTCAACCCAGCGCGCCGAAATCAACTCCGGCAACCAGCAGATCAACGATCTCAAACTCAGTACATCCGTCCTGGTCGATGAGCTGAAAGAACGCAAAAACCAGATTCAGGAACAGGGCCAGAAACTCGACAACATGGTCGTGGTCCTCGACAAGAGCCGCCAGGACTATCAGGAAAACGTCGACAAACTGCGCAAGGAACTCGGCGAGCAGCAGACCAAATTCGAAGAAGAGCTCAAGAAACAATCCGAAAGCGCCACCGAAAAATATCAGGCCGAGCTGACCAGAATGCGCGAGGAATTCACCAAACAGCAGCTAGAATTCCTGCAGAATCAGGAAAAAAAGAGCAAAAGCGAAGCCGAACTGAAAGCCGCCGCCGAACAGCTCGAACAGAAAGATCGCGAGTTGAAAGAACGCGAACAAAAGCTTGAAGAACTGAAAAAATCGCTCGCCGCCGAGGCCGAAGCCAGAGCCAAACAAGCCGCGCTGCAAACCGTGGAGTCCAGGAAAAAATGAACAAACCGCTCAGCGATTACCGGGTTCTGGTGACCGGCGGTGCGGTCCGGGTGGGACGTGAGATTTGCCGCGCGCTGAAACAGGCCGGGGCGCAGCTCGTCATCCATTACCACAACTCCGACGGCGCCGCCCGCCAGCTCTGTACCGAACTCGGCGCGGTCTGTGTACAGGGCGACCTGACCAACGCCGCCGAGCGCGAACGCATTTTCAACGACGCCGGCCCGCTGAACGCGCTGGTCAACAATGCCTCCACCTTCAAGCCGTGCGGAATCCTCGAGGAATCGGAGGAATCGCTGCGCACCCAGCTGGAAATGAACCTGATCGTACCACTGGAAATGATGAAACTTTTTCGCAGTCAGCTTGTCGGCAATCCGGGCGTGATCGTGAACCTGCTGGACCAGGAGGTCAATCAGCCGAGCCACAGCTGCGGCGGCTACAGCCTGGCCAAAAAGAGCTTGCGTGATGCCACGCTGGCGGCGGCCCGTCAGTACGCACACGAGAACCTGCGCGTCAACGGCTTGGCTCCCGGCCCGGTGCTCCCCCCGCCCGGCCTCGAAGACAGCAAAATGGAGAAAACCTTGAAAACCGTCCCCCTGAACCGTCCGGTGGGCCTGCAGGACCTGGCCGCCGGCTGCGTATTCCTGATCGCCAACCAATCCATCACGGGGCACGTGCTGTGCATCGACTGCGGACAAAGCCTGGGGAAATAATTACGAATTACGAATTACGAATTACGAATTTTGGAGAGTGTCGAAATGGCCGATAATATTATACAAGTCAAAAGTTATGCTTTCGCAATTCGAGTTGTTAATATGTTTCGCTATTTGACGGAAGAGAAGAAAGAATTTGTGTTATCCAAACAGGTATTGCGTTCTGGTACAAGTATTGGTGCTAATGTAGAGGAAGCCATTGGTGCTCAATCGGAAAAAGATTTTATGATGAAATTGACGATAGCCTATAAAGAAGCGCGCGAAACTCATTACTGGCTGCGCCTGCTTCGCGATACCGGTTATCTGGAGAGGCAGTCCGCGGAAAATATTCTCTCCGACTGCAGTGAACTACTAAAGATTATAGGCTCAATTCAATGTACAATGAAAAACAAAAGTTCCAACGCAGACTCGTAATTCGTAATTCGTAATTCGTAATTCGTAATTCGTAATTCGTAATTCGTAA
>JBEBRW010000093.1:0-10715 GCA_040394635.1 Victivallis vadensis | reverse complement strand
CGGAAACGGTTTACCACATCGACATGCCGGCGGCCAGCGCCGAAACCGCGGTCGACATCCTCTGTTCGATGCTGCGGTCCCCCGAATTTCCCGAAGCCAAATTCGCTTCCGAGAAAAATGTGATTTTGCGTGAACGCGACCTGGGACGCGACAACCACATCCGGATGCTTTTCGAAAATCTCTGGCGCAGCGTTTATAAAGTTCATCCCGTCCGGCACCCGATCATCGGTTATCACGACAAGATCGTGACGGTGTCGCGCGATATGATGATCGATTATTACCGCCGCCGTTATTCGCCGCTGCGCTCCTTTATGGTGATTTGCGGGCGGATCGATGCGGACGCCGTGGCGGCCATGGTCGGCGCGCGGATCAGTTCGTGGTCGGTGGGCAGTATTTACGAGGAAGCGCTGCCGGAGGAACCGGTTTCCTGCGGATTGCGCCAGAGCGATACGTCGTTCAAGGACCCGCTGAGCCGGATCGCTTTCGGCATCAAATCGGCCGGGGCGGCGCATCCTCAGATTGCCGCGCTGGACGTGCTGTACGGTACGCTCGGCGGCAGCCAGAGCTCGCGGCTGGTACGGCGCCTGCAGCTGGAACAGGAAACGGCGCTGAGCATCAGTTCATTCAATTATTCGCCTTATTTCGGCGGGCTCTCCGGGCTTTGCGCGGTCTGCGCGCCGGAGAAGTTGTCGAAACTGGAAACTGCCGTCCGGAAGGAACTTCAGGAAGTTGCCGCAGGAGACGTCACTCAAGAGGAAGTCGAACGCGAGGTCATCCAGCAGACGACCGATTACCTGCGGACACTGCGGACCAACTCCGGGCTGGCGAGCGTTCTCGGCAATACGGTGATTACTTACAATGACCATCAGGCTGCGAATTTTTATTACGACCAACTGAGTGCCACAACGGCCAAAGAGGTCAGGGAAGCGGCAGGGCAGTGGCTGAAAGAGGACCAGATGAGCATCGTCCGGCAGCATCCCGTCGACAAGCCCGGCAGGAAAACCGTCAAAGCCGTAAAAAAGTCGCCTGAAACCGTCATTGAAACGGTGGCGCTGAAAAATGGCGGCAAGCTGGTCATGCTCCCGTGCGCGGGGCTGCCGCTGCTCGATATCTGCATCACCATGCCCGGCGGCGTGATCATGGAAAATGCAGCCAATAGCGGCATTACCTCGCTGTTGTGCTCGATGCTCACCGCCGGCACCAAACGCTGGAACGAGAGCGAGCTCGGCGACTTCATCGACGGCAACGCGTTGGATATCAATGTTACCTGCGGCAACAACTCCATTGTCATCCGCATCAACTGCCGCAGTGACCGTTTCGAGGCGGTGATGGCGGTGCTGCGCTCGATCATGACCGAGTCGCTGTTTGCCGCCAAGGCGCTGGCGCGCGAGAAAACCGCCATGCTGGAGAATCTCAAGAGCCGCCGCATGAATCCCCAGAGCGTGGCCGCGGACAAAGCGCTGGAAATGATATTCGGCTCCCATCCTTATTCGCGCCCGTCTGCCGGTACGCCGGAGAGCATCGAAAAGATTACCGCCGCGCAACTGCGGAAATATTATTTGTCGTGCCTGATCAAAGATAAAATGGTGTTCGCCATCGGCGGGACCTTTGACAAAAACAAGGTGAAACGCAGTTTCGAGGACCTGGCGGGTGCGTTGCAGTGGAGCGGCAAATCGTTTCAGGATATCCTGCCGCCGCTGCCGGTGTTTCCGGTCAAGGAGCGGGTCAAGAGCTTCAAGCTGCCGCGCGAGCAGAGCGTGGTGATGCTGGCGCTTCCGGGGTTCGACAACGCGTCGAAGGACCGCTATGCGTTCGACATCGTCATGTCGGCGCTGAACGGGTTGTCATCGCGGCTTTTCAAGACCATTCGCGAGGATGCGGGGCTGGCTTATGTTACCGGTGCGTCGTTTTTCTCGGGCATTCACCGGGGTGCGTTCTGGATTTACGCGGTGACATCGCAGGCCGGAGTGCCGGAGGTGACGAAGCTGCTGAACGAAGAACTCGTGCGATTGAAGAGCGAGGGGCTGACGGCGGAGGAATTCGACGCGGCGAAGCGCTCGGTGATTTTCGACAATGAGCAGCTTTTCGACAAGCCGAATATGCTGGTTTTCCACTGCGCGCTCTCGGAATTCTACGGTTCGGGCAGCGATCATGTGTTGAAAATCGCGGAAATCTACCGCAAGCTGACGCGCCGTCAAACCGGCGATGTATTGCGGCGATATCTGGAAAATCGCGGAAAAGTTACGGTTTCGATCGTGTCTGAACAGAAGTAAATGCTTGCATAATCGGAAAGAACAGTTACATTATACCCTGTATTTCTGTTGAATATGCATGGTTGGATCAATGGCGGATCTCGAAAAAAAAATCGAAGACTTGGAATATACCGGGGACGTTCCGGAAGACGGTACCGGGGATTTACTGCGTACGTACCTGCGCCAGATCGGCTCCATCCCGCTGCTGACCATCGAGAAACAGGAGGAACTCTCCGCCGAGATCATCGCGGCGGTGGCCGACTACCGCAAGAAACTTTACCGCCTCGGCTTCGTCGCCACCGAGCATATCCTGATTCTGAAAGAGATGGAAGGTTTGCCCGCGGCGGAGCACTTCATGCCGACCTCGCTGCAAAAAGAAAACGCCGGCGCGTTCGAGAAATTCCTGACCGCCGCCCCCGCCTGGATCAAAGACATCCAGGAAGCATACGACGTCTTGAAAAAGGCCTTTGAAAATCAATCGTCCACCCAGGCGAAACACCGCGACAAACTGGTCTTGGTATTGGAACGCTACGCCATGATCTATGATCATCTGGAGGAGTGGTTCAAGGTGGCGCTGGAATACGTGCGGCTGGCCAGTCCGGATGTCGATCCGCTGGAGGCCACGCCGGTGGACATCCCGGCGGACAAGGTCGCGTGGCTGGAAGAAAAAATGCTGATGCAGGTGAGCGAATTTCTGAAATACCTGCAGGAAATTTCACGGGCGCGCGACAAGGTCCACACCATGCATCAGGCGATGCTGGAGGGCAATCTGCGACTGGTGGTCAGCATCGCGCAGCGTTACCGCAACAAAGGGCTGCCGTTTCTCGACCTGATTCAGGAGGGGAACCTCGGGCTGATGCGGTCGCTGGAAAAATATGATTTCGGGCTCGGCAACCGGTTCAGTACCTACGCCAGCTGGTGGATCAAGCAGAGCATCAGCCGCGCTATTGCCGCGCAGTCGCGGACCATCCGGATTCCGGTGCACATGATCAACACGATCATGACCATGAACAATACCGAGGAACTGTTTATCCAGGAACACGGCCGCGAACCCGATATTGAGGAACTGGCGAAGATTCTGGAAATGCCCACTTCGCGTATCAGCGCCATCCAGAAGATGGCCCGGCAGGCGATTTCGCTGCAGGCCCCGCTGGACAGCGGCGAGGAAAGTTCCTCGCTGGAGGATATTCTCTCCGACTCCGATTCGGACGACCCGACCGCGGCGCTGGCCGCCAAAATGCTGCGCGAGCGCCTCTATGAAGTGCTGAAGCTGCTCACCGAGCGCGAACAGCAGATCATCATCATGCGGTTCGGGCTGATGGGCCACCAGCCGATGACGCTGGTCGAGCTCAGCGGCCGCTTCGACCTGACCCGCGAGCGCATCCGCCAGATCGAAATCAAGACCCTCGAAAAACTTCGCGCCCCCGATATCCGCCGCTACTTTGACGGAATCCAGCAATATAAATAATCATCAATGGAGTTCTGATCATGAAAAAAGAACTTGAATTTATCTTCAAGCGCCGCAGCATCCGTAAATTCACCGCGGCCAAAGTCGATTCCCTGGCCGTGCGTGAAATGCTCGAAGCCGCCATGGCCGCGCCCTCCGCCTGCGCCAAAGATCCGTGCCGCTTCATCGTGCTGGACGACCCGGCGGTGAAATCGGCGATCACCGAATTCCTGCCGAACGGGCAGTTCCTGAAGGAGGCCCCGGTCGGCATCCTAGTGCTCGGCGATCTGAATGCGGCGCATGCGAACAGTGAATCGTATCTGCTGCAGGATTGTTCCGCCGCCATCGAAAACCTGCTGCTGGCCGCTGAGGCGCAGGGGCTCGGGGCCTGCTGGCTCGGCGTTCACCCGCGCCAGGAGCGTATCGACGGCATCCGCGCCTATTTCCAGCTGCCGGAAAACATCCTGCCGGTCGCGGCCATCGCCATCGGCCATCCGACGGAACAGAGAGAATCGCGCACCCGCTTCAAGTCCGAATACGTCAAGTTCAACAAATGGAATTAAGCCGATCATGGTCAATGTAAAACTGGACGGAGTAAGCAAGTCGTATGTGCCGGGCAAGCCGGTATTGGAGCCGATCGATCTGGAAATTGCCGCCGGCGAACTCTTTTTCCTGCTGGGGCCCAGCGGCTGCGGCAAATCGACTTTGCTGCGGATGCTTGCCGGATTTGTACCGCCCACTGCCGGGCGGATTTTTTTTGACGGGCGGGACATCACCGCCACCGCGCCGGAAAAGCGCAACACCGCCATGGTCTTCCAGAGTTACGCGCTGTGGCCGCATATGACGGTGCGCGAAAACGTGGCGTTCGGACTCGACACGCTCGGTGTGAAGGGCACGGAGCGGGATTCGCGGATCGGCAAGGCGCTGGAAATGGTGCAGCTGACCGAGCTGGGCGAGCGCAAGCCGCCGTCACTCTCCGGCGGACAGCAGCAGCGGGTGGCGCTGGCGCGGGCGCTGGTGGTGAATCCGCAGGTTCTACTGCTGGACGAGCCGCTCTCGAACCTCGACGCCAAGCTGCGCGACTCCATGCGCGCCGAAATCCGCCGCATTTGCAAATCCGCCGGGCTGACCACGATTTACGTGACGCACGACCGCAAGGAAGCGCTGAGCATGGCCGACCGGATCGCGCTGCTGGACAAGGGCCGCCTGCAGCAGATCGGCACCCCGCGCGAGATTTACCGCCGCCCGGCCAACCGCTTCGTGGCGGGGTTTATCGGCGACTGCAACCTGCTGCCGGGCGTGGTGGAGGACGACTGCCTGGTCGGTACCGCCGCCGGCAAATTCAAGGTCGAATCCTGTCCGGAAAAAGGCGCGAAAGTGTTGCTGATGATTCGTCCGGAGTCCATCCGGGCGGGGCAGGGGGACTGCAATAATTTCGAGGCGGAACCGGTGGAAGAGAGTTTTCTCGGCGAGGCCGGGTTGTGGCAGTTGCGCGGCGAGGGGTTTCAGCTGGAATGGCTGGAAGTGAATTCGCGGACGCATGATTCGCGGATGACGTTTCACGTGGCACCGGAAAATGTGGCGGTGATTCCTCATGATTAAGCACTTGCTGATTGCATTTGTGCCGTTGCTGCTGTTGCTGGCGCTGCCGTTTGCGCTGAAGCCGGAGCAGCCGCCGAAAATCACCGATGTCACCGCCGAAAAACTGGTCATCATTTCGCCGCACTCCGAGTCGATCCGTTTCGAATTCGAGCGCGCGTTCAAAATCCACTACCGGGAGAAATTCGGCTGCGACATAGAGCTCGAATGGCGCAACGTCGGCGGCACCGCCGACATCATCCGCTATGTCAACGACCGCTTCGAAGCGACGTTCCGCGAATGGTGGCAGGCGCAGGACGGTTTCGAGCCGTGGAGCCTGGATATCAGCAAAGCTTACAAATCGGACAAGGGCGGCAAACCGCGCGAACTTTTCCTGAAATCGACCGGCGGCATCGGGATCGACCTGATGTTCGGCGGCGGCCAGTACGACCACGGCAAACAGGCCGAGCTGGGGATCGCCGTCGACGCCGGGCTGTTGAAGAGCCACCCCGAGTGGTTCAAGCCGGAAGTGATCCCGCAGCAGTTCAGCGGCGAAATCATGTACGACCCGCAGGGACGTTATTATGGGGCCTGCCTGGCGACGTTCGGCATTTGCTACAACATTGACCGGATCGAGGAGCTGAAAACCGCGCCGCCGCAGCGCTGGGAGGATTTGTCGCGCCCGGTATTTTACCAGAATATCGCGCTGGCGGACCCGACCAAGGCCGGGTCGATCACCAAATGTTTCGAGATGCTGATTCAGGAGCAGATGCAGAAGACCGGCGACAACCTTGACCAGGGCTGGGCGAATGCGGTCAACCTGATCAAAGTGATTTCCGCCAATGCGCGTTATTTCACCGACTCGGCGAGCAAGGTGCCGAAGGACGTGGCGTCCGCGAACGCCGCTGCGGGGATGTGCATCGACTTCTACGGCCGCAGCGAGGCGGAGTGGGGCGCGGAGCGCAATGGCGGTGTGGAGCGGATCGTATTCGTTTCGCCGGAGCACGGGACCTCGCTTTCAGCGGACCCGATTCATGTGCTGCGGGGCGCGCCGAACCGCCGGGCGGCGGTCGAATTCATCGCCTTCGTGCTCTCCGAGGAGGGGCAGAAATTGTGGAACTACCGGTTGAATACGCCCGGGGGGCCGGTCAAATATGTGATGCGCCGCTTGCCCATCCGTCGCGACATGTACACGCCGGAGCATACCCGTTATATGTCCGACGCCAGGGCCAATCCGTACGAGGAAACCTCCGGCTTTATCTATAACCCGAAGTTGACCGGGCGTTATTTCAGTTTTATCCGGATCGTGGTCAAGTGTTTCGCGCTGGACCCGATGCCGGAGTTGCAGGCCGCGTGGAGGGCGATTCTCGACGCGGGCGGCCCGGAAAAGGTGCCGCTGGCGATGGCGAAATTCAACGAACTGCCATTTTCGTATTCGGAGCTGGCGCAGATTCAAAAGGAGCTCTCGCAGAGCCGCGAGCAGGGCGCGCTGGCCATGTTGAAGTTGCAGCGCGAGTGGAGCGAGGCGTGCCGCGCCCAGTACCGCGCAGCGGCGCAGCTGGCGAAGGAGGGCAAGTAAATGAAGCTTAAACCGATGCGTATGCTGGTTCTGTCGTTGCTGGCGGTGTTCTTTTTTATTTTCCTGATCATGCCGATTTATTCGGTGGTGAAAAACGGTTTGAATCCGGCGGTATTGGCCGAGTGTTTCCGCAACCCGATTTATCTGGAGGGGTTGTTGAATTCGCTGAAAATCGCGCTGGTGACCACCGCCGTCGTCTTCGCCATTGCGCTGCCCCCGGCACTGATTTATGACCGCTACGAATTCACCGGCAAGAAGCTGGTCAATACCCTGATGCTGATTCCGATGATCCTGCCGCCGTTTGTCGGCGCGCTCGGCTTCATGCAGATTTTCGGCCACTTCGGGGTGATCAATACGATGCTGGTGGGCTGCGGGCTGCCGCGGGTGGACTGGCTGGGCGGCGAGGGGCGTTTCTGGATGGTCTGCATCATCGAGGCGCTGCACCTGTACCCGATTCTGTACCTGAATATCCTGACCGCGCTGGCAAACGTGGACCCGGCGATGAACGAGGCCGCGCGCAACCTCGGCGCGGGGCGCTGGCGGCGTTTTGCCAAAATCACGCTGCCGATGATCCGCCCCGGTATTTTCGCGGGCGGTACGCTGATCCTGATCTGGAGCTTCACCGAGCTCGGCACGCCGTTGATGTTCGGCTACAACCGGGTGACCACGGTACAGATTTTTAACGGCATCACCGAGCTTGAAACCAATCCCCTGCCGTATGCGCTGGTGATCGTGTTGCTGGCCGCGGCCGCCGGGCTGTATGCCGTGAGCCGCTTGCTGCTCGGCCAGTCGAACACCGTGGCGATGACCAAGGGCATGGCGGGCAGTTCCGCCAAAAAGCTGAAATCGTGGCGCGCCGTCGCCGCGTTCGCGCCGTTCGCAGTGGTCTCGCTGGCCGCCGGGCTGCCGCATATCGCGCTGGTGCTGACGGCGTTCACCAAGGACTGGTACAGCTCGATCCTGCCGCGCGAGTTCACGCTGATGCATTTCGAAAACGCGCTGTCGCACCACATGGTCACGGGCAGTATCGTCAACAGTTTGAAATATTCACTGCTGGCCATGATCATTTGCCTGATCGTCGGCGTCACTGTGGCGATCGTGGTGACGCGCTGGCGGCCGCGCGGCTATCAGCTTTTTGACACGCTCAGCATGATGCCGCTGGCGATTCCGGGGATCATCATGGCCTTCGGATTTCTCAGCATGACGGTCAATTTCCCGTTTCTGCGCGCCTATCTGGACCCGATCAAAAATCCGCTGGTCCTGCTGGGCATGGCCTATGCGATCCGGCGGCTGCCGTACGTGACGCGCGCCGCCTGCGCCGGGCTGGAGCAGACCCCGGTCGATCTGGAAGAGGCCGCGCACAACCTCGGCGCGTCGTCGTGGACGACCATGCGGCGGGTGGTGATTCCGCTGATCAGCGCCAATATCGCGGTGGGGGCGCTTTTTGCCTTCAGCTTCTCAATGCTGGAAGTGTCCGACTCGCTGATCCTGGCGCACAAAGAGGAATTTTATCCGATCACCAAGGCTATTTTCGAGTTGGCCGGCATCCTTGGTCCGGGAGCGTGGATCGCCTGTGCCTTCGGCGTTTGGACGATGGCGTTCCTGGCCTGTACGCTGGCGGCGGCCAATGCGATCCTCGGCAAGAAAATGGGCTCGCTGTTCCGTTTCTGATTTGCTTTATCGCTTTCGGGACGGTATGTTACCACTTAACCCAAAGGAAAAATAATGAGTATTGAACTGAAGAATGAACAGGATAAGCTGGGCTACGCCCTGGCGATGAACGTGGTCGGCTCGATGATGCAGCTGCCGGTGGAATTCAACCGGGATATTTTCGTCGCCGCGGTCAATGAGCTCGGCAGCGGCGCACAGCCCGCGCTTGCCCCGCAGGAATATCAGCAGATCATGCAGGATTTTCAGAAAAAATTGCAGTCCGCCGGACAGGCCGAACTGAAAGATCTGGCCGACCGCAACGCCCAGGAAGGCGAAGCGTTCATGGCCGAAAACCGCGCCAAGGACGGCGTCAAGGAAACCAAAACCGGTCTCCAGTACGAAGTCCTGATGGAAGGCGACGGCGAAATGCCCATCGACGGTCAGACCGTTCGCGTTCACTACGAAGGCAAGTTGCTGGACGGCCAGATGTTCGACAGCTCGATCAAGCGCGGCCAGCCGGCCGAATTCGGCCTGAACCAGGTGATTCCGGGCTGGACCGAAGGGCTGAAACTGATGAAAAAAGGTGCTAAATACCGCTTCTTCATTCCGCACGTTCTCGGCTACGGCGAGCGCGGCGCGGGCGAAGTGATTCCGCCGAACGCCACTCTGGTATTCGACGTGGAGTTGCTCGACATCCTGTAAGAATTCAGGAAACTTCAAACCGGCGGCAGATCGAAATGCCGCCGGTTTTTTGTTTTTGGGAGCGGGAAATATGGTCCGATTAATAAAAAGATATTAATACTACAAAATTTGAATTTCGGCAGTCAGGGTGTATATTATCGGGGAATCAAAAAAGGAGAAATTGCATATGTTTCTGGAACCTACTTTTCGTTGGTACGGCCCGGAAGATCCGGTGCCGCTGAAATTCATCCGTCAAACCGGGGCGACCGGGATCGTGACCTCGCTGCACTATGTGCCATACGGCAAATTGTGGACCGAGGACGCCATCCGCGAGCGGCAGAACATGATCGAGGCCGCCGGGTTGACCTGGAGCGTGGTGGAGAGTTTGCCGGTCCACGAGGACATCAAGACCGGCGCGGCTACCGCCCGCAAGTATATCGAGGTTTACAAGCAGTCGCTGGTCAACCTCAGCCGGGCCGGGCTCAAGACGATCGTTTACAACTTCATGCCGGTGCTGGACTGGGTGCGTACCGATCTGCATTATGAACTGCCGGATGGCTCGACCACGCTCTATTTCAATCAGGTGGAGTTTGCCGCGTTCGAGCTGTTCATCCTCAAGCGCCAGGGCGCAGAGGCCGATTACCCGGAGGAGATCATTCGCAAAGCGGAAGAGTACTTCAAAGGCTTGAGCAAGCACGAGGCGTTCTGCCTGCGGCGCTCGATCATCGATAATTTCCCCGGCTTCAAGGGGATCACAATCGAAGACGTGCGGACGATGCTCAGCAAATACGAAGGTTTCACCCGCGAGCGCCTGGAAGAAAACTTAGCGTATTTTCTGGAACGGGTCGTGCCGGTGGCGGAGGAATGCGGCTGCCGTCTGGCGATTCACCCGGACGATCCGCCGCGGCCGATTCTCGGACTGCCGCGTATTTTCAGCAATGCCGCCGACGTGCAGAAACTCCTGAAAGTGGTGGACAGCCCCGCGAACGGCATCGACTTCTGCGCCGGCAGTTTCAGCGCGAACCCGGGCAACGACGTGGTGGAAATGTTCAAGGCTTGTTCGGACCGCGTGGCGTTCATGCATTTGCGCAGTACGCAGTGGGTGAACGGCGACTTCTACGAAGCGGGCCACCTCGAAGGCAGCGTCGACATGTACAATCTGGTCAAGGCCGCCTGTGAAGAACAGATCCGCCGCCGCAACGCGGGCCGGGAGGACTGGCGCATTCCGATTCGCCCGGACCACGGGCATGACATCATGGACGACCTGCTGAAGCCGCCGAATCCGAACCCCGGCTACGGCGGTCTCGGCCGCATGCGCGGGCTGGCGGAATTGCGCGGCCTCGAAATGGGGATCATGCGCACGCTCTACCCGGACGAATTTCACCTGTAATAAAAAATAAAGCCAATGTCGGGAATTTTGACATTGGCTTTTTTATTTCGCTCGTTGAGCGACCAGCGCTGTCCGCGCGCTGGACCGCGTCCGGGTAGCACCCATACGCGTCAACCTAAGGATATGAGGATGGACGGA
>JBEBRW010000092.1:0-11338 GCA_040394635.1 Victivallis vadensis | reverse complement strand
GCATGCGGTAGATAAAGGTTTCGTTGGTGGAATTTTCGCGGACGATCGTGGGGTAACCCATGGCGAAGCGGTAGGAATTGCCGGCCTTGATCAGGGCCACGATTTTTTCGCGCAGTTCGGGCTTCTCCGGGGTACCGGCCTCCTGGTCGTGATCAAGGTACTCCAGCAGCCGGAACAGATAATATTCGGAGATGATACCGGTGTATTCATCGGAAAAATTGAACATGGCCTTTTTTTCATTGTCCAGGGCGTTGAATCCGGGGATATCCCGCAACTGGCGGAAAGAGGTTTCCAGCAGTTCCAGCGAATCGACCATCAGCGCGGTTTCCTCGTTGCGCTTTTCAGTGTCGTGAATGCCCTCGATGCGTTCGACTTCGTCGCGCAGGGCGCTTTTCAGGATCGAGCAGAACATACGGAGGCTGTAATTGTAAGTTTCGAGCACGGTTTCGTCGTCGGGGTCCTCGATCAGTCTGGTGATGGCGGCGCGGGTTTTGGCCAGCGGCGAATTATCGCCGAAGATGATTTCCGGCAGCATGAAGGCCGGGGTCTTGAACCGGATATAGGCGCTGTTGTCGCGATAAAACTTTTCCTTGTCGTAGGTCTTGCTGTTGATCGGCAGATTGGTGGGTAGAAATATAAAAGTCTCCACCACGTATTCCGTATTTTCGTGCTCCAACTGCAACGGATAGGTGTATTTGATCTCGAACTGGTTTTTATCGCGGATCGTAATCCGCTCGCGCACACTTTCCATAATCTTCTTTCGGCTAATCCTTTAAAGATAGTCGCTGAATCCGCAAAATGCAAGCCCCGAAGCAAAATGTATTTCTCTGCGGTATGACATAATCTTGTCCCGCTTCTTTTTTGCTATTCCCTTGCAATTAATCAAATTACAAGTATATTATATCTTTCATTTCTAAATACGGGGTTGATATTATGTTTAAACCAGTTTTATTCAGTGATCTCAAACAGTATTCCTGGAGCCTTTTCCGTCACGACCTCTTTGCCGGATTGACGGTGGGGGTGGTGGCGCTGCCGTTGGCCATGGCCTTCGCCATCGCGTGCGGGCTGCCGCCGGAACGGGGGATTTATACGGCGATCGTCGGCGGTTTCCTGGTGGCGCTGCTGGGGGGCAGCCGGGTCCAGGTCAGCGGACCGACCGGTGCGTTCATCATCATTATTGTTTCGATCATTGCCGAATACGGATTCGGCGGGCTGGTCGTCAGCACCATGCTGGCGGGGATATTTCTGATCCTGCTGGGGGTGTTCAAAATGGGGGCGCTGATCAAATTCGTGCCGTTCCCGGTGGTCACCGGTTTCACCTCGGGGATCGCGGTGGTGATTTTTTCGACCCAGTTCAAGGATATTTTCGGGCTGGAGACGGATATGCCGTCGAGCTTCGTCGCCAAGCTGGGTTATCTGGTCCAGAATATCGGGGGGACCAACCTCTATGCGCTTGCGGTGTGTGTGTTCACGACGGTAGTGATTTTCGTGTTCCGCCGTTTCATGCCGCGGGTCCCGGCCATGCTGGTCGGCATGATCCTGGCGACAATGGCGGCTGTCCTGTTCAACCTCGACGTGGAAACCATCGGCAAGCGCTTCGGTGAATTGCCGACTTCGCTGCCGATGCCGACGTTTCCGGAGTTTAATTTCGCGGATGTCACGCGGCTGTTCATGCCGGCGGTGACGATTGCGCTGCTGGCGGCCATCGAGTCGCTGCTGAGCGCCACCGTGGCCGACGGTATGACCGGGGACCACCACCGCTCGGATACCGAACTGATCGCGCAGGGGGTGGGCAATATCGGCGCGGTGATTTTCGGCGGCATCCCGGTGACGGGGGCCATCGCCCGTACCGCCACCAACATCCGCAGCGGCGGCAAAACCCCCGTTTCGGCCCTCATCCACGCGGTGACGCTGCTGGCGATACTCCTGCTCTTCGGCTCCATGGCCAAAATGATCCCGCTGGCGGCGCTGGCCGGCATCATGATCGTGGTCTGCTACAATATGAGCGAATACCACGTATTTCTGCGGATGTTCAAGGGACCGAAAAGCGACTGGATCGTCATGGTTATCACCTTCGTCGTGACGGTGCTGGTGGACCTGGTGGCCGCGGTGGAAGTCGGTGTGCTGCTCTCGGCGCTGCTCTTCATCCGCCGCATGGCGATCTCCGCCGACGTCAAAACGATCCGCGGTGAAATGGAGTACAGCGAAGGCGCACCCGACCCCGATGCCACCAGCGAAAAAGACATTCCGGCCGGCGTCGTGGTATTCGAGGTCCAGGGACCGTTTTTCTTCGGCGCGGTGAACCGTTTCCAGGAAACCGTACTGAGCGCGTTGAGACACAGCCCGTCGAAACTGATTGTGCTCCGTCTCCGTCACGTGCCGATCATCGACGCCACCGGGTTGAATGTGATTCTCGACTTTGCCAAACAGTGCAACAAGGAAAAGATGGCGCTGGTGCTTTCCGGCGTTCAGCCGCAGCCTTTCAAAGAGTTCAAGAAATACGGCGTAACCGCTGAAGTGGGCGAGGCCAACGTCTGCCGCGACATCGACGCCGCCCTTATCCGCGTGAACGACATCCTCAAGGAACTCGCCGCAGCGGAACCCGAAAGCTGACGCCTCTTTATTGTCCGGGGCGGATTTCGGTGTCGAGTTCGAGCTCGGAGCCGATGCCGTCGATGGGGTCCACTTTGACGAAACGCTTTCCGGCGGAGTCGTAGCGGTACGGCACGTTGGCGGCGGGGCGTCCTTTGCCTTGAATCCGGACCACGCCGGGGTTGACGGTCAGCAGCAGTTCGCGGTAGATAAAATCCTGCAGCACCGACTGGATAAACGGCACGCTGCCGTCGCGCAGTCCGGCCGCCGCCGCGGCGTTGTTGAATTTATCCAAATTACGCATCCGAATGGTACCGTTGACGCCGTTCAATACCGCGTTGCGGAATGTCACGCGGTGATCGCTGAATTCCACCGGCAGCGAGCCGCTGACCTTTGAATTTCCAGCCGTTTCCGGGATGCCGAGCAGGAACAGCAGCGACGCTGTGTTCAATCCGGTACCGGTGAATTCCAGCTTGACCGGGGTCTTGCCGGGATCGATCGTACACGGCCCGGCGGTGACCGCCCTGCCGCCGAGGCAGTCGAACGCAGCGTGCTCGAGCAGGAATTTATCTGCCGCCATGGAGTGAAAAATCATTTCGCCGCTGCCCAGCTCCACCCCGCCGAGCACCATGCCGCCGAAGCTCAGGGTTTGATGCGGCTGCGTCAGGTTCTGCCCCAGATCGGTGAATGCCAGTTTAGCGTTCAGCCGGTCCGCGGCCCAGCGGTCGGCAGTGAGCGAAGCATTGGTCAGCTCGGCCTCGGCGGCGTGCGTGAGGGTCTCGGCGTTTACGGCGAGCTTACCGTGCAGACTGCCGCCGCCGCCGAACCAGATATCCTTCCATTCAGGATTCAGCATCACCAGGTTCACCGGTTTGGACAGGGTGAAACCGGGAATGCGGTAATTCAGCTCCAGCTCCGGCCTCAGCCCGGGCCAGGTCAGGACCCCGTTGAAATTCAGCGCCGCTTTGTTCAGCGACGGCATCTGCAATCCGCCCTTCAAGCTCCAGCTGATTTCGTCCAGCAGCGTGATGGCCTTCACCGCGCCGTGGCGGCGGTCGCCGCTGACGAATTGCGTGATATTCAGCTGTCCTTCGCCGCTCAATTTCTGCTGCAGCGACGTTTTCTGCAGCTGCAGGTGCCCCATCGCGATATCGGCATTGCGAAATGCCAGCGCGTCCGGCGAAAGTTCCAGTACCGGGATCACCGCCCGGGCCGCCGCCGCATTGATCTCCAGATCATGCACCTTGAGCCCGGTCTGGACCCGGTTCAGCTCCCAGCGCTGCAGCGCCTGGCTGTACGAATGGAGATAATTGCCGGTAATTTTGCCGGCGTGAATCTTGATGTTTTTTCCATCGGCATTCGCCTCGGCTCCTTCGAGCTTGACGATCACCTCGCCGGGCAATACTTCCGCCGTCAACTTGAACTGGTCCAGCTTGCCGCTCAGGTGCTCGCTCAAATACCAGAGCTCGGGCGTTTCCAGCGCACATTCAAGGTCGGCGCGGGTGCCGCCCAGCGTGATTTTTCCGTCGGGCGAGAAAAATTTCCGCCCCCCAAGGTCCGCTTCCGAACGAATGAAGCCGATACCGCCGCTGACCTTGCCATTGCTCAGCACCACATTTCCCGACGGGTTTTCCAGCACGAAAATGCCGCTTTTTGCCGATACCGCCTTGCCGCTTACCGTGAGCTGCTGCAGGGTGTTTCCGGCATCCGCCGTCACCTCGATATCCGCCGCCAGCCCCTTCCAGTGAATCGAATGTCCCTTAACCGGGCCGGTATGCTCCGCGGCGGCGAGCCGCCCCTTGAAATACCGCTCGGCTGCGCCGAAGGTGAGATTGCCGTTCAGTGTTAGCGCGTTGCCGCTCAAATCATCGAACCGCCCGCTGCCGAGCCGGACGCCAAGCTGTCCCTTCCAGCTGCCGCCTGCGGCTTCGCCCTTGAATTCGCCATGGAATTTATGCAGCTCCAAGCCATCGCCGAGGGCTTTGTCGATGCTCAGAGTACCGTTGATCTCCGGCTTCTCGGTTCCCGCCCCGAACTTACCGCTCAGGGCCAGAGCGCACCCGGTGAAGTTCCGGCGAAACTCCGGCGAATATACCATCGCTTCCGGCACTTCCGCATTCAAACTGAAACTGCCGGAGCCTACCCCGCTGCCGCTTCCGCTCCATTCGAGCTTGCCGGTTTTCAGGTCGGCGATATGGCGGCCATGCTTCAGGACCAGATTACCGCCTTTGCCGGACTCGGACCAAGCGGTCCAGAGCTTGTTGCTGAGGTTATATGTACCGTTGAACTTGCCCGCGAGACCGGACGAGGAAACCATTTCCAGGCCGAATTTTTCACCGGCAAGCAATTCGCCGCTGCCGCTGAAATTGGCCGTTTGGCCGCCCGTTTCCGGCATCACCAGACTGAACTCCCGGAGCTTGCAGGTGAAGGGCGCGCTGAACAGCAGATTGGTCGCGCCGAGCGTCACCCGGCCATCGCGTTTTTTCATGGTGAAACGCGCCTTGTCGCCACCGGTAAACGCCAGATTGCGATACGTCACCCCGGCCGCCTTCAAATGTCCGATCAACTGTGCGTCTTTGATGCTGCCATTGCCGGTATTCACCGTAAGCTCGCCATTCACCGATACGCTGCCGGTGAGCTTCAAATCCGGTATTTCCTGCATCAATTTGAAATCCTGTGCGGCTTTCGCCAGCACCGGCAGCCGGTAATCGCCCGACAGGACAATCCGCATACTACCCGGCGCATCCGGGCTGCAGCTCATCCGCACCTGAAACGGATTCTTGCGGTCCAGCGATTTCAGCGTGGCGTCGAAATATTTCCAATCGGCAGAATGTGTCTTCAGTTTTAACTCGATTCGTACCCCGGAATTCAATCGGCAGTCGGTCACCCGGATCTCAGATAAGTTCATGCCGCTCAAATGCGTTTTCAGCCCGTCAAAAAATTCATTGATCCGAACGTCATTGAGGTAGATTGCATGATCCTCTCCGATCCGGCAATTCAGGTTCAAGCCGCTCAGAATCGCGGCGTGGGGAGTGCGGGACCACGGCTTGAATTTGAGCGTCAGTTTCTCGACCGGAATATTGCCGATCTTCTGATCAAGCACTTCCTCGCGAAAGCGAAGGAACAAAGCACCACACACGATGAACGCCATCACAATCAGCGTCAGCACCCCCATGAATATGATGATCTTCTTGTTTCTCTTCATTTACCCGTGATCAGTTTGACGCCTTTACTGGAATATTCAACCGTCTGGACCGGCTGCGATTTATAGTACAACTGCCCCTCCGCAATACTGAAATTACCGGCGGCAAAATCCTCCACCACACGCGGATAAATCACCAGGTCGCCCTGAAATTTCAAGCGTTCCTGATGTGCCTGCGCCACTTTTTCGAGCAGGTCGCCCCAGCCGCCGCGCGGCTTTTTCGGCGGACGCGCCGCAGCGACGCGTTTCAATTCATCCAGCGTCACGCCGCCCAGCTCCACCGGCACCGGCTCGGAAACGCCGAGAATCGGCCCGCTGTCGATGTCCGCCTCGGAATTGAACGGCATGGCCACGATCACGCTGCTGCGCAGATACGGCAGCCCGAACAGGATGGCTTTTTCCACCGGGATGGTGTGCAGCCCGACCAACTCGCGGCGGCCGTCGACCTCATAAGTCAGATCGCCCGGATGCACGTTCAGGCACGGGAAACTCGAGGTGATGTTGGTCAGCGACACAAACCCCGCCAGAATGCCGAAATCGACCTTGTACGGCGCCAGTTTCCGGCGGATGGAGTCGGTCCAGAGGTTTCGCACCTCGCGCCCGCGCTCGGTGTTCAGGGCAATTGTTTCCAGGCCGTGCGCCTTATAAAATTCACGGATATCCGCCTCAATCAGCGGTATGCCGAACTGCGCCGCAATTTCCCGCGCCCGGCTGGTTTCCGGGTAATCGGTCACCAGTACCGCCGCGTTCCAGCCGTGCCGCGTGTTCAGAAGCGCCTCGGCATTGCTGCCGCTGCCGCTCAGGAAAATTGCCGCATTCGTCCCGTGATCATTGAAAAACTTATCAAAATCCATTCTGCATCCTTGTTTAGCCTAGAAAAATAGCACGGCCGGAGCAATTTGTCAATGCTCAAACGAACATTTTACATGGTGGAGAGCGCGTCGACATCGATATAGGCGTCGACGCCGTTGGGCATGCGGCCATGCAGCACCAGCTGGCGCAGCCGCTCGCGGATCTGCTTCAGGCGGTTCCCGCGGATGAGAATCTGATAACGGTATTTGCCCTTGATGCGCTCGATCGGCGACGGCCCCGGCTCGGTCACCAGCATGTCGTCGTGGATGAACGGCTGCAGCGCGTCGTGAATGCGCAGCGCGCACGCGGCGGCGGCTTCGAGGTTCTCGCTGCGGAAATGCACCACGATCAGGTGCCCCTCCGGAGGGTATTTCAGCGCCTTGCGCACGTCCATGTCGTATTCGTAAAAACTGGTGAAATCGTAGTTGACCGCAAACTTGATCGCATCGTGTTCGGGGTTGAACGACTGCACGATGACCTCGCCCGGCACTTCGCCGCGCCCGGCGCGCCCGGCCACCTGGGTGATCAGTTGAAAAGTCTTCTCGCCGGCGCGGAAATCGGGGATGAAAAGCCCCTGGTCGGCGTTCAGGATTCCGACCAGCGTCACGTTCGGGAAGTGCAGTCCCTTGGCGATCATCTGGGTACCGATCAGGATGTCGATTTCGCCGCGTTTGAAGCGGTCGAGCACGTCGTCGTAATCACTGGCTTTGTGCATGGTGTCCGAGTCCATGCGGACGATCCGGGCGCTCTGGAACACCGCCCGCGCCGTGGATTCCACCCGTTCGGTGCCGACCCCGGAGTAGCGGATTTCCTCCGACGCGCATTTGGGGCACGCCTCCGGCGCCGGCAGGATGTTGCCGCAGAGGTGGCAGGTCAGGATCTGTTTTTTGCGGTGGTAGGTGTACGCCACGGAGCACTCGGAGCACTCGGCGATGTAGCCGCAGACTTCGCACATCATCTGCCGCGCATAGCCGCGCCGGTTCATGAATAAAATGGTCTGTTCGCCCAGCGCCAAGCGCAGATTGACGGCGTTAACCAGCGGTTTCGAGAGCAGACTCGACTTGCCCTCGTCGCGGGTGCCGATGCGGTTGTCGATCACGGTCATCGTGGGCATGACGCAGTTTTCGGCGCGCTTTTTCAGCTCGGCCATCACATATTTGCCGTTCAGGGCGTTGGTGTAGGATTCGAAAGAGGGGGTGGCGGAGCCGAGGATGACCACCGCTTTTTCCAGCAGGCCGCGCATTACGGCTACGTCGCGGGCGTGATAACGCGGCGCTTCGTCCTGCTTGTAGGAGCCCTCATGTTCCTCGTCGACAATGATCAGCCCGAGGTTGCGAAACGGCGCAAACAGCGCCGAGCGTGCCCCGACCGCGATTTTCACCAGTCCGTCGTTGACCTTGCTCCATTCGTCGAAGCGTTCGCCTTCGGTGAGTCCGCTGTGCAGCACGCTCACCAGGTTGCCGAAGCGGGCGCGAAAGCGCCGCACCGTCTGCGGGGTCAGCGAAATTTCCGGTACCAGCACGATTGCTTCCTTGCCCTGTTCCAGCGCACGGGCGATGGCCTGCAGATAGACCTCCGTTTTGCCACTGCCGGTCACGCCGAAAAGCAGCATGGTGTGCGGACCCTTGCCCGTGTCGGTCATTTCCCTGATCTTCTCGAGCGCGGCCAGCTGCTCATCGGTGGGGTCGTGCGGTACCGACGGCATGATTTCGGCCTCGGCGAAGGGGTCGCGCCGGTGAACGCGCTTCTCCACTTCCAGCAGCTTCTCCTTGACCATGGCGGTGACGATGGCTTCGGACGCGCCCTCAGCCTGCGCCAGCAGCGGATCGATGGTCAGCTCGCGGTGCGCCATCAGAGTTTTCAAAATATTGAGCCGCGCGGCGTAGCGCTTCTTGCCGCCGTGCTCCATGATGTATTTTTCCGCCTCGGAGTTGTCATTTACCGAGAAATATTTGACCGTCCGGTGCTGGACCTTGCCGCTGCGCACCGCCCGAGGCAACAGCGTGCGGATGGCCTGTTCGCGGCTGCAGCAGTAGTACTCGGCCATCCAGCGGCCGAGCTTGACCAGCGGTTCGGGGATGAAGGTGTGGCGGCCGCAGATCGAATCGATGTCCTTGCGGTCGGGAAACGTCGAATCCTGATCGTTGCCGATGGTCAGCACATACCCTTTGCGCAGCGATTTGCCGAAAGGCACCACCACCTGCGTACCGATTTTGATCTGATCGGCCAGATGCTCCGGGATGTTGTAATCAAACCCTTTGTCCAGAGACAAATCGACTATGACGCGGGCAAACATGACTTACCTCGCACCGTTATTCAAATGCCAGTTCATCTTCGGCAATTTTGAGTTTTTCGCGGACTTCGCCGGGTTCGATGTCGCCGCCGAGCCGCAGCGCTTTTTTCCAGTAACGCGCCGCCAGGTCAGTGCGCCCGAGCATGTGGTAAATGTCGCCGGCATGGTCGGCGATGACTCCGTCCAGGTCGTCCCCGGAGAGCTTGATCGCCTGTTCGATATAATGCCGCGCGCTCTTCGCATCGCCGCGGCGGTAAAGCACCCATGCCATGCTGTCGAGAATCGCCACATTGTCCGGCATTTCGCCAAGCGCCCGGCGGATCAGTTTCTCGGCCAGGTCCAGCTCGATACCCAGGTCGGCGTAGGTGTAGCCGACCGCGTTGGCGATTTCCGGCGAGTCCCAGCCGAATTTCTGACGGATGGTTTCGGCGCACTCGCGGATGATATCCTCGCGTTTGCTTTTCTCGCCGATCGTCAGGTACATCATGTAAAAATTGAAATCGATGATGAAGTCCTTGCGCTTCGAGTTCTCGGCGGACTTCATCAGCGCCAGCGCTTTGTCGAATTCCTTCAGATGCGTGTAAGAAGTCACCAGCATCCGCAGCGCGGCGAAGTCCTTGAACCCCTCCAGCAAGCCGATGACATTCCGGTACTGGCGTCCGTAGTAATACGCCATGCCGAGCATATATTTATAGTATTGGTCGTTGGGGTTTTTCTCGTGAAGCGTCTTCAGCTCGCCGATCGCGGCCTGCGCATCGCCGGTGAAAAGCAACGTTTCCACGTAGGCATTCAGGTAATTCAGCACTTCCGGATAACGGCGCGCGAGCTCACGGCGGATCTTCAGCGCTTCCTGATAATGACCGGAGAGGTACCACAGATTGCCCAGAGCCTCCATCAACCGCTGGTTGTTGGGCTGCTTGTGCAGCTGCTCCTCGACCAGCCGGATCGCCTGCGGGTAAGCACCGAGCTGCTGGTAAATCCCGGCGGTCTGGAGCACCATGGCCAGCCCTTTCGGATTCTTGAAATACTTGTCGATCAGCTGCAGGATCTGTGACTGGCGGCGGTTGTAAAGATCAAGCTTGGCCTCGCTGAGCTCCGGCGTCTTGGCTGCGGCGGCGTAGAATTTGGCCGCGGCCTGCAGAAATTGCACGTCCTTCTGCATGGACTCGAATACGATCAGTTTCTCGAAAAGGGCCTCTGCCTCGGCGGAGCGCATCTCGCGGACCAGCAACTCGGCGGTGATTTCCGCCAGCTTGGCCAGCACGGACTGGTTTTGTTCGGAGAGTTTCGCGGGGTCGTCCACCGAATTGATTCCGGCCAGCCCCATCGCGGCCAGGTCCTTCACCGGCACGTCGTCATTGGCAAAAAGCTGGACGGCCAGGTTCAGTTTCAGGGAATCCGGGTGAGCCT
Organism: Victivallis vadensis; assembly: GCA_040394635.1. Taxonomy (GTDB): domain Bacteria; phylum Verrucomicrobiota; class Lentisphaeria; order Victivallales; family Victivallaceae; genus UBA5239. Next base: position 989 of record JBEBRW010000092.1, on the reverse strand, counting down.
GCGCCAGTTCGACCAGCTGCGGCTTGTAGGTTTTCAGGATTTCGGGGTCGGAACATTTTTTCAGGAGCATCAGGAGCGGCATTTCGCCATCGGGATCGTACTTGAGGACATTCATCAGCAAAGCCGCGGCCTTGGCATCGTCTTTTTCCTGCAGCGCCATGATGAAATCCACCATGTGCCCGATTTTCTCGGAATCCACATCCAGCGGCTTGATGGACGGCGTATCCTGCGGTGTGCTGTCGCTCGCAATCTGGGCACAACACACCACGGCTATCCCCAGCCATATCGAGATTATAGTCAAAATTCTCATTGCCGGCGCCTCCATAAAAAAATAAACCCTCCGGTTCTGACGCGCAAAACAGGAGGATTTGCAAAAAACTACCGTCGAAGAACTTACTTCTTCTTGTGACGCATCGCCTTCAGCTGCTTGCGGCGCTTGTGTTTGGCGATCTTCTTACGACGTTTCTTTTTCAGGTTTCCCATTTTTCTGCCTTTTCTTTTACTATATCTTTTTGGAATATATTTATATCCATACGAAAACTATAATGTAACCCTGTTTCCGGAAAATTTCACTCCCGATATCAAAAAAATGTTGAATTTTTATTACATTTCCGTTTTTTCCGGTGTTTTATCTGTCTTTTTCGGAAAAACCACTACCGCATGCGGTTCGATTTTATACTCCAGCCCGCCTGCCAGACAGATGATCCGCATCAGACCCATCACATTACTGCCTTTTACCGACATATTCAGGAGTACCTTGTTCGCCGCCGGGTAATCCAGAATCACGAAGTTAAGCAATACACCGTTGTTTTCGCGCTGGGTCTTGCGGCAAAGCCGTTCAAAAACCTCCGGCAGCGGTTCATTCTCCACTGAAAAATTCGCGATTTTGCTGCTTTCCAGCAGCACAGTCATGGCCGCCACCAGCAAATCCGGCTTTTTCACCGGCTGCTCCGGCATCCGCATGTTTTTGCCGAGATACACCATATCTT
>JBEBRW010000091.1:0-11431 GCA_040394635.1 Victivallis vadensis | reverse complement strand
CCTGAACACCCCGCCGGACAAATACCGCTCGGCGGCGTCGGTCGAAACCTTGAAATCGCTCATCGGCCGCAATCTGTCGGTCATGGCGAATCAGCAACAGAAGAGGTGACATATGATTCCTGCCCTCGGTATTATCGGCATCGGCGGTTTCGCCCGTTTTTACTTAAGCAAACTGGTTCCATATGCGAAAGAAAATAAAATCCGGTTTGCCGCTGCGGTCGTGCGATCTCCCGAAAAATATCCCGACCTTGTAAGTGAACTGCAGGGCCTCGACTGCCGGATTTTTCCGGACAGCGATTCCATGCACCGCGAAATGAGCGGCCAACTGGACCTCCTCTGCATTCCGACCAGCATCGACACCCATTGCCAATACACCTGCGAAGCGTTGTCCCACGGCTGCAACGTGCTGGTGGAAAAACCCGTCGCCGGCACCGTGCATGAAGTGGAACAGATGATGGCAGCGGAAGCCTCGGCCGGCGGCAAATGGGTGGCGGTCGGTTTCCAACATATTTATTCGCCCGAAATTCAGGAACTGAAGCAACGCCTGGGCAGTGGCGAATTCGGCGGCATCCGCAAAATCATCGCCATGGGGCGCTGGCCCCGCCCGGATGCTTATTACAGGCGCAACGAATGGGCCGCCAGGTTGAAAACGCCATCCGGCGCCGTGGTCAATGATTCCCCCATTAATAACGCGTTCGCCCATTACCTGAATATTTCCCTTTTCCTGGCGGGAAGGGAATTCACCAAACCGGCGCTCCCGGTGAAGGTTTCCAGCAGGCTTTTCCGGGCGCGTCCGATCGAAACATTCGACACCTGCGAGGTCGAGATCCGAACCGACAGCAATATCCGGCTGGTCAATCTTTTCACTCACGCCTGCGAGGTAAACGAACAGCCGAAAATCAAAATCGAATGCGAAAACGCGGTCATCCTGTGGCACAATGACGGGTTTTACCAGGTGATGAACCATGCCGGCCAAATTCTCGAAACCAGTGCTACCTATAATGCCCATGAACACATGTTCGAAGCACTTCTGGACAAAGTGCGGAACCCCGCTGCCTTCTGCTGTACGCTGGAAATCGCCATGGCCCATACCGCGTCCATCGAAATGCTTCACCGCAATATGGTCGTTCAGGAAATACCGCCCCGGGAACTCAAAGTAAAGGCGGACGACGGCCAGCGCATTATCCAATGGGTACCAAACGTTTTTGACCGCATTTTTCATTCGCGGTAAACTCAGGAGAACAATCAATGAAATTGAATATGGTCGGGTGCCGCGGGCACTGGGAATATGTTTTTGAAAGCATTGCGGAACTCCCCGACATGGAGTTAACCGCCGTATCCCCCGGCTGTGATGACTCCATGGAAAGAGTATTGACCAAAGCCGCCGGATTCGGTTTTTCCCCGAAACTCTACGCGGATTATCTGGAGATGCTCGATATGGAAAAACCGGACATCGTCTGCGTCGACGGTCCGTTTCATCAACACGCCGAATTCTCCATCGAATGTCTGAAACGCAATATCCATGTTTTCTGCGAAAAAACGCTGGCGTTGACCTTGGAGGATCTGACGCTGTTGGAGGCTGCTTTCAAGCAAAGCTCCGCCCGGATTTTTACCATGAACGGCTTGCGCTACGAGGCGCCGTTTCAAACGGCACTGGACCTCGTGAAGTCCGGCCGTATCGGCAAGGTCAAATTGATCAGTACGCGCAAATCGTATAAACTTGGCACCCGCCCGGAATTCTACAAGCACCGGGAAACGTATGGCGGCACGATTCCATGGGTGGGGAGCCACGCGCTCGATTTGATCATGGCATTTTCCGGATGCCTTAAATTCAAAACGATTTTCGCGGCGGACAACCGGGACGATAACTCCGGCAACGGCGACCTTGAAATCGCCGCCGAATGCCAGTTTGTCATGGATAACGGCGTATTGGCCCAGGCGTCAATCGACTATCTCCGCCCCGCCTCGGCCCCGACGCATGGAGATGACCGCGTCCGGATCGGCGGCACCGCCGGTGTGATCGAGGTTCGGCAAGGCCGGATATTCCTGATCGACCGCGACGGCGAGCAGGAAATACCCGCGACCACTGACCGCCATCTATTCAGCGACATCGTCCTGGATTGCCAGGGCAAGCGTCCCGCCATGACCACCCCGGCTGAAGCTATCGAACTCACCCGCGCCTGCCTGCTGACGCAGAAATCCGCCGATGAGTCGATCCTCATAAATAGTTAGATTTTTTCCGCCAATACGGCAAGCCCGAGCTCGTTCGCGGTCAGGTTCATGGTCCGCTTCGGGCCGGGTTCTATTTTGAACTCCCGGCCCGAAATAAGATCGCTGGCCGAGCCGCTGCAGAACATGTCTTCATCGAATTCAAGCACGCATTCGCACCATCCTTCCGGGAAGAAAACGAACAGCAAACGGGTATTGCCGCTCATCCCCCCACGAATATAGACAAACGATTCTCCGTCCGGCACGGGCGAAACCACGCGGGCCGGAACCCTGCAAGCGGCCTGTTGCAGCAAAGCACCGCAAAAAGCCTCAAAACCGACGTTTCGATTTTCCGAATAAGCGCTTCCGGCGTACGAGCCCAGATAGATGATTTTGCCCTTGCCATAGGGAACGATACTGAAACAATGACCTGTATCGAGCGGCGTCAGCCATTGCCGGACCGGCAGCTCAAAGGATTGCGAATCGAAACACACGTTCATGAGGTTGTTATCCGGCAGGCTGCGCCGTCCTTTTTCGACAATTCCGGCCGCGGCCAAAAAGCGCTTTTCCGGATAAAGGTAAAAGCCCTGTTCGGTAAATGCCCCGCACTCCGATTCGCACAGCAGCGTGCCGCCCTCCCGGACGAATTTCAAATAGCACTCTGCTTGAGTGTCACTGACCGCGAGTGTATGCGGTAAAATCACCAGCTTGAAGGCGCTCAGTCCTTCCAGATTACTCGATTCGACAAATTGACAGGGCACCGAACTCCGGATCAAAGCCCTGGCATAACCGAGCACGGAGGCGGCCAGATCCGCGGCCTTGCCATACTGCGCCCATTCCAGATAATAATCCGCCGGGTTGAAAACGATGGCCGTATCGGTCGGTTCCGGCTGATAAGACTTCAACAGATCGGGGTAACGCCGCAGTGCCTGTCCGGTGGTTCTCATCGCCGCCAGCCTCTCCTCGGCGCGCCCGTCGTTCCCCGCCAATCCAAAGCCCCCGGATTCGCGCCCGAAAACCTCGTCGCGCCAGCACCAGAACAAGATGACATCCGCGCCACAGGCAATCCCGTTCCACAGCCAGTGCTGCTGCTGTACGGCTGTCACATCTCCATAAATATTGAATCCGATGGCCGCCCGGCCCCCCTGAAGTTCACTCAACCAGACCAGCTTGCCATTGGCTGCAGATTTCACCATTTCGATCCGGATGCCAAAAGCGGCGTCGTCGATATTCTGCCACTGCGGAAAACTCGAGCAGCCGATACCGTCCAGGTTCCGCGCCAGCCCCCAATCGTTGCCCCGTTCCAAAGCATAACTATCCTGTCCGCCGGTATACAGCGGCGAGGGATCGGCGGCATGGGCGGTGATCGGATGCACTTTGTCCACCTCGCGCATCGCTGCGTAACGCATGGCCCCGTGTGCATTTGCCCGGTCCGAAATGAATCTCTGCCACGCCATCAGCTCGCTGTAGGGACGGTCCGGCAGTTTGCCCGGCAAAACGTCGGCCCAGTCGACATAGCGCCGTTTCCAGGTATCATTAAGCTGCTCCAGCGCCCCATAGTGCTTCACGAGCCAACCGCGCCAGGCATCCATGGTATGCGGGCAGAAACAGACCAGGTTATCCGCCTGAACGTTCCAACGCAGCTCGTTCCAGATATCCCAGCCGTGCAGATTCGGAGCATCCTTGAAATGACGCCCGCATTCCTGGATAAAATGCTTCATCCTGTTCCAGACCCCGGGGTGGTCGGTACACCCGCCCGGCGTCAACCCGAAATTGCATTCGCCCCGCAGCGAGGACACGACTTTCTGCCCCATGTGGTCGACCATTTCCGCACCATGGACTTCCCGGAAAATCCAGTGCGGCTGTATTTCGGCGATCGTACTCAGGACCACCGAAAGACCGTTTGCCTGCGCCAGTTCGACCAGCTCATCGTAATCAGCGAAATTGAATCGTCCGGGAGTCGCCTCCACCCAGCTCCAGAGAATCCATAATTGCACAGTGTTCAACCCCGATTCACGAATCCGGCGGAAATCATCCGCCCAGTAAGTTTTCTCAGGAAAAGGAGCCCGGTAATATTGTACGCCCAGTTGCATATTGACCCTCGCGGTTTTGTTTCTTAATACACTATAACACCATTACCGAAAAACGAAATAGCCAAAATTATTTTTCTCATGTACAATTCTGTTTTTTGCGAAAGATAAAGAACGAATCATTGTTCCATTGATAATTCTGAAAAGCTTGAATGCGGAAACCGTGAATAATTCATGCATTTCCCGTTCAAAGGTAAACATGTTGTGATAAAAGATTTTATCAAAGGAAATTTGTATTTGCCGGAGAGTCATTATATGGATATTTGAGTACATATTGCTGAAGAAAGCGGAAAGCCCGGCCAGTCCCGCCGTTAGGCTGAAAAAGGGTGACTCTGCTGATACAGGCTTCCCAAATTGGGGATACAGGTTGGTTATTCAAGCAATCATATTGAAAAATGCAGCATAGAACGATCATTTTCGAGCTCGTTGCGGAAGAGGACCTCGTATTCCTGGTCGCCCCTCAGGTGGGGTTTAATGAAGGAGTAAAATGGAATGTCGTCGCCGAGATGGAGGCTGCGAATGGCTAGTGTTCTCTTATTTTTGCTTATGTATCACTTTCACTGCTGCCTCCATTGAGGCCGCAACCGCACCGTAAGTGCAAGTATAATTTTTCACATTGGGCATAACCTCATAGTCATATGAAGAATCCATCGCGATAACAATGATTATTTTATCGCTCAATGTCAACAACTTCTGCCCGATTTTGGCTTGTTCCGAATATAGAATGGCATTGACCGTACCGAAAATAATTATATCATAGTGTTTAGCGGCATCCATGATCCGCGCGATTTCGTCTTCCGTCGGCTTGAGATGCGTTACAATGCAATCACTGATCGGATAGGCTTGGCGAACGGCCTGGTACAGCATATCAACGCATTGCTCCCGGTCTGCCGCGGCGAGAATCTTTTGGGGTTCAACGCAAATAGTCAAAATCCGTCCGGGGTTCTGCAACGGCAAATCCTGATTCTTCAATAAGGTTACTGAACGCTCCGCCAGTTCTCGTGCGAGTGCTTTATGTTCAATGCAGCCAACAATTTTCTCTGCCTCGGCGGGCTCAACAACCGACTTATCCCACAGCCTGATATTATTTTTCTGTTTGAGAATACGGGTAACAGCGGTATCCACTGTTTCCATAGTGATCTTGCTGGATTTCACGGCTTCCAGAATCGCAAAGTATCCATCTTCAAAATGCTGAATACTGCCGCGCAGCAGCACCAGATCACATCCAGCATTGATCGCGCAAACGCTGGCTTCTCCCGTACCGTATTTATTTTGAATGGCAGGCATGCGCATGGCATCGGTTTCCACCAATCCGTCAAAACCTAATTTTTCACGTAAGTAACCGGAAATCATCTTTTTAGACATGGTTGCCGGATATTCATTATCAATTGCATGGGTAAGAACGTGTCCGGTCATGACTCCATTGACGCCATGCCTGAAAAGAACTTTCAGGGGTTCAATATCAACACTGTCGAGTTCATCAAAACTTTTGGTGATTTCCGCAACTCCTTTATGAGCGTCGGTTGCCACGGAACCGTAACCGGGAAAATGCTTTGCCATTGCAGCAATCCCCGCATCCTGAAAGCCTTTCATCATCGCAAGAGCGTGTGAGCTCACCTTTTCAACATTTTCTCCGAAGCTGGCGGATTTCATGGTCTTTCTTCCGGCGTGGATGAATACGTCCGCGATGGGAGCCTGCACCAGATTAATGCCCATGGCGGCAAACTCCTTTCCAGCCGCAAGAGCGACCCGATAGGTCAAACCGGTATCATCGGCAACGCCAAAGGACATGTGGCCGCTGTAAGCAAATGCTCCGGCACGATTGATATCATTGCGAATACTGCCTTCCTGATCGACAGCAATAAACATGGGAATTTTTGCCAGGGCTTGGGCCGAATTCATGAACTCAGCCATTTCGCGAGCGGAACGATAGCGGTTCGGACTGCCCACTAATTCACTGTTACCGTCATATTCGGCATTGGGGCAGAAGCGAAGCATACCCACATGATAATCTTTAATACATTTGATGATGTCTGCATCCAATTCTCCTTTTTGAAGGATGGAAACGCACATTTGACCGACTTTTTCTTCAAGCGTCATTGACGCCAATAATTTCCGGATATCCATTCAATTTTCTCCTACTACTCTATAAAAACGTTTTAACAGTTCATATTGAACATTTTCAAATTGACATTCTGGTGGTTCGTCTTGCCGGTGGCGCCGCTTCCCCACCAGGTGGCGAGCTTGTTGTTGAAGTCAAACCAGATCGCACCGCCGGAATTATCGCGCCCCATGATCTGCCTCGCGGTGGTGTTCACCGTGCCGGCCAACCCCTTGGCGCGGTCGGCGTCCGGCCCCCAGAAAATATAGGAAACCCGGGCGGCCCCGTTCCATACGCCTGCGTGCGGCTTGTAGTTCGTCTCATCGCTCGGGCATTTGAAATTCCGACGGATCATCTCCTGCTTGCTTTCCGGTGTATTGGCACTGTTCGAATAACTGCTGAAGTAGGCACTGGTAATCAACCGGTATACGGGAGAATTGAATTCCTCGGTATGTGCGGCATGGTCATTGGCCCCCTTTCCATCCTTGTAAACCGCAATCATACTGTCGTTGTCCTGCGCATACAAATGATTCGCCGTGCCGATCTGCTTCAGGACATTGACGCAGGAAATCTGCTTGGCCTTTTCGCGGGCCTTGTTCAAGGCAGGCAGCAGCATCGCCGCCAATATTGCGATAATCGCAATAACAACCAGAAGCTCGATTAGTGTAAAATAATTTTTCTTCCATCTTTTCATGATACGATTTCCTCTTTAATGGGGTTCCTTTTTTTATTGTTTACGGATTTATTGATGTTCATAACCGAGGAGCGCGTCTGCAACACCGGCATGATTTTCTTATGGAACTCCTGAGCACCGGAACTGAATATCGACATTACGGCGCCAGCCAATTCCTTGCCCATGTTCTCCGCCGGATAACGGATGGTCGTCAGCGGCGGCTGCAGCATACTGCTGTAACCACAGTCATCAAAGCCCACAATCCCCAGTTGCTCCGGAATTTGAATTCCTTCCTCAAAAGCCACCTCATACAAAGATATTGCGAAAATATCCTGAAAACAGAGCACCGCGGTTAATTCGGGATGGTTCTTCTTATAATAACGCAGCAGCCAGCCGGCCATTTCCACGTTCGGCATCGACGGCGTTTCGGTCAATATGAGTTCGCAGCCACGCTCCGCCAGAAAATCCCTGGCGCCGTTTACACGGTCCGCAAATTCCTGCGACACTTTCGGCCAGTAAATGACTCCGCCGATATTCCGGTGTCCGCAACTATACACATATTCGGCCATCATCCGTCCGCCCGCATAATTATCGGGTTCTATATAATTATATCCCTCCTCGTCCCGGTTCACCAGAATCAGGGAGCGGCAATTATCCCGGACTCGCCTCAAGTCTTCCTCCGTCCAGCTGTCACCGAACACCACCGCCACATCGTCCCCGCCAACCTGCGACACCAGATACTCCACGGACTCGGCGGAAAACACCACCTTCAGCGTCAAGCGATACTCCAGCAGCTCCCGCATCGTTTCGAAAATTCGGAAATACAATGGATTGCTGTACAAACGAAGCGGTATGATCACCACCACCCGGCAATCCCCGGAACTGCGCGACTGCTCGATGATCTCAATCGCTTCCGACGAAATATAAGCTCCCTTGCCACGCCTCTCCAAAACGCCGATCCTGAAAAGCTCACTCAAGCCGGTGCGAACCGTCTCCCTGCTCAACTTGTACAACTCACCGAGGTTCCGCTCCGACAACAGCTTTTCTCCGCAAGCGTACTGACCTTTCAAGATTTCCCCGGTCAAATGCTTGGCAAAATTCGAGCTTCGATTGTCGATCGTTCTTTTCATTATTTATTTTGGTATGTTTTTTAGACCATCTGCTATTATTATACATGATCCTATCTAAAAAGCAATAGATAAATAACAAAAAAAGAAGATTTTACAGAGATGTCGCCACATCCCCTCGCGCAACCCGGTACACAGCCATCAGCGGCGGCGGATTGCTGAATATCTTTCGCAATTCATCATCCGCACGGATTATCTTCCGAAGCATATCCGGGGCGCGTAATTCCTCGCATTTCTCCGTGGCAAGTTTTAGTTTGCCACGATATTGATCAGGCGGCCGGGGACGCAGATCACCTTGCGGATGGTTTTGTCGTTGAGCGCGTCTTTCACCTCGGGCTGCTGCAGGGCGATTTCCTGCATCTGTGCTTCGGTGGCGTCGGCGGGCATCATCACGCGGGCTTTCGGCTTGCCGAGAACCTGTACCAGGACTTCGACTTCCGCGACTTTCAGGAATTTTTCTTCCCAGACGGGCCAATTTTCGTAGGCGAGAGTCTTGCAGTGACCGAGCACTTCCCAGAGTTCTTCGCCCAGGTGCGGTGCGAACGGCGCCAGCATCAGCACGTATTTCTCGGCGGCTTCGCGCGGCAGCGGCTTGTTTTCGCCGGCAAATTCATTAATGAAAATCATCATCTGGCTGATCGCGGTGTTGAACGACATGGTTTCCAGGTCTTCGGTCACCTTTTTGATCGCGGTATGCAGCACGCGCAGCTGGTCGGCGGTCAAGGGTTCGTCGACAATCGGCTGGCCGGTGATCATCCGGTGTGAGCGCTTCAGGAAACGGTACACGCCTTCCACGCCCTTGGTATTCCACGGTTTGACGGCTTCCAGCGGCCCCATGAACATTTCATAAAGACGCATGCTGTCCGCACCGTATTCGCGAATCACGTCGTCGGGATTGATGACGTTACGCAGCGACTTGGACATTTTGGCCGGAAACTCGGTCAGCGCTTCGCCGTTTTCCTTGTTCACCGGGCCCTCGGCGGTGAATTCCACCTTGTCGGTCGGAATCAGCGCGCCGCGCTTGTCCTTGTAGGAAGTCCCCAGAATCATCCCCTGGTTCACCAGCTTCTGAAACGGTTCCTTGGTCGAAACATAGCCCAGATCGAACAGCACCTTGTGCCAGAAACGTGAATAAAGCAGGTGCAGCACCGCGTGCTCGGCACCGCCCACATACAGGTCAACCGGCATCCAGTATTTTTCCTTGGCCGGATCGAATGCCGCCCGGTCATTCAGCGGGTCGATATAGCGCAGGTAATACCAGCAGGAACCGGCCCACTGCGGCATGGTGTTGGTTTCGCGGGTGCCTTTTTTGCCGTCGGGACCGACATACTGCAGCCAGTCGGTGGCCTTGGCCAGCGGCGGCTCGCCGGTGCCGGTGGGCTTGAAATCGTCGAGCTCGGGCAGTGTCAGCGGCAGGTCGTTGTCATCCACCAGCCGGGTGGTGCCATCCTCCATGTTGATGACCGGGAAAGGCTCGCCCCAGTAGCGCTGACGGCTGAACAGCCAGTCGCGCAGTTTGTATTTCACCGCGGCCTTGCCGATGCCGCGCTTTTCCAACCATTCGGTAGTGGTGCGCTTGGAGTCTTCCACGCCCATACCGTTGATATCGAGGCCGTCATTGTTGGCGGAATTGATCATTTTGCCGTCGCCGGTCCAGCAGGCGTCGCCCTTCAGGACGTCGCCGACCACGTTCTCATCTTCCGGCATGATGATCGCCTTGATCGGCAGCTTGAATTTGACTGCAAACTCGAAGTCGCGCGAGTCGTGCGCCGGCACCGCCATGATCGCCCCGGTACCGTAACTGATCAGCACGTAATCGGCGATCCAGATCGGAATCTTGTGGCCGTTTACAGGGTTGACGGCATAGGAACCGGTGAAAACACCGCTCTTTTCCAGGTTCAGTTCGGTGCGGTCCATATCGCTCTTGCGGGCGGCACTTTCGCGGTAGTCGTCGATCTCTTTTTTCTGTTCCGGTTTGGTCAATTTGTCGACCAGCGGATGTTCGGGGGCCAGCACCATATAGGTGGCTCCGAACAGGGTGTCGGGACGGGTCGTGTAAACGGTGATTTTGTCCTCGACACCGTCGATGGCGAACATGACTTCGGCGCCGACCGATTTGCCGATCCAGTTGCGCTGCATTTCCTTGATGCCTTCGGACCAGTCGAGATCGTCGAGATCGTTCAACAGCCGCTCGGCATATTCGGTAATTTTCAGCATCCACTGGCGCATCGGACGGCGGATCACGGGGTGGTTGCCGCGTTCGCTCAGGCCGTTGATCACTTCTTCGTTGGCCAACACGGTTCCGAGCGCGGGGCACCAGTTCACCGGCACCTCGGCCACGTAGGCGAGGCCCTTCTCGTAAAGTTTCTTGAAAATCCACTGCGTCCAGTGGTAATATTTCGGGTCGGTGGTATCGATTTCGCGATCCCAGTCGTAGCTGAAACCGAGTGCCTTGATCTGGCTGCGGAATTTATCGATATTCTTCTCGGTGGTCACCTTCGGATGCGTACCGGTTTCGATGGCGTACTGCTCGGCCGGCAGCCCGAACGCGTCCCAGCCCATCGGATGCAGCACATTGAAGCCGCGCATGCGCTTGTAACGGCACAGAATATCGGTGGCGGTGTAGCCCTCCGGGTGCCCCACATGCAGCCCCGCGCCGCTCGGATACGGAAACATGTCCAGCACATAAAATTTCTCTTTGCCTTCGACAAAATCTTCGGTTTTAAACGTCTTGTTGGTTTCCCAATAATCCTGCCATTTCTTCTCGATGGCGCAGAAATCGTAGTCGCAGTTCATTTTTATATTCCTTTGTCGTTAATTTATAATAATCTATAAATATGGCATAATTTATTGTTTTTTCAATAAAAAGATGATATATTTAGGTGAAACTAATATTGAGGAGTAATAACCATGCTGGATTACATAAGCGGATTTTTTATTGAATTCTGGAACATTTCCTGTTTAATGGCTCCGTGGCTGCTGTTCGGATTTCTGATCGGCGGCGTCATCGCGGTTTTCGTGCCGGACTCGGTCGTCCGCAAACACCTCGGCGGCAAGGGCTTCATGGGGATCGTGAAAGCCGCGCTGATCGGCGTGCCCCTGCCTCTCTGCTCCTGCGGCGTGATCCCGGTGGCGGCCACGCTGCGCCGCCAGGGCGCGGGCAACGGCACGGTGGCGTCGTTCATCACCTCCACGCCGCAGATCGGATTTTCCAGCTTCGTCCCGGCGTGGC
>JBEBRW010000090.1:0-11768 GCA_040394635.1 Victivallis vadensis | reverse complement strand
ATTGATAGTTGGCGCGCATGTTGGTATAGGCCAGGTCCTCACCTTTGCGGTAAAGATCGATGATGCTCTTTTTGATCTCGTCCTTGGTCATGCTGCGGCGCAGCCGGACATCGCGGTAATTGATCCCCGCGGCCTGGACCGCTTTGCCCCAGCTGCCGAAGCGCTTGATCGAGGCCATGTAGAGGTCCTTGTGGTTGTTCTGCGCGTTCTGCGAGAAAATCGGCTCACCGTCCTTGTGGAGGCGGCGGATCTCGTCGAGCACGGTCTGCTTGGACCAGGTCTTGTATTTCTTGATCTTGCTGTAATCGAGGCCGGCGGCTTCGATGGCGTTGCCCCAGGAACCGAAGATGCGCTCGGCCGCGGCGTACACATCGGGGTAATTGGTGGCATAGTAGTAGGAGTTCAGAGGTTCCTTCCCGTCGCGCGAGAGGATGTGATTCTGAATCATCTCCGGATACCAGATTTTTTTGAACATCAGAAATTACTCCGTCTTTCTTTAATTTTATTTGAGTTAATTGAATTTTATAAGTTTTGTTAAATATACCATGGCCGAAAATTAATTCAATTATCGTAAATAAAAAAAACGGATTTTTTTAGCTCATTCCGCAAAAGCCCGGACGTGCCGGACATGTGACGGCTAAAAAGTACGAAATGTATTTGACTTTGTCGCGGTAATGGAGTAATTTTATAAACATTCAAGAAAGGAGAACGATATGAGTGCAGTGAAACATCTTACTACAGCGGATTTCGACGCTGAAACTTCTAAAGGTATTGTCCTGGTGGACTTCTGGGCGGAATGGTGTGGCCCTTGCAAAATGCTCTCGCCGATCCTCGACCAGGTCGCGGCCGAAGTTGACGGCATCGGCACGGTCGCCAAGGTGGAAATCGATGGGAACAATGAACTTGCGGTTCGCTTCAAGATTTCCAATATTCCCGCGCTGTTTGTGTTCAAGGACGGGCAGATCGTCAACCACATGGTTGGCATGAAGGACAAGACCACGCTGGTCAACGCCATCAAAAACGCCTGATCCGCTCTCGCGAATTGGACGCCACTTTTCAGTGGCTGAATTGGCCGGTGCTGCGCGCCTGAATTGGCCGCAGCCGTCGGCTGCTGAATTGGAGAATTGGGAGAGGTTCTCCGTGTAGTCTGTGACCGTCCGTGTGATTCGAAGTGAACAATATGGCCTCAGTGCAAAGTCTCTTCCCAATTCCCCAATTCAGGCACAAAGTGCCGACCAATTCTCCAATTCAGCAGCCAACGGCTGCGGCCAATTCTCCAATTTTCCCCTTTTTCAACTTGACTTTTTGCGTAACTGTGCCAAATTGTCTCATGTAATTTTTGGAGAGTGACGAATGCCGAAACAGAAGTTTATTGATCGTTTGATTCAGCGCATGGACTCGATGGATTCGAGCAATCTGCAGTCGTTCCTGCTCAAGCTGTATCATGAAAAGGGTTTTCTGGATACGCTGCTGAATGCCATGCAGGAGGGAATTCTGGTCATAAATCACGATTTGCGAATCATTTACCACAATCATGCGGCGGCGGAAATCCTGGGCTTGCCCGAGGATCTCACCAATATCCGGCTTTCGCAGTTCCTGACCAACGTCAACTGGCGCAAGATCATGGAACTTGATGAGGAGGAGTGGGTGCGGCTCTCCAGTCAGGAAGTCGAAATTATGTACCCGGTGCACCGTTATGTGCATTTTTACCTGATGCCGCATGGGGCGGAGGAGGGGCTCGGCACGGTGATCCTGCGCGATATCACCGAGTCCCGTGCCCGCACCATGAACGAGCTGGAGGCCGAAACCGACCGTGCGATATCGATGCTGGCGGCGGAGGTCGCCCACGAAATCGGCAATCCTTTGAACAGTTTGTACCTGAATCTACAGTTGCTGCAGCAGGAATTGAACAGCGGCGAGGAGTTTGATCGCGCCGAGGCCGCCGAGATGATGCAGGTGGCGCGCGGCGAGGTCGAGCGCCTCGACAATATCATCAATCAATTTCTGCGGGCGATTCGGCCCGGGCGTCCCAAGCTGGCGCCGCTCGAGCTCGGCGCACTGCTGATCGAGACGATCAAATTCATGGACAAGGAGATCGAAAACCGCAGCATTGCCGTGAACTTCTCGCATCCGGAGGTGCTGCCGGTGATTTCGGGCGACGCGGCGCAGCTGAAACAGGCTTTTTACAATATTATCAAAAATGCGATTCAGGCGATGCCGGAGGGCGGCTCGCTGCAGATCGCAGGTGAATATGACGCCGATTACGTGACGCTGGAGTTTGCCGATTCGGGGCAGGGGATCAGCGCGGAACAGCTGGGGAGGATGTTCCGGCCGTTTCACACCACCAAGGTGAACGGGTCGGGGATCGGGATGATGATTATCGAGCGGGTGATGCGGGAACACGGCGCGTCGCTGTCGCTGCAATCGCGGGAGGGCAAGGGCACGACGATTTTGCTGCGTTTCCCGCGGATCGGGCGCAGGCTGCATATTTTGCCGCAGCCGTCGAAACAGGAAGGAACGGAAGAGAATGAGTAAGAAATTACAGCTGCAGCTGACCTCGAACCCTTTTACCGCCGAACATGGCGCGGGGCTTTGCGAGGAATGCCGCAGGGTTTGCGAATTTTACGGCTTTGAGTTCGGCATTCAGCTGCACAACTCGGCCCCGGAGGATGAAATCGAGCGCTGTGCGTCGTACCGGGTGCCGCTCAGCGCGCACCTGCCGCTGCAGGCGGAATACAATATCAACCTGGCGGCGGCCCGGGACGGCGAAGCGCAGTCCGAGCTGGCGGCCAGCGCCGCGCTGATGCGTGAATATGGCATTACGCATGGTGTTTTTCACGGCTTCCGGATGATCGACGAGCCGACCCCGGCGTTCAACCGGACGTTGTCGTACACCGATGCCATGAGCGGCGGGTTCCGGGCGGACCTTTCCTACGACGGTGAGTCGCGGTTCAACTGTGATTTCACCGACCGGCCGGAGTTCCTGGAGCGTCGCGGACTGGTGCGCGAGCGCCTCGAACGGATGCGGGAGGATTATCCGGACCTGACCATCTGCATCGAAAACGATTTTCCGACTTACGGCTCCGCCAATATGTTCGCCCGCGACATGATCGCGCTGAAACATCCGATTTGCCTCGATACCAGTCATCTGTGGGCCTCGTGCTATTTGCTGGGGCGCGATTTTCACGCGGAAACGGAGAAGATCGTGAATTCGGGCATGGTGAAAATGGTGCATTTGCATGCCTCGAAATACACCGATGAAGTTCCGAAACTGCAGTGGGGCGACGGGCACTTGCCGCTGCGGACGCCGAACCGTATGGACCTGCCGAAGTTGGTGAAGCTTTTCCGCAAGGTGGATTTGCGGCTGATCGTGCTGGAAATTCCGGGCGGTTCGGTGGACGATATCCACGATTTTGCATCGATGTGGGAGGAGTGATTGCCTATGAGCGATGACGTCAAACGAACGATGATGATCGCCGACGACGAGCGGCACACGCGGGAGGCGCTCGAGCGCTTTTTCCGCCGTAAATACCAGGTGACGCTGGCCGAGGACGGCGAACGCGCCATCAATCTCCTGCAGCGCAACAATTACGATCTGGTTCTGACCGACCTGAATATGCCCGGCGCGGGCGGCATGGAGGTAATCGGGGCGGCGCTGAAGAAGTCGCCGCCGCCGGCCTGTATCGTGTTCACGGCCTACGGGTCGATCGAAAATGCCATTGCCGCGATCAAGCAGGGCGCCACCGATTTCGTCACCAAGCCGATCAATCTGGAGCAGCTCGATCATGTGATCGACAAGGCGCTGGAAAACAAGGTATTGAAGGCCGAAAATCAACGGTTGAAAAAACGCCTCAGCTCTGATTTCGAACTCGACAACATCGTGGCGAAGTCACCGCAGATGCGCGAGATCATGAACATGGTCGCGCAGGTGGCGAAAACGCGCTCCACGATCATGATTTCCGGCGAGAGCGGCACCGGCAAGGAAGTCATCGCCCGCGCCATTCACAAGCTCAGCGAGCGCCAGGGCGCGTTCATCCCCGTCAACTGCGCGGCGCTCCCCGCGACCTTGCTGGAAAGTGAGCTTTTCGGTCACGAACGAGGCTCCTTCACCGGGGCCATCGAACAGAAGAAAGGGCGCTTCGAACTGGCCGACGGCGGAACGCTGTTCCTCGACGAAATCGGCGAGATCGACCAGATGGTTCAGGTGAAGTTGCTCCGCGTGCTTGAGACCCGGACTTTTGAGCGGGTGGGGGGCGAAGAGCCGATTTATACTGATACGCGGCTGATTTCCGCTACCAACCGCGATCTGCGGCAGCTGGTGGACGAAGGGAAGTTCCGCGAGGATTTGTTTTACCGTCTGGACGTGATCAGCATCGTGATGCCGCCGTTGCGCGAACGAGTCGAAGATGTTCCGATTCTGGTCAAGCGTTTCATGGATGAATTCGCCGAGTTCAACGACAAGAAGATCGACGGTATTTCCGAGGCGGCGCTGGATGCCCTGAGCTCGTATTCATGGCCCGGAAACATCCGCGAACTGCGCAATTGCGTGGAACAGATGGTGGTATTGTCGCGCGGTCCGGTGCTGGAACTGGAAAACGTCCCGGCGGGGATACGTCATCAGCGCGAGGTGCTGGTGCGTGCTGTGATGCCCGAGGTGCTGGATTTGAGCAGTAACGAAAAACATTTGATCATGGCGGCGCTGCAGGAGTGCAACAACAACCGTACGCATGCCGCCGAAAAACTCGGCATCAGCCGCCGGACGCTGATCCGGAAAATCAAAGAATACAACTTATAATTAAGAATTAAGAATTAAGAATTAAGAATTAAGAATTGGAAAATATGCCACACTCTTTACTTTTTCCTAGCACCTACGGCTTGCATTTCGTTTTGCCGCCGGCCCGCGTCCGGGTAGCACCCGGCGGCATGTCTATTTCCTTTTAATTCTTAATTCTTAATTCTTAATTCTTAATTAACAAGGAGGTCGTTATGGATTGTATTTTCTGCAAAATTATTAAGGGCGAGATTCCGTCGAGCAAGGTTTATGAGGATGACAAGGTGTATGCGTTTCTGGATATCGGGCCGATCAATCCGGGGCATACGCTGGTGATTCCGAAGGAACATCACGTGGGCAGTTCCAGCATTCCGGAGGACATCGCGGGACGCATGTTCAAGGTCGGCAGCCGGATCGGCGTGGCGCTCAAGCGCGCGATGGATTACGACGGCTTCAATCTGCATCTGGCGGACGGCAGCTGTGCCGGACAGGTGGTGATGCATGCGCATTTGCACGTGGTGCCGCGCGGCGTGGAGGACAATTTCCGCTGGAACTGGCGCCAGATTCCCTATGAATCCGACGCCGCCCGCAGCGAAGCCGCCGCCAAAATCGCCGAGAAATTAAGCGTAAAATAAAAATACGAGAGGTGTTGTCAGCCTCTCGTATTCGTTCGTTGCGTTACAGGGTAATCAGCGGCAGGGATTCGGCGAGCTTCTTGTCTTTGAATTTTTCGATCGGAATGAATTCAAAGTAGTCGAACCACAGCGCTTCTTTGTCGGTGGTCCCGATGCCCGGAGCCGTGTAGAAGCACCCCTCCGCGGCCGGCGAGTACATATATACCCGGAACAAATATCCCCAGGTATAAGCATTTGCCGGGTCTTCGGCGGGCATGTTGACGGTGCCGATCTGGACGTTCTGCATGCCGGACTTCCACAAGCCGACCTGAAAGAGCGGCGAACCGGCTTTGTGCTTGCTTGCCAACTCGGTGCGGTAGCGGACCCGGGCCACGTAGACCTGCTGATTCGGAGCTTGCGCCAGCAGGTCGGCGAAACTCCATTGAAGTCCCCAGTCGTTGCGTTCGCTGCCGGGCTGGCGATAGGCACGTCCGTTCACTGCGGCCTTGTCGTCCTGTGCAGCGCCGAAGTATATTACCGGGGTATTGTTCAGTACGACGGATTCGTCGCAGTAGAGCGGCAGCGGATTGCCGTTGCGCACGTTATCCACTTTCGCCTGCCATTTGGCAAAAACGTCTTTTGCCGGCAGGTTCGAGCTGAATACGGTAATGCCTGTCACGGCCAGCGCGATTTGAGCTTCCTGAAGCGATTTTTCGTAGGGTTCGGGGTTTTTGCGGTCCGGATAGCCGTTCAGGACTAGTGTCAATACGGTGAAAAGTTCGCGGTTCAGTTTGCGCTGCAACGCTTCATTGCCGTCCGCTTTGGCCAAGGCTTGGCCGAGCAATTCACGCATTCTGGTGACTTCTTTAGGGCTGAACGAAAGGGTCTGGCCCGGTTCGTAGGCCGCATAAAACCGCCGCCATGCGTCACGTTGCAATTCGACATATTCGCGCATTTCCGGCGCAGCCGGACCGTAGAAGTTGACGATGAAGTCCTCCAGCAAGGCATCCAGTTTCCACTCCGGGTTCCAGAGTTTCTTGACGCAATACCAGGTTTTCAGTTCACCGAGGGAGGCGTTGCTGATTTCGGCGGCTTCGAGGAATACGCCGGTGAAGCCATTGGCCAGCAGGAACGGCCAGTTGGACTCGAGGACATCGAAATTCGGGAACGGGGTCGGGAGCGGGTTGCAGACGCCGCTGTCGATGTAATCCCAGAGATAAAGGTGTTTCGTTATCTTGTTCCAGGCTTTGGCTTCATTGACGATTTTCGGCATTTTTTCCAGCGGCAGCAGCATCAGTGCTCCGCCGCGCTCACGGATCGGGGCATAGATGATCGCGGTATTGTCGCCCGGTTTGACGTGTGGCGGGGGGACCTGACTGTTGACATAGGCCAGCGTGGTAATGCGGATTTCCGGGTAATGGGCCATGACCAGTTCCGCCACGCGGTTTGCCAGCTTGAGCTGAGCACCGGAAACGTTTTCAGCGGCGATCAGCGGCGTACAGGTCGCACACTCGCAGTTGTCGAATACGTTGTCGTTGGCCGAAACACTGTAGATACGGGTGGTCGGGTCGGCGGCAATCACTTCAAGCAATCTGGCCGCGATCACCTCGGGCAGGCCCTTGGCGGTATAACAGAGCTGGCCATCGGCGTACGTAGTGGCCCAGCGTTTGCCACCGCGCATCGGGAAAAATTCCGGGTTGGTTGCGAAATATTTATCCGCAGGGACCAGGTCGTGATAGGTATGGCAGAAAAACTGCGGATTCGCCAGGCCGCCGCCGTACGGGGGCAGGACTTTGGCATAAAACGAGATCGGCTGCATACGGTTGAAACCGGCCCAGTCAGTACCAGTGGCGGCGTGTTTTGCCTCGAACACATCGGCCCAGGCATCGCGGTAAAGCACCTCGCGCACTTCAAACGGCGGCACAAACGCCCGTGGCACGACCGGGAACTCATCCGCCGTTACCTCCGGGGTCTGCATCGGATCGCTCAAGTGATACCAGCGGCACCCGAAATCCTCTTCCAGCAACGCGATCACCGCGTAGATCGGGCCGCGCTTGCCACCGGTCAGCACCAGATTGTCGCCATCCATCGCGATCCGGTAGGCTTGATCAGCCGCCTCAGTGGCGCCACCCACAACAATGGCCGGGCGGCCGGCGGCGTCATTCACCACCGGAAACTCATGGTTGAAAATCTTTCCCAGAGTATCCGCCAGCAGCTTGGCGCCGAAGCGCTGTTGCTCGTCGGCATTGGCGGAAACCACGATGACGCGTTCACGCCAGTTCTTTACGGTGACTGGTTCGCCTTTCGGGGCAAGAGCATTGCACCAGGCCGCCGTCATCAAGCCCAATAATGTCAGTGTCAGCAGGTATTTCATCAATCGCTCCATCCGTTTCCGTCCCGGTACCACCAGGTGTCAAAATATTCCCCAAAACGAGGGTCCGAGATATAACGCATGTCGGAGGAAGCCGCGGAATGCCCGTCCGCATGCAGGAAATTCACCGTATCCTTATGATTGGCCAGAAAATTAGCCGAGGGCTCAATGCCGGGTATCGGATAGTTTTTGTGGTCCGCCATTATTTTCATAGCCGAGGGACGCTTGCAACTGCCGAGTGTGCGCGGCCTGCATTCGGCGGAGTTGGGGAAACCCAGGTATACATCCCATCCGTAATTCGTCACCGGAATGTCACTTGAATGCCAGATCGTGTCCGGCCCTCCCGCGGGACAGATCAGGAGTTTCGTCAATTGAACTCCTTCCGTCAGCACGGGCGCTTCCTGTCCGGCCAGATACGGATACAACATGTCTATCCACAAATCGGCGCCATAAACAGAGCCTCCGATATTGCGGGGCCAGCCATTCCAAGCCGCCATCGGCAGTACGTCGGCATTGTCGTTCGTATACATTTGCGTGTTCAGCCCGATTTGTTTCTGATTTGAGATGCAGCTGGCGGCATGCGCCTTGGCGCGGGCTTTGTTCAGGGCCGGCAGCAGCATGGCTGCCAGGATGGCGATGATTGCTATGACAACCAATAGCTCAATCAGTGTGAAGTTTCGAACTTTGTTTTTCATCTGGGCGTCTCCTATTTGGATTTATGGATCACTTTGAAGGTTTTGATTTCGAATGGGCGGAACTTGATTTTTTCGGCGGAAATTTTGACCGGGTTCTCGCCGTCCATGGCGGTCTCGAAAAGTTCGAATTTGCCGAGGTCGGACTTCAGGTTGATGAGGGCGGTGCTGCCGAGCGTTTCGTAGAGGCGGACGAGCCAGCCGTCGCCGCTGCGGTACCAGGTGGAAAGCGCGACTTGTTTGGCGTTCCAATGCAGCCAGGACTGCGTGGCGGCGGCCTTGCCGTTTTCCTTGAACACCACCCGGGGCGGGTGATTCAGCAGGCGGCCGAGCTCAAATGCCTTGTACTGTTCGCCGGCGCGGTGCGGACGGAACGCGAATTCATAAACCTGCGTGCCATTGTCGTAACTGCCCGGTTGCGGGACCATGCCGCCGTCGGCGCGCAGTGTGCCGCTGCGGAGCAGGCTGATCAGGATATTGCCGCCGGTGAGCTGGTGCCCCGGCGTGCCGGTGTTCGCTACCGCCAGGCCGCCCCGGTGATCGGAATAATCGACCCAGTTCAGCGCCGGCCAGTCGCCCTTGGCGGTCTGGTAGTCGTTGGGATTCAACTTCTGGATACTTTCTTCGTATTCATACGGTACCTCGAAATACGGACGGCGCTCGAGTGCTCCGAACGGCACTTCGTACAGCGCCGTCATCTTCTTCTCTTTCAGCTCCACGGGGAAGCGGACGGAGATTTTGGTATTGCAGCCCTGCCAGTTCAGCGTCAGTTTCATTTTGAAATAATCGAGGTGCAGCGGGAAGATGTATTCCTGTTCGAACGACAGGTCGCCGAAGCCCGGCCAGTAAGCGCCGAGGTTGCCTGCAGCGTCCGGTTTACCCGGTTTGACCTTGCCGCGCAGTATGGCTTTGATGAATACCGGGCCGCTCTCGACTTGTACATCTTCGATTTCCTGATGCTCGATCCCGAGGTTTCCGCCCTGGAGCGTCTCCGCCCACATCGAACCGTACTCGGCGCGGAACAGGATTTCGCCGAAATTCGCTTTGCCGAGTACCTGGCAATCGTTTTCGCGGGAACGGATGACCGGGAGTCCGCCGCTGAAGTCGGCCTCGAAATGGTCGGTTTTGAATTTCGGTCCGATTGTTTTAACCGTATTTTTGACCTTGTCTGGCTCGAAAGAGCGGATGCCGCACGGAGGGAGTTCCGCCGTCCAGAACCAGTCGCTGCCGTCCTGCTGGGCGTCGCACCCGGCGGGGGGCAGGGGACCGTTGATCAATTGCGGGCAGTGGTAATGGTTGGGGTTGAAAACCGTGAGGCCCGCGCCGCTGATTTTGGTCATGTGGTCGGCGATGATTTTCTCGCTGCCGGTGATAACGGTATGGAGTTTGGCGAGGATGTCCCCGCAGGCTGCATCGGTGACGCAGCCACAGGCAGCGTCATGGAACTGCGCCAGGAACAACTCCTGCCACAGCGGCGCGAAGTCGCTGGCGGAATTGCTTATCGCCCCCAGCATTTCGGCGTCCATGATCAGGTTTTCGGCGCGGCGGATCAGCTGTTTGTTTTGAATCCGGGTGGTGTAGCAACCGGTAAAAGTCGGGTTGAATTCACCGTTGATCACCGGCAGTTCGGCCGGATTGAGCTTGCGGGCGAAATCGTCGAAGCGTCCGAATTCGACCAGTTTGCCGCCCTGACGGTTGGCCGCTTCCAGAATCCAGAAGAGATCCTCTTCGATGAATTCCTCTTCAGTCAGGTAAAGTGCCATCACGTTGCCGCTCAACAATTTCAGATTGGTGATCGACTGCGCCAGACGCACGGATTCGGGCATGGTTATCGGCACATTGAAGTCATAGCCGAAATGCCCGGCAAAACCCTCAGGCGGCACTACCGGCAGCGCGGTGCCGTCGAGCCCGCGCCAGCTGAAAGGTTTATAATTCGGCAGCGTGTCGGGGAATTTCGGTAAGCGTCCGGGAAACAGCCATTTGTAGCCGCATTTGCTCAGAACTTGCGGCAGCTGTGCGCACATGCCAAAGGCGTCGCACATGCTGGCCGTCTCAATTTCCGTATTGAATACCTCGCGGTAATATTTTTTGCCGGCTAACAGGTTGCGGATCAGCGATTCGCCGCCGCATAAGTTGAGGTCGGGAATGCTCAGGCCGCCGCCGAGTTCCAGCTGTCTGGACGCGACCGCCTGGCGCAGGGGCTCCAGATGCTCGGGATGCTTGTCGATATAGCGCCGCAGCACTTCGGATTGGTCGATGAAAAAGCGGAAAGCCGGGTATTCGTCGAAATAACGCAGGAGCTGGATCATCTGCCTCTCCCGGATCGCGTCGTATTCCTCATAAGTATGCCGCCATACCAGGTCCGCATGGTGATAACAACTCAGGAAAACCTGGCCCTCGGCGGGCTTGGCTTCCGGTTTTTCCATGGCCGGCGCGGCGGCGGGCGCCGGAATGCCTTTGACATAAAAACCGGAGGCGCCGCGACACTCGACCATGCCTTCCTGGACCAGTTCATGCAGTGCGGTCTGGATGACCGACAAGCTGACGTCGAAGTGATTCGACATATCGCGTACAGTGGCCAGCCGGGTTCCCGGCGGCAGGGTGCCGCGATTGATGCTGGCGATGATTTCGTCAATTACCTGTTGACGTTTCGGCGGTGAAGTGGTCAGTGCCATAACGATATAAATCCTGTTCAGTTACTGTTCTTATGGGACTATTATACAGCAAAGCAAGTAAAAAGTCAATACGTAAAATATCAAAAAAATACAAAAAAATACAAGAGATTAAAAGCTGGGGATATGTTGTGATTGAAATAAAGATTACCGAAAAATAATTTTTCTCCCTCTGATGGCTGTGGATGAGGCTGTTTTTGTGCTGCCGGGTGGCGGGTGTGGTGGTTTTGGCAATGTATATTCAACAAATAAAGTATGATAGTAAAGTTTATGATTTGCTTTTTGTTGATGAGGTGATATCTTATTGCACAGATATAGAGAAATTAATAAAATTATCGAGAGAGTAAAAAGTTAAATTATAGTCAAAAGTATTGTATTTTTATGCTTTGAAAAGCTACTTTGACATGAATTGATTTAAGGCTTTAACGCTGTGATGCTAAGGTATTACGACAATTTGAGATCTGTTTATTTCGTGAATCTCCGTGACGGGGAGAATTTCCCGTGCGCGGGTTGTTCGCTGGAATGGGGTCCTGCGGCGAAGCTGCAGGACGAACTTGATGATTTGACCAAATCATCAAGTTCGGAAAAATTTAAGCGAGCAGCGAGCAGCGAGCAGCGAGCAGCGAGCAGCGAGCAGCGAGCAGCGAG
>JBEBRW010000089.1:0-12030 GCA_040394635.1 Victivallis vadensis | reverse complement strand
CGAAGGGGTTCCGGTTAGCCAGCGTTTTTTTCACAAAACGTAGAAGAACCCTTTTGTCTGAATAGTAAGGAAATAAAATATGAAATTCGCCATTAATACAAATTGCTTGCGGAACCATTTCACTCACGCTGAAATCGTCGATATTGCGCTCCAGATGGGGGTTGACGGGATTGAATGGGGGCTGCCTTCCCTGGAGAACGCTCCCGCGGCAGCTGCGGAAATGCGCAAAGTCACCGAGGATGCCGGGTTGGAGATTTTGTCCTATATCAACGGCGGAATGCTTTGGGATACAGAGGCGATTCGCCGCTGGAGTGAACTTGTGGCCCGGAACGGTGGAAAAATGCTGCGGGTCGCACACCCGTGGTACGCCTGGAATTATGAGGAGTCGACTCAGCAGCCCGAGAGTTTTAATGTTCTGCTGGAAAAGACCCGTCAGGGGCTCGAAAAGCTGGCGGCGCTGGGCAGGGAATTCGGTTTGCGTTATGTCCTTGAAACTCATAGCGGTTCGTGTTTTGCCTCGCCGCTGGCGGTCAAAGCGGTAATGGATGAATTTGACCCGCGGTATTGCGGTGTGATTTACGATCCCGCCAATACTTATATGGAAGGATTTATTCGTCCGCGTGGCGCCGTTGAGGTCATGGGAGATTTTCTGGCTTACGTGCATGTGAAGAATATGACCATCGAGTCCGGATGCGGCGCCAATGGTAAATATCAGGTTACCTATGCCAAAAGTCCTGTTGAATGCGGACTGGTCGACTATGAGGAAATCATGTTTGCCCTGAAGCTGGCCGGTTATAAAGGATGGTTTTCGTTTGAGGAGTTGTATTCCCCGCCGGAAGGCATGGCGGATGAAGTGAAAAGCGGCATTGCACATTTGCGGGCGTGCCGTCAACGCGCGCCGGAAACATTGAACATCGCGCCATAAATATCAGCAGACGCGGCTGAATTGTCTTCCCTGTATAATCCTGGTAGCGAACAAATTAACCGAAGAGGAAAAAATGAAAAAATTATTGAATGTTTTCGTTCTCCTGGCGTGTGCGGTTCTTTCTGTAAAAGCCTATGACGTACTACTGTTTGGCGATGTGCACTATGATACCCCCGAAGTACGGGTAGCCGGACAGACGCTCAGCCAGAATCTCCAAAAAGAGTTCGAGCGGAATATGGCTCAGTGGAAAGCAAACATCCCGGCCATGCTGGATGCCGCGGCGGCACAGGTTTCCCGGGATACGGCGTTTGCAATACAGCTCGGGGACCTGATCCAGGGGGATTGCGGCAGCGGGGAGCTTCACCGGAAATCGCTGGAACAGGCCCTGAATCAGTTCAATAAACGACTGAAAATTCCATTTTACCCGGTCAAGGGGAATCACGATGTCCGGGGCAAAGGCGGCAAAACGGCTTATAACGAAATCGTACTGCCGTATTTGTCCGGGGCGTTGAAGCTTGACAAACCGCTGCAGAATAAAGCCAATTATGCGGTAAAACAGGAAGGCGATTTGTACATTTTTTTCGACGGCATGGAGCCGGATGTCGAATTTGTCAAAAAAGAGCTCGCCGCCAATACGGACGCGCGGCAGGTGTTTTTCCTGACTCATTACCCGGTCCTGCCGTGCGTCAGAAGCAGGGGAGCCGATGGTGTGGTGTTCGGGCGGCCAAACCGGGAACAGGAACGGCTTGAACTGCGGAGAATTTTGGCGGAACGCAACGCCATCGTTTTCAGCGCCCATGTTCATAATACGAATCTGGTGCGCTACAAAGATGAACATGGTACGATTACCCAGTTTACCTGTTTCAGCATCGTCTCCAGCCCCAACGCTCCTTTTGCCCAGGAACGCATGGCGGATATCGGAGAATTCTTCAATATTCCCGACCTCGAAAAGATTCAGAAGGAACAGAAAGATTTCGCCGGCGTGATCGACAGTTACAGGGGGCGTTATCAGGAATTTACCGCCTATCGGCCCGGCGCCGGTTTTTACATCCTGAAATCGACTGAACTCGGCGTTTCCATCGAGCTGTACTTCGGAGCCGCCGCAAAGCCCGCAGCCACCGTGAAATTGCGTTAAGGTTCGGCAAAATGAAAAACCGGTTCTATTCCATACGAAAGAGAGAATAGAACCAGCTTTAAGTTATAGCCTATTCGGCCACCAGCGCGAACACATTTTTCAGGGCGCGGATGCAGGCGCTTTTGCACTCTTCGCGGCCCTCGTATTCGATGGAGAGGAAGCCGTCATAACCGGCGTTCTTGATGATCTTCACGATTGCTTTCAGATTGATATCGCCGTCGCCGGTAACGGCTCCGCGGATGTAGCGGCCGTGAGGCGTGGCGATATAGCCTTCGGCGTTCTCTACGCTGCGGCGGATGTAGAAGTCTTTGAAGTGAACCATGGAGGTGAATTTGATGTTGTTCATGGTGGCGACTTCGGGATCTTCGTCCACGCAGAGGAAGTTACCGACGTCAAGCGTGGTCCGGAAATTGGGTCTGTTCACCGCCAGGACCAACCGCTGCACGCGTTCGCTTCCCTGAAAGTGGAAACCGTGGTTTTCAACGCTGGTGACAATGCCGTAACGGGCGGCGAAGTCCGCCACAATGCCGCAGGCTTCGGCCACGGGCGGCAGGTCTTTTTCGAAGTTCTCGCAGGTGGTTTCCGGGAGCGGGCGGGAACCGGCGTCGTGGCGCATCCGGGTAACGCCGAGTTTGGCGGCGGTTTCCACTTCGGTCTTGACGCGTTCGATTTCCTGCTTGTATTCTTCAACGGTGGGCTGAATGAAGTTGGCGCCCACGGTGTAGCTGGAGATTTCCATGCCGCTTTCCTTGGTCGCGGCCACGATTTTCTTGGCCAAATCGTCGTCGCCGTTGACGGTGTAACCGGCCGGCACGATTTCGATATGCTGTGCGCCGTTTTCCGCCGCGAATTTGATCGCGCCGAAAATATCCATCTGCCCGGCGGAAATGGCCTGCCACAGGCTGTATGAACTCAATCCTACTTTGATCATGATTCCATGTTCCTCTGTTTTTACACGGTCAGGGGTTTGACGGCTTTGCCGGATTCACTGGACTTTTCCATGGCGGAAAGAATCGCCACGGCGTTGCGGCCGACATTGCCGCCGGCCGGGTTGCCGGATTTGCCGCGGATCGCATTGATGAACCACGTGTGGCTGTTGTCGAATTTGCACTTGGCCGCTTCTATGGTCTTGACCTTGTCGGAGCCCTTCAGGCGGACGGAGAACGAGGCGGAATCCGGGTTCAGGATGATGGTGCCTTTTTCGCAGTAAATCTCAAACGCGCTGGCGCCGAAGGGAGCCGTCCAGGAGAGTTCCAGCACGCCGGTTGCGCCGTTTTCAAAGCGGAACAGCGAAACGGTGTTGTCGATGACTTCGCCCTTCGGCAGGCGGATCGTGTTCTGCGCGGAAATGCTCTTGATGCCGCCGAAAAACCAATGAAGGAGGTCGGCCATGTGAACGGCGATATCCATCAGGAGGCCGCCGTGCGCCGCTTTGCTGACGAACCAGTCGGCGCCCGGGGACCAGGCGATGTTCGGCGTGGCGGTCATCACGCGGAGGCAGCGGACATGCTGCGGCGCGCCGAGTTCGCCGGAATCCAGAATCTGCTTCATGCGATTGTACATCGGCAGATAACGGAAGGTCTGATTGGTCTGGAGGATCAGGTTTTGCTTTTCGGCGAGGGCGAGCATGGCGTTGGCCTTGCGGAGATCGGTGGTCATCGGCTTTTCGACCAGCACGTGGACGCCGGCCTTGAGGCTCTGCATGGTCAATTCGTAGTGACTGTCGTTCGGGGTGGCGATGACGACGGCGTCGATGCCGGAGGCGAGCAGGTCAGCCGCTTTCTTGTATACCTTGACGTCGAGCTTGTTTGCTTTGGCCAGGGCGGACGCCTTTTTCACGTCAATGTCGCACAAACCCGCTATTTCCGCCTGTTTGCCGAGGCCGAGCAAGTCCGGGACATGCAGGCATTTGCTGATTTGACCGCATCCGATAATACCGATTTTGAGTTTTTTCATTTTTAAGCTCCGAAAGTTTATTTTGAGAATTGCTATATAATTTACAGCCAATGCAGCGAAAAGAAAATGGATATTTCAACACACTTCAATTACGAATTCCCCCCAAAGACGATTTGTCATCAATGAAGAAAACAATCGAGCATATCAGCCGATTGTTTGTTTGGGTGAAGGTGAAATCTGCGCCGGAGCGGTTTTCCGGTCCGGCGCAGGCCAGCTTGTTCAGCGTTTGATGTGCTTGTTGTATTCCAGCAGGTTTTCAAAGAGAGGCAGGCCGAGGATATCGCCGCAGATTACGACCATGCCTTTGCCGAGGGGACGGGCCAGCATGAACGGCTTTTCCTTCCCGTCGGCGTTCTTCTGCGCGGCGAGGGTGACCCATTTCTCCGGGTATTTCGGGGTCAGCGTGCCGGAGGGGGTGAAAACCAGGTTCGTTCTCATCAAGTTCGGGGTCGTGGCAAACGCGTCGTCACGGATATAGGAGGGTTTGCGGACCTCACCCGCGTCTTCGGTGAAGCCCATCTCATAGGTCGGATCGGAGAACTGCGTTTGCAGTTTATCGAGGTAGAAGTAACTGCCGAAAAAGACCACCGCGCCGTTCTTGATCGCGGGAATGAGTTTCTTGTCGAAGAAGCTCTGCGGGAAATCGTTCCGGTAGTTTTCGATATAGATGAAGTCGACCCCCTTGAGGTCCACATCGACCGCGCCTTCCACACCGTGCACGTTGGTGAACTTCCAGTTGCGCTCGACGAGCGCCGGGACGGTATAGGTGCAGCGCATGCCGTCGCTGAATCCCTTGGAGGATATCCAGACGATCGACTGCTTCGCCGCGTTGTTGAAATAGAGCGAGGCGCCACTCGAAGAAGCGTGGTATGAGGCGAAGGGGAAAGCGAGTGTTTCCGTTTGATTGTTGCGGATGATGGTGATGTGCCACTGGTCGCCGTTTTTGGGTGCGGAGCCGGTGATTTCCTTGAAGGGAATCGTGAAGTCCATGGTCCAGTAATTTTTTCCGAGCGTGGTTTTCACTTCCCATTCCGGGTTCCACGAGGTATCCCACTTGATGGCGTCGTACATGCCGCCGGCGGGATTGGCGGCCAACTGGCGGTAGCCTATGCCGTCGTGCGGTTCGAGGAAGATTTCCACGTTGTCATATTTGTTGTCGCCTTTCCAAAGGTTGACGTCTCTGCCGGTCGGGCATTCCTTCAGGAGCTCCATGTTGTCCTCGGGGCCCTCGACGCGGACATGGAGCGCTGTTTGGGTCCAGAATACCGAAACGGTCGAATCGGTCGGCTTCCCTGCTTTGTCCACCATGCGCATTTTCGGGACGTCCTCGAACCCGCTTCCTTCCGGCAGCTGCGGGGCGGAGACGGAAAGACCGTTGGCCGTCACGTTCAGATACAGCGCTTCCCATTTGGCGAACAGATTGCGGTCCAGCTCGATATCGGCGATGACCCGCGGATTGCCTTTGGCCGCTTCAAGCGCCTTGGCGAATTTATCCTGCGCCATGGCGATGATCGATTCATTGATGAATGCCGGCGCAACAGGCAGCGCCGAAGCGCCCGTGTCCGTGGCGATGTGAATCTTCATGGAATCCCACTGTTTCGCCATGTTGTCATGATATTCAAACATGATATCCGCGGCCGGACCGTAAACTTTGTCGCAGAAATCGCGGAGCATGGCGTCGGCACTCGCGGACGGGTCCCAGGTCAGCCTGGCATAGATGTAATAGTCGATGCGGTGGATGAGGTTGAAGATATCCTCGCGCCGGGTGTTTTCGTCCCCCCATTGGATCAGCTGTTCCGTTTTTACATGGACAAGCTTCATGTCCCGGAAAACGCGCATTTCATCTTCCAGCATGTGCCAGAAAGGCATGTAAACCGGGTTCGGGTAGATGGCGTCGAATTCATAGCCGTAAACGCCGATCGTGGTTTTCTTCTGCCAGTCGCTGAGGAGTTTGAAGCCCTTCAGGTTTTCGGGGCAGTTGGGGTCGTCATGCTTATGCACATAGCATCTGTTCTGGCAGATGTCGACATATTCAAGGCCCTCGATGGTAGTGGTCGGGATCTGATAGTATTCAGCGTATCCGGTGCCGGCGAACATTACGTTGGGGCACTTCTTTTTGATTTCCTTGATCAGTACCTTGTAGTAATCATACCAGCGCGAGGAACGGTCGGGGTTTTTGGTGCATTCCGGGCACTCGCAGCGCTCGCGGATGTCTTCGGGAAATGCGTTCATCAGGTCCAGATTGCCTCTTTTGATGATGTTGACGATCCGGTTCACCGCGTGTTCCGTGAAGTCCGGATTGGACCAGCAGCCGACGAAACCCTCCGGTACGCGCTTGCCGCCGACCAGAGCGAAAAGCTCGGGACGTTCCGAAAAAAGCGGCTGGAAAACCCCGACATAATGCCCGAGATCATATTTGTAATACCCCGCTTTGTCGCGGATCGAGAGGGTACGCGAGCCGCAGTTCAGGAAGTTGCGGGCCATCCAGATTTCCGTCGGGATATGGTCGGCGGTCACGCACGGGGTCATTTCCCGGAAACGGAAAACCGGCTTGAAATGAAAATCGATATCGCCGAGTTCCCACGTCTTCAAAGAGGGCAGGTACTCCCCGTCGTCCCCCGGCCAGAACCAGCGCACGTCAAGCTGATTCTGCAGAAAGGAATAGACGGCGTAAAGCGCGGCGCGCGGCTGGTTTCCTGCCAGGTACAGATTGCCGCCGGAGGTACGGACGGCGACCTCTTCGATGTTTCCATCGGGAATATTCAGCTCAGCCGCTTTTTCTTTGATGAACGCCGCAGTGGCGGGCGTCCCGATCAGAATGGTGTTCCGTTCCGGAGCCGCGTTGATGGTAACGATCGGAAAATCGGCGCCCGATATCTTCTTCAAGGTGTTTTGCAATTCCTCCGCGGCATACTTCTCCTCCGCCGTGGCGTTGGGCGAAAGCCCGATTTTCCAGGCGGTTTCTCCGCCGTTGAAAAATTCCGTCCCCGCGCAAACCGTCATGACCGACAGCGCGAATAACAACAATCCTGATACGAATTTCATTCTTTGATCCTTATATTACGAATGTTTGAATTTCTTGTTTTGCTTACTGGAGAAAACCCGCTCCATCGCATCAAAAGTATTTACTATGCGGGGTGGCGGGTATTCCACCTCGCAAGTGATTTTCAGCGCTTGATGTGCTTGTTGTATTCCAACAGATTTTCGAAGAGGGGCAATCCGAGGATGTCGCCGCAGATGACGACCATGCCCTTGCCGAGGGGACGGGCCAGCATGAACGGCTTTTCCTGACCGTCGGCGTTTTTCTGCGCGGCGAGGACGGTCCAGCTCTCCGGGTATTTCGGGGTCAGGGTGCCGGAAGGGGTGAATACCAGATGATTTTTCATCGGGTTAGGCATGGTGAAAAACTCGTCGTCGCGGATGTAGGAGGGTTTGCGGACCTTGCCCGCGTCTTCGGTGAATTTGATCTCGTAGGTCGGATCGGAAAACTGCGTTTGCAGTTTATCGAGAGAGAAGTAACTGCCGAAAAAGACCACCGCGCCGTTCTTTACCGCGGGGATGAGCTTTTCGTCGAAAAAGCTCTGCGGGAAATTATTCTGATAATTTTCGATATAGATGAACTCGGTATCCTTGAGGTCCATATTGACCGCGCCTTCCACGCCGTGCACGTTGGTGAACTTCCAGTTACGCTCGACGAGCTGCGGGATGGCAGAAGTGCAGCGCATGCCCCGGTCAAATCCTTTGGAGGATATCCAGGCAATGGAGTGTTTCGCCGCCGTGCTGAAATAGAGCGCGGCTCCGCTTAAGGAACTGTGATATGAGGCGAAAGGAAAGGCAAGTGTTTCCGTTTGGTTATTGCGGATGATGGTAACATGCCACTGGTCGCCGTGCCTGGGCGCCGAACCGGTGATTGCATCGATCGGAATGGTGAAATCCATGGTCCAGTAATTTTCCCCGAGAGTGGTTTTCACCTCCCATTCCGGGTTCCACGAGGTATCCCACTTGATGGCGTCATACGTACCGCCGGCCGGATTGGCGGCCAGCTGACGGTAGCCCTGGCCGTCGTGCGGTTCGAGGAAGATTTCCACGTTGTCGTATTTGTTGTCGCCTTTCCAGAGATAAACATCTTTGCCGGTCGGGCCGTCTTTCAGGAGGTCCATGTTATCTTCGGGGCCTTCCACGCGGATGTGGAGCGCCTTGGCCGTCCAGTACATGGAGACCGTCGAGTCCGTTGGCTGGCCTTCCTTATTCGCCATGCGGAGCTTAGGGATATTTTTGAAACCGTTTCCTTCGGGCATTTGCTGGGCGCAGATCGAGAGACCGTTTGCCGTGACATTCAAATAGAGCGATTCCCATCTGGCGAACAACTTCCGGTCCAATTCAATATCGGCGGTCGCTCTCGGATTGCCTTCCGCCGCTTTCAGCGCCTTGTCGAACTTATCATGCGCCATGGCGATGACTTTATCATTAATGAAAACGGGAGCAAGCGGCAAAGCAGAAGAACCACTGTCCGTTATATTGTGTATCTCCATGGAGTCCCACTGTTTGGCCATGGCGTCATGGTATTCATACATGATATCCGCAGCCGGGCCGTAGACTTTGGCGCAGAAATCGCGGAGAATGGCGTCGACACTTGCGGACGGGTCCCAGGTGAGTCTGGCATAAATGTAATATGCAGTGCGGTGGATGAGATTGTAGATATCCTCGCGCCGGGCATTTTCATCCCATTGGACCGGCTGTTCCGTTTTCACATGGACAAGCTTCATATCGCGGCAGACCCGCATTTCATCTTCGAGCATGTGCCAGAAAGGCATGTAGGCGGGATTCGGCCAGATGGCGTCGAATGAATAGGAGTAGAGCCCGATATCGGCGTATTTCTTCTGCCAGTTTTTCAGGAGTTCGAATGCCGCCTGGTTTGCCGGACAGTTCGGGTCATTGAGCTTATGCACATAGCATCTGTTCAGGCAGACGTCGACATATTCGAGTCCTTCGATGGTGGTATTGGGAATCTCGCAATATTCGGCATATGCAAGTCCGGCAAATTTTATATCCGGGCACTGTTTTTTTATTTCCCGCATCAACGTTTTTTGGTAGTCAAACCATCGGGCGGAACGGTTTGGATTCGCGGTACATCCCGGACATTCACAGCGTATGCGAATGTCTTCCGGGAAAGCGTTGATCAGCTCCAGTTCGCCTTTTTGGATGATATTGACGATCCGGTTGACCGCATGTTGGGTAAATTCCGGATTGGACCAGCAGCCGCCGAAGCCTTCCGGGACACGTTCGCCGTTGACCAGAGCGAAAAGCTCGGGACGTTCCGAAAAAAGCGGCTGGAAAACCCCGACATAGTGACCGATTTCCAGTTTATGATAACCGGCTTTGTCGCGGATGGACAATGTGCGCGAGCCGCAGTTCAGGAAGTTTCGGGCCATCCAGATTTCAGTCGGGATATCGACCGCGTTTACAATGAGAGACATCTCCCGCAATTGGAAGACCGGTTTGAATTGATAATCGATATCGCCGAGTTTCCATGTCTTCAACGAGGGCAGGTACTCCCCGTCGTCTCCCGGCCAGAACCAGCGCACGTCAAGCTGATTCTGCAGAAAGGAGTAGACCGCGTAAAGCGCCGCACGCGGCTGGTTTCCGGCCAGGTACAGATTGCCGCCGGAAGTCCGGACCGTGAGTTCTTCTATTTCGCCATCGACGATTTTCAACTCTTGCGCTTTTTCCTTGATGAACGCCGCGGTGGCGGGCGTTCCGATCAGGATGGTGTTCCGTTCTGGAGCCGCGGTGATGGTAATAACCGGAAAATCGGCTCCCGATATCTTCTTCAATGTATTCTGCAATTCCTCCGCGGCATACTTCTCCTCCGCCGTGGCGCTGGGCGAAAGCCCGATTTTCCAGGCGGTTTCCCCGCCGTTGAAAAATTCCGTCCCCGCGCAAACGGTCATGAACGACAGCGCGAATAACAACAATCCTGATAATAACTTCATTGGATTCCTTTGTAATATGGTGAAAATTTAAGCTTTATGTTCAGTAGGGCGCTTTGCCCTTTTCGCTTATGGCAACAGGATATTCGGCCCGCGAAGAGCGGTCGCCTGGAACAGGCGACCCTACCCGGATTAACCATCTTTTACTGGCCGATTATTTCGGGAGATGATAATTGCGGCTGGATTTACAGCAAGTATTTTATCAATTTTTCCATGCGTTTCCGTTTGTCCCGTTACTGAAATACCAGGTGTCATCATACCCGGAAGTCGTTAAATAACGCCAGTCGGTGTTAGCCGAGGAATGTCCGTCTGCATGCAGGAAATTCACCGTGTCCTTATGATTGACAAAGAATTCAGCTATGGGTTCAGAGTGGGCAATCGGAGCCCAACCTTTCCACTCTGCCATTATTTTCATAACCGAGGGACGCTTGCAACTGCCAAGTGTACGCGACTCTCTACCATACGTGGTAGCGACGTAACCCATGGATGAATTCCATGCGTAATTCGACACTGGAACGCCGCTCTCATACCAGATCGTGTCCGGGCCTCCCCCGGGACAGATCAGGAGTTTCGTCAATTGAACCCCTGCCGCCAACACGGGGGCCTCCTGTCCACCAGTCAGGTACGGGTACAACACATCTATCCACATACTGAAGCCAAACGTAGGTCCTCCGATATTGGTGGCCCGACTATAACAAGCCGACATGGGCATTACATCGTTATTGTCGTCTGTGTACATTTGTGTGGCCAGCCCGATTTGCTTCTGATTTGAGATGCAGCTGGCGGCATGCGCTTTGGCGCGGGCTTTATTCAGGGCCGGCAGCAGCATGGCGGCGAGGATCGAGATAATTGCGATCACGACCAGGAGCTCGATCAAGGTAAAAATTCTGAACGCAACATTGTTTTTCATTCTATCTTCCTTGTTTTGTTAAGGTTTTTTATAAATTGAGAAAATTCTCATAGAACCGGCAGGTTACGATACTTCTTCTTCGGGTTCACCGCCGTAGGTGCAAGCTTATGCGACCGCGGCTTGGCGCAACTGTCCCGGACGACCAGGCTTCTCTTGAGCACAACCCTGCTTCTCGGGAGGGTTGGATCTTCGATTCTTCTGAAAATCTGGTTCGCCAGCAGCTCCGCCAGCGATACATCGGCGTGCTTGATGGTCGTAAGCGCCGGAATATAAAGCTCGCCCTGCTTGGCGTTGTCGCTCCCGACCACGCTGAAATCCTCCGGACAGCGGTAGCCGTGGTCCGCCAGGCACCGGATGGCACCGAAAGCAATATCGTCGCTCGATGCGATGATGGCAGTCGGCAGGTCGTCCGCCTGCTCCTTCAGCATTTTCTCCGCCAGGCGGTATCCGGCCGAACTGGAAAGCAAGATCGAATCATCGCAATCGATGCTCCGGAACTTGATCTGATATTCAGCGCACAAACGCACGAGCCACATCAACCGGTCATCGAAATTATAACCGATCCACACGATGTTCTTATGGCCGAGCGAAGTGAGGTATTCCAGCAGCTCCCGGAAAATTTTTTCAAAATCGGTCACCAGGCAGTCAAAACGGGGGTCCTCATTGTAATAAGAGACAATCGGGAAATTCGGCTTGCCTTCGATGATGTCGGGCTGGACGGTGATCAGGCCGTCGATTCGCCATGACACGATGTTCTGATACGCCTTCAGCGCCTCTTCGATCTGAATCCAGAAGGCGAAAACCGGAAAGTAGCCGCGCTTCAGAATCAACTCATGAAGCTCGCCCGCCAGTTCGGAGTAAAACCCGACCACTGACAGGGAAGGGAGAAGGACCCCGATCAGATTGGAACGGCGCCTGCGAAGCTGTCCGGCCGCGCGATCCGGCTGGAAACCGGTCCTGCGGGCTTCTTCGCGAATTTTCTCCGCCAGCTCCGGACGCACGCGGTTCTTGTCGCAGCCATTCATGACACGAGAAACCGTGGCTACAGAGAGCCCCATATTTTTGGTTCTTCTACGTTTTGTGAAAAAAACGCTGGCTAACCGGAACCCCTTCG
>JBEBRW010000088.1:0-12260 GCA_040394635.1 Victivallis vadensis | reverse complement strand
CCATCAGCGACCCCGTGAAAGAGCGCCGCGAAGCCTTCCTCGGCGAACTGACCGAGAAGCTCGAACTGAGCAATGTCGAAGCCGGTGAATGGGTCGACGTCAACTACGAAGAACGCCCGGTCAAGTTCAGCGAATA
This sequence comes from Victivallis vadensis, assembly GCA_040394635.1. Classification (GTDB taxonomy): domain Bacteria; phylum Verrucomicrobiota; class Lentisphaeria; order Victivallales; family Victivallaceae; genus UBA5239. The sequence goes on along the minus strand of JBEBRW010000088.1, from coordinate 12,124 downwards.
ATGTCCATGTCGCCGGACTTCAGCCATCCCTCGGCGTTGTCCGTGCGCACCAGAATCCAGTCGCGCCGCGATTCGATGATCTGAATGCGGTCGCCCTCGCGCAGCGTTCTTTCCACCTTGCCGGATTGATCCGAGGGGAGAGAACGCAGCCGCGTACCATTGTGCAGCACAACCGCCTGATTTCCCGCATACGGTCCGCTCAATTGAGTGAAGAGCGCCGTGCCCGCCGCGAGTGTAATAATCCCGATTGTGATCAATAGCAGTAATTTGCGGTTGAATCCGAGCTTGCGGCGGCATGCCGCACCCAGCCAGAAACAGCACCAGGCGCCGGCCAGCACCAGCAGCCAGTGATCGGGCCGGAGGCTGTCGCGAACGGCCAGTACGAGGTCGCCGGGGTTGCTGATCTGGCCGATTTCCGGCTGCATCAGTTTGCGGCGCACGAAGTTGAGATTTTCCGTGATATCGCTGTCGCGCGGGGCCAGCAGGTGGGCTTTTTCGTAACAAGCCAGTGCCTCGCCGAGCTTGCCGGACTGACAGAGCGCATTGCCGAGGTTGTACAGCGCATACGGGCTGACTTTGTCCGGACGGACCCGGCTGCGGAAATATTCGGCGGCCGCGGTGAAATCACCGTTGTCGTAAGCATTGAATGCCTTGGCCTCATCCTCGGTCATGTTGGCACAAACACCGGCCGGAATCAACAGGCACAGAATCAGCGACACATATTTAAGCGCTTTGATGATTTTCTGCTTCAATTCGGTATGATTCATCGAGACGCCGCCGGGCATGAAACCGGCATTGCCGGAGTTTCTCAGGCATTCGGCGAGCCCCGCGTCCTTGACAGCGTCGGCCAGTTCCGTGGCGGTGGTGCCGGGGGGAAGCCCGAGGTAGTCGTTCAGCAATGGCACTACTTCGGTTTGAATAACTCGGGGAATTTCTTCCGGCGGAGTATTTTTCAGCAGGCGCTTGACCTTGCCGACGGTGCCGAGGGCCTTGCGGCGGCGCAGGATGGCGGGGGAGCCGTTCAGCTTGTCCCGGCGCATGAGCCGCATTTCGTTGACCACAAACACCAGCGGGCCGAGCAGGATCAGTGCCAGTACCCAGATGAAATTATTCAGGTAAAATGGTTTGGAAACCGTACAGGACATGTCTTTTTTCAGGTACAGAATATTGGAGCGCGAGGTATTGATTTCGGGTTTGACTTGCGGTTCTGCTTTGGCGGCGCCTTCCACCACCAGCTGCGAGGCGGAAGCGCCCTGAACCATGTTTCCGGCCGGTTTGATGTCCACTTTTTGCTCGAAATCGAAGCCCTGATATTTATCGCCCGCGAGGTCGAAGGTGGCGGTTTTCATCCGGAGCGTATCCTCGCCGGGGCGCAGGGGGATAATCACATATTTGATCGTGGCGCTGCCGCTCTGCTTGTCCACTTCCGGCGGATAAACGCGAAAGCCGGGGAGGTCCAGTTTCGGCGCATTCAACGTGTCGAGGGAGCCGCGTCCCTTGAGGTTCAGCGACAAGGTGAAGGGATCGCCGGCTTTGAACTCGTCCTGCGAGAGTTTGTACTCAACCTTCCACTCGCCGATCAGCCCGAGGAAATCCGTTCCGGCGGGAGCTGCGGGCAGGGCCTTGACCTTTAACGGCGGGAAGTTGACATTCAGCTGGTGGGGTACCCGGCGGGTACTCTGGAAACCGAAAAAATTATCGAAATCATCATCGCGGGAATTGCGGGTCGCCATCTGGATTTCCGTTTGTACGACGGCGTGGCCCTTGATTTCGCCGGTGGCCAGCGGGCGGATGGCCGCCCGGAAGGTCCGGATCACAAACCGGTTCTTGTTGCGGACTGCATATTCGGGGCGGGGAACGCCCTCAAAACGCGGATTTTCGGGGTTCTGCGCCTTATAATCGTGGTAGGAGACTTTGTCGAAATTCAGTTCCGGCCAGCCCATTCCGGCGCGCGTACCCTCCAGGACAAACACCTTCACCTCCACCGGAACTTCTTCGCCGATGTAAACCGTCCGTTCGCCCGTTGTGAAACGCCCTTCCGCGAAAACCTTGTCCTTGAGCGGCAGGGAATCCTCGGTGGAATCCTGCTGCTGGCGGCGGGCCTGGCGCAGCTTGTCGGCGGTGACGATTTCGAACTTGACGGGCTTGGTGGTGACCGTATCGCGGCCGATGATCACTTTCAGCGCCGGAATCTCCACGCTTCCCTCGGCCAGAGCCATGGCGGTGTAGCCGACACTGGAGCTGGCACGGCCATTGATGATCTCGGTTTTCGAGCTGCGGCTGTTCGGGTACCAGCGGATGCCTTTCAGCTCGGGGAAATCGATGATTTGCGGGGTGTTGCGACCGTCGTTGCTCAGCCAGAGCGTGAAGCGTTCGCCCACGGCGACCACGTTTGGCTCTACCGAGACGGTGACCTCGGCGAAGCCCAGGGCCGCCGTCAAACACAATATCAATGTCAGTAGTGCTCTCATCTTACACTTACCAATCCTTTTCCACTTTGATGTCTTTCGCTTTTTCCTGACGCATGGCTTTTATGGCGTCGCGCAGGTTTTTCTCGTCTTTGGCCATTTGTTCAAGCAGCGTTTTCGCCTGCTGAGGGTCGATTTTCTGTTCCTCGGGCTGAGCTTGCTGGGGTTGCGGTTGCTGCTGCTGATCTTTGTTCTGATCTTTATTCTGATCCTGCTGGTCCTTATTCTGATCTTGTTTATCCTGTTGATCTTTATTCTGATCCTGCTTGTCCTGTTTATCCTGCTGGTCCTTATTCTGATCTTTGTCCTGATCGTCTTTTTTCTTCAGGATTTCGAGGGCTTTCTGCAGGTGCTCCGTGGCTTTGGCGTCATCGGAGGCGATGACCTTCAGGGCTTCTTCGACTTCCTTCAGGGCTTCGCCGGAGTCCTGCAGCATTTGCTGCTGCTGGAGCTTTTGCGAGAGCTCGTTCAGGCGCTTGACGGTCTGGCGCGTTTTCACACTCTTGTCCGGCCGGGATTCCTGTCCGGCGGCAATGGATTCCTCCAGCTGTTGAATCGACTGCTGGTGCTTCTCCTTGAATTCCTTGATGTCTTTTTTCAGATCATCGGCGATCTTATGGTCGTGCAGCAGCAACTGCTGGTTGACGGCGAAGTTGGCGCCGGTGGACTGATCGGCCTTGGTCTCGGTCATGGAGCGGAGATACATTTCCTCGGCCTGATTCAGGAGCTGTTGCGTGGTGGAAAGGGCCTTGTCGGCATTATCCAGATTCTGAGGGAGCTGGGTGTTGGCTTCGAGGAGCTGGGCGCGGGCTTTTTCGTGGAGCAGCACGCCGAGGTTGTGGAAGGCGCGGCCGCGCACCAGCGGATTATCACCGGCGGTGTTGATCGATTTTTCATAAAGTTGGTCGGCGCCGTCTTTTTTCTCCAACTGCGTTTCGCGCCCGAGATTATAAAGCGTGGCCGGGTCCGAAACGGCAGGAGTCGTTTCCTCGGTTTTCGGCGATGGCTTCAGCTGCAGTTCGTCCGGGACGGCAGGTTCATCCTGGGCCTTGAGCGGCAGGGCCAGCGCGGCCAGCAGGTCCAGCGCCGCCGCCGTTTTGCGTCCATTCAGGTAGGGGCGCTCGGAGAGTCCGAGGTAGAGCGCCAGCAGCGCCAGCGCGCCGATGATGAAGTACTGGAAACGCTCGATCGGCCGGGTTCGGGTACCGCTGTCGAACTCCTGGGGCACCAGCGCATCGATCTTGGCGTTAAGCGCCTCGAGGCCGGGATTGGTGGTGGTCGAGCGGATATAAAGGCTGCCGGGAATTTCCTGCTGCAGCTTCAGCAACAGGTTTTCGTTCAGCGTGGTTTTGACCAGTTCGCCCTTGGCGTCGCGCATGTGGCCGCCGCCGGGCAGGGGCACCAGCGCCGGAGCGGAGGGATCACCCATGCCGACGATAAATAACGGAATATTCTTCGCCTTCAGGTCGTTGATGACGTTGGAGCTATTGCCCTCGAGTTCCTCGCCGTCGGTGATCAGGATCACGGCGCGGTTGTCGCCCTCGGCGGATTTGAAGGCCTGGGCGGCTTTTTCCAGTGCGCGCTGCAGATTGGTGCCGGGCAGGGGAATGGAGTTCGTGTCGAGCTCGTCCAGATACTGGTTGAAGCTGGACATGTCGCGCGTCAGCGGGCACTCCAGAAACGCCTCTCCGGCAAAGGCCACCAGCCCGTAGCGATTGCCGCCGGAGTTGGCGGAAAGCTGGTGCACCAGCCACTTGGCGTGCTCGAGCCGCGAAGGTTTAATATCGTCGGCCAGCATACTTTTTGACACGTCGAAGAGAACCATCAGGTCGCGCCCCTTGGCGTCATACGGCACAATGCTCATGCTCCACCACGGCCGCGCCATGGCGACGAAGAGCAGCACCACCACCAGACACAAAATGAAAAAACGCAGGTGCCGACGGGCATGGTTCACGATCACGTGGGCCGGGTCCCCGGCGCGGGCGCCGAGGATTGCGGTCAACAGTTTTTTGCGTCTCACCGCCGCCCACCAGTAAACGAGGATCATGACGACCAATACGACGGGCAACAGCCAGAAAATACCAACATTCAAAAAATTCATATACCGTAAATTTCATCCTTTCATATGTAATGAATAGACAATACTCCCGGTGAGAAGTTCTGTTATTTTGATGATTTTTTGCGACTTTTTCCCTGTGCCTGCGGGCCGCGCTTGACGGTTTTCGGGGTACGGATCGGGGTCTTGCGGGCGGCACGGGCGGCGCGGTCATAGGTCGGCTTCTTGACGGTATGGAAGCTGTCCACCTTTTTCGGGCGCGGGCGCAATTCGATGATGATCGGCAGACCGGTGAAGTCGAACGCTTCCCGCAGGTAATTGCGCAGATAAGCCATGTAATTATCGGTGCAGAGTTCCTTGCGGTTGACGAAAAGCACGAAGCGCGGCGGATTGTTGCCGGCCATGGTCGCATAGTAGAAACGGAGTGTGGTGAGCGCTCCGGACGGCGGCGAGTTGCGCTCAAATGCATCATTGACCACGCGGTTCAGTACGGCGGTCGGGATCTTCACCTCGGCTTGGGCGCGAACTTCGGCGATCCGGTCGATCAGGTTGCGGATGTTCCGGCCTTCCAGTGCGCTGATGAAGTCCACGGGCGCGTAATCCATGCCCGGCAGGGTATAACGGAGCTCGTCGATCAGCTCTTTCTGAGCGGTTTCGGAGCAGATATCGTATTTATTGGCCGCAATGATGCAGGCTTTGCGGGATTCCTGGATCAAGCTGGAAATCTTGCGGTCCTGCGCGGTCAGGCCGTTCGGGGAGGCCTCGACCACGAAGATGATCATGTCGGCGCGCCCGATGGCGTCGGCGGCGCGCATGGCGCTGAAAACTTCCACCGCGGAGTCGACCTTGGAACGGCGGCGCAGCCCGGCGGTGTCGATCAGCTGCACCGGTACCATTTCGTCCTGATAACGCATGGTGAGCTCGATGTCGACCGAGTCGCGGGTAGTGCCGGCGACTTCACTGACCATGACGCGCTCTTCGCCCAGCAGGGCATTCACCAGCGAGGATTTGCCGACGTTCGGGCGGCCGATGACGGCGATTTTGAAGGGTTCGGGCTTCTCGGGAAGTTCCTTGACTTCGGGGGCGGCGATCCTCTGCAACACCTTGTCGAGCATGTTGCCGATGCCGCGGCGGTGCAGCGCCGAAACCGGAAATACTTTATCGAAACCGAGGCGGGTAAGCTCCTCTGCCGCCTGGTCGAAGCCGACGTTGTCGGCCTTGGTCGGGACCATCATGATCGGTTTGCCGGAATCGCGCAGCTTGGCGGTGACTTCCTCGTCGAGGGGCACGATGCCCTCCTGGGTATTGGTCACCAGCAGCAGCAAATCGGCGTCGGCCACGGCGGCCTCGACCTGATTGGCGATGGCTTTGTCCCACATATCGGAGCGCTTGTGCGAGAAATTGCCCAAGCCGCCGGTATCGATCAGCAGAAAATGGCGTCCGCGCCAGGAAACCGGCGCCGCCAAGCGGTCACGGGTCACGCCGCTTTGTTCGTGGACGATCGACAAACGCCGTCCGATGATCGCGTTGAATAACGCGGATTTCCCGACATTCGGCCGTCCCACAATCACTACGGTCGGCAGTTTGGTTTCAAATTGAGCCATGGTTTTCTCCTGATATTTATCAAACCGTTTAATATAGCCCGGTTTGCCGATTTTTAAAGTCAGGATGCCAGAAAATCGGCCAATTGGGTGATCAGGGCGCTTTTTTCTGGGAAATCGGGCAGCTGGGCGCACATCCGTTCGAGGTAGCGCCTTTCGCGGAAATACTGGCGGGAGCGCTTGATGTTCAAATCGTGAATCCAGGCCAGCTGGCAAATCTTGAAGTCGTTGATCGTGCGCAGCGAGGTCATGGGGACCGGCTTTTTCGCCTGCAGGGCGGCGATGACTTCCGGGGTGATTTCGGGCGTGTCCGGCAGTTCCAGCGTCACGCTGTCGAGGATGGACGGATTTTCGTAATAGTCCAGCACCACGCGGTAGATATCGATCTTGTCCGCGTCGCGCAGCACTTCGGCGAACAGCCTTTCCCGCGACTTGAGTTCGGCCGGGATCGCGGCGCGGTTATGGTACAGGATCGAGTCACAGATCAGCCGCTGTTCATCCTCGGGCAGGTGCGAGAGCAATTTCAGCTCATAAATGACCTGAACGCCGAGCACCGAATGGTTTTCGGATTTGGCGTCGGAGAAGGTGCGGTACTTGCGGTATTGCACGAAGCGCCCGATATCGTGAAGCAGCCCGGCTATTTCCGCCAGCTGCAGGTCGTTCCGGTCGGAAGTCAGGGACCGCATCAGCTCCAGCGCCACTTCGGCCACATTGAAACAGTGGTCCCGCTTCAGGGTTATCATCAATTTCTCTTCCTGATCGCCGGTCAGGAAACCGTCCGCATAAGCAATAAATTTGTCTTTCAAGTTCTTCATAATTGAAACCTGTTATTTCCCTACCGTCTCCTCGCCTTATAAGTTAACACCGGAATGGATATTTTCAATTAATTCCGGCAATTCTGCTGGACAAAAATCACTTGAAGTGATACATTATATACTTTCATGATGGAGTAGTATGATTAAATGAATATAGGCGTTTTTAAGCCGATAGAGCTGACCGACGGCGAGCTTTTTCGGAAAAAATTCAGCATTTTGAACCGCCGCAGTTGCGAATGCAATTTTAATAACTTGTTTTTCTGGAGCACGGTTTACGACGAACAGTTTACCGAGGTTGATGGGCGGCTGCTTGTCTGTGCCTTCAGCATCGAGGAAACGATGTTCCCGATCGGGGAATTTTTCGCTCCGGCCGAGCTGGCGGAAATCATGCGGACCCTTTGCCGGGAAAAGCAGTTCTGCGGCTGGATTTACGACGTGCCGGAGCTCTATGTGTCGGAATACCGGGATGAAATCAAGAAGTATTTCGAGCTCGAAACCTCCGAGGATTATTACGACTATATTTACTCCGCGCAGTCATTGGCCGAGCTCCACGGGGAGAAGCTGAACAAGAAGCGCAACCTGATTCACCAGTTCCACACGGAATACCCCGATTCGTATTCCGAGGCACTGAGCGGGGCTAATGCCGCGGAAGTACTGGAGTTCGCGCTCGCCATGAACGAGATTATCAGCGAAGGCACCGATACGCTTGCCGATGAAAACGGCGCGCTGACCAAGACGCTGACCAACTTCGACGGCTTGACTTCCGAGGGACTGGTGCTGCGGGCCGCAGACAAGGATATCATCGCATTTGCCATTTTCAGCCGGACGAATACGGATACTTACGACATACACTTCGAAAAGGCCAATCGCGAGTACAAAGGCTCCTCGCAAGTGATCAACCAGCTGACCGCTGAACTGGTGTACGAACGCGGCATTCCCTACATCAACCGCGAGCAGGACCTGGGCTTGCCGGGGTTGCGCAAGGCCAAGCACTCCTACGAACCGGAATTTCTCCTGAAACGCTACCGCCTCGGCCTGAAAGGTTAATCGGCGTTTTTCAGCAGGAAATACCCGACATCCTTATAGCCCTTGTCAAAAACGATGTCGCCATGCTCGTCTTTCCCATTCGGACCGACGCTGTAAACCGTGATCCGGTCAGGGCCGTTCAGGTAGCGCATCGGCTTACCGTCGAAGGTATCGACCGGGATTTGAGCCAGAAACTCGGGCGCAAGCTGATCGATCGAATCCGGGTATTTCTGATATTTCGCATGATACAGTTCCACGGCACAGAGAATCTCCAGCGCCCGCTGATTGGCATTGCAAACATGAACTCTTTGGCGAATTAAGTGGATGGATGACAGCATCATCTTGCTGACAAATGCGGCGATGGGATAACGGCTTCCTTCTTTGTTGCGTTGCGAAAGTTGATAATAATTCTTGCCGATATCCCGATAAAATTCAACCCAGCAATCCATAAGGGCATTGCGATCCATATTGGCCGCCCAGAAATCAAACGGTTTCACCAGCCACGATGAAAAATAGATGCGGGCCACAACTTGAGCCGGGTCGTTGGAAGGGATGTCATGCATCATCAATTCTTTGCGAAGCGTAAGAGCCTGTTGTGCTTCGGACTGCATGTTGATTCTGAGGTTTTCCCGAAGTTCCGTGTCCGCAGCTTCCAGATCACGGATGATACCTTTCAACTCATCAATTGAAAACTTCATTCCTGAATTCATGATTTGGTTCAAGGTTTTGAGTCGCATGGATTCCACATAGTGTCCAATCATGCCGCAGATCGTCAGCGGTTCGTTGGTAAGCTGGCTCCGGAGATTGCCGGTGGCATGAAACAGCCGGATGACTTCCGCCGCATTTCCGGATCTTGCCGCCAGCAGCATCCGGGCGTCGTTGATTCGTGTAAGTTGCCGCAAATGGATATCATGTTTGATACTCATATTAATACCGTCTTCCCATTTCCGGTCAAAAGATACCTTGTCGTACTTGCCGAATTCGTCGAGGAGCTGAATCAGTTCCTTATTTTCATCCAGGTACTTTTCTGCCGCCTGATAATCTTCGGCAATTGCCGGTGTAGGCTCATTGAGCAGTTTACCGTAAAGAGCGACCCAGGGTTTGAAGTCCATCGTATCGCAGATTTGCATGATCTTTACCCGAACTTGGGTACCCGGATAATCGCGTTTTCCGTATTCATCCGCGAGCTCCTTCAGTGTAGCGATACCGCCCATGGCCCGCAACTTTCCCTTGGCCGCTTCGACCTGACGCATTTGATTGAGCCCGCCGCCGATCAATATTCCGGCACCTGACAGAGGTAGCAGAATCAGAATCGCATAGGCGGTAATCCACCCGGGTGTCAGCGAAACCCTGCCATAAAGCATTTTGCGCATGACTAAGCCCGAAATAACCCAGATCAGGAAACTCAACTCAAGCAGGTGCAACGTTTCCAGCTGAAGAAGAGTGCAGATTGAAATCGCCAGCAGTAAGATTGAGGCATAATAAAGGACATAGGTGAATCCGCCCGCAAAACCATGTTTTTCGCAGATTCTTTTGTAAAGCACCAGCAGAATATTACCGCTGAGGCTGAATTCCCGGCGGGTCTGCCGCAGAAAAAGATGTTCCATGATTAGATAACAGAGGAGCGGCAGAAAAAACGCCGCGAGAAAGGTGAGCACCCAAACTAATTCGGGCTGGGTATACCTGGCCGGTATTTTTTGCCCAATCTGCCAGCCGCCGAGATAGAATACGGCAATCGGCAGTGCGACGGTGGCGAGCTGGCACCAGTTGGTAAAATGTAGTTTCCAGATTAATTTCATTTCATCAGGTCTCCATTGAGTGTTTTCAGCGCGAAGCAGGCCAGCATGATGTTTTTGTAGTTCTCCTTTTCCATGATACGTTCCTTGCGGTTCATACAGCCGAAAAATAAGATGGTGAAGATCACCGTTATTATTGCTGCCGACTTCAGAAAGTATTGCAGATAGGGCACTTCACGGACCTGACTGAGCTGGTTGTGGAATTCGTTTTTGACTTCCTTCGCCGATTTCAAACCGGCGCCGTTGCAGGGAGCCGCGGCCGCGGCTTCCAGTATTTGATCGATATCGGTCTTGTGGTTCATAAGTCCTCCATGATTTTCTTCAAGCGTATTTTTGCTTGCTGCATCCGCCAGTAAAACGTGCCGGGGCGGCAATTCAGGATTCGGATGCATTTTTCCGCGCTCAGGTTGTTGGCAATCGCCACGGCCACGGTTTCCCGGTAGGGCTCGGGGAGCAGTTCCAGTGCCCGCTGCAGTTTGTCCAGCACGTTTTCCTGCGGCTCGTGGACGCAATCCTCCTGCGCATAAGCGTTTTCCCGTTCGGCGTCGCGGCGGCGTTTGCGGATGATGTTATAGGCCCTGTTGATGGCGATCCGGCAGACCCAACTGGCGGCCCTGGCTCGGAACCCGAACGAATGACGTTTCTCCCAGGCGGCGATCAGGGCCTGTTGGACGGCTTCATTGGCGTCGTCGGCATTGTTGGTGATCCGGATTACGGTCCGCTGCCAGGTTTCGAGGTGTTGATCGATCAGGTTGTTGAAATCTTCTTCCGTCAAGTTTGCCGCCTTGTTTTTGTATATTAGACACTGTCGCCATGAGAAATTCCGGCGAAAATGAAAAAATATCTTGGAAAAACTCCATCCGGCGATTATATTCCATATAAATGGAGAGATTTGCGATGAAATTTTGTTTGAATATGTTGTTGATTCTATTGGCCGTGGGACTGGCCGCCGCCGACAAATACCGGGGCAGGGAACTTACGCCGGAGCAGTTTGAATCGCTTTTTCAGGAGGCGGCTGCCAATTTGCGGGTGTATGACGGGAAAATTTTCAGCGTTGATTCAGACGGCAATTTCAAGCTGTTGCGAGGTGAGACGCCGATGGACGATTTCGGCATGGTTCAGATTCAGATCGATCAGACCAGTGAATCGTTTGCGTCGGTCAGGCTCTTTTTCGACAAGATTCTCAAAGAAGAAAGCATCGAAGCGGTCATCATCAACAATCGCAAGGAGTTCTGGTCCGGCCATTCCTCGAAAGAGGTCCTGGTGCGGGTCGCGGCTCCGAAGGGCAAGCTGCCGTTCCGCTCGACCAATTACTATGCGCTGGCCTCCCTGCCGGACGAAGCGCAGTTCCGGCACTACATCAATGCCGGGGGGCTGCTTTACCGGGCGGAAGAGAAAATCTCGTTCGACGGCCCCTGTCCGGAATGCAAGGGCGATCGTTTTATCATTTCTTCGAATCCATCGAATAACCGCAAGACCCGGATCGCCTGCCGTATATGTTCCGGCACCGGGCGCGGCGGACAGGTGAAAACGGTGGAAAATGTGCCCATCCCGCCGTTCGGCCCGAAGAGCAACGACGACATGGTCGAGGTGAAATTCGATAAGGATTTCCATGGCGAGGTGATCGGCGTGCGGGACGGCGCCACGCTGATGCTGGATAACCTTGACGTTCACCTTTATGGCGTCAAGGCCCCGGAGATGAACCAAGAATATGGCCGGGAATCCCGGCGCGCCCTGAGCCAGCTGGTGGTCGGGGAAAAGGTCACGGTCAACTATCGCGTTATTGACGGCAAAAATTATGGCAATGTTTACCTGGGCAAGAAATACATCAACGAAATCATGCTCCGGCAGGGCGACGCCTGGTACGACGCCACCCAGCCCCTGGGGGTCCTGAAAGAGGCCGGAGAAGCCGCCCAGGAAGAGCGCCTCGGCTGGTGGAAAACTCACTGATTTTCGGCATTGTCATCCGTTGCTTCTTCTTCCGCTGCGGCGGTTTGGAGGCGGAGCTTTTCGAGTTTTTTGGTATCGCCGAAGAGGCTGATGTAGCCGCAGTTGGCGCACATCAGGGCTTCACTTTTCACCGAACTGTCGCGCAGGGTCCAGAATTTAGTTTTCTTGGGCTGGAAGAAGTTCAGGCCGGTGGTGCGGTAAACGCCCGGCGCCAGATCCTCGCCGCGGCAGACCGGACAGCGGGTTTTCGCCTCGCCCACGTCGCGCCTGGAGTGGTATACCTCCACTACCGCGTCCAGGTCTTCCTGCAGGAAGCGGGTGGAGTCGCCCACTTTGCGAAAGGTGATTTTGCGGTCGCGCATCCAGCGGTACAGCGTCGGTTCGCCGATTTCCAGATATTTGGCGGCTTCTT
>JBEBRW010000087.1:0-12471 GCA_040394635.1 Victivallis vadensis | reverse complement strand
TTAAAAGTAACCATCTGAGCTTATTTTTTCACAAAGCGCAGAAGAGGCAGAAATAATGATTTATTTTCATGACATTTGAGCTTGAATACACCGTTTTGAACCTTGCAGCCTTCGGTGTTTTCGCTGCGGAATACCCAGTGCCGGGGTAGTCCGGCGGACGTTGTATCCGCAAAATTTCCATTTTTAAGCAACTCACTGCCAAAAATATTTGCATAACAGCAGAACAGCAACACGATCCATCTTGATTTCATCTGATTCTCCATTTTTCTATTCGAAAAGAACATTGCCGTCAGGCGAAAACGTTTCCTTGTGTCCGGAATCACGCAGTTCGCCCCGATTCCGGGGAATTACTGAACCATCGAAATTCTGGACATGGGCAAAACCGTTATGGCGCAGGTGCAGATGCATATTGGATTTCCACGAGGCTACGACATGAAACTGTTCTTTGTTTGCGGTAGTGGAGTCTGCCATATAAAAGTATAGAGTAGGCAGGCGGATTTTCGTCAATTTCCGGTAATAATGATCCTTACCGTCCAATTTCAACAGAATCAACGGGCAATCGGTCTTATTCACCCCGTAATTGGTCCCGTAAGTTTTGCCGTCGCCGGTACCGCTGACAAATGGCGCCCAGGAAGGACATACCGAGAATTTTTCATTTCCCACCTGAGTGTAATTGCACTTCCTGAACATACGCAGCCACAATAATTCCGGAGAAGTGGCTCCGAAGTGGAATACATAATCATCGTAGTCGTCGGCATATATTCCCATATATAAACCGATCTGCTTCAGGTTATTCAGGCAATTGGTCGCGCGCGCTTTTTCCCGTGCTTTGTTCAGGGCGGGCAGCAGCATTGCGGCCAGTATGGCTATAATGGCAATCACAACCAGAAGCTCTATAAGTGTGAATTTGTTATTCTGTTTCATACGTTGAATATCCTTATGTTAGGTTTTTGATACTGTCGCCGGGGAAATATTTCAGATGTATTTTTTCTTTTTTCAATTCTTCCACCAGTTCGTGCTTTTCTTCGATGACCGCGATCAGGTAATCGACCAGCAACTGGGCCAGGGTCTTGAAATCCATGCCGACGCCGCTGATCACCGGGTACATGTTCCGCGCCCAGGCGGTGTGGTCGTAACTGGCGATGCTGATATCCTCCGGCACGGACATCCTCCGGTGCATCAGCGCCGCGATGCCGCCGATGGCGTTCGAGTCGGTGATGTAAAGGATCGCGCTGGTTTCGGGGTGTTCGTCCAGCAGCCGCGCAGTCTCCTGCTTGCCGATTTCCGTACCGTTGGCATAAGGGAGGACTGCAATCATTAAATTGGGATTGTAATCAGGATGGAGCCGCCGGAAGGCCGCTTCGAATTCCCGCATTTTCAGGATATTGATATCGTAATTCACGCCGATGCAGCCGACATGACGGTGTCCGCGGCGGTAAAACGCTTCGGCCAGTTCGGCCATGGCCTGTTTCATATCCACCGGGAAGCTCCAGCCGCCGCTGACCAGCGCGTCTTCGCTGTAAGTGACCATCGGGAATTCCCGGTGCGGCTTCAGCTTGCGGCGGAAAGTCTCGAAAAAATGCCCGAACGTGATGATGCCGTCCACCTGATGGATCAGTTCTTCGGGGTCGAAACCGGGGTCATTGGAATCGATCGTCATGACGACGCTGCGGTATTTGGTGCCGCTGATGCTCTGGAGCAGCGACGACAGCCAGCCGTCGAGCCACAAATTGCTCATCTCCTGTACCGATTTCTCGATGACCAGCCCGATGCAATTGCTGCGCGAGGCCCGGACCGCCCGGGCATATGGATTGAGCCGGTACCCCAGCGTTTTTATGGCCGAGTCGATCTTCTCGCGGCGCTTGGGCGCACATTCTCCGCCGTTCAATATTTTTGAAACAGTGCCCACGCTGACTCCGGCGCAGGCGGCCACATCTTTAATAGTCGGTTTCATAATTTTGCCGTTATTATTTATTGAATCGTTTCATAATGAATCGTTTCATTTTTAATATTATAATGTTTGCACGGCGAAATGTCAATAGGCAGTCAAAAAGATTTCCGGGAAAAATTTTCCGGCATTGTGTGGGGCGGCGCGGTTACCGGCTGTTTGTTTCCTGGTATTCCGGGGTGAAGAAGAGCGGGGTTTTCTTCAGCACTTTCATCACGGCGTCCGCGCCTTTGCGGGCGTCCAGCAGGCGGCACTCGGCGTCACCGAATTTGAGCGTCGAAATCGCGCCGGCTTCCTCGAAAAACGGCTCCATCAGGTGATAATACACGGAATGTGTCCCGACGTGGCGGCGCGAGGGCACCGGGATGCGGTTGCCGCTGTAATCGATGACCACCAGCGGTTGATGTTCCTCGGTCAGCGAGTCGGGCACATCGGCCCATTCCTCCACGGCATGCAGGAAGGTATTGCAGTTGATGCCGGTGCCGATGAAGAGGATTTTGCCGCCGCGGTCGTATAATTTGCCCCAGGGCGACAGGCGGTTGCCGGGTGAGTCGAAGCGCTCATGTCCGCTGGTGAATTCCGCGGCATCCGCTCCATAGGCGGCCAGCGAATGCGTCGGATGCAGCGAACGCACCACGCCGGGACGTTTACGGAACAGTTCCGGCAGGATTCCCGTCACCGCCGGGGTACCGGTCACCGAAAACACCGGCGTTTCGCTGCCTACCAGACTGTAGGAGAGCGACGGAAAAAGAATCAGGCCCTGTTTGCCGGGGTAGTCCATGAAGACGTCCAGCACGGTATCGGCGCCGCCTTCGACCGGGCCGATTTTTTTCATGGAGGAGTGCACGAGCAAGGTATCGTCGGCTTTGACGCCGCCGCGGATCAAATCCATTTTTAATGACTCAAAAGTATGCATGGACACGTTTCCTCTGGTATATTTCAAGCGATTGATTCGTTAAGTTTCTTCAGGTACTGGCGGCGGGTGATTTCGGTGGCGCCCAGCCGCTTGAGAAAGGGGTTCATTACCTGTGCGTCGAGCCAGGTCACCCCTTCGTTTCTGAGGTACTCAATTCCTTTGAGCAAGGCGAATTTGGAGGCGCCGTCGCACAGCCGGAACATGCTCTCGCCGGCGAAAAAGCGCCCGATGCGAATGCCGTACATGCCGCCGGCGAGCTTGCCGTCCGGCCCGATGGTCTCGAAGGACATGGCATAGCCGAGGTTGAAAGTCTCGGTGTATGCTTCGATCAGCTTCGGGGTGATCCAGGTGCCCTGGTCGTGCCGCGGCACGCTGGCGCAGTGGCGGATCACCTCTTCGAAACGGGTATTCACGGAGAGGCTGAACCCCGCTTTCCGGAACTCCCGGTCGGCCGAGTGCGGGACATGGAGGTTGGCGAACTCGAAAATGCACCGGCGCGGCGGCGAAAACCACAGCACGTATTCATTGTCGTGCGGCCAGGGGAAAATCCCGTGGTGGTAACCGGCCAGGATCAGCGTCGGACTGATGTCGCGGCTATAACAGAGAAAGCCGTCGCGGTCGGCCTGGGTCACCGGCGGAAATATATCCGGAACGTTCAACATGTTTCATTATCCATTTTCCATTTATAATAATGTCAACATGCAAAAAAAGCAATGCGGAAATGCAATTTTAAATTCCGGATGGGAACTTAAAATTGCAGACCGTTCTTAAGATTTACGAAATGTCAGCGGAACTCCTTGCAGTGGCGGACGATCCGGCCCTGGGCCAGATAGATCACGTCTTCGCAGATGTTGGTGGCGCAGTCGGCGATCCGTTCGAGGCTGCGCGATACGCTGAGCATGCTCATGTAGAAACGCGTGTGCTCGGGGGTCTTCTGGATCAGCTCGCAGATCTTGTGAAAATTGTCGCTGTGCATCTTGTCGACCACATCGTCGTTGCGGATAACGTCCGCGGCCAGCTGTGAATTCTGCTCGACCAGCGATTTGAGCGCATTGCGCAGCATTTTCTCGGATTCCTCCAGCATGGGTTTGAAGTCCAGATAATTGACCTGAGGCGCGTCTTCCTGCGCCAGGCTCACGGCACGCTCGGCGATATTCACCGCCAGGTCGCCGATCCGCTCGATCTCGTTGTTCATCTTCAGGAGGGCGATGACATAGCGCAGGTCGCCGGCCATCGGCTGGTGCAGCGCCAATACTTTCAGGCATTCTTCCTCGATGCGGATTTCGGTCTGATCGATGATTTCATCGTTGTCGATGATCTTCTGGGCGGTTTCCGCGTTGAACTCCGATACGGCCAGAATGGCCTGTTTGACGGCTTGTTCCACTTCTTCGCTGAGCTGTAATACGGCTTCCTTCAGATACAGTAATTCGTTTTCAAAATGTCGTTTCATAGTTTTCTCTTATTTTTAGCCGAAACGGCCGGTAATGTAGGATTCGGTATGCGGATTGGACGGATTGGTGAATACTTTTTCGGTGCGGTCGAATTCTACAATCCGTCCCTTGTAGAAAAACGCGGTGTAATCGGAGATGCGCGCCGCCTGCTGCATGTTGTGCGTGACGATGACAATGGTGTATTTCGGGCGCAGTTCGATGATCAGTTCCTCGATCTTGGCCGTGGCCACCGGGTCGATCGCCGAGGTCGGCTCGTCCATCAGCAGGATTTCCGGCTCGGTCGCGATGGCGCGGGCGATGCACAGGCGCTGCTGCTGGCCGCCGGAGAGGGCCAGGCCGCTCTTCTTCAGTTTGTCCTTGACTTCTTCCCAGAGGGAGGCGCGGCGCAGGGCGTTTTCGACGTGGTCGGCGATCTCGCTGCGCTTCATCTTGTAATGGAGCTTCAGGGGGTACGCCACGTTGTCGAACACGGACATCGGGAAGGGGGTGGGCTTCTGGAAGATCATGCCGACTTTGCGGCGGAGTTCCAGCACGTCGATATTTTTGTCCAGCACGTTCACGCCGTCGATCAGCAGTTGTCCCTCGACGCACTGTTCGCGGTAGAGTTCGAAGATGCGGTTGTAAATCCGCAGGTGGGTGGACTTGCCGCAGCCCGAGGGGCCGATCACCGCCGTGACGCGGTTTTCTTCCAGCTCCAGGTTGTTGTCAAACAATACCTGGTTGTTGCCGTAGAAAAAGTTGATGTCGCGGGCGCAGATTTTGGTTCTTCCGCGCGGTTCGGGATTGGCGGAAGGTCGGAGGAGAAATTTTTTTGCTTCAGTCATGTTTGGATTCCTTGAAAATCATCCGGCAGCAGACATTCATCGTCAGGATGGCCGCCGTCACCAGCAGTGCCGCGCCCCAGCCCATGGCGTGGACCCCGTCATACGGTGAATTGGTTGCATATTCGTTGATCAGCACCGGCAGGTTGGCGGTAGGCTGGGTGAAATAGTCTTTCGGCCAGGCATCGCTCCACATGGCGGTGAAAAGCAGCGGGGCGGTTTCGCCGCCGGCGCGGGCGATGGCCAGCAATATGCCGGTGATCATGCCGCTGCGCCCGGAGCGGCAGATGATCCGCAGTGTGGCGCGGGTACGGCTCATGCCGAGCGCCAGCGCCGACTCGCGCAGCGAATCCGGGATCATCACCAGAATGTCTTCGGTGGTGCGCAGCACGATCGGGAACATGATGACCGCCAGCGCCGCCGAGCCCGCCAGCCCGGAGAAGTGCCCCGTCGGAATCACGATGATCGCGTAAACGAACAAGCCGATGATGATCGACGGGATGCCCATCATCACATTGGCGCTGAACCGCAGGTAGTTGCCGAAGCGGGTGTTGCGGCCGAATTCGGAGAGGTAGATGCCCCCCAGGATCGCGGGCGGCACGCTGATGACCGCCGCGCCGAACGTGATCAGCAGCGAACCGATGATCGCATTGGCGATACCGTTTTTCGGCACGCCCCACGGTTTGGACGGGTTGAAGAGGAAATCCCAGTTGATGACCTTGATTCCGTGCGACACCGTCACCCAGATGATCCAGCCCATGCAGAACACGGCAAAGACCACTGCGAGGAAGGAGATCAGCTTGATCGCATAATCCAGCGCCTTGCGAAGGAAAAGGGGGCGTGTTTTCAGCGTATTCATTTGGCCCCCTGCAGTTTGCGGGTGGAGTAATTCAGCCACCACTGGGCCAGTACCTGGATTCCGAGCGACATCAGCAGCAGGATCAGCCCCAGCGCGAAGAGTACGTGGCGGAACGTGCCGTTTGCCTCCGCGAAATTATTCGCCAGCGTCGCGGCGATGGTGGTGCCGCTGCTGAAAAGCGTCCCCGGAATTTCCGGGATATTGCCGATGACGAACAACACCGCCATGGTTTCTCCGGCGGCGCGGCCGAGCCCGAGGAAAATTCCCCCCAGCAAGCCGCGCGCCCCGTAGCGCATGGTGATATCCACCGTGGTTTCCCAGCGGGTGGTGCCGCAGCCGTAGGCCGCTTCGCGCAGCACCGGCGGCACCATCTTGAATACGTCGCGCATGATCGCGCAGATAAAGGGCAGGATCATGACCGCCAGGATGAATCCGGCGGTGGCGAAACCGAAACCGTTGTAATCCTTGCCCATGAACGGTATCCAAGCCAGTTTCGGCTGCACGTACAGCTGCATGAACGGTACCAGGAAAAAGAGTCCCCACAATCCGTAAATGATACTCGGAATGGCCGCCAGCAGGTCGACCGCCTGGCCGAGCAGCCGTCCGACCCAGCCCCGGGCCTCCACCAGAAAAAGCGCGGTGACGAAGCTGAGCGGGATGGCGATCACCAGCGCCGTCACGGTGGTGATGACGGTGCCGGCGATCGCGGGCAGGGCCCCGTAGACATTTGCCGCGGGGTCCCACTGGGTGGAGAAAATAAAGCCCAGCCCGAACTCACGAAACGCAGGGGCGGCGTTCCAGGCGAGCTGGACGAAAAATCCCAGAATCAGCAGCATAGCCGGCAGGACACAGGCGATGGTCAGGTATTTGAAAAACCGGTCCACGGTTTTCGGGTGGACCGGATGTTTTCGGGCGACGGGCATTCTCACTTATCTCCGAGCTTCACGGTCTTCAATTCCTTGTTGACCAGTTCGATTACATTGTCGGGCATCGGCACGTAGTGCATCTGGAGCGCGGCTTTGGCGCCTTTGACGAAGCACCAGTCGATGTACTGGAGGAGGGCCTTGCCGAGTTCGGCATCTTTCTGGGTGCGGTGGACCAGCAGATAGGTCAGCCCGGCGATCGGCCAGCTGTGTTCGCCCGGCTGATCGGTCAGCACCATGTAGAATCCGGGGGCGTTTTCCCAGTCGGCGTTGACGCCGGCGGCTTTGAAGGAGGCCGGAGTCGGAGCCAGGAACTTGCCGTCATGGTTGCGCAGCTGCACGGTGGCGAGCTTGGCTTCGAAGGCGTAGGTGTATTCGGTGTAACCGATCGAACCGCGGATCTTGGCGACGTTGTTGCAGACGCCGGGATTCTTCTGGCCGCGGATGCCGACCGGCCATTTCACGGCGGGGCCGCAGCCGACTTTGTCTTTCCAGGTACCGGAAATTTTGCTCAGGTAATTGGTGAAGATAAAGGTGGTGCCGGAGCTGTCGGCGCGGGCGACCACGGTGATTTTCATGTCGGGGAGTTTCAGTTCCGGATTGAGGCTCTGGACCTGCGGATCGTTCCAGTTGGTGATTTCGCCGAGGAAAATTTTGCTCAGCGCGTTCTGGTCGAGTTTCAGTTTGTCGGTGCCGACGCCGGGGACGTTGGCGATGACCACCACTCCGCCCATCAGCATGGGAAACTGCAGCAGTCCGGCTTCGTCAAGCTCTTCCTTGGTCAGCGGGTTGTCGGTACCGCCGAACGCGATGGTCCCGGCTTTGATCTGGTTGATTCCGGCGCCCGAACCCAGCGACTGGTAGTTCACCTGAACCCCAGATTCTTCACCGAATTGATACGTCCACAGCCGGTACACCGGCGCGGGAAACGATGCTCCGGCCCCGTTCAATACCTGTTTCTTCTCCTGCGCGGCCCCGGATACGGCGATCAATCCGGCCATAATTGTAACGGCAATTTGTTTCGTAAACACTATCAGTTCTCCTTGTTGGCTTAAGATTCATTCTTTGCCTTTTGCCAATAATGTACAGGAGAATTGTTAGACCGTGATTAAGGAATTATTAGAAATACATTAGAAAAGTACGTTTAGGAGTATATTTTCTATAATGCGTCCGGATGATTGCAGTATTCCTGCAGGGCGTTGACGAAGCGCCCGACGTGCAGGCCGTCGATCAGCGAGTGGTTGAACTGGCAGGCGAACGGGATCTGATTGTCCGGTTTCATCTTGCCCCAGCCGATGACCGGATTGCTTTGGTTGAAGCTGAAATTGGCCTGCGAAATCGCCGTGAAGCTGAACCATGGGATGCAGCTCGCCACGATAATATCGCTGCGCCTGCATGGCGGTATGTCTTCCGGCCGGGTCTTGACAAGGTCGATCAGCGCGGCGGCGGCCGCCGCGAATTCGGCGAATGTATCCGCATACTCCACCACCACGGAAACGAACTGCTCGTCCGCGCCCATGATCGGCGTCAGGGTCGCGATCCGTTCATACTGCGCGATGTGCCCGGAGTCGATGATCCGCTGCCGGATTTGCGGCACCTGGTTGGCCGCCTTCAGCAGCGCATACAGCGTCAGGGTGAAAAATGAATGGCCGCCGGCCTTGGCGTAGCGGTACAGTTCGCCGCCCTCGATATCGAATGACATCGAAAAGCATTTATTGTCGAACTGCTGGTAGCTCTCAAAGGTCCTGCGGCGCTTCCAGTTTGCAACCTCGATAATCTCGAATTTATTCATGGAGATTACGGGGTTACGAGATCCTTGCGGATGATATCGCCGGGCAGCGTGGAAATGCCCGGCCAGATTTTGCGTCCGGGATAAATCGTCGTATGAATGCCCGTGTGCACATGCGCGCCGATGACCGTGCCGAATTTGCGGCGGCCCGAATCGACCAGCTCGCCCTGAATCATCGAACGGTGGTTGGTGCCGTCGTGCCGCAGGTTGGCGGTGATGGTGCCGGCGCCGAGATTGGTGAATTCCGCCACAATCGAGTCGCCGAGGTAACTCAGGTGTCCGGCGCTGACTTTGTTCATCAGCATGCTGTTTTTGATTTCCACTGCCTGGCCGATATGGCAGTTGTCGCCGATATAGGTATTGCCGCGGATGTAACAATTGGGGCCGATTTTGCAGTTTTCGCCGATGATTACTTTGCCCTCGATATAAACGCCGGGGAGCAGTACCGAACCGCGCCCGACCCAGGCTGTGCCTTCGATCACCGCCATCGGATGAACGGTGCCGTCGATACGGGTCTTGGAAATACCGTCCACGATCCGTTCGTTCATCGCCAGGATGTCCCACGGATACTTCAGGACGAGGGATTTGGGATCGAGCTCGATTTCCTCGTAATCTTTGGAATCGTTGACCGTCAAAGTCAGCATCAGCTCACGCTGGGCAGTGAAAACCTTGAAATTGTGGTCCGACATCCGGACCTTGAGCGTCAGCTCCGAAGACGGCCACAGGTCGCCGCGGATCTGCACATTGCCCTCCAGGCTCGTGCTGTCGCCGAAAAGCCACCGCAGGTGATCCCCCACCGTAACCCCGGCCACCGGTATATCAATAATCCGGCGTTCATAACTCAAAGGCTGCATCGTCAACGGTGCGCCGACATCGATTACTTCAACATTCATAATTCACCTCCAATTCAGTTAAGAGAGAAGAGAGAAGAGAGAAGAGAGAAGAGAGAAGAGAGAAGAGAGAAGAGATTAAATTCCTTTCTTCTCCGACACTGTTTTCTTGGTTGCACCGATTATTCTTAATAATTCCTCACAGTCTTCCAGAATACTTTTGGCTGCTTTGGGCGAGATCTGTCCTGAATCCCGCAACAATCGCAGCCAATAATGCGTCTCTCTTGCTTCTTTATATACAATCGCTATTTTTGCCGCAAAATCCTTTTGAGATTGAGCTCCGATAGCCTCCTCCAAATTCGCTCCGATCGACGTACCGGAGCGCAGTACTTGCTTGGATAATATAAACTCGCGTTTCTCGCTAGTCAAATGCTGATACAATTTAATCATTCTCAACGCAAATGCATAACTCTTTTCCTGTGCAATACTGCTCATGATTTTTCTCTCTTTTCTTATTAATCATCACTTCAATATAGACGCATAACTTTTTCCTGTGAAACGTTTCCCAACTCTCTTCTCTCTTCTCTCTTAACTCTTCTCTGGTCAACAGAGTTCGCGGTCGATGACTTCGCCAATACGGTTGAGCCAGAGGTCGACTTGGTCCTGAGTTCTTGCTTCCACTAAAACGCGGATTTTGGGTTCGGTGCCGGAGTAGCGGACGATGGTGCGACCGGTGCCTTTCAGGGCCGCTTCGCATTCGGCGATTACGTCGAGCAGGGCAGGGACCTCGGCGAGCGGTTTCTTTTCTTTGACCGGAATGCTCTTGATGACCTGCGGAAATTCCTCCATGAAGGCGGCCAGCTCATGCAGCTGCTTGTTGCGCGCCATCATGATTTTCAGCACATGCAGCGCGGTGATGATGCCGTCCCCGGTGGTGGCGTAATCCATGAAAATGACGTGCCCGGACTGTTCGCCGCCGAGGTTGAAATTGCCGCTGCGCATACGTTCGAGCACATAGCGGTCGCCCACCTGGGTTTCTTCGATTTTGATGCCTGCTTTTTTCATGGCTTCGTGCAGCCCGAGGTTGCTCATGCTGGTCACCGCCACGGTGCCGTTGGAGAGGCGGCCGCGCTCCATGAAATCGAGCGCGCAAAGACCGATGATGCGGTCGCCGTTCACCTCGTTGCCGTTGGCGTCGCAGAAGATCACCCGGTCGGCGTCGCCGTCCAGCGAAATTCCCACGTGGGCCTTGTAGGCGCGGACCAGTTCGGAGGCGTGTGAAATATAGGTGGCGCCGCACTTATCATTGATGTTCAATCCGTTCGGCATGTTGGCGGTGACGATGACCTCGGCGCCGAGCTCGCGGAAAATCAGCGGCGCGATCGAGTAAGCCGCGCCGTTGGCGCAGTCGAGCACGATGCGCAGACCCTTCAAACTGTAGTTTTTGATCGAACTCTTGGCGAATTCGATATAGCGCCCGCGGGCGTCGTCGATGCGGGTGGCGCGGCCGATGATCTCGGGCAGGGCCCCCATTTTCGCATAATCCTGAGTCAGGACCAGGCTTTCGATCTGTTCCTCGACCGAGTCAGGGAGCTTGAAACCGTCGCCGCCGAAAATCTTGATACCGTTATCGTGGGCCGGGTTATGCGAGGCGGTGATCATGAAACCGCAGGCCGCGCCCATCGATTTGATCAGGTGCGCCACTGCGGGGGTCGGCATGGGGCCGACTTCCAGCACGTCCATGCCGATGCTCAGGAGCCCGCTGGTCAGCGCGGATTCGAGCATATAACCGGAGAGCCGGGTATCCTTGCCCACGATCGCTTTCAGCCCCGGTTGATGCCCCGCGCCCAGCACGGTGGCGGTGGCCCGTCCGATATTCATCGCCATATCCGGCGTGATAGGGTAAATGTTTGCCTTGCCACGAACCCCGTCGGTTCCAAAAAGTTTTCCCATCGAGTTACTCCTTTCATTCGATTTGTGTAAATCTGCGTAAATTTGCGTAAAATTCTGTTAGGGAAAATGTACTCATCTTTTGTCGATTTTCAAATCGGAAGCGTCAGTTTCTTCGGGAATAAACCACGGAATACACGGAAATCACGGAAAACTATTCTGGTTTTTCTTTGTCTGCAAAATACACAGAATTTTCTAATTGATTTCTTTTTCCGTGCCTTCCGTGCCTTCCGTGTTTAAAAATGAAAATGTTGAAATTTCGTGATGGGGGGATTGACATTTGATTGTATTGCGGTTATAATATGATTGTACGCACAATCAATCACAGGTGAATAATGTCGGTAACCATGAAAGATATTGCCCTCATGGCGGGGGTTTCGCAGCAGGCGGTGTCCGCGGCCCTGAACGGCAACGGGCATAGCCGGGTGTCGGAAAAAACCCGCAGCAAGGTCCTGAAACTGGCCGAGGAGTTGAACTACGTGCCGAATGCCGCCGCGGCCGCGCTGTCGGGCAAGGACTCCAAAACCATCGGCATCATGGCAGCCGGGATGGACGGACTTAACGGATTTCTGGTGGAAGAGCTGACCTGGATTTTTGCGCGCCTGGGCTGTAACACGGTGACTACTTTTTTTGCCGCCGGTTTTTTCGATGAGGGCAGGGCCGCAGCCGAGCTTGCCTCCCGCGGTGTACGTGGGATCGTGGTGCTTGGCGCTTCGAAAAAGGCGACCTTCAGCCTGCCGGTTCCCGCGGTGTTCTCTTTTTCCAGTTTATCGGAGCAAGGCTGCGATGTTTTCACCGATATGGAAAGGCTGGCAGGGGTGGCGGTGGAGCATCTGGTCGAGAAGCACGGGCACGAGCGGCTGGCGTTTGTGTCGCCGTTGGCAGATGGCAACGAGGTCAAATACTGCGGATTTCAGGACTCGCTGCGGAAATATGCCTCTTCTGCGCTTTGTGAAAAAATAAGCTCAGATGGTTACTTTTAAA
>JBEBRW010000086.1:0-13008 GCA_040394635.1 Victivallis vadensis | reverse complement strand
AATAAATGATGTAAAACGATAGCATTGCGATGGTTTCGGAGAGAATTTCGCAGGCGCCGACCGTGTCGCCGGTGCCGCCGCCGATCTTGAACCGGGTGTAGAAGTTCCAGATGATGGCGAATACGATCACAATGCCCGCCGCGATCATTCCCTGGAATTCGAGCATCCAGTAGCCGCAGCCGGCCATGGCCGCCGCGCACCACAGCATATTGAACACTGAACGGCGCTTGAACACCAGTGCCGCACCACCCTTTTCGCGGGCGTATTTGCTGAGGCAGATGTAGATGACGATGGCACAGCGCCCGCAGACCGCGCTGAACAGAATCACCCGCGGCAGGTAGTATTTCGACAGCCCCGCCAGCGAGGCGAACTGGAGGCCCAGCACGGCGATGATGGCGAAGACGCCCATGGTGCCGATGTGGCTGTCGCGCATGATTTCGAGCATGCGCTCACGGCCGCGGCTGCTCATGAAAGCATCGGCGGAGTCCGCGAGGCCGTCGAGGTGGAAGCCGCGTGTCAGCAGCACCGGCAGCAGTACCAGCAGCACCGGCGCGACGATTCCGATGGTCGGCATGTAATGCGCCACCGCGAACAGGATGCCGCCCACTGCCAGCCCCACGAACGGGAAAAACGGCTTGCTGCGTTCGAGGTCGATTTCCTTGAACTTATAGCCGGGCACCGGAATCACCGTCAGGTTGGTCAAGGCGGCAAAAAAAGCTTTGAGTATAAACATGGTCATAATCCCTTGCTGGTGACGTTGGCACTGTCGAAGGTGGCCATCCGGGTCATGATGGCGTGCGAGGCGTCGATCAGGTGCATGGCGAGCGCCGCGCCGCTGCCTTCGCCGAGGCGGAGGTCGAGGTCGAGCAGCGGACGCTTGCCCAGCAGCTCGAGGATATGCTTGTGGCCCTGTTCCTGGCTCATGTGCGCCAGGATCATGTAGTCCGCGGCGGCGGGAGCGAGCTTGGCGGCGATCAGCGCTCCGGCGGTGGAGATGAATCCATCGATGACGATCGGTTTGTGTTGAGCAGCGGCCCCCAGGCACAGCCCGGCGATGCCGCCGATTTCGTAGCCGCCGACTTTGCTCAGGATATCGAGCGCGTCGTCCGGGTCGGGTTTGTTCACGTCGAGTCCGCGCTGGATGGCGGCGAGTTTCTGCCCCATCTTCGCCAGCGGCAGCCCGGCGCCGCGCCCGACCAGTTTTTCCAGCGGGTGACCGGTCAGGAGGGCCGCGATCGCCGAGCTCGGCGACGTATTGCCGATGCCCATTTCGCCGGTGCCGAAAACATCGGTTTCAGATGTGAGTTCGTTGATGATTTCAATGCCGGTCTCGATGCTGCGGATGGCCTGTTCGCGGGTCATGGCGGGGCCCCTGGCGAAATTCTCGGTGCCGCGGGCGATTTTGCGCTTGACGACCAGCGGATTATCGGCGAAATCGTCGCATTTGACCCCGATATCGACCAGCGTGACCTTGGCTCCGGCGTTGGCGGAAAGCACACAGATGCCGCCGCCGCCGTTGGAGAAATTACAGACCATTTGCGCGGTGACTTCCTGCGGCTGGTCGGAAACGCCCTCGGCCACAATGCCGTGGTCACCGGCCATCAGGACGATGTTTTTGCGCGCGACCGGCGGCGCGAGCTCGCGGGTCATCCCGGCTAGATCCTCGGCGAGGTCGAGCAGCCGCCCCAGCGCGCGGCGCGGCATGGTCAGCTTGTGAATGTGTTCGGTGGCGGCGGCGCGGTGTTCGGCGCTCTGCGGCTCGATCCGGGCGAGAGTTTCATCGATTAAACGCATGGCTGGGTTCCTTTCAGAAGCAGCGGCAGGCCGCAGGATGTGAAAATGACATTGTCGGCGGCGGCAGCCACGGTTTGCGAGCAGCGCCCGGAGAGGTCGCAGAATTTGCGCGCCACGGCGTTCTCGGGGATGATGCCGAGCCCGACTTCGTTGATGACCATAATGATGTTTCCGGGGTGTTCGGCGCAGGCGTCGAGCAGGGTTTTACAAAAATGTAAAATATCGGATTCGAACAGGTGGCCGTCGCGTTGTTGCGCCTGCCACATCAGGTTGTTGATCCACAGCGTGAGGCACTCGATCAGCACCACTTCGGAGTTCATGGCTTTGCGGACCGCGCCCGCCAGGTCGATCTGCTCCTCGATGGTGGCCCAGCCGTCCTCGGCCCGCAGCTCGCGGTGTTTGGCCACGCGGACCGCGGTTTCCTCGTCGATGACGGGGCAGGTGGCGATGTAGGTGCGGCGGCCGGGGAGGGATTTCGCGAACTTCTCGGCGTAGCTGCTTTTGCCGCTGCGTACGCCGCCGGTGATCAGGGTGATTATTGCCATGGCGGGGTTCCTCGTTCGAACAGGTATGGACGGTGGTTCAGCAGCTGCAGCGACACGTGGTTGTGATCGGAGATCCGCACCACCGACATGGAGCCGCGCCCCGGCGCATAGCGCCAGATGTCGTTCGTCGGGATTTTCAACAGAAATTCGAGAATCGTATTGATCACGCCGCCGTGGGTGAAAATCGTCACCAGCTTGTCGTCGTGCTCCAGAATCTCGTTGAGCACGCTCAAAACCCGCGCCCGGAAGTCCATGACCTTGTCGCCGTCGGGAAATGTAAACTCATAATTATCGGGCCGCCACTCCTCTTTCAGTGCCGGAAACTTCTCCAGAATCTCAGCGTAAGTCAGTGCCTCGCATTGACCGAATGAAATTTCCCGGAGCCGGTCGTCCCAGTTCACCGACAGCGCATCCAGCCCCGCCGCCTTGACGCTCTGCCGCACCCGGCTTCGCGGGCTGGCATAAACGACCTGCCGCGCCGCCTCGTCGAGCAGTTTGCCGATCGATATCATCTGCTTGATTCCGTGCTCGGTCAACTCGGCGTCGGTTGCGCCGATGTAGCGCCCGTCATAAATCGGTTCCAGCGAACCATGCCTGATCAAAATAATATTCTTCATAAATCACTTATCCCATTTTTCAACGAAATAAGTTAAATCGGAATCGCATCTTTTTCAACCATCGAATGTTCAATAAGCGTCTTTTTTATAGGACGTAGAGGACAAATAAGACGAATAGGAGCCCCCTGTGGTGAGTTTCCTCATCTCTTAACTCTTAACTCTTAACTCTTAACTCTTAACTCTTAACTCTTAACTCTTAACTACATGCCTGTGGTATTCCTGCAAACTGCATACTTCCAGGCGGCCGAATTCGGCTTTGTCGCGGATGCCTTCTACCGCCGCGGCCATGCCGGAGAGCGTGGTCGTGATCGGGATGTTGTTGATCACCGACTGGTTGCGCATCTGGATTTCGTCGACCATGGCCTCGGCGCCGTTTTCGGCGGTGTTGATGATCCATTGAATCTTGCCCTCGCGTACCAGGTCGAGCAGGTTCGGGCGTCCCCTTGAAATGCGGAACACTCCCTGCGCCGGAATTCCCGAATCGTACAGTTTGGTCGAGGTGCCGCAGGTCGCGTACAGGTTGAAACCCATTTTGACAAGCTCGCGGGCGTATTCCATGGCCGGTTCTTTGTCCTCGTCGCGCAGCGAAATGAAAATATTGCCGCTGCCGGGGAGGGCGTTGCCCGCTGCCAATTGCGATTTCAGGTAGGCGAGGCCGCGGTCGGTGTCCATGCCCATCACTTCGCCGGTCGATTTCATTTCCGGGCTGAGTACGATGTCCACGCCGGGGAACTTGACGAATGGAAACACCGCTTCCTTCACGCAGACATACGGCGGAATCACTTCTTTGGTGAATTTCAGCGATTTGAGCGATTCGCCCACCATGCAGCGTGCCGCCAGCTGCGCCAGCGGAATTCCGATGGCCTTGCTGACAAACGGCACCGTTCGCGAGGCGCGCGGATTCACTTCGATGATATAAACCTCGTTGTCCTTGATCGCGAATTGGATATTCATCAATCCGCAGACGTTCAGGCCCTTGGCGAGCGCATAGGCGTGCCGGTGGACTTTGTCGATGAGCTCGGCGGAGAGGCTGATCGGCGGAATCACGCTGGCCGAGTCGCCGGAGTGAATTCCGGCCGGCTCCACGTGCTCGATTACTGCGCCGATTACCGTGGTTTTGCCGTCCGAAATACAGTCCACGTCCAGCTCGATTGCGTCCTCGAGGAAGTGGTCGATCAGGATCGGTTTGCCGGGCGAAACCGTGGCGGCTTCCTCCACATAACGGCGCAGGTATTGCTCCTTGTACACGATCACCATGCCGCGGCCGCCGAGTACGAACGAGGGGCGGACCAGCATCGGGTAGCCCACGCCGTCGGCCAGCGCCAGCGCTTCCTCCACCGAATAGGCGATGCCGCTGGCGGCCTGCTTGATGCCGAGCTTGTCGATCATGTTCTTGAAGTACTCGCGGTCCTCGGCGGCGTCGATGTCGTCCGGGCAGGTACCGATGATGTTGGCCCCGGCGGCCTTCAGCTGTTGAGCGAGGTTGAGCGGGGTCTGGCCGCCGAACTGCACGATCACGCCGTCGCATTTCTCGCGGTCGTAAACGGCCATCACGTCCTCGAGGGTCAGCGGCTCGAAATAGAGCTTGTCGCTGGTGTCGTAGTCGGTGGAAACCGTCTCGGGATTGCTGTTCAGCATGATGCTCTCGTAACCGATTTTCTTGAGCGCGAAGGCGGCGTGCACGCAGCAGTAGTCGAACTCGATGCCCTGTCCGATGCGGTTTGGGCCGCCGCCGAGAATCATGATCGATTTCCTGGCCTTGCCGCGCGAGCGCACCGGTTCGTCGTATTCGCCGTAAGTCGAGTAGTAATACGGGGTTTGCGCCTCGAATTCACCGGCGCAGGTGTCCACGGTGGCGAACACCGGCTCGAGGTTGATCGACTTGCGGGCGCGGCGCACCTCCAGCTCGGTGGAGTTCAGCAGGAACGCGATCTGGCGGTCGGAGTAGCCGAATTCCTTGATCTGGCGGAAAAACGCCGGGTCCTTGGCCAGTTTCTCCGGCGAACCCGCGGCCCGGATTTCCGCTTCGAACGCCACGAGTTCCTCGAGGTTGCGCAGGAAATACGGGTCGACGGCGGTGAGCTGCTGTATTTTGTCCAGGCTCCAATCGCGCTTGAAGGCGGCGCGGATCTGGAAAACGCGGTTGCAGTTCGGGCAGAGCAGCTCGGTTTCGAGTTGTTCGTCGGTCATGGATTCAAAGGGCTCATCGCGGCCGTCGGCACCGAACCCGGCGCGGCCGGTTTCCAGCGAACGCAGCGCTTTCTGAAACGATTGTTTGAAGGTGCGGCCGATGGCCATGGCTTCGCCCACGGACTTCATCTGGGTGCCCAGCGTGGAGTCGGCCTTCGGGAATTTCTCGAAGGTGAAACGCGGCACCTTGGTCACGATATAGTCGATGGCCGGTTCAAAACAGGCCGGAGTTTCGGACGTGATGTCGTTCAGGATTTCGTCGAGCGTATAACCGACTGCGAGCATGGCGGCGATCTTGGCGATCGGGAAACCGGTGGCCTTGGAGGCGAGGGCGGATGAGCGCGACACGCGGGGATTCATTTCGATGATAATCTGGCGGCCGTCCTGCGGGTTCACCGCCCATTGGACGTTTGAGCCGCCGGTCTCGACGCCGATGGCTTCCATGACCTGCAGGCTGCGGTCGCGCATCAACTGGTATTCGGCGTCGGTCAGGGTCTGGGCGGGGGCCACGGTGATCGAGTCGCCGGTGTGCACGCCCATCGGGTCGAAGTTTTCGATGGAGCAGACAATCACGGAGTTGCCCTTTTTGTCGCGCATGACCTCCATTTCGAACTCTTTCCAGCCGAGCAGAGATTCCTCGATCAGTACCTCGCTGTTGCGGCTGGCGGCCAGGCCGCGGGTTACGATACGCTCGAAATCCTCGGGATTGTAGGCGATGCCGCCGCCGGTGCCGCCGAGCGTGAAGCCGGGACGGATGATCAGGGGCCAACTGCCGAGCGTTTCGGCGATGGCCAGCGCCTCTTTCATGCTGTGCGCCGTGCCCGAGCGCGGCAGTTCGAGGCCGATTCCGATCATGGTCTGCTTGAAAAGCTGGCGGTCCTCGGCGCGCTTGATCGACTCGGCGTTGGCGCCGATCAGCTCGATGTTGTAGCGCTTGAGAATGCCGCGCTCGGAGAGCTCCATGGCGAGGTTCAGCGCGGTCTGGCCGCCGAGGGTCGGCAGCAGCGCATCCGGGCGCTCGCGGCGGATGATTTCGTGGATGATGTCGGCGGTGAGCGGCTCGATGTAGGTGCGGTCGGCGAATTCGGGGTCGGTCATGATGGTGGCCGGGTTGCTGTTGACCAGGATCACTTCGTAACCTTCCTGCTTGAGGATCTTGCAGGCTTGCACGCCGGAATAATCGAACTCGCAGCCCTGGCCGATCACGATGGGGCCGGAGCCGATCAGCATGATCTTGCGGATGTCGGTACGCTTAGGCATATGTTATTCTCCTTTTTTCTCTAAAGCGGCCGCGACCAGACCGCTGAAAAGCGGGTGCGGCAGACGGGGACGGGATTTGAACTCGGGGTGGAACTGGCAGGCCACGAAAAACGGGTGGTCAGGCAGTTCCACGATTTCGACCAGGCGCTGGTCCGGCGAGGTGCCGGCGATGATTAATCCGGCGGCTTCCATTTCTCCTCGATAGGCCGGGTTGAATTCGTAACGGTGGCGGTGGCGCTCGCTGATACGGGGTGCGCCGTAAAGCGCGGCGCTGCGCGAACCGGGCGCGAGGTCGCAGTCGTAAGCGCCGAGGCGCATGGTACCGCCCATTTTTTTGTCGATCACATCGCGCTGATTTTCCATCAGGTCGATGACCGGATGGGTGGTTTTCGGGTTGAATTCACTGCTGTCGGCGTCTTTGTAGCCGAGCACGTTGCGGGCGAATTCGATCACCGCGCACTGCATGCCGAGGCAGATGCCGAGGAACGGAATCTTATTGACGCGGGCGAATTCGATGGCTTTGATTTTGCCGTCTACGCCGCGAATACCGAAGCCACCGGGCACGAGAATGCCGTCGAGTCCGTCAAGGAGCTTGGCAGGCTCGCCTTTTTCAAGGGTTTCCGACTCGATCGGGACGACTTTGACCTTGGCGCGGTGGGCGATCCCGGCGTGGTCGAATGATTCGTAGATGCTCTTGTAAGCGTCTTTCAGCTCGCTGTATTTGCCGACGAGGCCGATGGTGCAGCTGCGGGTCGGATTCAGCACGCCGTCCAGCCAGCCGCGATAAGAGGCGAGCTCGATATCGTTTCCCGGCAGGTTGAGGAGCCGGAGCACGTGTACATCGAGCGCCTGGCGCGCGAGTTCCAGCGGCACTTCGTAAATCGAATTCTGCACGTCGAGCTCTTCGATCACCAGTTCGCGGCGGACATTGCAGAAGAGTGCCAGCTTTTCGAGGTGGCTCCCCTTCATCGGTATTTCGGTGCGGCAGACCAGGATGTCGGGCGTGATCCCGATGTTGCGCAGGATCGCCACCGAGTGCTGCGAGGGCTTGGTTTTGAGTTCCCCGGCGGCGCGCAGATACGGCACCAGCGTCAGGTGGATGAAAATCGCTTTGCCGCGCTCGGCTTCGAACACGAATTGCCGCGCCGCTTCGAGGAATGGCAGCGACTCGATATCCCCGGCGGTGCCGCCGATTTCGGTGATGGCGATATCGACGCCGGGCGTGTGCAGCGCTTTCATCGCGTCCTTGATCTCGTTGGTGATGTGCGGGATGATCTGGACAGTGGCGCCGAGGTAGCCGCCCTGGCGTTCGCGCTCGATGACGTTGCTGTAAATTTTGCCGGAGGTGTAGTTGCTGGCCTTGGAACAGTTGATGCCGGCGAAGCGCTCATAATGCCCGAGGTCGAGGTCGGTCTCCGCGCCGTCGTCGGTCACGAACACCTCGCCGTGCTGGAACGGGCTCATGGTGCCGGGGTCCACGTTGAAATACGGGTCGAGCTTCTGCATCGCCACGTTGTAGCCGCGCTGCTTGAGCAGGAACGCGAGGCTGGCCGCGGTAATGCCCTTGCCGAGGCTCGATACCACGCCGCCGGTGATGAAAATGTGCGCCGTCATTTTTTATGCTCCTCCATCAATTGCTTGAACTGTTCAAAGAGATAATGCGAGTCGTGCGGGCCGGGCGCCGCCTCCGGGTGGTACTGGATGCTGAAGGCCGGAGCGTCGTTGCGGCGGATGCCCTCGATGGTCTGGTCGTTGAGGTTGATATGGGTGATTTCGAGGCACTCGGGCAGCTCTTCCTTCTGCAGTGCGAAATTGTGATTCTGCGAGGTGATTTCGATGTCGCCCGTGGCGAGATTTTTCACCGGATGGTTGCAGCCGTGGTGCCCGAACCGCAGCCGCCCGCATTTCGCGCCGGACGCGATTCCCAGCAGCTGGTGCCCAAGGCAGATGCCCATGACCGGTACCTCGCCGATCAGTTCGCGAATGCAGTCCACGGCGTAGGTGACCGCCGCCGGGTCGGCGGGACCGTTTGAGAGGAACACGCCGTCCGGCTTCAGCGCCAGGATCTCGGCGGCAGTGGTCCTGGCGGGGACCACGTGCACCTGCATGTCGTTGTCGGAGAGTTGGCGCAAAATGTTGTACTTGATGCCGAAGTCGATGGCCACGACCTTGAGCTTGCCGTTGTCGCTCCAGTCGAACGAACGGCCGGCGGTGACTTTCGCCGCGTAGTCCTGGTTGTCGAGCCCCTCCCAGCGCCGGGCTTTTTCGATGGCTTCGATCGTGCTGATATGCTCATCGGAGACATGCAGGTAAGCCTTCTGGGTGCCGTGGTTGCGCAGGTGCAGCGTCAAGCGCCGGGTGTCGACGCCCGCGATGCCGGGGATGTTGTTTTCGCGCAGCATTTCCGCCAGCGAAATTTCCGCGCGGAAGTTCGAAGGCTCGTTCAGGTTGTGAATCACCAAGCCGTTCAGAAACAGCGTCCGCGACTCCATATCGGTACGGTTGCAGCCGTAATTTCCCACCTCGGGCGCAGTCAGCGTGACAAACTGCCCCGCATACGAGGGGTCGGTGATGATCTCCTGATAACCGCTCATGCCGGTATTGAACACCAGTTCACCGACGCCATCCACCGGGGCCCCGAAGCTCCAGCCATGAAATATTTCTCCGTCGGCCAAAGCCAGAAAGGCCTTGCGCTCCCGCTTCTTTTTCCAGTCATAATTTTTCGTCATAGTTGTATCTCTTTTGGTCGGACATGTCGGACAAGTCGGACATTATAAATTCTTAACTCTTAACTCTTAACTCTTAACTCAATAGGCTCTTTTGTCGTTGTGTTCGAGGTAGTTCACCAGGGCCTGGTTGACCACCCGGTAGCCGCCGGGGGTCGGGTAGTCGCCGGTGAAGTACCAGTCGCCGGTGTGTTCCGGGCAGCACCGGCGCAGCGCGGCCGGAGTCTGGAACACTACCGCCAGACCGGCTTTGAGTCCGGGCGGTCGCAACCGCTCGGTGATCGCTTGTACCAGTTGCTCGAAGGTGAACGCACCGTAGATTTCGCGCAGGGGATCGGTCATAGGCGCATCGCCGCGCAATGCTTTGCGGGCCTGTTCGCCCTGACGTTCGAGCAGGTCCAGTTTGTCGTGCTTTTTCAAGAGATCGATCACGGATTCGAAGGCGACCAGCTCTTTTAAACTGCCCATGTCGATGCCGTAGCAATCGGGGTAGCAGATCGGAGGCGCGGCGGAGGCTACGATGATCTTTTTGGGCGACAGACGGTCCAGCATCGGCAGGATCGCGTTGTGAATGGTGTTGCCGCGAACGATCGAGTCGTCGACCACCACCAGCGTGTCGAGGCCGGGGCGGATCAGTCCGTAGGTCACGTCGTACACGTGCATGGCGGAGAAGTTCACCCGGGCGGCCGCGTCCGAAATGAAGGTGCGGAACTTGGCGTCCTTGACCGCGACCTGGCCGAACCGCAGCGGTTTGTTCAGCTGCATTTTCATCAGCTCCTCGAGCATACCATGGAAACAGATCTGTGAGGTATTCGGAATGTACGAGAAAAAGGCGTTTTCGATGCCGTCGCCGAGGTTTTTCAGCACATCCGGCACCAGCGCGCGGCCCATGGCTTTGCGTTCCTGGTGGATATCCGCGTCATTGCCGCGCGAAAAATAGATGCGTTCGAACACGCACTTGCGCGGCGGTTCCGGCGCGAGGCATTCGCTGACGTTTATTTCGCCTGCGCGGTCGATGGTCAGCATATGACCGGGGGCGAGCTCCTGTACCTGTTCGGGAAAGAGGTCGAACGCGGTCTGGATGGCGGGGCGCTCGGAGGCGACCACCGCGATTTCGTCGTCGACGTAATAAAAGGCCGGGCGGATGCCGCGGGCGTCGCGCAGGGCGAACGCATGACCGTTGCCGCATGCGCCGCAAAGAAAAAACGCGCCGTCGAAAGTTTCGGCGGCGCGTTTGAGAACGGCGACAAGATCGGCTTGTTGTTGAGTACAACCCGGAGTAAAGGACTCCTCCAGGTAGTGGCCGATCAGGTGTAGGATCAGCGCCCCGTCCTGTTTCCCGGCGGGGTGGTGTCCCGTCGCCAGCAGTTTATCGAAAATTTCCGTGGTATTGGTCAGATTGAAATTGCCCGCCAGGAGCAGCGTGCGGTTCAAACAGGTGTTGTCGCGGACAAACGGATGGCAGGAGCTCTCGCCCTGAATGCCGAAGGTGCCGTAACGCAGGTGTCCGAGCAGGAGTTCGCCCGCCAGCGGGTATTGAGCCAGCTGCTCGGGGTGTTCCTTCTGCAGGATTTCGATTTGAGTGCCGATGCGGTCGAAAAGGTCGGCCAGCGGCATTTTGCGGGCGGATTTTTCCAGCTGGTAAGCCGGGAAGCCGGGCTGTTGGTTCAGCCGGATTCCGGCGATGCCGGCGCCATCCTGTCCGCGGTTTCGCTGCTTCTCAAGCATCAGCGACAGCTTGCGGTAACCGTAGAATCCGGTACCGTATTTGCGCAGGTAATACCCCGGCTCCTTGCGGAGCCGAAGCATTGTGACCGCGCATTCATGTTTGATGGGGTCAGACATAATGCACCGTTTTAGATCAGTAGATGAAAAGCATTTCCCGGTATTTCGGCAGCGGCCAGTCACTGTCTTCGACAATGCCCTCGAGCTTGTCGATGACCGTGCGGAGCTCGCTCAACGCTTTGACGATGGCATCGTCGTCCGCCTTCGCCAGCGCCTTTTCGAGCACGGCGGTTTTGACTTCAATGCCGTCAAGACCTTCGCCGATCAGCGTGACGCGATTTTCGAGCGCGGCTATGCCTGCCTTAATCTTCAGCGACTTGCCGTTCTGCAGGGCCTCGAGGGCGATGTTGAACTGCCTGGTCACTACCGGAGCGATCATGTTGCGGACGACTTCGAGGCCGATCTGGCCCTCGATGCGTATCTTGCGGTCGAATTCGTGCACGAACACATCGCAGCGCGACGCCAGCTCCTGGGCCGTGAACACGCCGTGCTTTTCAAAGAGCTCGACACTTGCCTTGGTGGTCAGCGCGCAGAGACCGGCTACCGCGTCCTTGGCGATGGGCAGCCCGCGGCGGGCCGCTTCCTTGCGCCAGTCTTCGCAGTAGTTGTCACCGTTGAAAATGACGCGCTTGTGCGCGATAATGATCTCTTTCAGCAGCTTCTGCAGCTCTTCGTTGAAAGTCTTGGCCTTGAACTTTTCCACCTTGGCGGCGATTTCGTCGAGCGCATCGGCGGCAATGGTGTTCAGGATCATCATCGGGCCGGCGCAGGACTGGCTGGAACCGGGCGCCCGGAACTCGAACTTGTTGCCGGTGAAGGCGAACGGGCTCGTCCGGTTGCGGTCGGTGGCGTCGCAGGGCAGGGGCGGCAGCGTATCGACGCCGATACGGATCTGCTTGGCCTTGCGGCTGGACATTTTGCTGCCGTTCTGCAGTTGCTCGATGATCTCGTTCAGCTGGTCGCCGAGGTAGATCGAAATGATCGCCGGGGGCGCTTCGTTGGCGCCGAGGCGGTGGCTGTTGCCCGCGCTGGCCACGGCGGCAAAGAGCAGGTCGCTGTGCTTGTCCACGGCCATGATGATGGCGCTGAGCACGGTCAGGAAAATCGCGTTCTGCTCCGGGTCCCTGCCGGGCTTCAGCAGGTTCACGCCGCCATAGGAAAACGACCAGTTATTGTGCTTGCCGGAGCCGTTGACGCCGGCGAAGGGCTTTTCGTGCAGCAGACAAACCAGGCCGTTGCGGTCGGCGACCTGGCGCAGGACTTCCATGACCAGCATGTTGTGGTCGATCGCCAGATTCACTTCTTCGTGCATCGGGGCCAGTTCGAACTGGGCCGGGGCCACTTCGTTGTGACGGGTCCGGGCAGGGATGCCGAGGCGCCACAGTTCGTGTTCGACTTCGGTCATGAACTTAAGTATGCGCTGCTTGATCGCGCCGAAATAGTGGTCCTCCAGCTGCTGATGCTTCGGCGGCGGCGCGCCGAAGAGCGTGCGGCCGGTCTGGACCAGGTCGGGGCGGTGCAGATAAAACATTTTGTCGATCAGGAAATACTCCTGTTCGGCGCCGAGGGTGATCTCGACGTTTGCGTCGGGCTGTCCGAATGCCTTCATCAGCCGCTTGGTGGCGCGGGTGAGCGCCTGGCTGGAACGCAGCAGCGGGGTTTTCTTGTCGAGCGCGATGCCGTTGTAGGAGCAGAACACCGTCGGGATGCAGAGTGTGGCC
This sequence comes from Victivallis vadensis, assembly GCA_040394635.1. Taxonomy (GTDB): domain Bacteria; phylum Verrucomicrobiota; class Lentisphaeria; order Victivallales; family Victivallaceae; genus UBA5239. The sequence continues at coordinate 370 of JBEBRW010000086.1, read as the reverse complement.
CCGTTCGAATGGCGCTTGATAAAGGCCGGGCTGGTCGGGTCCCAGGCGGTGTAGCCGCGGGCCTCGAAAGTGCTGCGCAGGCCGCCGGACGGGAAACTGGAGGCATCGGGCTCGCCCACGATCAGGTTCTTGCCGGAGAACGTCATGATGGCCTTGTCGCCGGAGGGCTCGAGGAACGAGTCGTGTTTTTCGGCGGTGGAGCCGGTCAGCGGCAGGAACCAGTGGGTAAAATGAGTCGCACCGAGGTCAAGGGCCCACTTTTTCATGCCGTGGGCGACATCGGCGGCGATATCGGCGTCGAGCGGTTCGTGGTTCTGGATGGTGGCAAGCAGTTTCTTGGCCACGGGGCGCGGCAGGTATTCGTTGATGC
>JBEBRW010000085.1:0-13416 GCA_040394635.1 Victivallis vadensis | reverse complement strand
TTGTTTCTCCCGAAGCGAAAATCGGGCAGAATGTTGAAATCGGTCCCTTCGCCGTCATCGAATCCAATGTGACGATCGGCGATAATTGTTATATCGACGCCCATGTCAAGATCTGCGAATACACCACGATCGGCGCCAATACCCGTGTCTACTACGGCGCGCTGGTCGGGGCGCCGCCGCAGGACCACCGTTTCTCCCCGAGCACCGTCTCCTACACGGAAATCGGCAGCAATACCGTGATCCGCGAATACGTGACGATTCACCGCTCTCCCACCGCGGACAAAAAGACCGTCGTCGGCGATCATTCGCTGCTGATGGCGTTCGTCCATATCGGCCACGATGTCATCATCGGCAACCGCGTGACCATCGCCAATATGACGGCGATTTCCGGCCACGTGACCGTGGGCGACGGCGCCGTGCTGAGCGGTTATATCCTGGTGCACCAGTTCTGCCGCATCGGCAGTTTGGCCATGCTGGGGGCGCGGGCGATTGTGGTACAGGACATACCGCCGTATTGTCTGCTCGCCGAAAACGGCCATGTCGCGGGCCCGAACACCATCGGCTTGCGTCGCGCCGGGCTCGACCCTGCGAGCCGCACCGCCATCCGCCGCGCCATCAAAAATTACTTTTTCTACGGCTACAATGCCATGACGGCAATCAGTGAAATCTCGAAAATGGAACCCACGCCGGAAGTAGAAAAATTCATTGGATTCATCAAATCCACCTCCCGCGGCATCGTGTCCGGCGACCCCGACATGATTTACCGCAAAGAAGACCCGACCGAACAGGAATAACCGATACGAAAAACGAGAGGCTGTCACCGGCCTCTCGTAAAAAATATTTCGCCAGCGAAAAACATTATTTGACTTTTCCAATAGGCCGGATTAAATTCTACAGTGTAATCATTGAGGATTCACTTTATGCCGGATAACATCGAAATATTGAAGTGCCTGGAATTCGGTATCAGAGATATTGTTACGACCTGTTGCCCGGAAGATGTTTCGATGATCGAAGCCGACCCCGCCGTACCTGTTCACCGCCACCAACGCCGCGAATTCATTTTTGTGGTGGAGGGTGAGTATGATTTGGTCATCGACAATCATTTTTATCACTTGACGCCCGGCAGCCTGGCCTTCATCGATTCCTGGCAGCCGCACAGCTTCTGGTATCTCGGCACTGAACGTAACATGGTGCATTTATGGGGGCATATCAAGCCCAAGCAGATCAAGGTCAGTATGACCGCACTCAATGCGGCAGGAAAACTGCAATACCCCACGGTCGGCCATGTTAACGGGCCGCCGAGCCTGCAGCTGAATTACCGGTGTTCGAAACTCCGCCAGATGGCCCCGGTGAACCGGGAAATGAAAGAGTTGCTGTTAAGGAAAGCGTTTGAGGTTATTTTTGAGGAACTCAAACTGAATTTGATCGTGATGCCGCCGGTGGGAAACAAACAAAAACTGGTTGAAGTTATGTCGGATTATATCCGTGAAAACCTCGGCAGGAATTGTTCGTTGAAACAGCTGGAAAAGGTCAGCGGTTACAGTCAATATTACATCAGTCATGTTTTCCGGGAAATCGCCGGTTTGCCGATCGGTGAGTTCATTGACGAGGTGCGGATGGAATATATCCTGAAAGCTTCCCGGGATGGACGCAATGCCAAGGAACTGGCCAATGACCTGGGGTTCGCCAGCTACGGCAGTTTCTGGAAATGGCGCAAAAAGCACAGGAACCGGGAAGCCGGCTAACCGGCCCGAATCACTGATAAGTCAGGCCATCCATATGTTCATATACCCAGTTCTGGCCGAATGTATCCCAGGATTTGACCTGATATGTTTTGACATGGCCGCCAAGTTTAAGCGCATTGATATTGCCGTTGCCGTGATTGGTCGTGGGATTGGCGGTAACGGTAGTATGGTCAAACCAAATGCTGTTGTCAGCACGGTCGCGCCCGGTTTTGAAACGCCTGGAGTTCGGCCAGCGGTTAATATCGTTCTCCCATACCATATACCAGTATGAAGTCCAGTCTTTGTCCGTCTGGGTGACATTGGTATTGTCGCTGGGACAGCCGAAATATTGCCGTTTGATGCGGTTGTATGCTGCATTATAAGCCATAAACTCGGAATAATAGGCAAACGGATAATCATTGAATACATAACGAATCAAAAGATACGGCGGATTCTGCCAACTGAAAGCCCTGCCAAACGAATCGTGCCCATATGTGGAGTCATATGGCTTGGAGGGAATGAACCCCTGGTAATCATCGGCATACATAAGGGTTGCCACCCCGATTTGCTTGAGTTTGCCGATGCAGTTTGAACTGCGGGCTTTTTCGCGGGCGTTGTTCAGGGCGGGCAGCAGCATGGCCGCAAGGATGGCGATGATCGCGATCACGACGAGGAGTTCAATGAGGGTGAAATTTTTCTTCTTCATATTCTTTGTTCCTGTTTTTATTCGATGGTAATGGTAAAGTCTTTGAATTGAAATATCCCGTCGGCGCTGATCGCACTGAAACCGCAGACGACAACAGCGGCGAAGTCCCATTTGGCATCGGAAGCCGGTATTTTGAAACTGTGCGAAAGCGTTTCCCATTCTTCCAGGTCAAAGGCGGAGATCTTTTTCAGGATATAAGCCTTGATGTTTTTGCCGTCTTTATCTTTCCCCTGAATACTGAGCTGTACACAGGACTTAGGGTCCACAACTCCCGAGGCTTTGGCGTCGACGGTGATCTTGACGGTCGCCCCCGGAGCGGGTTTCGGTACTTCCCGGCTGAACCAGTTGTGCCCGCCCGCGATATTGCCCGGGAGGTATTTGACCTGGATAACGGTATCGTCGACTACGGAGACCTCACTTTTGACGCCGGCGGGCCCCTTGCCCGGATTGTAGTCTTTCAGTACAACGGCGTTGTCCGGCAACACCCTGTATTGAATATCCTTGAACAGAAATACTCCTTCGCCAGAGGTCCTGCCACTGAAACTTACGATCAGGTCCTTTGCCTGACCCCATTTGGAGTCGGGGCCGGGAATCGCGAATTCATATTCAAGCAATGTCCAGTCGGTCAGTTTCGCAGCAGGCACACGTTTCAGCTCATTGGCTTTGATGTCTTTGTCGGCGGCATCCCTGCCCTGGAACCCGAACTGTACCCAGGCTCCGGGGTCGGAGGTATTCTCCGCGCGGGCCTGCAGGCTCATTTTGACCTTTTTATTGAAGCCGGGAAACGGAATGCGTTTCGAGCCCCATGCCTGGCCGTTTTCGATATTGCCGGGGAGGAACTTCATTTGCAGGGCGTCACCGGCCATGCCGAACTCCACTTGAACGCCCTTTGGACCGGAACCGGGGTTGTAAGACGACCATGATTCGGCCAATAGCGGCATAGTCACGGCAAGTGTCAGAATCAGTAGTTGTATCCGCATATTTTTTCCCTCATTGAATACTGAAATCATCAAAACAGACATGGGCATCGCCGATGTTGACGCCCTCGAGTTCAATACGAAGCCATTTGACATCCGGTGCGGAAATCGTAATCTTCGCACTGATTTTTTCCCAGTCACCGTTCGGGTTCCGCAATTGAGCACTGACCGGAGCGCCAGCCGGTTTCTGGGCGGCATCCAATGGTTGCAGATGCATCATGGCTTTGCCGGACTGCGGCAGCCCGGAGGTTTTCCCCCAGATTTCGGCAGTATAGGTTTTGCCGGTTTCCACGGGGACAATCTTGGCATACGTGTGACGCGTCTTGGCACTGTCGCGCATATTCGAACGGTCATGGGCAAGTTTATAAAACGGCGGCACCACCATGGCGGGAGACGCACTCCGGTAGACGCCGCGATCGTGATGAGGCAGCTTGGAGCGGCTCCAGTTGCCAAATGACGGAATGTTGTTCATATAATGATCCCAGGCAAATTCAAAGCCATCCAAATACGGAAACCACGGCTTGGCCGGCAGCCCGACAACGGCGAAGCTGCGCGGCGGCACGGAGATTTCGAACTTGCCTCCTGTAACCGGATAGGCGACATTGCGGTATTCATCGCGCACTTCGGAGGAACCGGAGGCCACTGCCGAGATATCGATCGCGCTCTTTGCCGCCTCGGCGGTTTTGTTGGAGAGAATCAGCAGTTTATAATCGCCGGGGCATTCATACCAGGTGATGCGAACCGCCGGGTTCGAGCTTTTTATCTCGTTTTGAGTATCGTACTTATGCAGTTTGACTGCGGGATCATGAATCTGGTAATGTTTGAAGACTTCCCAGACCAGATACGGGACCTGTTGATAAGCGACCTGCGGCGAAAGATCGATATCGTGAAGCAGCAGCATCGACATCATTCCTTCGGTATGCTCCGGTGTCCTCTCGAGTTTGACCGACATCAGGGCCGGCAGGAAAATCATGCCGGGTCCCATGACGTCGCGATTGATTTCAGAGAGATAAAAATCATCACTTAAAACATCGGTATAACCATTGGGATTGCGGCGCAGCATGCCGTTAAACTGTTCACCGGGATACCAGTAGTCGGCAAGGCCATTGACGATCGGGGTGAAGCAATGCTGGGCATGATTCATTAAAGGAATTCCTGCGGCGCGGACATTGAAAAGGGACCGGATGTAGAGGTCACGCATGGCCATGATGTTAAGTGAGCCGACTTCGCGTCCGAATTTGTCCGTGAAGCCGCAACCATGAAAACGATTCCGGCAGATCAGGGTATTTCCCAAATCGAAATAGATCATGCCGACACGATTACCGAGGGGGTACTCCAGCAGTTTTTTCTGATTATGAATCACATAGTCGGCAAAGGTGGTATTATTGCCGCAGGCATTCATGGTCAGCGTGTTACCGTATTTATAAATACCCTCATCATAAAGGGGAACAAAGCTTATTTCGTTGTAAATCCGCATCTGGGGCACGGTCCAGGAGTCGAGCATGAAACCGGCGATCGGATTCTGGAGCGAGAGTCCGTAGCCCATGGCATACGGAATCAACGATTTTTCGCGGAGAACGCCGGTCAATTTCTTTAACATTACTTCATCGCGGGCTTCGTCTATTTCGTAACTGACCGCATATTTTTCGCCCCAGCCCATGATGTAAATCCGATCGTTGTAATTGCCGCGAACTTGCTGAGGCGCCGGCCGGGTCGGAGTCGCCGCGAAGAAGCTGTTGTAAGCGGTTCCCTCCGGGACCTTGATCGCTTTTGAAATCAGGTTGACTTCACATTTGCCGGTGGTGCGGTCGACGCTGATCGCCTGATCGGGTTTGGCATTGACCCAGTTTGCATCACTGCCCGGCACCCAGCAGAAACCGGCTTTTTCCGAGGACAGCCAGATCAAAAATGGATTATGGAAATTCTGATCTTCCGGATAGCCGAAACGATAGACCGAATCGGCTTTTTCAACCAACTTCGGGGTCATCAGGAAGCGGCGGAATCCGGGGGCGATCTGCCAGTTGAGTTTGAGCTGATTCAGGTTTGGAGAACCGTTGATTGTGAAATCGCACTTGACCATGCCGTCGAATTCGATCAGCGTGGTATAATCGATGCTGAAGCCATTGCCCTTGCCCTGCCCGGTTAGTTTGACGAAACTTTTGCCGGATTCAGTCGCCCCGGCGGTCCAATCGATTTTTGCACCGTTGGCGGTGAGCTCCACCGGACCGGACAACAACGGTTTGCCATCGGCTGTGACCTGCAGCGGAAACGGGCCATGGCCAAACTCGTAGCGACGGTTCCAGACGGACACGGCACGCTCTGAATCCAATACCGGCGGCGTCCAGGGCGCGGGAACTTCGTCGGGACGCGGCGCAGCGTGAACGAAAGAAAGATCGGGAGTGGTATACGATGCGCTCTCGGTAACGGCCCCGGATTTGACGGTAATCGTATATTCCGCGGGCCCGGCCGGAATTTCGACCTTGATATCGGCCTGTCCATCGGTCAGTTTCAACCGGCCGTTCTGATTGATGACACCGCCTTTCAGTTCATAATCGACTTCCTGCGGATTGCCCGGCAGACAGCGCCCGTCGACGGATATTCTCAGCAGTGGTATCTGTTCGTGCCCCCGATCGATACCGCTGAACGAAAATGCCACCTGCTTGAGATCGGCCGGGCGTTCTTTCTTCAGCCGGGCATAACGGTTCTTCACCATCAACGGCGACATGACGGAAGAAAACACCTTGATATCATCAAGGCTTACGGCCACCTCCCGGCGCAGGCCCCAAACATCGGAGTTGAATCCCATATAACTGCCGCCGCCGAGTCCACCGCCAAAGCGGCTCCAGGCCGGCGGAGTGTCATGACTGCCGATCGGCTCACCGTTCAGGTACAATCTGTATTTATCGCGGTCCCAGGTCCAGAGCAGTTGAAACCATTCATCCTTTTTCAAACCATGATCTTTCAGCGCGGCAATCGTCATTCCCTCGGGCTTGTCGCCGATGAAATGGCGCATCATGAAATAAAGCGTGCCGCCGTAGAGATAGGCGAAGTTTTCCATATGCTCGCCTTTTTTGCGAAAAACGACATTGAAGAGCCCGACATTCTTTTTAAAATTCGGGTCGGCGGGATCGAAATCATTGACCCGCGCCCACATGCTCAGGGAGCCAGCGTCATGATTGAAGTTATCTTTCAGCGCAAACATTAATTCTTCGTTTTTACCGGGCAGGAACGCTTGTTGCCCGTCAAAGCCGATTTCACCCCGCAACCCCAGAGAAACATCCGGACATTGGAGGTTTTCCCTGCGGCCTTTTCCCACATCGGCATTGACATGCCTTTCGTCAAAAGTCGCTGCGAAAATCAGGTCCTTTTCGTTAAGTTTATCTTTCAACGCTTCCGGCGTAAAATCCTGTGCAGAAATGCCGGACAGAAGAATTGCCAGGACCGGCAGCAATACGTTTCGCAAATTCATGAATCAGCTCCTTTTCGGTTTTTTACAGGATTTATTATAATCCCGGACCGGTAAATAAGCAATAATCCATTTTTGCTAAAAATAGTTGGTTGTGGTCTTACTCTATACGGGAAACAGGTACTGGAAAACAATTTCAGATCAACTGAAACCTTAAATCAGCCTCTCGTTAATACCTTGCCGCCGTTACACTCGAGGCCGTTTACCAACACCATCCGGATACCGTCAGCGGGACGGTGCGGGCTGGTGAAATCGGCGTTGGAGCGGAAGGCGGCGGGGTCGAACAGTACCAGATCGGCGTAAAAACCGGGACGGATCAGGCCGCGCTCATGTAACCCAAAGGTCGCGGCGGGCAGCGAGGTCATGCGGCGTATGGCTTCCTCCGGCGTGAAGTAACGGAAGAATTCAGGAAAGGAACCGAAACCGCGCGGATGACTGGTGCCGAGGCTATAGTCAAACGGCCGGGCGCTTTCGTCGGTGCCGCACATGGTGAAAGGGAGTTCCAGAATGCGGCGGAGGTTGTCGGCGCTCATGCCCTGAAAGGCCGCCATGGCCCCGGTGGGATCGTCGCGCAGAATCCGGGCACAGGCCGCGGGCGGGTCGGGGAATTCGCGGAAGAGTTTGCCGTTGCAGCCGGCGAATTCCGGGACGGCGGTAGTGACCAGGCGACAGGTCTGCCAGCGTTCTGCGGGAAGCCCGCGCAGGAATTCCAGCGCTTCGGCAAAGTTGTCTGGATCATGCAGATGCCTCGCGAGTTCTTCGTTGGGCAGATCGGCCAGTTTGTCGGGCAAAATAATGCTGAGCTGGGTCATCGATTCAATATAAGGATAACGGTCGGCGGTGATTTTCAACGGAGCTTCGGCAATCCGCTTGATGGCGTCGTCCAGTTTGTGCCAGTTCGCCCGCCCGGCGGTTTTCAAATGACTGATATGCAGGTGGTTTTGTCCGGCCGAGACACAGGAGTCAATGGCCTCGGTGATCGCCTCGAGCAGTTGATTGCCCTCACTGCGGAGATGCGTGGTATAGGGGCGGTCGAATTCGCTCAATACACTCAACAGGGCGGTCAATTCCTCCGGCGTGGAAAAACGCCCGGGAGTGTACAGCAAGCCGCTGGAAAACCCGCCCGCGCCCTGTTCGAGCTGCTGACGGAGCAGCGCCCCGGCTTTGTCGAGGTCGAGCGGGCAATTCTGATAGCCGCTGACGGCGGCGCGCAGCGTATTGTGACCGCACAGCGGCACGAGGTTAATAGCCGGGCGGCGGCGCTCGACTTCGGCCGCGTACCCGGCGAAATCGTCCCAGGTCATTTTAATATTATAATTGGCGTAAAGCTGGTCGAGGTGTTCGCGATTCAGGGCGGTCACCGGAAATGGCGAGAGCCCGCAGTTGCCGGTGATTTCGGTGGTGACGCCCTGCGAGATTTTGCCGGCGGCCCCCGGCGCGGCCAGGATCGAAATATCCGAGTGCCCGTGGGCGTCGATAAACCCCGGCGCCAGCGCCTGCCCATTCCCCTCGACGACCCGCCCGCCGGACAACCCGGTGCCGACGGCGGCGATCCGGCCGTTCTCGACCAGAACGTCCCCATGCCGGGGCGGTTCTCCGGAGCCGTCGTAGATCAAGCAATTCTTAAACAGCGTTTTCATGGCGGTAACATAGCACGAAATGGAATAAAATCCGGTTAAATACACAATATTTTTTGAAAAAGCCGAAAAAGATTGTAAATTTTAGAACTTTCACAATTCAGGGGTGTCTATAATTTAATGAAGTCGCCAAGTGACAAAGAGCTGGTTGCAGCGTTCAAAGCTGGCCATAACGAGGTGTTTGATGAGTTGGTGGAGCGCCATTCGCGGATCATTTACCAGACCGTGTACGGGCTGCTGCACAATCATCACGATACCGAAGAGGTGGTGCAGGACGCGTTTGTGCGGGCGTTTCGCGGATTGAAAGATTTCCGCGGGGACGCCAATTTCGGCACCTGGCTGCACCGGATCGCGGTAAACCTGGCACGGAACAAGTACCATTGGAACCGCCGCCGCGGCAGCGAAGTGAATACCAGTATTCAGCAGATGGCGGACAATCCGGAGGGGAGCAACGATGAGCTGCCGCTGCCGGATGAACGTTACAAGCCCGGCGTGGAGCTGGAAAAACAGGAATCGATGCAGGAATTGATGAAAGATATGAATGAACTCTCCGACAGTTTGCGTGAAACGATGGTGCTGCGGCACGTCCACAACCTGCCCTACGAAAAGATTGCCGAAATCCAGAACTGCCGCACCGGCACAGTCAAGTCCAGAATCGCCCGCGGGCGTGAAATATTGCGCAACATTTTAAATGCCAGGGAAAAGTAAAATGTCTTCGTACGCGACCAAATTGAAACAGTGTCCGGATCATGTCGAGCTGAGTCTGTATTGCGATGACTGCCAGACCGACCCGGCGATTATCGCACACATCGAAGAATGCAGCAAATGCCTCGAGGTTGTGGCCCAATACCGCGAAATCGGCGACGCCATTGCCGGGAGCAACGATGACCTGCCCGATATGGCGATCATCAACGAGCACATCCGGGCCCGCATCCGGGTGGAAAAAGCGCGCGCCCCGCGTTTTAATTTCCTGTTTATCAACAACCTGACCAAGGTCGCCGCGATCCTGGTGGTATCGGTGGTGACCGGGGTGGCCGGCATCACGATCGGCCGTCAGATCTGGACCGGCGAAGGCGAGGTCCCGACGACCGGAATCGTCGACAACGACCCGGTTCCTGAAGATTCAAAAATACCCGACCTGCCCTATTATACCGGTTTCGATTTCAACTTGCGCCATGCGAATTCCATTCCGATCCAGAATATGGCGGCGGCCAACTACGGTGACAAGGCCCCGGTTTTCTCCGCGGTCAAAGATCTCGCGCAGCCGGTTATCCACGCTCAGATCGACACGCAGGTCCATCAGGTCTGGAATTCCGCAAACGGCCGGGAATTCGTCCCCGCCCTGCAGAATTACCTGCGCCGCCACCCGGATATCAGCGCCCGGATCGGCCAGAGCCCGCGCGGCACTACCGTGCTGCAGGCCACGCTGACCAAAATGCAGCTGGTAAATCTGGTGCGCTTCCTGGATTCGCAGAAACTCGACCTGCTCTCGCCCATGTCGCCCCAGCCGGAACAGAACTATTTCCTCGGCAGTCCCGACGACCAGGTCACCTACTCCGCTGAATTCGCCACCAATTAAAGCATCTTCCGGGGGGAATACCAATGCTCAAATTTGCCGCATTCATTCTAGCGATTCTGGGACTCCTGCCCGTGTCCGGGGAGTTTCGACCGGAATTCACCATCATTGAAGATCCCGGTCAGACCGCCTATATACAACTCAAATATGTCAACTTATATGAAAATTACGACCCGAAGAAAGTCCGTTTTTTTCTGATGGGCTCATTTCCCCCGAACGGTAAGATCAACTTTCAGGTGGACCTGCCGCCGAGCCCAAGCAACGCGATCCTGCCTGTATGCCTGGCCGATCATGTGAAATACCTGGAGCGCGAAGTCAAGGATTGGGCGATTCAGGGTGCAGGCGGCGATCTCAATCATTACCCCCGGCAAAAAGGGAAAATCAAATATCCGTGGTTCTCTTTTTATGGTCAATCCGGCATTGCTGAATTTTTCAGCGGCAGCGATGAACTACCGCCGGAGCGGGTTCTGGAAAAGTACGGAGATTATCTGCTGCTGCTTTCCACCGTTATGAAAAGAACCGGATACGCCGTGGCTCTAGTCAATTCCGGCAAGGTGAATATCGATATATCCGCCGCCGATGCCAGATTCAAAGATATGCCGCTACAATTCTACGCTCACGGCTATAGCCCGCTGGCACTCGCCGCTTTAAACAATGATCGCGTTTTATTTGATGCGCTCCTGAAAAAAGGTGCGAAAATAACCTATGAACCGGTAAAGTCCGCCGTGAGCCGGCACGACGCCAGCGCCATGGCCCTGCTCCTCGAATACGGGTTTCCGATCCAGGATGAAGCCTGGCGGCACGCGGCTTATTTTCCGGAAACCTTGGCCGTCATGGCCAAACATGCCATCAAAAACAAACTCGATTTCGAACCGTTCAAAATTGTCTATTCCGCCGATTTCTATGCGGAAAAAGATAAAGCAAAAATTGTTTTCATCGATCATTTTTCCTTCAAATCCATAACGATTGACAATGATTCCCGGGTTGCCACATTTGAGGCAGGCCCCCGGGATTCAAGCCTGAACTCGCTGGGCGAACCCGCGTACCGTTGCGAAACGGTCTATTCGTACGGCCCGAAAGGCGCCGCCATCAGCGGAGATACCGCCTGGCCGGACAAACTTCGCATCGCCATGAGTAAAAATTCAGACACCGATGGAAGAATCAAGCGCTGGCATGAGTTTTTCAAAAATACGGCATTCGATGAAAAACGAACCGATGCGGAAAAACTCAAACTCTTCAACGATTTCCTGGACCGTGAATTGAAAATTATGGAGGGGAAAGAATGAAGAAACTGCTGATAATTCTAGCGGGAGTATTTCTCGCGGCGGCCACCTTGGAGGCAATCCCGGAAAAATGCCCGTTCTGCGGGAAAGATACGGTTCGGCCGATTGGCTATGGGTATCCCAGTTGGGAAACCCGGGAAATGGCGAAAAGGGGTGAACTTGTTCTCGGCGGCTGCGTCGTGGATGAATTTGCGCCAAGATGGAGTTGCATTTCCTGCAAGAAAAATGAAGTGCTCCCTGTTCTGGAAATCCGCCTGGTCGCAAAAAATCATGAGGCCGAGGTCAAAAAATTGAATGCATTTCTGAAGAACGGCGGAGATTTTTTCCAATATAGCGAAACACCTGCCGGTACCGAGTTCCTCAAAATTAATGACAAATATTATTTAGTGGAAAGGGCGGCCCTTGAATTCACTACGACAAAAAGTGTCGAATTCAAAGACCACGTAAATCCCAAAACGGACTTCCTGGCCGGAACTTTATTGGTTGCTTTGACCGCTAAGGATAATGAAATTTTTACGAAGTTCAACCGCCGCAACGCCGGCCGGCAAGCGGCAATATTCACCGCTGGTTCACGGTTTGGCGTCTCCTCCATACCGATACCGGTAAACGATGGACGGCTGGAGATTACGGCTGATATTCTGTCTGCGGCCCCCATAGCAGAGTGGATGCAGAAATTATCAGAACAACGCCACGCCGAAGCTAAGAACCCCACAGAGAAAAACGAACGAAACGATTGATCACTTTTCAGCGATTACGAACATCTCCGCGTTGGAGGTAAAGTTGTTGTTTTCCAGGATATCGCGGCGGATCGCCACCTGCCGGAACCCGGCATTGCGCAGGACTTCCGTTATGGCCTCTTCGGTATAGTATTGCTCCCAGACGATGAAGTGTTTCGTCCGCCCCTGCTGAATCAGGTTGTACTGATACGCATACACGCATTCTTCCGGGTAATGAAACGTCTGCTGGAGCAGGAGGTATTCGCTCTCCGCCCAAAAGTCCGCGCCCGCGCTGTGCGACCAGCTCTTGCCCTCGTGTTTATCGCGGGTAATTCCTGTGCCGAATACGTCGAAAATCAGCTTGCCCCCCGGCGCCAGCGCCCGATGGCAATGCCGCAACAATTGATCGCGGCTCGCCGGGGAATGCGTCCCCATGTCGCAGTAAATCATGATGATCGAGTCGAATTCGCCCGGCGGGAACGATTTGATGTAATCGCCGTGCAGATAAGTCACGCCACCGGCGGTATGTTTCCGGGCATATTCGATCGCCTTGCGGTTGAAATCGATTCCGGTCACCTGAAATCCCATCGCGGACAGCCGCTCCGTGTACAAACCGGGACCGCAGCCGAGATCCAGCAGCCTGCCCCCTGATTCACCGGCGATAAACTCAATGGTCCGGCCGATCGACGCCGGGCTCCTGCTGGCGGCATCCGAATCCGGGTCCAGATGACATTTCAGCATCTGCTCCTGAATATACGGGTCCGTCCAGATATTGCACTCGCTCGCGGCAAAAAGTTCCGGCCTGCCATCATTAATCGGCAAACGCAGATGCAGGATCGGAAAGGGCCGTCCCGCCGAATCCAGCTCATCGCGGCCGCACTCGGCAAAACCGCAGCGACGGTAAAATTCCGCCGCCCCCGGATTGTCTTCATTGACGTCGACCCCGGTCACCCCCAACTCGCAAATCGCATGATTCAGCAGCTGCTTTCCCAGCCCCTGACGGAAAAAATCCGGATGCACAAACAGCATTTCCAGCTTATTCTCAGCCGTCCCCATGAACGCCGCAATCCGCCCGTCCCCATTCTTCAAGGCCAGCAGTTTCACGCCGCCGAAATACCCGCCGAGCTGTCCCCGGATTTCAACAATATCCGCATCCGAGAGAAAAGCATGCGTAGCCCGCACCGAAGCCTCCCACAACCGGGTCAGCTCCGCATAGTCATTTTCCGTAGGTTTAAACAAATTCATCAAAACGTCCGTGGTTAAAACAAGAAATCTGGGCAAAAAAATGGCGGGAGCGACGGGACTCGAACCCGCAACATCCACCGTGACAG
>JBEBRW010000084.1:0-15422 GCA_040394635.1 Victivallis vadensis | reverse complement strand
TTTTCAGAAATGTTTCAAACCGCCCTTGACTTTCAACACACTATCTTCGTGGTTAAAAAATTCCCGGCGGTTCAGATGCGGACTTTGATGGCGGTGGTGCGGGCGTTGTCGGCGAAGCTGCGGCAGGCGAGGGCGTCCAGCGCGCCGCCCTGGCGGAGGAGTTCGCCGTCGGCCTCAATGCCGTAGGGTTTGAGGGTTTCGACGCCTACAGGGGCCGTTTCCTTGCAGATACCGCCGGCCAGGTAACACGGGATCGGGATCAGCGGCAGCAGTTTGGCGGCGGCTTCCCAGTTCGGGTAATCGGTACCGGTGCTGTTGGAGTCGGGCTCCGGATTGCAGCAGTCCAGCGAAATCGCGTCGATCACCGGGTAAATCGAGTCCAGCACCGTCAGGGGACGGTTCGGAGAGTCGAGGTACCAGGTCAGGATGATTTTGGCATAATGCGGCAGTTTATCGCGCAGTTTCTGAACTTCTTCCGGGTTCCAGCAATGCAGGTTTATGGTGTGGATGCCGGTTTTGTCGACCAGTTCCAGGACTTCGTTGTGATCCACCAGATGGGTGTCCAGCACCGGGGTCAGGCCGGGGGGCATCAGGTGCACCAGCCGCGCGGCCGTGCTCGCAAGGATGAATAAAGATGATTTATAGAGCTGGCCGACGAAGATACCGACTTCGTCCGCGCCGCTTTTGCTGATGATTTCGAGTTCTTTTTCCGATAAAACGCCGTTGATTTTAATTCTCATGATTCAATTCCCAGGATTTCTTGACCCCGTGCAGTGTAAAGGCGGGGCCGCCATATGTGATGTCCGTTATTGCTTTGCAGAAAAACTCGGCGTCGCCGCCGATGCCGACCGCCGTCAGGGGTTCCGCAGGAAACATTCGCTGCACGGTGGCGATCATTTCGCGCGCCATGCCGATGGCGCCGCCGTCGACGCCCAGCCGGATCGCGTCCAGCGTGTTCATGCCGGTGTCCGCCGGGATTTCGTGGAACATCGGGATCAGCGGCAGCTGGGCGGTGTAGCTGTGCAGGGATTTCCGCAGCAGCATGCGCCCGGGGGCGATGGCGCCGCCGATGAAGCGGTTCCGGCCGTCGATCACTTCCAGTGTGACAGCCGTGCCGAAGTCGAGGCAGAGCGCCGGGCGCGACTTCGCGTATTCCGCCAGAAACACGATATTGGCCAGGCGGTCGGCACCGACGGTGGACATGTCCATGGCCGAGGTGTCGACATTGAAACGCATTTCGGGGCCCACCCAGAAGATGTTGCGCGCGGCTGCGAGCTTTTTCCGTACTTCCGGTACCACGCACGCGGCCGCGGCCGGGGTGCCGTCCGGGATATGGGCGGGCGACAGCTCGGCGGTCGGGCACACGGTGATTTCCGCAAGGTCAGGGCCGTTCCAATACGCCAGCTGGGTATTGGTATTGCCGATATTCAAGGTTAAAAACATGTGACCGACCTCAGAGGAGACTTTTCAAATCCGGATCGGCGGCGATTTTTGCCACCAGTTCCTTGATCCGCTGGGCGGAACGGGTCCGGCAGACCAGCGTGGCATCGTCGGTATGGACAATGACCAGGTCTTCGATGTCGATGGCGGCGATCAGGTGGTCGGAATCGCTGACGATGACCGAATTGCGGACGTCGACGCCTTTGTAGAGGCCGCGCACCACATTGTCGTCTTCGTCGGGCCGGATCTGGTTGCGCAGCGAGTTCCAGCTGCCGACGTCGTCCCAGTCAAAGGTCGATTCGGCCACCAGGATTTCCGACAGCGGCAGTTTTTCCATGACCGCGTAGTCGATCGAAATCTTCTGGGCCCGGTTGTATTCAGCCTCCATGGCCGCACCCGGATCGTCGGCTCCGGCAATGGCATCGGCCATGGCCGCGAGCTCCGGGGCATATTCGCGGAACGCGTTCATAATGGTATCGACGGTCCAGATGAAGATGCCGCTGTTCCAGCGGTAGCTGCCCTCGGCAAGCATTTGCTCGGCGGTTTCGGCGTTGGGCTTTTCCTTGAATCCCTGACCCTGGTGAAACACCGTCTGATAGGGAGAGGTGATGTCCCCGCCGCACTTGATGTAGCCGTAGCCGGTGCTGGGATAGGTCGGCCGGATGCCGATGGTGACGATTTTGCCGGTGTCGACGGCGAGGCGCCCGGCGTCGTCGAGGACCTGCCGCATGGCGGCGCTGTCGCGAATCATCTGATCGCTGGGGAGCATGACCATGACGGCTTTGCCGTTGCCGCCGGACAGCCTGCGGACGGTGCCCGCCGCCATGGCGACGCACGGCCCGGTATCGCGCCCGACCGGTTCGCCGATGATGTTCAGCGACGGCAGACGGGGCAGCAGCGAGCGCATGGGCTCCGTGTACTCGCGGTTGGTAATGATCAACGTATTTTCAGGACTGACCAGCGGGTTCAGCCGCCCCACGGTCTGTTCGATTAAAGTCAGGTTTCCAATCAGGCGCAAAAGCTGTTTCGGGCGTGCGGCCCGGCTTTGCGGCCAGAAGCGTTCCCCCCGGCCGCCGGCCATAACGACCGCATAAAAATTATTTTCCATAGTACTCCGTTTTATATCACAAATTATCGATCAAAGTCACAATCGGCAGGAACATGGCGACGACGATCCCGCCGACGACCACTGCCAGCGACACAATCAGAATCGGTTCGATCAGCGAGGTCAGTCCGCGGACCGCATTGTCGACTTCCCGTTCGTAGGTGCCGGAAATTTTTTCAAGCATGTCCGGCAACCGTCCGGTTTCCTCGCCGACTTCGATCATGCTGATGACCATAGTCGGGAACACGCCGGTAGCGGCCAGCGGCCTGGCGATGCCTTCGCCTTCCTTGACGGCTTGTTCCACTTTGTCGATGGCGCGGGCCACGACTTCATTGCCGGCGGTATCGCGGACAATGCGCAGGGCGTTCAGGATCGGAACGCCGGAGGCCATCAGCGTGCCGAGCGTCTGCGAGAAGCGCGAGATCGCGGTTTTTGCCACAACCGGTCCGAAGAGCGGCATATTGTAAACAATCCAGTTCAGGGCATATTTGCCGAAATGGTTCCGTTTGATCAGCTTGAAAAGGCCGATCACGCCCGCGATGCCGATGACGAAGACATAGAAGCGGTCACGCATCATTTCGCTGAGCCAGATCAGGAACTGGGTCAGCTTGGGCAGCTCTCTGCCCTCGAGCATTTCGTTGAACATATTGGCGAAGTTCGGTACGATGAAAATCATCAGCGCGGAGGTAATCGTGACGGCGATAAACAGCACCGCAATCGGGTAGACCAGGGCCGATTTGACTTTGCCGGCAATACCGGCGGCCTTTTCCATGAACATCGCCAGACGGTCGAGGATCGACTCCATGGAGCCGGAGGCCTCACCGGCGCGAACCATGTTCAAATAAAGCTTGTCGAACGACTTCGGGTTCTGGGCCAGCGCTTCGGAGAACGTCGAACCGCCTTCCACCAGGTCCGCGGTTTTGCCCAGCACGATCTTGGTGGAGGGATTGGTGGTCTGCTGCTCCAGCGTCCGCAGTGAACGGATCAGCGGCAGCCCGGCGTCCAGCAAAATGGCGAGCTGGCGGGTGACAATGGTCAGTTCCTTGCGCTTGATGACTGCGCCGCCGAGGCTGATATTCATATTGAATCCGCCCTTTGCCCGTTGTTTGGACCTGGCCGGGGAGGCGGCTTTGGCCGGTTTTATGGAGGTGGGGTAGAAATTCCGCTTTTTCAGGTCCGCCGCCGCGAGCTCTTCGCTTGCCGCTTCGACCGTGCCTTTGCATTCCTTGCCGGATTTGCCGTCGATTGCAATGTAGTTATACGCAGCCATAACTCACCTCCATGGTAATCTGGTGCCCATAATTAAGAATAAATGCAATAAGCAGACCGGTATCCGGCCTGCTCACTGCTTACAATCATGTCAAGAAACGTTACCCGAGCTTTTCGATGATTTTGATCATCGGCGCAAACATCCCGATAACGATGGTACCGACGATTACCGCCAGGCCCACGATCATCAACGGTTCGATCATCGACGTCAGCGCGCCCACCGCGTTGTCCACTTCTTCTTCATAGGTGAAGGCGACTTTTTCCAACATTTCGGGGAGCTTACCGGTTTCTTCACCCACTTCGATCATACTGATCACCATGGCCGGGAAAATGCCGGTGGCGTTCAAGGGACCGGCGATGCCTTCCCCTTCTTTCACCGCGTCGTGCACTTTCTGTACGGCGGTACCCACGACTTCGTTACCGGAGGTTTCCTTAACGATGAGCAGCGCGTTCAGCACCGGCACCCCGGACGCCATCAGCGTGCCGAGGGTCTGGGAGAAACGGGCGATCGCGGTTTTGGAAATGATCGGTCCGAAGAGCGGCATGTTGTAGTAAACCCAGTGGATGCCCCAGCGGCCGTAGTCATTTTTCATCGCTATTTTGTAGAGAATGATGATGACCGCAATGACAATGGCCACCAGGTATATCCGGTGAACGAGGATATCGCTGATCTGCATGATGAAGATGGTGATGCCCGGAAGCGGTTCGCCTTCGAGCAGGTCGTCGAACGTTTTGGCGAAGTTCGGCACGATGAAGATCAGCAGACCGGAGGTAATGGTCATGGCGATGACCAGCACGACGATCGGGTAGATCATGGCCGATTTGATCTTGCCGGCGATACGCGCGGCTTTTTCCAGGAACTGCGCCAGACGGTTCAGAATGACTTCCATGGCCCCGGCCGCTTCGCCGGCGCGGATCATGTTCAAGTACAGCTTGTCAAACGACTTCGGATTCTGGGCCAGTGCTTCGGAGAACGTCGAACCGGCTTCGACCAGGTCGGCGGTTTCGCCCAGCACGACTTTGTTGCCGGGGTCCTTGGTCTGGCGCTCCAGGGTGCGCAGCGAGCGGATCAACGGCAGGCCGGCGTCCAGCAGAATGGCGAGCTGGCGGGTGATAATCGTCAGTTCCTTGCGCTTGATGACCTTGGGACCGAACGACATGTTCATCAGGTCGAGGCCGCCGCCGCCGGCTTTTTTCTTGCCTTTTTTGGCTTGAGCTTTCTGCGGTTTAACGGCAGGCTTGATCGAGGTGGGGAAAAGGTCCTGCTTTTTCAGGTCGATTGCTGCCAGTTCTTCGTTTACGGCATCAATTTTACCTTTTACTTCTTTCCCGGTTTTACCATCCATTGCGGTATAAAGAAAACTAGGCATAAATCACCTCCATCATATTGCGATATACCATTCTATTAATATAATAACTCCAACATCAATAATTTGCAAATAATTATCAGTTCATCATCTTTAATTTTTCGACAACACTGTCCGGATCCTGGCATTTGGTGATCAGTTCCGCATAGGAAATCTTCTCTTCCAGGTAAAGGGACATCAGGTGTGCGTCGAGGGTGCTCATGCCGTATTTGGCCCCGGTCTGGAGCTCGGAAGTGATACGGAATGTTTTATTATCGCGGATCAGCGCCTGGATCGACGGCGTGGAAACCATGATTTCAAACGCGGCCACGCGGCCGGGCTTGTCACTGCGCGGCAGCAGCACCTGCGAGATCACCCCGATCAGCGACGAGGCCAACTGGGTCCGGATCTGGTCCTGCTGGTTGGTCGGGAACGCGTCCACGATACGGTCCACGGTACGCGCGGCCCCGGTGGTGTGGAGGGTACCGAACACCAAGTGCCCGGTTTCCGCCGCGGACACCGCCGCTTCCATCGTTTCCAGGTCGCGCATTTCCCCTACCAGAATCACGTCCGGGTCCTGACGCAGCGCGCGGCGCAGGGCTTCGGCGAAGCTCGGTACGTCGGTGCCGATTTCGCGCTGGATGACCACGCTGCGCTTGTGGTTGTGGTAAAATTCGATCGGGTCCTCTGCCGTGATGATATGGCAGGCGCGCTCTTCGTTGATAATATTAAGCATGGAGGCCAGCGTGGTGGATTTGCCGGAACCGGTCGGGCCGGTCACCAGCACCAGGCCTCGCGGACGGTACAGCATGTCTTTGACGGTGTTCGGCAGTCCGATCTGCTCCATGGTCAGCAGGGTGTTGGGAATCTGGCGGAGCACGGTGCCGTAGCTGCCTTTCTGCTTGAACGCGCTCACGCGGAAACGCGCCAGGTCGCCGAAGCCGAAACCGAAGTCCACCGAACCGCATTCCTGAATCTGACGGAATTGCCCGTCGGAAGCGATCGATTTCACCAGATGCTCGGTATCGTCCGGGGTCAGGACATCGGTATCCAGCGGCTGCAGGTCCCCGTGCATACGGACGCAGGGGGGGACGCCGACTTCAATGTGCAAGTCACTAGCTCCGAGTTCGACGACCAGAGACATCAAATCACTCATTTCAACCATAAATTCACCTGTTAGTTAGGTTAAGATGTATTTCAAGACTTCGTCCACCGACGATTCGCCGTTCAAAATGGTATTCAAGCCGTCCGTTTGGATGGTTCTCATGCCTCGGGCGGCGGCCTGCCTGGCCAGTGCCGAGGTCGGCGCATTCTGGACGATCAGGTCGACGATGGTATTATCCACGACCAGCAGTTCGCAGATCGCTTTCCGGCCCTTGTAGCCGGAGTTGTTGCAAACGGTACAGCCCTTGCCGTAATAGAATTTACGGTCGCCGACATCCTCGCGGGTGATTCGCATTCTTTTCAGCTCTTCATCGGTCGGGACGTAGGCTGTTTTGCAGTTCTTGCAAACCCGGCGGATCAGGCGCTGGCTCAATACCGCGACCAGCGACGACGCGATCATGAACGACTCCACACCCATGTCGAGGAGACGGGTGATCGACCCGGCCGCGTCGTTGGTATGGAGGGTGGAGAACACGAAGTGACCGGTCAGCGAGGCCTGCACCGCCATCTGGGCCGTTTCAAAGTCGCGGATTTCCCCGATCATGATACGGTCCGGGTCCTGACGCAGGAAGGCGCGCAGCGCCCGCAGGAAGTTCATGCCGATACCGTCGTTGATCGGCAGCTGGATGAGGCCGTCGATTTCATATTCGACCGGGTCCTCGGCGGTCAGCAGCTTGTCGCTGATTTCATTGATTTCCTTCAGGCAGGAATAAAGCGTAGTGGTTTTGCCGGAACCGGTCGGGCCGGTTACGATCATAATGCCGTTGGGCATGCGGATGATTTCGCGGATTTTGGTGATCACGTCCATACCCAGACCGAGGACCTCAAGGTCCAGGTTCACCACGCTTTTGTCCAGAATACGGAGCACGGTGGATTCGCCCCACGAGGTCGGCAAACAGGATACGCGGAAGTCCACCTGTTTGCCGAGGATGCGGAGCTGGATGCGGCCGTCCTGGGGGCGGCGGCGCTCGGAAATATTCAGGTGGCTCATGATTTTGATACGGCTGATGACCGGCACCGCCATACTGCGGGGCGGGGTGGGCATTTCGCGCATGGAACCGTCCACGCGGTAACGCACCCGGAAATCCTTTTCGAACGGTTCGAAGTGAATGTCCGCCGCCTTGTCTTTTACGCCCTGCTGCAGGATTACTTCCACGAAGCGCACCACCGGGGTTTCGTTGGCGGCCGCATAGGCCGCGCTTTCGTTGTCCAGGTCGATGTTTTTCGTGGAGTGACTGAGTTCGACCAGCATGTCGTGAACGGTACCGATGGTGACCGGATAAAATTTTTCCATTGCTTCATCGATCTGTTCTTCGGCGGCCACCACGATCTGGACGTCCACCCCGGTGATGAAGCGCACTTCTTCGCCAATCTGGTAATTCAGCGGCTGGCGCGAAACCACCTTCAGGGTGATGCCGTCAAACTCCACCGGGATGATGCCGTTGGCACGGGCCATTTCCGGGTCGATCATTTTCAAAACGTCCGACGGGATGGAGATGAAGCGGATATCCATGACCTCGGTTCCGAGGCTGTCCGCAATGATTTTCAGTACCTGGTCGCTGGTAAGCAGTCCGAAATTGACAATCACTTCGGTATAAGGCTTGCCGGTGCGCTCGCATTCTTCTTCGACTTCCTGGAGCTGTTCCTCCGAGCAGACATTTTCCGCCAGCAGGATATCTTTAAGAGCTAAACTGTCATGATCAAGCATAATTAAACCTCGGTTATTCGGCGTCAGTCATGGTTACCCGGATCACTTCCTCCAGGGTGGTTAAGCCGTCGGCGGCTTTGCGGATGCCATCTTCGCGCAGGGTCTTCATGCCGGCTTTGCGGGCGGCTTCGCGCAGGACGTTGGTCGGCTTGCCCTGGTAGACCAGTTCCGTCAAGTCTTTGTCCAGGTTCATCAGCTCGTAAACACCCATACGTCCTTTGTAACCGCGTGAACATGCCGGACAGCCGGGCCCCATTTTGAAGCGATGGGTAGCCATGTATTCGTCATCAAAACCGAGTGTGCGCTTTTCGCGTTCGGTCGGTTCATAAGGCTGAGCACAGAATTTGCAGATACGGCGGGCCAGGCGCTGGGCCATTACCGCACGCAGCGAGGAGGCGATCATGAACGGTTTCACGCCCATGTCGACCATACGGGCGACCGCCCCCGGGGCGTCGTTGGTATGCAGCGTGCTGAACACCAAGTGACCGGTCAGCGAGGCGTTGATGGCGATTTCGCCGGTTTCCAGGTCGCGGATTTCCCCTACCATGATGATATTCGGCGCCTGGCGCAGCATGGAGCGGAGTGCCGCCGCAAAGGTCAGGTTCACACTGCGGTCCACCTGCACCTGGTTGATCCCGCTGAGCTGATACTCGACCGGGTCCTCGGCGGTGATGATTTTCTTGTTCGGCGTGTTGAGTGTGTTCAGGAACGCATAAAGCGAGGTGGTTTTGCCCGAACCGGTCGGGCCGGTCACCAGGAAGATGCCGTCCGGCAGCCCGAGCACATTGTCGATGACCTTCATATCGTCCGGATAAAAACCGAGCTGGGGGATTTCCAGCTGGATACTGGATTTGTCAAGGATACGCATGACCACGCTTTCGCCGTGTACCGAGGGGATGCTCGATACGCGGAGATCCAGGTCGCGGTCCGCCACGCGGATCTGGATACGGCCGTCCTGCGGCACCCGCTTTTCGGCGATGTCCATACGGGACATGATCTTGATACGGCTGGTCAGGTTGCTCTGAATATATTTCGGGGGGCGCTCCATTTCACGGAGCACGCCGTCGACGCGTACCCGGACGCGGTAATAAGTTTCCATCGGCTCGAAGTGAATATCGCTCGCACGCATCTTGAACGCTTCCATAATGATCAGCGAAACGAGCTTGATCACCGGCGAGTCCTCGGCCGTGGTTTCTTCCATGGCCCCGATCCCGCCGATGTCGATGCCTTTGATGAGGTCGCTTTCGTCATATTCCTTCAACGCTTCGTCGACCGAGTCGTTGATGGTATTGTAGTATTTGTTGATGATATCGTTGATCTGCTCTTCCTTGGCCACCACGGCCTCGACGTCGCAGCCCAGGAGGTAACGGACCGCGTCGACCACTTCCATGTTGGTGGGGTCGCTCATGGCGATGGTCAGCGTATTGTCGTTTTTCATGACCGGCACGACGTTGTAGAGCAGCACGATGTCCTTCGGCAGCGCCCCCAGTACTTCGGGCGGCACCACATACCCGGTCAGGTCCATGACTTCAAGACCGAACTGCTGGGCCAGCATGTTCTGAATATCGAATTCGGTGGTGTAACCCAGCAATACCAGCGCGTCGACGATGTCCAGCGACCCGTCGCTTTCATCGACTTTCTGCTGGGCCTTTTCGACTTCCGCAGGTCCGATGATCCCGTAATCGCTCAGCAATTCCAGAATATATTTACTGTCTCTGCTCAATGATCATTACCTCGTATTTAAATATTTTCGCATCAATATTATTATTAACTATCAAATATTAATCTGCGGGAGCATTTTTTCAAGTCCATTTTCAAAAAATATGTCAATCTCCAAATCTTTCTTTTGAAAAATGTACTTTTGCGTGGTAATTTATCGATTACGAAAATATCATTTACGGAGAAATTGGAAATGTTACTATTTATCCTGGGGCTTGTCATTCTGATCGCGGGGTATTTTACCTATGGACGTTATGTCGAAAAAGTCATCGGGCCGGACGAGCGCGAAACTCCCGCCAAAACCAGGCACGACGGCGTGGATTACCTGGTTTTGCCGCATTGGAAGAACATGCTGATCCAGTTGTTGAACATCGCCGGGGTAGGGCCGGTCATCGGCGTGATCCTGGGGATCAAGTTCGGCGCGATCGCCTTTCTGATCATCCCGATCGGCAACGTGATCGCCGGGGCAGTGCACGATTTCGTGGCGGGCATGATGTCGATCCGGCACGACGGGGCCAATCTGCCGCACCTGATTAAAATGAATCTCGGCAAATATTATTATCATTTCTTCTCCGTATTCATGGTGTTTCTGCTGCTGCTGGTCGTGGCGGTGTTCGTCAATATTCCGGCGGGGCTGGTGGACCGGATGGTGCCCGAATACAAAATCTTCTGGCTGGCGGTGGTGGTGTTTTTTGTATACTACATCATTGCGACTCTCTTTCCGATCGACAAAATTATCGGTAACCTGTATCCGGTTTTCGGCGCGTTGCTGCTGCTGGGGACGCTGGTCATGTTCTGCATCCTGATGTGGCAGGCATTTCAGAATCCGGCGCTGCTGGTTGAATCCGAGGCGTTCAAGGCAAACCGCATCACCGCTCCGGTAATTCCGGTGCTGTTCGTGACGATTGCCTGCGGGATCATTTCCGGTTTCCACGCCACGCAGTCGCCGATCATCGCGCGAACCATGGCCTCGGAGCGTCACGGGCGGCAGGCCTTTTACGGCATGATGATCGTGGAAGGGCTCATCGGCATGGTCTGGGCCGGCGCCGGCATGGCCATTTATAACCTTTTCCCGGAACTGATGAAAACGGCTCCGGACGGCGTGCTGAAGGAAATCACCACTTATTTTCTCGGCAGCGGACTCGGTACCGTCACCATCATCAGCGTGATTATCCTGGCGATTACCTCCGGCGATACCGCCATGCGCAGCTTGCGCCTCAGCCTGGCGGAAATGCTCGGCATCGACCAGAAGAAGATCATGAACCGCATTTACATCTGCCTGCCGCTGATCGGGGTGGTAACGCTGCTGCTGTGGTGGTCGAACCTCAGCGCCAAATCATTCGGGCAGCTATGGAATTATTTCGCCTGGGGCAATCAGGTGCTGGCGGCCTCGACGCTGCTGGCCGGAGTCGTCTGGTTGCACCGTCACCGCAAGAACTTCTACATCGCGGCGGTCCCGGGTGCGTTCATGATATTCATCGTGATGTCATACATCCTGTGGGTATCGCCCGAGCGCGGCGGCCCGGTCGGATTCGGACTCGACCTGACGGTAGCCTATATCATCGCGGGCGTCATCGCCCTCGACCTGACGGCCTGGGCCTGCTTAAAGAAATTCCGCTAATCCCGCCAGCGTCCAGAAATGGAAATATCCGCCCGGATACGGCTTGGCACGGCCGTTAAGGTCATCCGTCCAGTACGGTAGTGCGCCGTGCATATCGGGTTGTTCCGGGGCATGGACGCTGTTCAGCAGTGCCGACAGCAGGAGTTTGGCGGCTGTTTCGCGCCAGACCGGATCGCCGGTGACGCGGCTGAATTTGGCCAGGCCCGACGCCGAATCGGCACCGGCGGAGCGCCAGCCGTCTTTTTCATTTTCGCAGAAATTATTGATATCGCCGTAATTCAATCCCCATGAACGCCGGTAATGAATCAGCAGATATTCGGCCAGATTGGTCGTGACTTGCCGTAAATGCGGCGTTTCCGGCAGGAGTTCCAGCGCGGCGGCACAGCCATTTATGATGTATCCGAGGAAATGACCTTTTATCAGAGAATTGACCGGCTCATAGCCCTGCAGTGCGAAGTCACAGGGAAAACTGCCGTTTTCGTATTGAAAGCGGCTCAGGGCGTGAGCGAGTTTTTCCAGGGCATTTGCATAACGGGTGTCGCCAGTGCGTTTATATAGCAGTGTCAGCGGATAGACCGCGTAGCCGATCCGGCTGTTGATCCTGAAATCCGTCACCCAGTCGCCGGGGATCGAGATTCTTTCGACGCCCTCGGGCATCGGCGGAGCCTGCTGCGGGATGAAACCTTCGGCCATGATGCCGTTTTCGTGCTGACAGCGCAGCAGGGCCTCTCCGGCCGCCAGTGCCGCGTCATAATACTTCTGATCGCCGGTCCGGTCGTATATGGCCAGCATCCCTTGAGGCACGCGCATGGTGTAATTGGTCATATATGCGCCGCAGTCGCGCCAATACCAGACATGGCCGCGGCAGTTTTCGTCCGGCCCGTCGTAGATGCCCCAGACCGGATGCAGCATGGCGTCGGCATAATGCTTCGCCGCATCGGCATACCGTTCGTCGTTCAGCTGACGGGCCAGCCACAGGTAAAGCCCGATCCGCTCGCCGGAGTTGGAGCGGGGATATAACCAGTGACTGGAGCCATCCGGCTGGAAAATCAGATCCCGGTAACCGGCGGCAGATTTATCTTGTTCCGGCAGTGCCGTGATCGTGCGGAGCGCCCATTGTCCCAAATTCGGCAGAATTTTTTCGGCGGCCTGATGCAGCAGGCCGGGGGCCATGTCTCCGGCGTCATGCCACATGTGCGTATAAATATTATTGATCATCGTTTTTATTTTGCCATATATTGAAGGGGTAATTGCGGCCCCGCGAAAATATACGGGAATTTACCGCCCGGAAACGAAATATTCAAGTCCTGGTTTCGTGGAATTCAGATCTCTTCCGGCAATTTTTCCCGAACTCTTTTTCCCCATGCGCCTTTCCCATATGGCGCCACGATAAAGGCATCCTGCCAGGAGGTAATTTCCGCTTTCAGGGCATTGTTCAAGTCAATCGCTTCATGGCTTTTCCATGAGGCATCGCTAATGATGTTGATTTTCTGCCCGGAAACGGTTTCAAGCTCCAGGTCCATGATTACTCCGCAGGGTAAGCTTCCGGCATCTTGTCCTTCTATCGTGATTCGGTTTTTGCCGGGGTTTCTGACAAGACCAGAACAATGATAAACGCTCATGACATCCCAGTTGCCGCCTTGCGCAAGCTTTTTATCGTTTATGAAGACCGTATAATGATCATCGGCTGCAATCTTCAGCACTGCCGTCCTGATCTTTTCCGGGAGATTGAATTCTTTGCACAGAATGACCCTGGAGCTTGGTTCCTCTACTTTGTCTTTATGCCAGATCCAGTTGGCTCTTCCGGTATACGGTTTGACGGTCTGGCGGCTTCGGCTGGCTTTGTGAAATGGTTTTGAACCGTCAAACCGGGAGTCAACGGGAGGAGACCGGAAAAGCGGCTCAGGCAGGGGGCCCGATAGATAAACATGGATGTCATAAGGTTTGAAGTCATCCTGTAAAGTTCCATCTTTGAGCTGAATCCGACGGTTTTCTTTGAAGACCTCCAGTTGACCGTCCGCAGCTGGCATTTTCAGTGTTCCCCGTATTTGATCCGGGCTGTAATTCAGAGCAATCAGGCAATAATAGTTGCCGTATTGATACAACGAACATTTGAGTTTCGGATCTGAGGATGAAATATCGTTGATTCTGTTGCCGCTGGCCAGGACGGCCGATATTTCCCGGATTTCATCGCATACCGCCAGCAAGGTATCGATAAAGGCCGGTTCCTGAATGTAGTTGGTCCCCCAGTAGCCGATACTTGTTGCATGATTGACGAAAGAATCATAAGCCATGAACCGGGACTCGGTCAGTGTCGGATAAACAAAGGCTTCCCCGGCTTTGACTGCTTTGACCTCGGCCCAGGCAAACCCCTGGAGTGCCATCCAGATCGGCTTTTGACCTTTGGTGATTTGCCGGGAGCGTTCGGCATATTTTCCGACACTGGTAATACTTTTGTCAGCCAGTCCGGAGTGCTCGTTGGGAAAAGGAATCGGGTAAATATCCACGCCGTAAATATCACAGGCAGCGGCGTATTGACTCTGCTCTTCGATTGAGCCGCGGGGAGCCGCGTTGATCCACACTGGACGGTAAGGGTCAAGTTCTTTGTATTTCTCATAACAGGCCAGGAGGTTATTCAGTGGAATTCCACTCCACCAGGGTTCATCAACCAGGAAGTACCCGAAAAGAGCCTGATGAGCCAGGACCGTGGGCGTAAGAACGTTTTCCACTTTGTGAAGCCAGCTGCGGAATTTTTCCCCATCGGGAGCTTTCGCATGATCAAGGGCGAAAACCAGTTTCGCGCCATATTTATCCGCAAGGTTGAGGTACCGCAATGCTTCCTCTTCCGTATTGGGCCTGACCCGGACCAGGTTGATTCCATGCCGGGTAGCCTCATAAACGACTTCCTCCGTCATGGAGAGGTTCCAGAATGAAACAGGGAAAAATATTTTACTGTTTACATAGAAGTTTTTGTCAATGCCCATGAGAACTTCGATTTTTCCCGGCGGCAGTTTTTTGATGACGGTCTGTTTGTCCACAGATGTTGCTGCGTGGACTGTTGCCGATACGGTAAATTCATTGGCTTCGCGGTCCTCGAGATCAAAATTGAATTTCGCCTGTCCGTTTTCCAGTAGCCCTTTCTGGCTGGAAAGTTTTTCAGTTCCAGCCGAAAGAGTGAAATCAACTTCCTTCACTTCTTTATCCGTCTCAATATAGCCGACAATTCTGTTTACCGGATGAGAACTGTAAATTGTATTACGATAAATGGGCGAGGTGATGACGATCGCATATTTGGCGGATGAATCATCGATTACTTTCTTCAGGGAGAGATTGCTGAAGGAGACGGAACTCGTGGCGGAAGTTGTAAAACGCAGACTCATTTCCCGGCAGAGCGGATGCGTTTTGAACCTGAATCTTTTATTCTGAGGACTTTGCGACCAGGCATCATCCCATGGTGAAGCCGTGTTCCCATGATCCCCGAAAATTGCTATGACACGGAAATTCTGGTAACCGGTCACGCTGCCGGAGTCCTGATTGCCTCTGGCGGAAAATGATAATTCGTATTGACTGTCGGCTTCAACCGGAATCCCTTTGATCAGAATTCCCTTGCCGGCATCGACGGACAAAACTGCGTCGGAATCTTTTACAGAACCCCATTCCCGGCCGGGGTTGCCGTTTATTTTCGTCTGAGCGGCAGACAGTTCTTCCAATTTCAGGTCCTTGATCTCGATTTCTCCGGCATCGCGCATATGTATGGCGATATATGCCGGAGCGAAACCGGCGGGGCAGATAAATTCATATCCTTCATTCTGCCATTCCTGCCGGGCATTTAAATAATTGCTTCCGGCACTCCTGAATTCTTTCTGGCCATCTTCTTTGACTCTGACCCATTCAAAATATATGCGATATCGACTTGAGCTATTGCTGCGGACTCCATAAGAAAATTTATATTTGGCGCCTTCTTTCAATGGCAGATTATACTGTATGAGAAATAAGGTTCTTCTACGTTTTGTGAAAAAAACGCTGGCTAACCGGAACCCCTTCGCAGTC
>JBEBRW010000083.1:0-16034 GCA_040394635.1 Victivallis vadensis | reverse complement strand
CATCCCTTCGTACTCAAAAGGAACTCTGAGTTATGGCGCAAACCGGAGAAGAGGCCGGAGAAGAGGCCACATCGTGTACCACAAGAGGCAAAAGCAGCGAAAAATGCCGGTTTTGCAAGGACTTTAAAATCAGGGGGATAAAATAAAAATGGGGTGAATGAGGGGACTCGAACCCCCGACCTCCTGGGCCACAACCAGGCGCTCTAACCAACTGAGCTACAATCACCATTTTGTCGTATTGGAATATTTAACTTACTCCATTTATGGAAAATTGCAACAGCTGATTGTAAAAAATTTGGAATTTTACCAGCCTCGTCAAGGAAGCAGGTTGCGAAAATTTTATCGATATTTTACAATCCTGTATTGACATTTCGCGATTTGTCAATATAATACAGGCAAAAGTGGAACCCTAAATTTATACAGGAGGAATTTTTATGGCGACCATTTGTCCTTATTGCAATATCGAAATCAGTGAAAGTTCGATTGAGGCTGAAGACGGTTGCTGCCCGGAGTGCGGTTCCGTGGTCACCGTTTCCAAGATTTTTGATGACGAAGAAGATGAGTTCGATGATGAGTTCGATATTGAGGAAGAAGACGATCTGCTGGACGATGAATTCAGCGATGATGAATTCCTTGACGATGAATTCGAAGAACTCGATTTCGATGATGTGCCTGACGATTTCGATTATGACCGTTAATTACTAATTGCCATACAGGGAGCCGGCCGTCAGGGCCGGCTTTCGGTTTAGAGGTATGGCACACAGGACATCTTTTATGCATACACATACGATATCGGTTTTGGTGGAAAACAAGTTCGGGGTGCTGGCCCGCGTGGCCGGCCTCTTCAGCGGCCGCGGCTACAACATCTGTTCGCTGACGGTGAACCAGACGCATGATCCGCAGGTCTCGCAGATGACGATTGTCACTTCCGGCGACGATGCTGTGCTCGAGCAGATCGGCAAGCAACTGAGCAAGCTGGTGGACGTGATCGCGGTGAACGACCTGACCGGCAGCGATTATATCGAGAGCGAAATGGCGCTGTTGAAAATCAAGGCCGAGACCTTTGAAGAACGTTCCAAGATCATTCAGGTCGCGGAGATTTTCAAGGCCAAGATCGTGTTGGTGAACGCCGAGGAAATGGGGATCGAAATCCACGGCAAGCCCGGCAAAATCGATAATTTCATCGGATTGCTCGACGGCTTCAAAATTCTGGAAACGGCGCGTTCCGGCCGGGTAGCGATCTCCCGTAACATCGGCTCGATCCAGACCCGCAGGAACTGGGACGAAGAAGAAGGATAAAAAATCCATGGCGGATGAAGAGGAAAAACTGCCTGCCGAGCTTCGAATGAAGCTGCTGGAAGCGGAAAAATTCCGGGAACAGCAGGCGTATCCGAACTGGAAGCGCGGCGCCAAATTCGGCGTTCTGGGGATTTTCTCGGCCGCGCTGGTTTTTCCGATTGTGTATCTGGTGATGATGGGCAGCAAGAGTGAGAGTACCGGCAACCTGATTCTCTGCTCGGCCGGAGTGGTTTTGTCCGTCATGATCATCGCATTTGTATTTGGAGCCTTCCGGCCCCCGCGCGACGAATTATGAGTCAGGAGCCGCCGGTAAATATCACTTTCGACCGCGGAACGCTGCTGGTACAGGCGTCCCCGGACCAGGTCCTGCCGATCATCAGTTTCCTCAAATACGACGAACGGGTCAAGCTGTACCGCGTGCCCGGCCATCAATACGCGCCGCTGGTCCGGACACTGATCGAAAACGGCATTGCTTACGAAGACCGGGCCAAGGATTTCACGCCGCTGGCGCTGAGCATGCAGTTGGAGTTTACCCCGCGCCCGCATCAGGCGGCGGCCATGCGCAACTGGATCGATGGCGGCGGCCGCGGCGTGGTGGTCATGCCGACCGGTTCCGGCAAAACTTACATGGCCGCCATGGCCATCGCCCGTATCAAACGCCCCACGCTGGTCGTGGTACCGACGATTGAACTCGTGCAGCAGTGGAACAGCGTGCTCGAGCGGCTTTTCGGCCAGAAAATCGGGCTCATCGGCGGCGGTTCGCGCGAAATCCTGCCGTTGACGGTGACGACTTACGATTCCGCAGTGCTGAATATGGAATTTATTGGCAACCAGTTCGGATTCATCATCTTCGACGAATGCCACCATCTGCCGGGCCCGATGAACCGTCTGGCGGCACAAATGGCGCTGGCCCCGTGGCGGCTCGGGCTCACGGCGACCCCCGAGCGTGAGGATGACGGCGAGGCCGTATTGTGGGATCTGGTCGGGCCGCTGGCTTACCGGATCGACATCGACCAGCTGGAGGGCGACGTGCTGGCGCCGTATCATACCGTCCGGCTGGAGCTGCCGCTGGACGACGACGAAAAGCTGGAGTATCAGCGCACCAATGCCCTTTATAAAGAGTTTTTGAAGGGTCAGGGAATTACCTTTGAGCAAAAAAGCGACTGGAATAAATTCATCGGCCTCTGTTCACGCTCCGAAACCGGGCGCAAGGCCTTCGAGGCCTATTTGACCCAGCGGCGAATCGCGCGCGGCGGACGCAACAAGTTCCGCAAAACATGGGAGCTCATTGCCGAGCATCGCGGCGATCGCATTCTCATTTTTACCGCCGACAATGAAACGGCGTATCGTTTAGGCGAGGAGTTTCTGCTGCCGGTGATTACCCACCGCACCAAAGTCGCCGAGCGCAAGGAAATGTTGGATAATTTCCGTGCCGGTGAATACCCGGTACTGGTCACCAGCAAGGTTCTCAACGAAGGGGTGGACGTGCCGGAAGCGGGGATCGGCATCATTCTTTCCGGCAGTGCCAGCATCCGCGAGCACGTGCAGCGCCTGGGGCGCATCCTCCGTGCCGCCGACGGCAAAAAAGCCATCCTGTACGAGCTGGTCAGTCTCGACACCAGTGAAATGAGCGTCAGCCGCCGCCGCCGCGACCACCGGGCCTACCGCCGGCACTGGAGGAAATACTGATGCTGCAATCTTTTCATATTAAACCACGGAATACACGGAAGTACACGGAAAAAGAATTTCTTTTTTTTGACCACAAAAATACACAAAAATACACAAAATTTTTTATAAATTCCTTTTGTGCCCTTTTGTGTATTTTGTGGTTTCTTAAAAAAATTTCCGTGCCTTCCGTGTATTCCGTGTTTATAAATTCCCGGAGGGTGTGCTGATGCTGCCGAAGCCTCTGATGAAATTCCGCCGCAACGGCGAGAGTATCAAACCGGTATTCATCGATCCGGCCGACCCGAATTCGATGGAGCTGGCCCGGCAGTTGCTGGAGCTTTACCGTTTGCCGGAAAACCCCGACGACGCGCTGACCCGCGGCGAACTTGAGGACATGGCCGAGCCGTTGCTCAAGGGACAGCGCGATACCAAGCTCGCCGCCGGGCTGCACAAACTGGTCACCGACCGTTGCGAGTTCACTACACCGCTGGACATCGACTATGCCGAGCTGCGCCGCCGGATTTTCACCGCCGGGGCCAAGTTGCTGACTTCGCAAGTCAACGATCTTGCGGCGTACCGGGCCGAATTGCTGCAGGATTTTCAGGGCGGGATTTACCGTGACCTGCCGCAGAACGAAAAGCTCTGCAAGGTCAAGCAGATGTTCGCCAAGGAATTGCTTGAGCGTTATAATTGTGCCCAGGTCCAGTCGCTGCTGCTTTACAGCAACGAAATCAACCTGCGGCTCGAGGAACACAACCCGGCGGCAGTCCGGCGGCTCTTCAAATACCTGAAATTTTTCCGTCTGCTGGCGGAAATCACCCAGTTGCCGGTCAGCAAAAAAGAGAATGCGGACGGCACTTTTTACCGGCTGGCCCTGAAAATCAGCGGTCCGGTGAGTTTGTTCGAAAATACCCGCAAATACGCCGTCCAGCTCGCGAGCTTTTTCCCGGCGGTCTGCGATCTGGAAAAATGGACACTGGTGGCCGACATCGAGATCGACAAACGCAAATCGCGGCTGCGGCTGACGCAGGAAAACGGCCTGGTGGGGCATTACCGGAACTTCAGTGCTTACGTGCCGGAGGAGATTACCATGTTTCACCGGCTGTTCCGCGAGAAATCGACGGAATGGGAGATTGTGGGGGATTCGCCGTTTTTCAACCTGGGCAATCAGGAACTGGTGTTTCCGGACCTGAGTTTCCGCCATCCGGACGGCCGGGTGATGCATCTGGAACTGTTTCACCGCTGGCACGCCAGCCAGCTGATCAGCCGCCTGACCGCGATGGAAGAAAAGCCCGAACCGACCCTGATCATCGGCGTGGACCGCAGCCTGAGCGGTCAGAAAGAGATCAAACCGCAGTTGGAAAGCTCAACTTTCTTTCAAACCCAGGGCTTCGAATTCCGCGACTTCCCCGGCGTGGACCGGGTCCTGAAAAAATTGGACAGCGTAAAGTAACACGGTCCTTTTTTAACACACTATCTCCATGGATCACAAATCCAGAGGGACGACTTCGGAAATGCGGACGAAGCGGCTGCCGGTTTCCGCCGAGCGCATGGCCGCGAAGCCCAAGGCTTCCGCCGCGAATGCCTGTTCCACGGTCGTGAACGGCTGTTTTTCGGTGCCGCACATCAGGTTGTAGAAGTGCCGGGCGACGTACGGGCCGCCGTAATAATGTATTTTGTTGAAGTACTCGAAGTTGAAAACTTCCGAGCTGCCGCTGTCGTTGAACGGGTAATATTTGATTTCGCCGATATAGCCGTTCTCGCGGGCCAGCGTGATATACAGTGCGCCCTCCGAGCCGAGGATCTCATAGATCCGGCTGTGCCCGGGAATGGAACCGATATAGGAGTGGCTGTAAGTGCCGAAAATGCCGCCGGAGAGTTTGATCAGGCAGGTTTCGTTGTCCGGCACGTCCACTTCTTTGGCAAAAACGCACAGCATGTCGCGGCTGCCGACATCCACCACGCCGTTGCGCCCGGTTTTCAGGTACGCGTGGCGGCAGGTCATCTTGTCCGGGCAGTCGGGACAGCTCAGATCGTTCGGGCGGTTGCCGCCGACGACCTGTTGCGCCGAAATCATCGAGACTTCCAGCGGTTCGGCGCCGGTCAGGAACAGCATGACGTCGAGGTCGTGAGTCGCTTTTTCAATGATATGGCTGCCGCCGCCTTCCCTGGTCCGGCGGAAGTTGTGAAACATGCCGGTACAGCCGCGCTGGACGAAATCGAACGAGCAGGTTTTGCCCAGTTTTCCCGCTTCGATCAGCTCGCGTGCCTTGCGGATGACGGGGGCGTAGCGCATCACATGGTCCACCACGATCGGCGCGCCGTAGGTTCGGGCGAAACGGACGATATCGGCGACCTTCTCCAGCGACACATCCAGCGGTTTTTCCAGTAATATTGGAATCCGGCAGCCGGCAAGTTCTTTCAGGTTTTCCAGATGCGTGAAATTGGGGGATGAAATGATGACGCCGTCCGGCTGGGCTTTTTCCAGCAGTTCCCGAACGGTTGCAAAACGCGGTATGCTGTCCAGTTCGTTCCACTCGCAACCACGGCGGTACATATCGTCGTCCGGTTCGACCACGCCCGCGATTTCAATCATGCCTTTTGTGGCTTCGCGAAATTCCAGGCCGTGCCGCTTGCCCATCTCGCCGAAACCGATGATACCGATTCTCTTTATCATAGCAATGCCTCCGTTGCTTTATTATAAATTATACCATTTGTTCCGCGAAGAACAATCTTTCTGATTTGCATTATCAGGACATTAATTTATTGTTTCAGGACTTGCAAATAACGGAAAAACGGGGTATCATATTCTATGAAAAGCACATTTCGCAGACAACAGAATATCGGGAAGTTTTACCATGAAACATTTCTGGTGAATACGGACCGGACGCCGGAGTTCCAGCCGAATGCCATTTATATCGGCACTTACGGCGAATCCCGCATTGCGCCCGGCGGCGTTATCCGCTTCAACACCATGCCGTTGCTGTCGCAATGGTGCTTTGAATTCATCGTCGATGGACAGGGGCGGCTGACGGGTTCCGGGGAGAGCCGGATGCTGTATCCGGGCTGTCTGTATATCATACGTGCAAATTCACGGGCGGAGATTGAAGTACTGCCCGGTCACGTACTGCGGAAGCGGGTGGTGACGATCGAAAAAAGTTCCACCTTGTCGCTGCTGTGCAACTACGATTTCAGGAGCGGGGAGGAGATCGTGAAACTCGCCGAACCGCAGAAAATCGAGCTTATTTACGACAAAATCAAAGCAGGCTGTGAGTCGGGCGGCATCAATCAGAAACAGGAACTCTCCATCCTCGGCTACGAACTTTTGATTGAGCTCGGGCGCCAGCAATACCAGCAGCAGGATGAGGACCCCTTCAAGTCGCTGATCATGCGGATCGCTTCGGACCCCGCCGGAAATTATACGCTGGAAAACATGGCGGAACTGCTCGGGGTCAACGTCAGGACGCTGACGCGCCGCTTCTCGGAAAAATTCGGTTGTTCGCCGATGCAATATGTCATCCGGCAGCGGCTGGAATATGGGCGCATGCTGCTCAGTTCCGGGTCGATGCCGGTAGCCGAAGCCGCCGAAGCCTGCGGCTACCGCAGTCTGCCGTTTTTCTCGCGGGCGTTTAAGCAATATTTCGGGGTCAATCCCCGCACGCTGAAGTAGCGGCCGGGCAGTCGGGGTTGCCGGGGCCGAAGTGCTTGAGCATGACCAGCGGTTCGGTTTGCGAGGCGTTGGTGATCTTCACGCCGCGCCGGGCCGCCGCTTCCGAAATGAAATACTCGTCGAACGTCAGCTGTCCGTAACGGATCAGTGCCGGGGTTTCCAGCGCCAGGCCGTCCAGCGAACCGTAGCCCTGGGTCACGATGATGCCGTATGCGCCGCTGTCGCGAATGACGGCGGTACGGCCGGGCAGGATGGTCAACTCCTTGGCCGAGACGGTGGTCGACTTGTAACAGATCCATTTTTCGAGGTAGCCCCCGGCGGTCATTTCGGCCTCGTCTTTGACATTGACCGGGGCCATGAAACGGTGCTTGCCGAGCTCAGGATCGACGTTCAGTTCCCAGTCGATGACTTCGAGCAGATAGTCGAGGTCGCCGATTTTGTCCTGCGGACAGTTCTTCCAGAGCAGCGATTCGGCAATCAGCTGATCGTCGACCAGCGACTGATACATGGCGTAGACGTCGCTGGCGACCTGCGGCTCGTACGTACAGAGGCTGCCGGGGGCGTGGAGCAGGCCCGGCGGCACATCCCAGCCGGTGCCGGGCTGCAGACGGTAGGCTTTGGAAAGATTGGTGATTTTGTTGTCGCCTTTGGTGAAGTCGGCCAGCGCCTGGCGCACCTGCGCTTTGGTCGTACCGGGCTCGAAACCGAAAAAGGTGAACGGGAAATGGCCGCCGTGGTTGTTCATTTGCGGCGGGAAATAATAGCATTCGGGCTTGCCGCGTTCGCCGACCAGGGCGGCGTGTTCGTCGCGGTGGTGGATGTGATGCGGCAACGGTCCGAGGTTGTCGAAGAACTTCGAGTAAACCGGGAAACAGCCGTACTGCTTCCAGATGCGTTCGCCGATCAGCTCCGCGCCGAGCTCCGCCACGGCCTCGGTCAGCGGTATCAGCTCGCCGCCGGGAGCGATCAGGTGGCTGATGCCCTCGTTTTTGGCGGTGAGGGGGCCGTTGTCCGCCGGGGTCGTGGAGGAGAGCCAGCGTTCATCGATGCCGCCGCGGGCGCTGCCGAGCGCATAGTAGTCGTCGGGATGCAGCTTGATGCGCCGTCCGGGGATGCAGAACGAGCGGGGAACCCAGTTCGGGGCGAGGCGGAAAATGCCGTTTCCGGCGTCGAAACTCTGGCGGATTTTGCTTGTGTTGGACATAATATCGTTCTCCTTAGTAGATCAGTTCAAATAATACGGCGTGGTCGAGGCGCGCGAGGTTTAAAGTCAGCAACCCGTCCCGGTAGCTCGCCGGGAGGTCATGCATGTTGCGCGGTTCGGGGACGCGGACGCTGATTTCGAGGTCGATCAACGGAATATTCGGCAGCTCCTCCTGATAGTTGACGATGCCCAGCAGTAGTGTCTGGTTGTCCTCGCTTTTCAGCAGTGTAACTTCAGTCGAGGACGGCAGGTTGCGCGAGGCGGCGACGAATTCCGGGGCGAATCCGGCGATCAGTTTGCGGCCGAAGCTCTGCTGCGAATGATTGCGCTCGGCCAGCAGTCCGGAATACAGGTAGACGCATTTCCCTTTGCCGTAACGGTTCACCGTGAGCCCGGCGTAGTCGGTCCAGACGCCCGGCGGGTCGGAGTGAATCGAGGCGTAGCGGTCGGGGTCGCCCGCCGGGAAATCCGGCAGTACCACGGTACCGCGTACTTCCACGCCAGGTCGCGCCACAACCAGCGGCGAAACGGCGTATCCGGAGAGCAGTTCGCCGCCGGTGGAGAGGTAATTGACCCGGTCGCTGTCCTTGCCGCTGTAATCCACGCCGAAGACATCGGCCAGCTGGAAATTGCCGGAGCTTTCGCCCAGCGGATCGTAAAGCGAGGTCGGGCCGGTGGCCAGCAGCGTGCCGCCGCCGCGGACGAATTCGCGCAGGCGTTCGATCTCCGGGGGCGACATGTAAGCGGCGTGGTTGACGATAATCGTTTTCAGCCCGGTAAGGTCGCCGGTTTGATCGGTGATGACTTTGTACGGAATATGCGACTGGCTGAGAATCAGCGAAGTACCGAGCAGTTCGTCGATCATGGCGTTGCGGTGGACGGCCATATTGCCGCCGCCGGTGCCATAGTCGCGCAGATTGGTGCGGTCATTGCTGGAACCGTTGAGCATCGAAAAATACAGCCCGGTTTCGGCGGAGAGCTCCGGGCGGTGCCGGGCAATGGTCCGCTTGAATGGCTCGAGCTTCTCCACAATGCTGTGGAGCCGCCGGTAAAACGGCTCCTCGAGCGTGCCGTCCGGGTTGATCGCGTCGATGAAAAAATATGCGCCGCCATTCAACAGCGTGCTCACCGCGTGCAGGAAAAGTTCCTCGTCCGACTTGGTCGAGGTGTGGTCGTACAGCGAAACACAGCGCGAAGTCATGAACTCATACGGTTTGAACTTCGAGTATGCGGCGAAAACCTTGGCGCCGAGCCGGTGCTGCAGCTTGCCGCCGTAGAAGTCGCCCGACGAATAATCCGCCGCCGCCGCCAGCGCCGCGCTCTGCCCGAACCGCCAGCCGTGCAGCACCGGCGAGAACTGGTAGGTGACGGGCAGTTCCGGGCGGATGCTTTTGATGTAGGCCGTGAGCTCGGCGGTGAACTCCGCCAGCGACTCCTCGCGGAAGCGCTGGAAGCAGACCCATTCCGGGGAGCTCCAGTCGATGACTTCCGGGATGGGGCGGCCGTATTTCGTGCGGCAGGCGTCGCAGCAGCAGACCAGCGGCCAGAAGGTCATGTCGACGAAGATTCCGCCGAGTGGATAGGCGATGATTTCGCCGATTTGCGCTTTGCTGAATTCGCGGTATCCGGGGTGGTTCGGGCAGCTGAACAAATAGCGCCCGCTGCGGTTGTGGCCGAGGATGTCGCACGCGTTCCATTCGGGATGCGCCAGCGCCGAGTCGTTGTGGTAAACCGTGGTGTAATATGCCACCGGCAGGATGTCCGATTCGCGCAGCAGCTTCACGGTTTCGCCGAAAATGTCGCGTCCGTTCAGCCCGGTGTGCATATGGCCGGTTCTGGCCGGGTAATAGCAGTTGCCGTTGTGGTCGCAGGCGTAGATCATCGATGATTCCACCCCCGCGAGTTTCACCATCCGCACATATTCCGCCGGGTCGAATTTGGCCATGAACTCCGGTTTCTGATCCGTGATGTGGTTGTCGATCAGCAGACGCGAATAGCATTCATATAATGTTTTCATGATTTCTCCGATAGCATTTATTCAAACTTTGTGGTATAATATATAACGAATACGAGCAATAGAGTAGAAGATGAAACAATCATTAGTAGCACAAAGTTCACCTGATAGCATAAATATTCATGCCGGGGTCCGCTGGAGCGGGCCGTGGGTGAAGGGGTTTGTCGAATCGAACCGGCGGCTGTACGATTACGAACTGGTCTATTTCAGTGCGGGGCAGGGACGGGTGATTACCGCCGGGGAGTCGCTGTACTGCAAGGCCGGAACGGTGGTGATTATCCCGCCGGGGCTGGTCCACTGCACGGTGGCGGAGAGCGAACTGAAGCGCTGGTGCATTCACTTCGACTGGCACGGCGACTGCCGGGCGCACCGCGAGCGCAAACTGCCGTATGTCTACCTGAACAGTCCCGAAATTTTCAATGAGACATTGATGGCCGGGCCGCCGGGATTTGAGCTGGCGTTTCCGCTGTTCCGTCAACTGGATTCAGTCAGCGCGGGGAACATGGAGGAGATGCTGCGCCGTTATTTCATGCTGCCGCCGCAGACGCTGCCGGAGCGGCTCCACCAGCAGGGATTGCTGCTGCAGATCCTGGCGCTGGCGATCTCCGAACCCCGTTTGGAAAGCACGCCGAAACCGGAGCGCGGCAACCCGCGTTTCTTCAATGCCAAGAGCATTCTGGACAGCCGTTACCGCGAGCCGGGACTGCGGATTTGCGACATTGCCGCCGAGCTGCAGATTACGCCGAATCACCTGATCAAGCTTTTCCGCCGCAACGTCGGGATGTCCGTACTGGATTACCTGCAGACCCGGCGTCTGGAAAACGCCACGAAACTGCTCCGCGAAACCACCTTGAACGTACGCGAAATCGCCGTGGAATCCGGCTTCGAGGACCCGAACTACTTCACCCGCTACTTCCACCGCCGCTACGGCATGACGCCGACCGCCTACCGCCGGAATTCATAGGGGAAATGGTCCACGAAATACACGAAAAGGCACGAAAAAATGAGCACCCGTTCCGGGCACTCATGGGAGATTTTTTAACCACAAAATAGCACAAAACAGCACAAAAGTAAATCAGTTTCATTAACCGCCGGTTCCGGCGGTTAATGGATTCTTTTTTCGTGTTTTTTCGTGTTTTTCGTGGACAATTTTCCCTTCTGATAGGTCAGGAGTTGCGGATTTTCTCTTTGTCGCGTTCGGCGCGGTTTTGGACGGAGGCGGCTTCGACCTGCTTGTCGGAGAGGATCTGGTCGATTTCCGCCTGCGTCGCGGCTTTTTTCAGCTTGTCGCCGTAGATGATGTCGATTTCCGCCAGCTTGGCCTTGCAACGGGTGTTGATGTCGGCCAAAGCCTGACGTTGTTCATCGGTCAGCGGTTTCGGGCTGCCGCCGGTGCGCTCGAGCGCGAGTTCCCAGGCGCTTTTCATAGGCTCGCCAGGTCCGGTTTACGGGCGGCCTGCGTTTCATCGAGTCGGCGGACCGGCATGGTCACGGGGGCCTGATGCAGGGCTTCGGGGTCGTTCGCGGCTTGTTTGGCGATATCGATCATCGCGTCGATGAATTCGTTCATCGTTTCGATGGATTCGGTCTCGGTCGGCTCGATCATCAGCGCTTCCGGGATGATCAGCGGGAAATAGATCGTGGGCGGGTGGATGCCGCGGTCGATCAGCCCCTTGGCGATGTCCAGCGCGTGGACGCCGCTCTCGGTCACCTGTCTGGTGGCGGAGAACACGCATTCGTGCATGCACATGCGGGTGATTTTCTGGTCGAAATACGGGGCGAGTTTCACGCGCAGATAGTTGGCGTTCAGCACGGCGTTTTCGCTGACGCGGATCATGCCTTCGCGGCCGAGGGTCAGCATGTAGGCACAGCTGCGGAGCAGCACGCCGAAATTGCCGTAGAACGGGGCGATTTTGCCGATGCTTTTCGGCTCGTCGCAGTCGAGGGCGAAGGTATCGTCGGCCTTTTTGACCACGCGGGGCACCGGCAGATAGGGCTGCAGGACCTTGCCCACGCCGACCGGACCGGCTCCGGGGCCGCCGCCGCCGTGCGGGGTGGAGAATGTCTTGTGGACGTTCACATGCATGACGTCGAAGCCGAGGTCGCCGGGGCGGACGCGGCCAATGATCGCGTTGGCATTCGCGCCGTCGCAATAACAGAGGCCGCCCGCCTGGTGGACGAGATCGCAGATTTTCTTGACGTTTTTATCGAAAAGCCCGACGGTGTTCGGGCAGGTCAGCATGAGCCCGGCCACATCGTCGCCGAGTTTCTTCTGGAGGTCATCGAGGTCGACATTGCCCTCGGCGTCGGAAAGGACCTCGCGGCAGGTGAAACCGGCCTGGGCGGCGCTGGCGGGATTGGTACCGTGGGCGGCGTCCGGGATCAGCATGACCTTGCGGCTGGTTTCGCCGCGGTCCTGGAAATAGGCGGCCATGAGCATGACGC
Source organism: Victivallis vadensis (assembly GCA_040394635.1). Classification (GTDB taxonomy): domain Bacteria; phylum Verrucomicrobiota; class Lentisphaeria; order Victivallales; family Victivallaceae; genus UBA5239. The sequence goes on along the minus strand of JBEBRW010000083.1, from coordinate 3,734 downwards.
CGGTGAATTCGCCGTGCGCGCCGGCCAGCGGCTGCAGCGTGGTTTCGGCGAAACCGAGCAATTCACTCAGGAAGCGTTCCTGACGGTACAGCGTTTCCAGCGCGCCCTGCGAGAGTTTCTCGCCGCCGGGCAGCTGGGCCAGCATCGGATGCAGCCCGGCGAAGCCGTCCATCCGCACGATTTTCTCATGGGATTTCGGGTTGTACTTCATGGTACAGGAGCCGAGCGGGTAAAAATGCGAGTCGACGCCGAAGTTCCGGCGGCTCAGGTTGGTGAAATGACGCACCGCCTCGAGTTCGGAGACTTCCGGGAGGGCGGCGGGTTCCTGGCGCTGCAACTTGGCCGGTATGGCAGTGGCGGCGGGGACGTCGCAGGCGGCGGGACGGTAGGCGCGGCGGCCCGGTTTGCTTTGTTCGTATATCAGTTTCACAGGATTTCCTCCAGGGCTTTGACCATGCCTTCGATTTCGGCGCGGGTGCGTTTTTCGGTGACGGCGACCAACAGCTGATTCTTGCGTTCCGGGTAGTACTTGCCGAGCGGGATGCCGGGGGCGTAGCCGCGGGCCAGCATCTTTTCGACCACTTCGCAGGCGCAGACGGGCAGTTCGACGACGAATTCGTTGAAGAAACCGCCGTCGCCGACGGCCTTCACGCCGTTGAGTTTGAGCATTTCATTGCGGGCGAACACGGCCTTGGCGGCGCACTGGGAAGCGGCGTCGACCAGTCCCTCTTTGCCCATCATGGTCAGATAGACGAGGGCGGTGAGCGCGCAGAGATTTTCGTTGGAGCAGATGTTGGACATGGCGCCTTCGCGGCGGATGTGCTGTTCGCGGGCCTGAAGGGTCAGGACGAAGCCCTGTTTGCCCTCGAGGTCAACGGTGCGGCCGACGACGCGGCCGGGGATTTTGCGCATGAGATCGGTTTTCACCGCCATGAAGCCGAGGTAGGGGCCACCGAAGCTCAGCGGAATGCCGAGGCTCTGGCCCTCGCCCACGGCCACGTCGAAACCCATTTCGCCGGGTGACTTCAGCACCGCGAGCGACAGCGGGTAGGTGACGGCGACCGAGAGCACCTTTTTCGCGCGGAGCGCGGCCGTGGCTTCCGCCCAGTCCTCGGCCTGGCCGAAGAAGTTCGGATACTGCACGATGACGGCGGCGGTTTTCTCGTCGACTGCGTTCAGCAGCGCCGCGATATCGGAGGCGAGGCCGTTGGCGGGGATTTCGACGATCTCCATTTCCTGGTTGGCCGAGTATGTTTTCAGCATGCAGCGGTAGATGGGGGAGACGGCTTCGGAGATGACGATGCGCTTGCGGCGGGTGCTGCGCACGCTCATCAGCGCCGCCTCATAAACCGCCGAGCCGCCGTCATACAGCGACGCGTTCGACACCTGCATGCCGGTCAACCGGCAGATGGCGGACTGGTATTCGTAAATCGCCTGCAGCGTGCCCTGGGAGGCTTCCGGCTGATACGGGGTGTAGGAGGTGTAGAATTCCGAGCGGCTGATGATGGCGTCGACCGCGGCCGGGATCAGGTGGTCGTAGAAACCACCGCCCAGGAAGCTGACGGCACAGGAAGCGTTGCTCTGGCTCAGCGTGCAGAAGTAATCGAGCATCTGCTGTTCGGACATACCGGCGGGCAGCTCCTGCAGCGGAGGCATGGGGAAATCGACCTGCGCCGCCTTCCACATTTCTTCGAATGTGCTGCAGCCAATGGCTTCGAACATGGTCCGGCGGTCGGCATCGGTGTTGGCTATGTACGGCAATTCACAATCTCCTTAAATAAAAAATCGGACTGCGTAGAACAGTCCGAATTGTGGATGAATTTTGGTTTCCGCTTAACTCTGGAGTTTTTTCAGGTACTTGGTGTAAGCGTCGGCCGACATCATATCATCAAGCTCGGACGAGTCGAAATCCTTGAGTTTGCAGATCCAGCCCTTGTCCTCGGGGGAGCTGTTGATCAGCGCGGGGTCCTCGGAGAGTTCTTCGTTGACGGCGCTGACGGTGCCGCTGATCGGCGCGTAGACGTCCGACGCGGCCTTGACCGATTCGACCGTGGCCAGCGTGTCGCCCACGATGTAGTCTTCGTCTTCCGCGGGCAGTTCGACAAACGTGATGTCCCCGAGTTCGTTGGCCGCATACTCGGAAATCCCGATCGTGGCCTCGGCGCCGCTCACATCAACCCATTCATGATCTTCAGTATAATACTTCATTCTCTTATTCCTTAATTTAATTGAAAATTCTCTGTCAGTGTTTGTCAACAATAATGCCCCGACATAGAGAAAAGTTCAAGGCGTTTTCAAAAAATTTCTCAGATTTTTTTCCGTGCCGTACCATTTTTATAAAACGGGACCTCGGAAACTTTGCCTGTCACGACACTATTGCCCACCGCCAGAAAGACTTCCGCGCCCTGAGCAAGCGGTTTTTCCACATAAGCCATGGCGATGGCATGGTTCAACGACGGTGCGAAACCGCCGGAAGTGACCTTGCCGATCACCAAGCCCTCGGCATCGCAGACATCCGCGCCCTCGCGGGCGGCGCGGCGGCCATCGACATCGATGGCGATCAGGTGGCGTTGGACGCCCTTCTTTTCCATGGCGGCGCGGCCGACGAACTGGCGATTGGGAAACTCATCGAGTTTAAGCATGGCGCCATAGCCGGCTTCCAGCGGAGTGATTTCGGTATTGAGCTCGTGCCCGTACAGGGCCATGCCCATTTCGAGCCGCAGCGTGTCGCGGGCGCCGAGTCCGGCGGGTTTGACATTCGGCTGCGCCAGCAGACAGCGCCAGATTTCGACGGCTTTGTCCATCGGGAAATAAAGTTCGAAGCCGAGTTCGCCGGTGTAGCCGGTGCGGCTCAGCAGCACGCGAACGCCGTTGATCTCGACCCAGGCCCAGCGGAAATACTTCGGCAGGTCGGCTTCGGGCAGTCCGGTGACGGCGGCGGCCACGGCGGCGCACTCCGGCCCCTGCAAGTCGAGCTTGGCGGTCTCGTCGGAAATATCGACGAACATGACGCCGTCGGGCATATGCTTGCGGAACTGCTCGGCGTCCACGCCGATGCGCGACGCGTTCACCACGATAAAGTAATCATCCTCGCCCAGGTAATAGACGATCAGGTCGTCGATGATGCCGCCTTCCTCATTCAACAGGAAGTTGTAGCGGCAACTTCCGTAAGGCTGGTCGAAGGTCGGGCGCGCCAGCAGGCGGTCCAGTGCCTCGCGGGCGCCGGGGCCGAAGACCCGGAACTCACCCATATGACAGATGTCGAAGAGCGAAATCTGCTCGCGGGTGTGCTGGTGCTCGGCCAGGATGCCGGTTTTGTACTGCACCGGCATGTTCCAGCCGGCGAAGGGGACCATGCGGGCCCCGAGGCCGATGTGCTCGTCGCACAAAACTGTGCTTCTCAAATCTTCAGATGACATGATTCACCCCTCCTGTCACGAAAAATTTTCACGCAGGGCCCACAGCCCGAGGGCCGGGTTGCTGATATAAAAAATCTTTTCGCCGTTGACCGTGTTGTAACCGTCTTTCAGGTTCGCCACGTTGTATTTCCGCATCATTTCGTCATAATCGGCGTAGGCGAAGCCGGCGTTTTCGATTTCCGCCTGTGACATGTTCGGGCCCGGGCAGTAGGTGATCTTGAAACGGCCCTCGGAGGAGCCGTGGATCAGGTGGGCGGCGGCGCCGAGGCTCTCGCGGATGTCGGCGTTGTCGCGCACGGCCTGCAGCGTGGCCGG
>JBEBRW010000082.1:0-16659 GCA_040394635.1 Victivallis vadensis | reverse complement strand
TCTGGCCGCGGATTTTCAGCTCGATCTTGCCTTCGGCGAGGTTGCGGGCGCCGATGATCAGGCGGAACGGAATGCCGATCAGGTCAGCGTCGTTGAACATGAAACCGGCCTTTTCGCCGCGGTCGTCGTAGAGCACTTCCATGCCGGCGGCGGTCAGCTCGCTGTAGAGCTTCTCGGAGGTTTCGGTAATGCCTTCCTTCTTCGGGTCGAGCGCACAGATCTGGACCTCGTACGGTGCGACGGTGATCGGCCAGATCGGGCCGTATTCGTCAAAATTCTGTTCGATGACCGAGGCCACGGCGCGGCCGACGCCGATGCCGTAGCAGCCCATGACCATCGGCAGCGCTTTGCCGTTCGGGTCCAGGTAGTTGCAGCCCATGGCAGCCGAATAACGGGTGCCGAGCTGGAAAATGTTGCCGACTTCGATGCCGCGCGAGAGGCGCAGCGGGGAGCCGGTGGTCGGGGCGGGGTCGCCGTCGCGCACGGTGGCGATGTCACCCACGATCACGCCTTCGGCGCCGAGGTCACGGTCGAAATTAAAGTTTTTGAAGTGGTAATCCGCTTCGTTGGCGCCGACGATGAGGTTGGAGCTTTCGGCGGCGGAACGGTCGACCACGATGATAATCTTGGATTTGTCGATATTCAACGGCGAGGCGTAGCCGGGCTCGCAGCCGGCCTTGCGGATCGATTCGTCGTCGGCGAACTTCAGTTCAATGGTCTGGGTCAGGTTCTGCAGTTTGGTTTCGTTGACCTCGAAATCGCCGCGGATGACGGCGAAAATCAGCTGTCCGGTCCGGGCGTTCTGGTAGAACACGGCCTTGCCGGTGTTTTCGGGTTTGGCGTTCAGGAAGTTGGCCACTTCCTCAATGGTCTTCTGACCCGGAGTGTGGACCTTTTCCAGTTCGAGGGCAGGAGAGCGGTCGAACTTCCAGCCGGCGGTGGCGATTTCGCAGTTGGCGCGGTAGCTGCCGTCCTCGGACAGGATGATGGTGTCCTCGCCGCAATCGGCGATGGCGATGAATTCATGCGACACTTTGCCGCCCATCATGCCGGAATTGGCCTCGATCGAAACCACGTTGTTCATACCCACACGGCGGAAAATATTTTCGTAAGCCTGATGGGCGCGCTCGTAATATTTCTCCAGATCCGCCTGGTCGATGTGGAACGAATAGGCGTCCTTCATGGTGAATTCGCGGCAGCGGATGAGACCGCCGCGGGCGCGGGCCTCGTCGCGGTATTTGGTCTGGAACTGATACATCATCACCGGCAGCTGTTTGTAGCTGGTGACTTCGGTGCGGGCCAGGTGCACCACGGCTTCTTCGTGGGTCATGCCGAGGAGCATGGCCTTTTCATTGCGGTCCTTGAAGCGCAGCAGTTCGGAGCCGACGGACTGGTAACGGCCGGATTCTTCCCACAGTTCGGCGGGCAACACGACCGGCATCAGGATTTCCTGACCCTCGACGGCATTCATTTCCTCGCGGATGATCTGCTCGATTTTGGCGGTGATCCGGTAGCCCAGCGGCAGCATGGAGTAAATGCCGGTGGAGACCATACGCATGTATCCGCCGCGCAGTAAATATTGATGACTGATTGTTTTGGCGTCCTTCGGATCTTCCTTCAGGCGGCGCCCGACCAGTTTGCTCATTCTCATAGTTCGATATCCTCGTAATTCTATAATATACTACTGTTTTGGTTTACTTTCAATCAAAGTTCTTTACTTATTCGCATGGAACAGAAATCCGGGCCGCACATGGTGCAGAACCGGTTGTCGCCTTCGTTCGGGTGATGGCCGGTTTTTTCGTCGAGCGACTCCTGACGCAGTTCGCGGGCGCGTTCGGGGTCAAGGGCGAGCTCGAACTGCTTGTCCCAGTCGAAGTCAGCGCGGGCCTGGCTGATGGCGTCGTCGCGCAGGCGGGCGTCGGGCTTTTTCAAGGCGATGTCAGCGGCGTGGGCGGCGATCTTGTAGGCGATCACGCCGTTGCGCACGTCTTCGGCGTTCGGCAGCCCGAGGTGCTCCTTGGGCGTGACATAGCAGAGCATGGCCGCGCCGTGGAACGCGCCGAGGGTGGCACCGATGGCGCTGGTGATATGGTCATAACCCGGCGCGCAGTCGGTGACGACCGGGCCGAGGATGTAGAACGGGGCGTCGTCGCAGAGCTCCTGTTCCTTTTTCATGTTCATTTCGATTTCGTTCAGCGGAATATGACCGGGGCCCTCGACCATGGCCTGGACGCCGGCTGCACGGGAGCGCTGAACGAGTTCGGCGAGGACTTCGAGCTCGGCGAACTGGGCCTCGTCGCTGGCGTCGGCCAGGCAGCCCGGGCGCATGCCGTCGCCCAGCGACAGCGTCACGTCGTATTTCGCGCAGATTTCGAGGATGTCGTCGAAACGGGTATAAAACGGATTTTCCTGTTCGTGGACCTTCATCCACTTCGCCATGATCGAGCCGCCGCGGCTGACGATGCGCAGCAGGCGTTTCTTCGCCAGCGGCACGTGGGCGCGGAGCAGCCCGGCGTGAATGGTGATGTAGTCGACGCCCTGCTCGGCCTGTTCGCGAATCACGTCCAGGATCAGTTCCGGGGTGAGCTCCATGGCGTTCGAAACGCGGCTCAGGACTTCATAAACCGGCACGGTGCCGATCGGAACGGTGCTGGCGGCGATGATGTTCTGGCGGATCATGGTGATGTTCTGACCGGTGCTCAGGTCCATGACGGTGTCGGCGCCGTACTGAATGGCGCGGCGCAGCTTTTCCAGTTCCTGTTTCGGGCAGCTGGAGAGCGCGGAGTTGCCGATGTTGGCGTTGATTTTGGTATAAAGCTCGCGGCCGATGCCGATGGGGTCGAGGTTGGCGTGGCCGATGTTGGCCGGGATAACGATTTTACCTGCGGCGACGCGCTCGCGGATGAATTCCGGGGTGCGTTTTTCGCGTTCGGCTACACGGAGTATGGCGGGGGTGATTTCTCCCGCTTTGGCGCGGGCGATCTGGGTTATGTTCATGGGGCAAGTTCCTCTAGTTTTGTGATGATTCGTCTGGTGGCGCCTTTGTGCTCGGCCAGGGCGGCATGGGCCCGCTCGCCGAGTTCGCGGCTGCGTTCCGGATTGTTCAACAGTCCGGCGATGACATTTTCCAAATCCGCGTCGTTATGGACAAGCGCCAACGCGTTGGCGTTTTTCAGGATGTCCAGCACGTAGCGGAAATTTTTCAATACGGCGCCGGTGATAATCGGCTTGCCCAGCAACGCGGGCTCGATCAGGTTGTGTCCCTCGTTCTGTCCGGCGAGGCTCTTGCCCATGATCACAATGTCGGCGGCCTTCATGAATTTGAGCATCTCGCCGGTGGTGTCCGCGAGCAGGCAGTCGACCGGGCGCGCCGGAATATCGCTGTTGGAGCGGCGGCTGAACGAGATATTGAGCTTCTTCAGAATGTCGCTGACTTCGCCGCCGCGCTCGGCGTGACGGGGGATGATGACCAGCTTGACGCCGGGAATTTTCTGCCAGGTGGCGGCGATCAGTTCTTCTTCGCCGGGGTGGGTACTGGCGGCCAGCAGCACGCTGTACTTGCCGGGGCCGAAATACGGCTCCAGCGGTATTGCCTCGAGCCCGGGCGGCACGTCCTGGTCGAACTTCATATTGCCCGCGACTTCGATGACGGCGCAGGGGCAGACGGCCTCGTAACGCTCGGCGTCGGCCTGCGTCTGGACCATGATCAGATCAAGCATCCGCAGTACGGGCTCGAAAAATATCCGGAAGCGCCGGTAGCCCTTCATGGAGTGGTCGGACATGCGGCCATTGACCAGCACCACCTTGCCGCCGCACTGCTTGACGGCCCAGATCATGTTCGGCCAGATCTCGGTTTCCAGGATTACCAGCATTTTCGGGTGCAGCAGTTTCACGGTTTTGGAAACGAACTGAATCATATCGATGGGGCAGAAAATCACTTCGACGTTGGCGGGGGCCTTTTCGCGGGCCAGCGCCTGGCCGGTGGTCGTGGTGGTGGAAAGGACGAAATCATGGTCGGGGTAGAGCTTCTGCCATTCCTTAAGCAGCCCGAGCGCCACCACGGTTTCGCCTACGCTCACCGAGTGAATCCAGATCACGTTTTCCAAGCTGCGCAGTTTCGCCACGCGCTCGCTGGAAAACGAACCGAAGCGCTCGCCAAACGTCTTTTTCCAGCCCGGCCGCCGCCACAATTTCCACAGCAGCCCCGGCAGAAAAAGCAGGAATCCGAAAGGGAACAACAAATTATATATAAACAACATACCGGCATACTCCATAAAATATCGAAAGGATAACATACTATAAATAGCCGAAGTTTCAACCGGAAAAACAAAGTTTCGGGCCATAAAGCAACATCAGTGGGCCAAACGATGACTCCGTCAAAAAGCGAAAACCTTGATTGAAACCTTGATTTTTCGTTGAAGACGACTATTTTTAGTGAAAGACTAGGATATGGAGCTCTATTATGAAAAGAATAGCCTTATTTGCGCCGCCGCTGCCGGAACGTTTGCTGCTTGAGCATAATTTCTTTGAGTTATATCCGTTTGACGGCGGCGGGTCGTTTATTTATCACGAACTGGTGGGGACGGTGGACGACCGCGAGGCGGCGGAGCGGATTTTGAACGGCGGAGTGATGGCGGATTTCGGGGGGCTCGAGCATCTGGACTATCAGCGTTTCGAGTGCTGGCGGAGCATCGAGAAATCGTGCTGGATCAACCGCATGTATTATATCGCGCCGCTGGCCCGGGTCGCCCGGCTGGACAGCAACGATCAGTTGGCCGCGCGGATCATGAAGCTGGTGCTGGACTACGCGCGGCGCTATCCGGCCCCGGCCGGGCGCGAGGCCGTGTGCGACATGGAGCGCCGGGTGTTGGAAGCGCGCGACCGCGACTACAACCAGGGCGGCAACCTGGACGGAAAAACCGAGTATCAATGGTACGATTTCCAGCCTGCCGGACGGCTCGTCAATGTGTTGAACAGCATGTATTTGCTGCGTGATTCGGCGGGCATCAGTGAAGATGACTGGCGCGAATTCGACGGTTGGGTGCGAATGCACGCCGAGACGATTTACCTGGGCGAGAAATATTATTGCAAGCTGGCGCGCGGGAACCATCAGGCGCTGCGCGGTACGGCTTTGATGTATGCTGCGGCGTATTTCAAGGGCGAGAGTTTCGCCGACGAGTGGCGCGAGCAGGCGGTGAAAATGTGCAATTTCCACATGGTCGAGGATTTCCTGCCGGACGGCATTTTGCACGAAATCAGTCCTTCGTATCATTTTTTCGAGAGCTGGATCAGCCGCGATGCGGCGGCGCTGGCCGGGCGGTACGGATTCGAGCTGGAGCAGAATGCATTTGAGGCGCTCGACCGCGCGGCGGCGGTCTGCCGTAAGCTGCGCCAGCCGGACGGCAAGTCGATCGTCATCAACGACGGCTATGCCCTGAACACCGATGTTTTCCTGAAAACGCTCCACATGAGCGATACGGCGCTGCCGGAAAGGGATCTGCTGCCGGACGCTGGGCTGGCGTTTTACCGTTCGCCGGAGTTTTTCGCGGTGCTGGACGCCTCGCCGGAGCTGGGGCGCTTTTCGCATTACCACGGCGGCAAAAATGCGGTGACCCTGTGGGCCGGTAACGTGCCGTTTCTGGTGGATAGCGGCTGTTGCAGTTATGACGCGCCCGAGTTCGCGGTATGGTTCAAGCAGCCGCGGGCGCATACCTCGCTGCTGCTGGACGGGCAGGGCGACAGCACGGTGCAGGGCCTGTACGAATGGACCGGTTACGCCGAGTGCAAGTTGGGCGCGTGGAGCGGCGATTCGGTCGAGTCGCGGCTGACCTCGACGGTGCCGCAGTGGCGCGGGGCGGGGTGGACCCGGAAGCTGACGCCCGGCGCGGAGTTCGTCATCGAGGACAGTGCGGAACTGGCGGAGGACAGGGCGCTGACCTTCGTCTTTAATCTTCACCCGGACGTGAAGGCTGAGCTTGCCGACAGCGAGATCGTATTGAGCAACGGCCCGGTGAAGCTGGCCTTGAGCTGGGAATGCGACCTGCCGCTGAATTGGGAACTGGCCGATGGCAAAGTATTCGAAAATTTCTGGATTCGTTCCTCAAAACAGTTGCGCGCATCGGCGAAGGGTGCGCGGATCAAATTGAAAACGGTCTGGCGACATTGTTGATTTTTTACGGGTAGCGATTGTAAAAACGCCTTGATGGTGCTATATTTATAAGCTCCATCGAGGATTTTTTATGAATGAAACATTTTATGAGTCGATAAATTCCGAGCTTGATGCGCTCAGGCTGGCCCATCGCTTCCGGCAATTGCGGAGCGGCGGTGACCCGGCTATTGTCAATCTTTCCAGCAACGATTATCTGGGGATTTCTGCGCGCCGGGAGTGGGTCAGTGAATTCATCGCGGAGAGCGAGGCGCCGGAACTGGCCATGTCGGCCGCGTCGTCGCGGCTCTTGACCGGGAACCACGACGCTTATCCGGCGCTTGAGGCGGAGCTGGGCGCGTTTTACAACGGGCGCGCCGCGCTGGTTTTCAACAGTGGCTACCATGCCAATAGCGGCATTATCCCGGCGGTCGTCGGCAAGGGCGACCTGATTCTTTCCGACAAGCTGAACCACGCGAGTATCATCGACGGCATGATGTTGTCCGGCGCGGAATTCAAGCGTTACCGCCACCTGGATTACGGGCACCTTGAGGATCTGTTGAAGGAACTTTCGGCGAAATACCGCCGGGTGCTGGTGGTGTCCGAATCGGTTTACAGCATGGACGGCGATATCGCGGACTTGCGGATTCTGGTCGAACTGAGCAAGCGTCACGGCGCGATTCTGTATATTGACGAGGCGCATTCGGTCGGCGTGTACGGCGAGCACGGCGCGGGCTGCTGCGAGGCGGCGGGGGTGATCGACGAGATCGATATCATCGTCGGCACGCTGGGCAAGGCGTTCTGCTCCGCCGGGGCGTATTCGATCACCCGGCCTGAGCTGAAAGATTATCTGATCAACCATACCCGCCCGTTCATTTTCACGACCGGCCTGCCGCCGGTGAATGTGAACTGGACGCGGTTTGTATTGCGCAAAATGCCTGAGCTGCGGGATGCCCGGCGCCACCTGGCGGAACTGGGGAATTACCTGCGGCAGGGGCTGACTGCGAAAAATCTGCGGACGCTCGGCGAATCGCAGATCGTGCCTTTGATCGTGGGCGAAAACGGCCCGGCCGGTGAGCTGGCGGATAGACTCCGCGCACATAGCTACCTGGCCCTGCCGGTGCGCCCGCCGACCGTGCCGCCGGGAACGGCGCGGATTCGTTTCTCGCTGCACGCGGGATTGAAGAAAGAAGAGTTAACCGGATTATTGGAGTTACTATGAAACATCTCTGGATCAACCGTCAAGACAACGCCGAACTGCTGATTTTTTTCAATGGCTGGGGCATGGATGAACAGCCCTTCAGTCACCTGAAAAGTGACGGGATCGATGTGCTGATGTTTTACGATTATACCGATCTGGCGATTCCGGATGTGACGCTGAATTATGCGCGGACGCACCTGGCGGCGTGGTCGTTCGGGGTATGGGCGTACGCGGCGTCGGGCTTCAAGCTGCCGCTGGCGAGCGCCACGGCGTTTAACGGCACCGTGCGGCCGATCGACGCGGAGGAAGGAATCGACCCGGCGACGTTTATGAATACCGTGGGGAACTGGGACGAGGCGAACCGCGCGAAATTCTACCGCCGGATTTGCGGCGGGGCGGAGGCCGTGGTGGACTTCAAGGAGCCGAACCGTACGCCGGAGGACCAGTTGACGGAGTTGAAATCGATCGGGTTGGCGGCGATTGCCGGGGCGGAGGCGCATTTCACCCGGGCGGTGGTCGGCGAACAGGACCGGATTTTCGGCGTCAAACCGCAGTTGAACAGTTGGAACAAGCGCAATGTGGCAATTACGATTGTGCCCGAGGCGCATTATCTTTTCGGCAAGTGCCAATATTGGAAGGAGTTGTTAAATGAGGATTAAACTGGATAAAAAACTTGTTTCCAACCGCTTTGCCAGAAGCCTGAAAACTTATGACGAAAACGCGGTTGTCCAGCGTGAAATGGCCAAAGAACTGGTCGAGGCGCTCAAGGAAACCGTGGGCACCAGCTTCGAACGGATTTTCGAGGTCGGTTGCGGTACCGGTGTGCTCACTCAGTATATCGCGGAAGAATTCACTTACGAGAAATTGACCGTCAACGACCTGGTGCCGGAGTACATGACGCATATCATGGAGCTGACGGCGTGCGACTTCATGGCAGGCGACGTGGAGACGCTGCCGGGGATGCCGCGCGAGCTCGATCTGATCATTTCCAACGCCACGTTTCAGTGGATGGAGAATATGGAGCGCGTGCTGCGCCGCCTGGCGGAAAAGCTGAAAGTCGGCGGGATCATCGCGTTTTCCACCTTCGGACCGGACAACGTCCGCGAAATCGGCGAACTGCTCGGCATCAAGCTGCGTTACCTGACGCCCGAGGAAATCCGGCAGGCGCTCGGTTATTGCTACGAGGAACTTTATTTCTCCGAACAGCGCCGGGTGCTGAAGTTCCCGGATTCGCAGGCGCTGCTGCGTCACCTGCAGAAAACCGGGGTCACCGGGATCAAGAAAGATGTCTGGACCAAATCGACCATGCAGAAGTTCATGGATGACTATACGGAGCGTTACGGCGATGAAGACGGCGTGAGCCTGACGTATCACCCGATCCTGGTGATCGCCCGAAAAATGAAGAGGAGCGAGTCCTGATTCTCTGCATAAGGAGAAGAAAATGTTGATATTATTCCTTATTGCCGCATGCGTGGGATATTTGATTCTGTCGATTGTTTCCGGCATACGGAAGCCAGATGATGACATCTCAGTTTCAGTGCGTATCGCAGGGTATATTTTGGCCGGAATGGGTCCCGTCATCATTGCAGGCGTCATGGCGTATTTGTTTCTGGGAGTCGGGGTTCACCCCACCGCGCAGTTTAATGCGGGAAGTTCACCGCACATGGATGCATGGTCGATCTGGGTGAATACATGGGGAGGTCTCCTGAAGTTGTCTTTTGTGAATGGCTTTGGCGCATTGATTTGGATCGTTGTGTGTATTGTTAATATTGTTAAGAAGAAGAGGCATTCAATAGCAGTTTCAATCTGTTCTTTTCTTCTCTCGGTTTTAGCTTTTTTTACAGTAGGGGTATACTTTCCCACTGCATGAGGAATGATTGAATGAAAATCAAAGAAATGAAGAGGAGCGAGTCCTGATGTCGGTATTTTTCGTCAGCGGTATCGATACGGACATCGGTAAGTCGTACGCGACCGGGCTGATCGCGCGTTACCTGATGTCGAAGCAGGTTAAGGTGATTACCCAGAAGCTGGTCCAGACCGGGCAGGACGGGGGAATTTCGCAGGATATCCTGGTGCACCGGCAGTTGATGGGCATTGAGCCGACCGAATGGGATCAGCTCGGCATGACCTGCCGGCAGATTTTCAAATATCCGGCCTCGCCGCACCTGGCCGCGGCCATGGAGGGAAGCGTGGTGGATTGCGACGTGGCTACCGAGGCCACCGAGGATTTGCAGAAGATGTTTCAGGTGGTGCTGCTGGAGGGCGCGGGCGGGCTGCATGTGCCGCTGAGCCTGGACCGCCTGACCGCCGATTATCTGGAAACGATGAAATATCCGCTGATTCTGGTCAGTTCCGGCAAGCTCGGCAGCATCAACCATACGCTGCTGTCGCTGGAAGCTGCCGCCACGCGGGGGATTCCGCTGGCGGGGATTGTTTACAACAACCATGTTCCGGCCGACGGTTTGATCCTGCGCGATACGCTGGACGTGCTGGGCCATTATCTGGCGAAGTACGGCCGCCCCGGTGCGCTGGTGGAAATGCCGAAGGTGGGTGAAGGCGGCGCGCTGATCGATTTCGGGCCGTTGTTTGAGGGATTTGAATTATGATTGACCTGACTTTTGACCGGGAGCACCTGTGGCACCCGTATACGTCGATGCGCGACCCGCTGGTCGTGTATCCGGTGGAGTCGGCCTCCGGTGTGCGGCTGAAACTGGCCGACGGGCGCGAGCTGATCGACGGTACGTCGTCGTGGTGGGCCGCGGCTCACGGCTACAATCATCCGGTCATGAACCGGGCGATGGAGGCGCAGTTGGGCAAAATGGCGCACGTGATGTTCGGCGGACTGACCCACGAGCCCGCCGTGGAACTGGCGAAAAAGCTGGTGGCGATGACCCCGGCGCCGTTGACGAAAATTTTCCTGGCCGATTCCGGCTCGGTGAGCGTGGAAGTGGCGATCAAAATGGCCCTGCAGTACTGGCATTCGCTCGGTCAGCCGCAGCGCGATAAATTGCTCACGGTCTGCTCCGGGTATCATGGCGATACGTTCGGAGCGATGGCGGTGTGCGACCCGGTGTCGGGGATGCATTCGATGTTTTCCGGGGTGCTGGCACAGCATATTTTCGCCGAGGCCCCGCAGTGCCGTTTCGACGATCCGTGGGACGATCAATATCTGGCCGACCTGAAAAGCAAGCTTCTGGCGAACCGCGACCGTATTGCGGCGGTGATCCTGGAGCCGATCGTGCAGGGGGCAGGGGGCATGCGGATTTATTCGCCGCTTTACCTGAAACACCTGCGTGAATTGTGCGACGAAAACGGCATTCTGCTGATCTTCGACGAGGTCGCCACCGGCTTTGGTCGTACCGGCAAACTCTTTGCCATGGAACACGCCGGCGTGGTGCCGGATATCGCCTGTTTCGGCAAGGCGCTGACCGGCGGCTATATCACGCTGGCCGCAGTGATGACTACCGACCGCGTGGCGGACGGCATTTCATCGGGTACGGTGCCGGAATTCATGCACGGACCGACCTTCATGGGGAACCCGCTGGCCTGTGCCGCCGCCAATGCCTCGCTCGAGCTGCTCCAGAGCTACGGCTGGCAAGACAAAGTTGGCAATATCGAGCGTATCCTGAAGGAAAAGCTCGCTCTGGCGGCGGCCCTGCCGGGCGTGGCCGATGTCCGGGTGATCGGCGCGATCGGGGTTATCGAAATGAAAGAGCCGGTCAATATCAGGAAGGTCCAGCCGCGTTTTATCGAGGAAGGCGTGTGGGTGCGTCCGTTCGGCAAGCTGGTATACACCATGCCGCCCTTCGTGATCGGCGACGCCGACTTGGAGTTTCTGTGTGCCGCCATGCTGAAAGTCGTTGTCGAGTAGTATATTTTTCAGTAAAAAGATCAACCCTGGGATACCCGGAAACAGCGAAATTATTTTCTCTTTTGAGGTTATTTGATAAAAAAGTTGAACTTTTTACAAATATTTACACCATATTTCTATTTTTCGCATTATAATATACTCCGGGTATATGTGTAAATTTAACATGCGAGGTGGGTATGTTGAGTGTAGAATTCTGTATTCAGACGATACTCCTGTTGTTTCTCATTTCCTGGGTGGTGGCAATGATGGCGATTATCAGACTGATCGGGTATTTCAAGAAGTTCGAGGCATTCAAGGAACGCAATGATATTGAATTGAATATTATTGCCGGCTACATGAAAAAGATTCACGAACAGATGATCTTCACCACCAACGAAATCAAGCGTTCGAACCGGCTGATGTCCACGCTGACCAAGGGGCTCAAGATCGTGGAGACCAGTCAGGTCAATTTCGTCGACGATGGAATCTACCGGGATATACGCCACGAGGACATCAAAATCGAGCTGGAAAGTCAGACCCAGACCAATCTGGATGTCACAGCCGTGGAAACTCAGCCGATCCCGGAGAAGAAAAGAAACGACACTTCTCAAAGCTCAAAGTAGTTTAAGGAATAAATATGGAAAATCAGAAATGCCGCCGTTGCGGGGAAGAATATCCCGCTGACGGCAAGTATTGCAGTGCCTGTGGCGCTGCGGCAAAGCTAAAGTGTGAAATTTGCGATAATACGGTGTCCGGCCTGGCGGTAAAGTGTCCGCATTGCGGTCATCCGATCAACTCGGCGATTCCGGGCTTTTGTACCGGGCTGATGGTCCTCTTTTTCGCTTTAACGGCCATTTTCTTCATTTCTGCCTTCTTCAAAGGCGGGAACGCGTTGAATATCGCCGGGTTTTTTCTGGGGCTGCTGGCATTGAGTTTTCTGTTTACTCTGGTGTGCAAGCGCCAGTAATCATAATGCGACGTAGTGACCGTCTTCTTTGCATGAAGTTTCGGCTGCCTGTGCCAGCGCCGCGGCGGCAAGAGCCTGTGCCACAGTGGTATGGGGAGCCGTGGCCGTGCCGTCCAGCAGGTCGCGGAAGTGTTCGAGCATAGTTGTGCCGCCATTGCAGTCGGGATTGCCGGAATAATCGAATTCGTACGTTTCCGTGAGGCCGCGGCTGTCGAACGGATACACTTTGATTTCGCCGCACAGGTCGAGGCGCATGGCTGCGGCGCTGCCGGTGAACTCATAGATTTGTCCACACGCGGTACTGCGATTAAAGGTGCCGGAAAGACCGTTTTCGAACTTGATCACGCCGCACTGGCCGGGCATCGATACGGAGAGCGGTTTCGCTCCGGTCAGGTGCAGGATCAGGTCCATGTTTCCGTCGGAAAAATGAAATGAGTGGATTTGACCGAGACGGCCGGAGGCGATCAGCTCGCGGGCGTGGATAATGATCGGGGCATAATGCAGGGCGCGGGCGGTCATGACCGGGGCAGGGTAGTCGCTGAGCCCGGAAATTGCATCCGCAGCGCACAGCAGGAGCGGAAGTGTGCAGTCTTCCAGTTCCGCGGGCGAGGCAACGATGAGGCCGTCCGGTTGCCCGTAATCCAGCAGTTCCTGAACCGAGCTGAAAAGCGGAATATCCAGTTTGAGCAGTTCACGGCCGGAACCCGTCGCCCCGGCGGTTTCCCCGAATTTCCGGAACTCCTGCGCATAGCGGAGGGTTGTTTCATTGAGCCCGATAATGCCGATTGTCTTCATCATAATTCAATATATCCTTCATGATTCCTGCATATTATACAGTCATTGAACGAAAACGGCAATCGTGAAATGCCGGATTTTTGCGTATTTCCATACCGGTTGGGCGAACGGGCTTGACATTTGGCTGAATCAGACTATAATATGGGGAGAAATTGATGAGGTGAATTATGAAGCATTTCCTGAATTTACTGGCTGCGGTCATACTGTGCTCCTGGTGCGCCGAGTGCGAGTTTAACAGCGAAGGCGGCTGTACCGAGGGCAATGTTACGGTCAGGGACAGCAGCAAAAACGGCGGCGGCGAGGTGCAGATCAGCGACGCCACGCTGTACGAACAGGCCCGGAAAATCAGCGCCGCCAACCAGGCCCGCTGGGACGAGCAGTCCGCGAATTTGACCGGCGATGAGCGCTTGCGTCAATACAACGAGTTCATCAAGACCAATCCGGTGGACGTCGAGGTGATTTACAAAATACTGAAAGAAGAAGCCGAGCGCCAGCTCAATGCTCAAAAACAAGGGACCTGATATGATCCGCAAAGATATCGACAAACTCAAAGAATCGATCAACCAGACCGCCGACATCGCGCCCGAGCGCAAGGCGGAGCTCAACTGCCTGCTCGACGACGTACTCGCGAAGCTGCCTGCTCACGAAAAGGAAGAGCTGAAAGAGTCCGAGGACAAAATGAAGCACCTGGTCGGCGAATTCGAAGCGAATCACCCGGAGCTGGCCGAGCTGATCAACCGCATCAGTCTGATGCTCTCCAACATCGGCGTCTAATCCACGGGATTTTTGTCCACAAGAATACGCAAAAAAGCACAAAAAAGAAGAATTGGCTGCCGGGATGGCAGCCAATAAATTTTGTGCTTTTCGTGTATTTCGTGGACAATTTCCCTGTGATTATTTGGTCGGTATCAAGATGTTTTCCGGTGCCGTGTAGAATACCGGCGGCAGTGGCGCACCGAGCCGGATTCCCCAGTCTTCGTCCGCACGGACAATGCGGACGGACCAGATTTCGCTATGTTCAGTATTCGAACGCTTGGCCGTCATCAACTGGGTGCTGGCTTGATGAGGAGTCTTGGCGACTACCTTTCCTGCGGCATCCAGCAGCTCGCCCGATATTCCCTCGGTGGGCGGTTCGCCCCATAATTCGACGGAAACGTCTTCTACTCCGGCGGGAACCTGGAAGTACAGCGTTCCGGAGCAACGGAACATCTTCAGGCGGCGCGCCGCCCCGAATCCATGCCCGGGCGCCGTGCTTTCTATATTTATGGAACGCTGCCCTCTTGAGCTGATGGTAAAACGGTAAACCCCGGGGTTGGACGGTGAGAAACGATAGGTGAAATCCTCACGGTCAATCACGAATTTACCGTGTGGTGTGCCTGCCGGGTCGAAAATTTCCACCTGTTCGGCAATTGGCGGCGCGTTTTTGCTTTTCCAGATTTCGCGGAACCGCAGTTCCACCGGGGTCACTCCGTCGGCATACTGCACGAAATCCGTTCCCCCCCTGACATAGAACTTATTGGCGCCTTTGACCTCATTGCCGGCGGGTTTCCAGCCGAAAGCCGGCAATTGGGCGGTTCGGAAATTTCTCAATGCCGGATCGGGACGATGCCGTGCGGCAAAACTTTTCAAATCGAAAATTTTATCTTTTCCGTCCTTGGAGGTGACAGTAATTTCACCGGCGGGAACTTCCAGCCCGGCCCCCTTCACGCCGCTGAATTCCATTACCTTGAGTTTGTGATCCTGCAGGATTGCCAGGCGCCCGAAATCGATCCCGCCGCAGTCGTCGGGGTGTTCCGTGAGAATGCTGATGGGGATCTGGGATTTGCCGGAGAGGTTGTCGATTTTGCAGTTGACCAGCTTCAGATTCACTCCGCTGCGGAGGCTGCGGATGACAAGCGGGCGGGACAATTCGGTAAACTCGCAATTTTCCAGGAGGATGAGGCCCTGATTCGGCTTCTTTTCCGCATGGTCGGCAGCAATATTAACCCCTTCGGCTCCGCTGAAACGGCAGTTGCGTATCGTAATATCCAGCGGAGAAAGCAGCCCGCCGCTGAATACCAGGATTCCCGCCCGGGCATTGTCGATGAAATCACAGTTTTCCACCACACAGTTTTTCAAATATTCGGTCGGCTGGTTCGGTTCGAAATCGATGCCGCACTGAGGGGGTGTGCCGGAAGTATTGGAGATCCGGCAATTGCGGATCATCAGGTTTTCCACCGAAATGACGCTGATTCCCTGCCGATGATGATCATCCAGAATCAAGTCTTCCAGCAGAATATCCCGGCATCCCTCCGGCTTTCCGAAACTCCGGCCAGTCGACACATAAACACCATCCCCGCCGCTGCTTTTCATGGTCAAATGCCGTACCGTGATATTGCGGCAGCTCAGCAATGACAAAATGTTCCGCCATTCCGACGGCCGGTAGCGTTTGAAATCCTGATAATCGCTTTTATTCATGGCCAGTACCGCATTGCCTGAACCGCGGATAATAACGTTCTCCACACCTTTGCCGGTAAACAGCGAATCGCTGCGACCTTTGAATGCGCCGGGCAATGCCCGTACCTGTACCCCATCCTCAAAAACCACTTCCTGGTTGCTCCGCAGCTGAATGGGCTTCACCAGATATTCAAATCCGGGATTGTCGAATATCACCTGTTTGGCCCCGGAATCCAGGGCTGCCTGCACCGCTTCAGTGGCATTTTCCTGCGACGGTTTGAAATCGCTTACCTTGACACTTTCCGCTGCGTTGACTCCAATCAGCAACGCCAATAATACTGTTTTCAACAAAATTTTCATCATATTCCTCTGTTTCACTTTTATTTTACCGCGGCAAGATAAAGTACCGCCACATAAGCACCGTTGGTGCCGGTGGTGCCGACTTTGCCGGAATTACTGTTTGTGATTACTTCATTCAGGTCAAAACGTAATATTTTTGCCGAGCCGTCGCTCATTCCCACCGGCATCACTTTATTCAATCCGCTTCCGTGCCCGTTGTCGACAAAAAAATCTTTGCCGGGACCATACCAGCATCCGCCGAAAGCTCCGCGCCGCGCCACTACGTCGGTCAATTTTCCCGAGTCTTTATTGCGGTACCACGCGGCATTGATTTTGGCATCCTTGACGCGTGTCACACTGCTGACATAATACTCATACGAGGTAAAGAGCGTATAGGGCTCAGCATACATAAAAGTGGAATACCGGGCGCTGTCGGTGCTCCCGCAGCCGATGATCTGGTTGGCTTTCTGTGTCGCGGACAATTGCGTTCCCGTGGTGATGGCGGCTGTGCAAACATAAGCGGGCATCTTGCTGTCGAATTCAGGAGACGCAGCCGAGGAGAAGTATCCGGTCGGAACGCCGAGCCTGCCCAATGCGGTTGACCATCCGCCCCGCATGACGAAACTATGCAGGGCCGAATTATATACGCCGGAACTGTTCGGATAGCTGCCGTCCGGCAATTGGTCGTTGAAGCCGTCGGCGTAGATCTGGCATCCCAGCGCCACCTGCTTGGAAATACTGACGCAGGAGATCAGGTGCGCCCGCTTCCGCGCCGCGCTGAGCGCCGGCAAGAGCATGGCTGCAAGTATGGCGATGATCGCAATAACCACCAACAGCTCAATGAGTGTAAAATTTCGTCCTTTCATGATTTACTCCTATTATGAAAAAGTCAAGGGACTGACTCTTTCTTTGGTTATATTTTTCTT
>JBEBRW010000081.1:0-17389 GCA_040394635.1 Victivallis vadensis | reverse complement strand
AAAAACTTTTAGCGCCTGTTTGAGCTCAGCATGGTGGTCACTGGGCGCTTACATTCAGTTGCTGTTCTTCGTCAGTGGAATTACGTCTGATCTTAATCCCGGTTCTCAATTCAGCATCAGGATCGCAGCCTGGATTGGCGGCACAGATCTGTATAAGGTTGGCTTCTGGGTCACCGCCTACTTCCCGTGACCATATACCATTGAACCAGCCTCCGATTCGTCTGGCATCCTGAACTTTTGTACCATCGCAGATAATTCCTATATGATAGTGCTGATTCCTTGAATTTTTATTTTCGCGGGTCCAACCGGTCTGAACGTCAATCTTTTCCCGGTTCATCTTCTGATGGAATTTCCGCATGGAATTCACTATCGCCACATTGGAGGTATCGGCTATCGTTTCTTTGGGAAACCTTGCTTCACAATGAGCTACGAAAGTCTGGGCATGCCGTTGGTTCATGTAGTTCAAACGTTTCTGATATTCAATTACTGGTTCAACACATACCGGATGATTCTCATCAGCATTTACTCTCATTCCATTGATTTGATTCTCTGTCGTTGTCTTTCTTCTTCTCATAATATTACTCCTATGTTTGTTTTTTTAGTAACAATAAGTATAAACTTTTATAGAGAATAAACTCTTGTTTACCAACAATACTTTATTCTCTATTATCCTCCTATAGCTTATGCTTTTATGGTTACTGTCCAATTCATGCCATTTGGAATGCATGAATAGCACAGTAACCATAAGCTATTAAAACTCTGTTCTTATACTAAATCTTTGCTTATGTTTTAGCTACTACTGATACCAGATTTCGGAACGCTTCGCGATGCCTGTCTGGCAAGGGCTGGGCAGGAATTGGTACTTGCTGTAGTGGGTGCCAAGACGTTTTACAATTATTCGCATATGATGACGGTCCCTTTTATTTTTTAATTCGCCTCGGATTTGTTGAATCTTACAAACCATCATCAAACGTCCTTACTGTTATTCACATAATATGGACATGTCAATTTTTTTTAAAATTGACCGGGCGATAATCGCATGAATACAGATTGGCGGCTAAGCGTAGATCGCGCAATAGGAGAGGGGAAAAAACGCATCTCAAGCGCACGGAGGCTGCTGGATGTTTTTCATTTTTCACTGGATGGATCGATTTTGAGCTTAAAATGGGGTGTTTTCATGTGGCAGAAATGTGGCATTGTTTGTTCGGGAATGGTATTTTTGGCATGATTTGGATAGAATGGGAGAATGTTGTGAGTGGAGGCGGTTTTGAGGGTAAATGGGTCGAAATTTGGGCAAAAAAATGGTACACCCGAAGGGACTTGAACCCCTAACCTTCTGGTCCGTAGCCAGACGCTCTATCCAATTGAGCTACGGGTGCACTTGTCAGACACCGTTGAATCTCTGTTTTTGTCTTTCAGAAAATTCAATTCGATCAATATAACATGGAAAAATCAATTTTCCACTTAAAAATGAAAAATGTTTGATTTTTTTCGCGCCGTCATACGGGCTTTTGACTGCCGTCTTTGCTCATTTCGGGATAATGCCGGAAAACAGACTTGTTTTTTGTCTTCCGGGCAGATAGTGTACTTCGATTATTTTTTATTCGAGGAGCTTTGATGATGAAAAGTGTTATCGTATTTCACAGTGTCTGCGGCAATAATCTCCGGTTGGCGGATTTTTTCCGGCACGGATTGGAGAAGGTCGGGTATGAAGCGCGTATGCTGCGGGTCGGTGATGATGATTTTTCCGTCTGGCAGGAACGGTTCCCGGCGGTGCGTGAGTTTGCCGCGGAGTTGAATGCTTTGCCGGTCGCCGTGGCGGAGGACCTGCTGGAGGCCGACGTGGTGGTGCTCGGATCGCCGACGTATTACGGCAATGTTTCCAGTGAAATGAAAATCTTTCTGGATTCCACCGGGCGCTATTACCGCGAGCAGCCCTTGCTGGGCAAGCGGTTGATGTGTTTTGCCAGTTCTTCGAGCAATGGCGGCGGGGGGGGGTTCACGCTGGACGCGCTGTGGCGTTTCGGTCAGCATATGGGGATGGTCGGCGTGCCGGTGCCGTTGACGCTTCAGATGATGAGCCCGGAAATGTCCGCTTACGGCGTCAACCATATTTCCGGGGCGCTGGGCGACGTGCGTCCGGCTGCCGAGCTCGGCAAGGCGATCGGGGCCTGGGCCGAAATGCTGCGAAAATAAGGAACCGTTATTTTGAGGTATCCTGGTCTTCGGGGATTTCTTTGAAAGAATCCTTGGAAATTGAGGTCAGGCGAAAACTGTTTTTCTTTTTCATCCTGATAAGCTTATAAATATATCCTGCCGTAATGGCCGAGACGAGAAGAAATGATAAAGCAGTGCCAATGGCATAATTTTCGAAAAAGAAAGAGAGCAGCAACAAAATGATTACGATTATTTGGGCTATGCGTAAATAGTTTTTCGTAATCATATCCATCTTCCAATGTATGTAAGCCCTGCTGCATCGGGTTATTGGATCGCGCCCCGGGCATAACCCGGGACGACGCGGATGCTTGTATTAATGCGTATAGTTGTCGAAATAGCCCTGGACGAGGACCACGGGGGTGCCTTTGTCGCCGGAGCCGCTGGTCAGGTCGCACAATGAGCCGATCAGGTCGGTCAGCTGGCGCGGGGTGGTACCCTGCGATGCCATGTCGCCGACGAGGCTGCCGCATTTGCCTTTGATCTTTTCCGAAATCGCTTCTTTGAGGGCTTCGCCGTTGAGATGCTTGAAATCGTTGTCGGCGAGGTACTTCAGTTTCAGTTCGTTCGGAGTGCCCTGCAGTCCCGGGGTATAGGCCGGGGAAACCACCGGATCGGCGAGTTCCCAGATCCGTCCCTGCGGGTCCTTGAAGGCGCCATCGCCGTAAACCATGACTTCGATGCATTTGCCGGTTTTATCGAGGACCTGTTTTTGGACGTCTTTCACCAGATCGAAACAATTGCGGGGAAACAGTTTCACTGCGGTTTCGGTGGATTTATTGGAGCCCAGCAGGCCGTATTCGGCGTTGAAGCCGCTGCCGTTGACGGAGGCGGTCAGGATATCGTCCAGGCCGCAGACTTTTTCGGCGCCGGCGGCTTTCAGGATACGCTTGGTCCGGGCGCGGGTATGAATGTCGCAGGTGAGGACGTTTTTGGTATAATTCAGGATGGTCCGGGGATTGTTGGCGAAAATGATTTCAGCCTCGGCACCGGCCTCGCGGATGAGATCGCCGTAGTATGTAACGTAATCGATGCCGGTGAATTCGTGCTTATTCTCGCCGAAGAGACGGCGGTATTCGGACAGCGAAAGCACGTCGCTATATGGGTTGATGCCGGCCTCGTCCAGCTGATCGAGCGTGACCAGTTCATTGCCGACTTCATCGCCGGGGTAACTCAGCATGAGCACGACTTTTTTGGCGCCCATGGCAATGCCTTTCAGGCAGACGGCAAAGCGGTTGCGCGAGAGAATCGGGAAGATCACGCCAATGGTTCCACCGCCCAGTTTGTCCTTGACATCGTCGGCAATGGCGGTGATCGGCGCATAGTTGCCCTGAGCCCTGGCTACAATCGATTCGGTCATGGCTATGACATCGCGATCACGCATTTCAAAGCCTTCGCACTTGGCGGCCGCCAGAACATTGTCAACAACAATATCCGCCAGGTTATCGCCCTCGCGGATGATCGGGCAGCGGATGCCCCTGACGGTTGTTCCTACTCTTCTTTCCATATTTTCATGCCTTTCTTTGTCAAATCCATATGCACAATATTGTCTGTTAATATAAATCCCTAGCCCGTAATTGCAAGCAGCAAAAAAAAATCGAACGGAAAAAGATTATTTGAAAATATGTTTAATTCCAGCCCCAGGCGGATCTGTCACTTTCCTGGTAGCGGATGAATATTTTTTTAGCGTGTATTTTGGTTACAGTTTGTCACAGCGAAGCGGTTTTCGCTGGACTTTAACCCTTGGATTGGTTGATTCGGGGAATTGGGTTGATATTACGTAAATGGCTTAAAATTGGAGAGTTAAATGGTGGGCGATGAGGGATTCGAACCCCCGACAACTTGGGTGTAAACCAAGTGCTCTAGCCAGCTGAGCTAATCGCCCTTTCTGATTAAGATAAGAGGTTGTTAATATACAGGCTTCGGATTTTTTTGCAAATATGTTTCGGCAAAATTTGAGATTTTTGTCATAAGGCGGCAGGAGGCATTGCTTCGCGGGAAGGGGAAGCGAGGCGGTCGCAGATTTCGTGGAGCCATTCCGGGGGGCCGCAGTGTTGGCCGGGGAAGCATTCCAGGGCGACATTCAGGTGATAGTGCGGCGGGTCGCTGTGGCAGTCGGAGCCGGCCGAGGACAGGAGTTGGTGTTCGAGGCAGTATTGCCGGTAAAGAGCGGTCAGTTCCGGCGGAATCATGGTGTGAGCGCATTCGATGCCGTCGAAGTCCAGTTCCTCGCGCAGCTGGTCCATTCGGGCCCGGTCCGAGCGCTGGAAATAGTTGAGCGGGTGCGCGATGAAAACCAGGCCGCCGTGTTTCTTGACCGTCGGGATCACGCGTTCCGCTGCCGGGTAATGTGGCATGTCGAGGCATTTGTCCAGCTCTTTTTTGAACTCCGCGATGTCGGTGAGCCAGCCGTATTTCCGGAACTCTTCGAACTGCACGATCCAGTTGACATGGGTGATGCCCTGTTTGGCGATGACCGCCTGCGGACGGTAGGTTTCCAGTATTTTCAGGCGCTCGGCGGCTCCGTATTGACGACCCATTTCGAGCAGGGTAGCAGAGACCGCTTCGCCGGCGG
This sequence comes from Victivallis vadensis, assembly GCA_040394635.1. Lineage (GTDB taxonomy): Bacteria > Verrucomicrobiota > Lentisphaeria > Victivallales > Victivallaceae > UBA5239. Next base: position 12,600 of record JBEBRW010000081.1, on the reverse strand, counting down.
CACGCTGCCATTGACGATATTCTTCGAACAGGTTTTCCAGTTCGGGCGGAGTCTCGAGCGGCAGGCCCAGGCACACCATGTCGACCGCGCCGATGGAGCAGTGAACCGTGAGTTCGGCGCCGGGGATGAAGTTGATGTCCGGATAGTCAGCGGCGGCGCTCAGAAGGTCCGGGAGCGAGTCCATGGTGTGGTGTTCGGTGAGGGCGATGGTGGTGATGCCTTTTTTGCGGGCGGTACGGAAATAATATTCGACCGGGGCGTTGGCGTCGTAGCTCCAATGACTGTGGAGATGCAGGTCGTAGGAGGCGCTCATGGCCGGTCCTCTCTTTCGCTGAATTTGGCGCGGAATTCCGACGGGGGGAAGCCGGTTTTTTTCTTGAAGGCGCGGCTGAAATGAAACTGGTCGTGGAATTCGAGTCCGGCGGCGATTTCGGCGATGCTCAGCGTGCTGTTCAGGAGCTGTTCGCGGGCCCGGATGATTTTCGCCTGGTCGATATATTCCTTGGGGAGCATGCCGGTGTATTCCTTGAAGACAATGCGGAATTGTTCGGGCTTGCAGCCATACCACGCAGCCATTTCCTCGACCGTACGGAATTGCGATGAATCGGCGGTGAATTCGGCCAGCAGCGAGTCGAGCCGGGCATTGCGGCGCTGGAGCCGTTTCTTGCCGGACTCCGGGGCGGATTTGAGGCGGATCAGTAAATCCAACAGCTTGATATTGGCCTCGATCTGTTTCTGCGGGGCCGGGTTGGAGGCGAGGGTGATGATTTCCTGCAGCGGGCGCGGCTGGTCCACGGTGAAAATACCGGTGGCGATGGTACCGCTCTCGAACAGCGCGTCGGCAACCGGGCCGCAGAAGCAGACTGCGTCCTCCAGGAAATTGCTGTCCGTGCGGCCGTAGCGGTTGATCAGATCCGGCGGCAGCAGGACCAGTTCGCCCTGAACCACATTGCGTTCGTTTTTCGACTGTGCTTCCCAGAGCCGGGCATTGCCTGAAATCAGGTAGGCGAGCGAATAAAATTCGAATTTGCGCGGGGGTGTGGTTTCGTAGGTGAACTCACTGCCCAGGCCGTCTTTCCGCAGGCAGATCCACAAGCCGAATTTCCGGTGAATTCCCGAAATTTTGCCCGGCAGGCGGTGAATCAATACTTGTGATGAATAGTTAATCATTGATTTGTACATGTTAAATTAAGGTTTTGAATGATATTATAGCGGAATAAATCGCAAAATCAAGCACTAAATGTCAAAATCAATGGAAAATTGTTAATTCTTTGTTAAAATCAAGATTTATACATTGCAAAATCTAGATTCATACTGTATTATAATGGTATGAACAAAATATCCGGGGAAAGCGAGACTACCGGAAAATATAGCAACTGTAAGGAATTTTAGAATGAATATAAAACGGTTCACACTTATCGAGCTCCTCGTCGTCATCGCCATTATCGCCATACTGGCCGCCATGTTGTTGCCGGCCCTGAATAAGGCACGGGCCAAGGCGCATGGCATATCATGCACCAACAATGCGCGGCAGCTTGGAACCATGTTTGTCATGTATGCGGGGGCGTCCGATGATTATATGCCGCCCGCGCTGCAGAAAGTCAGTTCGCTGTATATCTATTGGTCGCACCTGATTTGGAAAGAAGGGTTCGTACCGAATATCCGTACGCTGCAGTGTCCCTCGGTGGCGTGGGACGGCGGGGTGAATTTCGACAAAGACGCCGAGGTGTACAGCGACCCGCTCTGGAGCGGGTGGGCGTATCCGGGGCTCGGATATAACCTGATGTATATCGGCACCAGTTACCGGCTGCCGAAAGTCGGCGGAATTTATGAGGGGCAGACCGCGGAGCTGATCTACGGCAAGCCCGCCAAAACCAGCCAGATCCGGAAGCCCGCCGCTACCATTACCAACGGTGACACGCGGTTTGCCCGGGCGGGGCTTACCCGCAGTTATTACCGGCTGGAGGAGATTTACCGCGCCGATTCGGCGTCCAGCAGCTTCGGGGTGCTGAATCCGTGGCACGACGGCGCGCTCAATATCCTGTGGATGGACGGGCACGTGAGCGGTCACCGGGCCGTGAATACAGGCGATGCCTACACGATGGACCCGTTTCGCAACGGTTCGACGAATACCAATCCCGACAACCACTTTGACCGGGAGTAAGGCCGTGAAGCTGCTGATTATCGCCGTCCTGCTGTGGAGCATGGCGGCTCCGGCGTGGGAAAAACAGGCGTCCGGCGTTGAAAAAATCACGATTGTCCGGACCGAGCCGAAACCGCAGATCATCAACGCCCTGCGGATTCCGCGAAACGATCCCGCATTCCGGCTGGAGGTCGTGATGGGGGCCCAGCGGGTGCTGGGGATGCAGACGCTGCCGGAAATGCTGCATCCGGGCCGGCTGCCGTTCAAGGGCAAACCGGTGGCGGCGGTCAACGGCGATTTTTTCATCATTCGTGACGACAGCAATTACCGGGGAGTTGTGCGCGGGCCGCAGGTTTCACAGGGCGAGATTATCAGTTGTCCGGAAGGCACGACCGCTTATCCCTGGACCGGAAGGAGCGTTTCGCTGCTTGGCAGCGGGCCGGGGGATGTTCGTTTTGCGGAAGTTCAGCCGGCACTGAGTGCCACTTTCCCGGGCGGTCGCCAAATCTCCTTTGGTGTCAACGGCTTGCCGGCACCAGGGCGGGCCATGTTGTACACGCCGCGGATGGGGCTGGCCCCCGGCGGCAAGGCCGATTCCGTGCATTTCATGACTACCCGTACAGACATGCACGAAATCCGGTTCGAATACCATGCGCCGGTAAAATTCGGCGTCAGCTGCACCATGACCGTAAAAGCGGTGAATCCGCATGGCAACAGCCGGATTGTGCCGGACGAATACATCCTGGCGGTGCCGCCCGAAATGGCCGGTGCGGCAAAGGCCGGCGACAAGGTCGAATTCGTGTTTGACTCCACCCCGTCGCTGAAGGGGGTCTACAGTGCGGTTTCCGGGCATGCGCTGATTGTCGGAAACGGCACGGCACAGGATACCGGCGGACGCAAAAGCAAAGCGCCGCGGACCGCGATCGGTTTCAATGATCAATACCTGATTCTGGCGGTGGTCGACGGCCGGATGCCCAGGAAATCGGCGGGCGTCGATTTTGACGAATTGGCCGCGATCATGGTCGAGCTCGGCGCGAAAGAGGCGGTGGATTTCGACGGCGGCGGTTCCTCGATGCTGTGGCTCGAGGGCAAAATCATCAATTCGCTTTATACGCTGCCGAACATCCGGCATATTTCCAACGCGCTGGCAGTCGTCAGGGCTGAATAAACCTATTTCAACGGTTTGAGCTGGTCGGCTTCGGACTGGAGATGGGTTTTTACCTGAGAATTGGCCTGGCGCGAGAGCAGGGTCACACGAACCGCCACACTGGAGAGCACCAGCAGTATGGCGGTCATTATCAACACGACAATCAGAACTGCGCCTTTTTCGTTTTTCATCATTTCACTCCTGCCGCCGCGGCGATCCGGTACTGCTGAGGCTTCCGGTTCGCTTTGACATTTTCGTTCAGGGTCAATACCGCGAGGCGATTGTTTTCTTCCAGCGTCAATTCGGCGGAGAAGGAGTCGGGGATAGCCAGCTGACGCTGCCGGCCGTCGATCAGCAGAGTGACATGACCGGGAACGACGGCGGCAATGGTAGCTTCGCCGCCGGTGATTTTCTGCTCCGATATTTTCAGCGGAGCGGTGCAATTGTTGACAGCCCGGCAGAATTGCTCGCGAATCTGGAAAATTTCCTTGCTGCTGAGGTCGCGGGTGGACCTCATGATAAAATCGCGGTTGTAACGGTGAAACGTCGTATATAGCGTGCCGCCCATCAGCATGATCAGGGCGATCACGGCCAGGACTTCGATCAATGAGTAATAACTTATTTTGCGCATTTCAGGGTTACCTCCACAGTGGCGGCCCGGCCGCGGTTGAGCAGGGCCAGTTTCAGGCTGTCCCCGGTAGCGGTGACCTGCGGCTCGAGGGTTTCGACGGAGCGGGCCTCTTCGCGGAAAATACGCTCTGCGTCGGCACGGGTCGGCTCGGCTTCGAGCTTCAGACGTTGGATGGTATTCTGCATGACCAGGATGGCGCGGGTCTCGCGGGCGAAGGCACTGCGGGTCTGGTTGAGCCGGCTCAGGATCGAACTGAACACCACCAGCAGCACCGCCATCAACACCAGTGCGCAGGTCATTTCCAGCATGGTAAAATATTTTTTTCTCATAATAAATACACATCCATTTCGGGTATGATGCCGGCGGCGGCCAGGGATCTGGCGACTTGATCGAGGTCGCTGCCGGGTGTTTGAGATATCATGTCGCGAATCGCGGCGGAGGAGGGGGCCTCGGCCAGGAAGTCGCGCCAACGGTCGGTCATGTCCAGGGCGGCGGCAATGGGAATGCGGGCGCTGCCGTCGGCCGTATGGACCAGGCGCTGCGCCGCCACGCCGGAGATCGCGGAGGCGATCAGGAAGGGCTCGAAACCCTGGTGCAGCAGCCGCGCGAATACCGACGGGATGTCGCCCGCGTGGTAAGTGGTGATAATGCGGTGGCCGGTCAGCGCGGCGTCGACTGCGACCTTGACCACGTCGCGGTCGCGCATTTCGCCGATCATCAACGTCTTGACGTCGTGGCGGAGCGCGGCCCGGAGCGCGGCGGCGTAGTTCCACTCGGCATCGCCGCGCGGCAGGCTGATCTGCGACACACCGTCGATTTCACACTCTACCGGGTCCTCGATGGTGATGATCGACGACGGGTCCTGTTCGGCTTTCAGCAGTTCGCGCAGCATGGCGTAAATGGTGGTGGTTTTGCCGCAGCCGGTGGGCCCGGTCAGGATGATCAGTCCGGAAGGACGCTTGAGAATGTTCCGCAGGGTTTCGACCATTTCCGCCTGAAAACCGAGTTCGTCGAGCAACTGGTGCCCGAAGCGGCGGTCAAACAGCCGGATGGTGAGGCGCTCGCCGCAGAGCGTCGGCATCGAGGCCACCCGGAACTCGACTTCGCCAAGCCCTGGCACGTGGCGGATGGCGCCGTCCTGCGCGATCTGAGTGCGGTAACTGAGCATGCCGGCCATGACTTTGAAGCGCGCCGCACACTGGACACCGAAGGGAGCCGGTACGTGGTCGAGGTCGCGTTGGACGCCGTTCACCCGGCAGCGGAACTCGGTCCGCTCCGCTCCCGGCAGCAGATAAATATCGCTGGCGCCGAGCGCCACGGCACGCTTCAACAGCGCATCGCAGAACTCCGGCACTTCATTGTTTTCGTGGATTTTTTTGCTCATACACGCTCAATTATGTAAGCCAGGTTATAGAAAAACGCATAGCCGAAAAGCCCGATGATCAACGCGTTGGCGAAGAGGACCACGATCGCGAAAATGGTGTTCATGCGGAAATTCGCCCCGAGGTTGTCCTCCAGCAAAATGTCCTGGAGGCTGTTGAAACTCTCCGCCAGTTTGCCGGTGAGGTGGCCGCTCTGCAGAATCCACTGTGATACCGGGGTTTCCAGCCTGATTTCCCGGCGCCATGCGCCCAGCCAGTCCTCGCCGTTTTCCACGCGCCGGGCGAACTTTCTCAGTCGCACGCGGAGCCACCAGCGCGGTTCGGAGGCCGCCGCCGCGCTGGCCGCCTGCGAAATATCCATGCCGCTGGCCAGTAGGCAGTAAAACATGCCGCTCAGGTCGTACAGAATCCGGCGGCGGACCGCGTTACCGAAATACGGCAGCGGCAGATAGAGGAATTCGAGCATGCGGATGTTCATGGTGACCACAAAGGAGATGATGAAAATGATCAGCAGTGCCGGCAGCCAGAGAAGGTTCGGCAAGCTTGCCCAAAGAAAATTTGTATTGCCGATATAGATCGGCTGGCCCTCGAGCAGGTCTTCAAATAACCTGATCATATTCGGGAAGATAATCCAGAATAGCAGGGCCAGAAAGAGAAACATGGCCAGCCACAGAACCAGATTGCGGAAGATCAGCGAAATGGCGCTTCCGGCGAAGAAGCGCTGCAACTGCAAATTGCGCGCCAGTACCGGTAGCACTTTCGTCAGCGTGCCGTTTTTTTCCGCATAAGCGGCAGCACTGCTCAGGTAATACGGTGCACTGCGGGCACGCAGGACCTCGCTGACCGGACGCCCCTCGCGCAGCTGTTGAATCGAGTAGTTCCAACTGCCCCAGAACAATATGTTGTTCCAGAAACCGCTGTGCTCGGAGGTCTGAAAAGCCTCCAGCACATCTTCCGGCGGGATGTTGTTTTCCATCGCATAGGCCAGGGCGTCCACGAGGTTGCGGTCGGAGAACATCGTCTGAACCCGGTCGCCCGAGAGCCAATTGTAATTCTCAAGCTTCATCGGCAAATCACCCCAGCTTATGAATGATTATGAAAAACGGCGCAAACATGGCAATAATAAAGAAGAAGACACAAACGGCCACGCCCACCGTGAGCACGACTTCGCCGATCACCGTCAGCCGCCGCAGCGCCGCCGCGGAACGCTCGAGGAACATTTGCGAGAGATGTTCCAGCTCGCCGGGAATCCGCTCCTCCGGCAGATGCAGAAAGGTCAGGGTGATGACCGGTGAAATCGAGGTTGCATTCTTCAGCGCCTTGCCCGTTGCCACGCCCGCGGAAACATCGTTGCCGATCCGCTGCAGGTCGTTCCGGGTGGCGGAGTCGTCGGTACACAGGGCCAGCAGCGGGAAAATCTTTTTCTCCGGGATGCCCCGTTTCAGCATCATGCTCCAGAAAATGCACAGCCTGGCGTCCTTCAGCTCGTGGAACACTCCGCTGAAACCGGGGATATGGCGGACAATCCCCAGCAGAACCCGGGTCGAACTTCCGTTGCCGCTCAGCAGCCAGAATCCGGCCATCACCAGAACCAGATAAATAATCCCCACGGTCCAGACATTGTCATGAATGAGCGTGGAGGTCTGGATCGGCAAACGGGTGATCAACGGAAGAGGCTCGCCCCAGAGCAGGTCGGCAAAAACGTCCTTGAATGAATAAATCACCACATAGTTGAGCATCAGGAAAATGGCGATCAGGATGAAGACCACCATCATCGGGTAAAATATGATGTCGCGAAACAGCGACGCCACCTGCCGGTCGGCCTGCGCCGACATCCCGATTTCGTGAACCGCCTCCGCCAGCGTACCGTTGTCTTCGCTGGCCGCGATGACCTCGACATACTGCGGGTTGAAATACTGCGGGAAGCGCCGCATGGCGTCGCTCATTTTCTGCCCGGAATCGACCGAAGCGGCCACCTGCTCCACCGTATCGCGAAAAGCCCTCGACCGGAAGCCCGTCGCCAAACTGCGCAAACTCCCCGGCAGCGGCAGCCCGGATTTCAGCAACAGCGAGAGCTGCCGGTAGAAATCCCCGTTATAATTCGTCTGATTTGCCATATTCGCTGATCACCCTTGTTTGTCTTCATACTAGATTATACAGGACCGGGGATTTATTTGCAAGCGTGATGTTGAAAAAATGTCCGGATAATGTAATTTAAAAGATTATCATATGCAAGGAATTTTTTATGAATAATCAGATATCGGTACGTCTGGCGCAGGAAACTGACGTTGAGTTGTTTATGATGCTGCGGCTGGAGTTTTTGAAGAAAGGGTTGGCGGTGGTTTCCACTGACGAAATCGACGGCATGGCTCCGGTTATCCGGCAATATTTTCTCGACAATAATGGCAAAAATTGTTTTACCTTTTTTGCTTTCGACGCAAATGGGGAGGCGGCCGGCTGCGGAACCTGGAACTTCTTTTTCCGGCCGCCGTATCCAGGCAATAAAAGCGGTATTGAAGGATATATTTCCAACGTTTATGTACGCGAGCAATTCCGCCGCCGCGGCATTGCTTCACAAATTATGAATGCTCTGGCCGATGACGCCAGGGCTCGCGGCGTGGAAAAAGTCATACTCCACGCCACTGATACCGGCAAAAAAGTTTATGAAAAACTCGGCTACAAAGCCGAAGAAATCATGACGCTGAAACTCTGAAAATTGAGAATAAAATTGAAAATGCAAAAGAACGCTGTTGTCTGTCGAACTTGTATTTTCGACAGACAACAGATGTAATATAATGTATTTCAGGAGGAAGTCAAGATTTGAAATTGAAGGAAGATGATAAAAAACTGCTGTCTACCGAATTTGTATTTTCGACAGACAGCAGATGTAATATTTCAATACGTATCGCGCAGTGAAATAATTTTCAGGGCTTTTTTGACGTTGGCCGCTGTGGTTTTCGTTTTCGGACTGAATTCCAGTTTCACTTTTTTACCCGGGATCAGCGTCAGGCTGTTGTCGCTGAAAATTCCCGGGATGCCGGGCGTGTCGAGCATGACGAAAAACGCCGGTTTATTGGCGCTCAGCGTAATGCAGATCTGGCCCTTCTTTTCCGTGACTTCGGCCTTGACCGCCGCAGTTTGCAGGTCGCAGCGCTTGAACACGTCGAAGAAATAAGTGTTTTCGTGCTGGAATTTGTTGCCGTCGTCATCAATGGCTTCGGTGCTCAGTTCGATGAAGCACTTGTCGGGTTCGAGCCCGGCCAGTTCGGTAGGCTTGAAGGTTTTGACACATTTGCTTTCGCCGGGTTTCAGCGCGCTTTTGCAGTCGAATCGGCGCCGTTCCTTGCCGTTGAAATCATAAACCACCGCGCTGGTCATGACATTGGTTTTGCTCTTCAAATCGCTGATCACATAGAGGCGGGTCTGCCCTTCGGCATCCTTGAAAATTACCCCCATCACCGGCGCGAAAAAGCGCTTGGCATGGTAGTGGAGCTGTTTCCATTTGCCGCCGTATTCGAGGCTGGCCCAGGAGGCCACCGGCCAGTTGTCGTTCAGCTGCCAGTAAATGGTGCCCATGCAGCGGGGTTTCAGGCTGCGCCAGTACTCGACGCCGGTCTTGATGCCCAGTGCCTGCTGAGTCTGCGAGAGGTAGAGGAAGTTTTCGAACGAGTTCGGCATCCGGAAATATTTGCCGAACATGCCGATGATCGGGGCATTGCCGATATGGCACTTCTGGTGATGGTCCATAGCGGGCGAGAACACATTGTACTCTGCCGGCGGGCAGTACGTCGACACGGTTTCGAGTGACGGGAACGACTGGTAGCCGAATTCGGAGCAGAAGCGCGGCTTGACCGAATAGTAGGCGTTGAAATCCTTGGCGCCGTGCCAGACTTCCCAGTAATGCATGTCGCCGCAGCTGTCATCGTGCCAGCCGTCGTTGAAATTATTGGGGCCGCCGCACGGCGAGCTCGGCCAGAAAACGCGGCTGGGGTCGAGTTTTTTCACTATCTTGCCGAGTTCCCGGTTCAGCCGGTCGTAGTTGATCAGGTACAGCGTCCGCTTGTTCGCGCCATACCAATTGGTGGCGCCGATCACTTCGTTGTCGCCGCACCAGATGGCCAGGCAGGCGTGGCTGCGCAGGCGCGGAATCTGAAAGGCGAGTTCGGTTTTGACGTTTTCGGTAAACTCCTCGGTGGAGGGGTAAATGCTGCAGGCGAACATCATATCCTGCCAGACCAGCAGCCCCTTGCGGTCGCACAAACGGTAGAATTCATCGTGTTCGTACTGGCCGCCGCCCCAGACGCGGAGCATATTCATATTGGCGAGGCGCGCCGATTCCAGGAGATCATTCAACGCTTCCGGGGTCTGGCGCGCCGGGAAGGCGTCGGACGGAATCCAGTTCGCTCCCTTGCAGAAGACGTCCACGCCGTTAATCTTGAAATACATCGAAACGCCGAATTCATCGGGCTTGTTGATCAGCTCGATCGTGCGCAAGCCGATCTCGCGGCTCTCGCTCTGCTCATCGGTTTCCACGGTCAGGGGGTAGAGCGCGGCTTCGCCGTAGCCGCTCGGCCACCAGAGTTGCGGATTTTTGACCGTGAAAACGGCTTTCACCGAATTCTCGCCGGGCTTCAAACTGGCGTTGACCGTCTGGGTTTCGCCATTGAACTTGAAGGTAACATTTTTCTTGCCGACAGCCAGTGCAAACAGGTCCGCCACGGCGGTTACGGTCACTTTATTTTTCTCATGATTCTGAAGTGCGTTCACATGTTCGATGCGGGCCAGGTTCACCGCGTGCAGGGTCAGCGGCGCGTAAATCCCGCTGACCATCTGCGTGATGCCCCAGTCCCAGCCGCCGTGGCAATGCACCTTGCGCACCAGGTTCAGGTTCGGCGACAGCGAACAGCCGGACATCGGGCACTGGATCGGCTGGACGTCGGCGATTTTCTTCGCTTCCGGCTCGACGGCTTTGAAGAGAATCCGGATCGAATTTTTGCCGGGTTTCAGGAACGTTTTGACTTCGGGACGATAACGGGCGAACATATTTTCGCCGGACAGCACCTTTTTGCCGTTGATATGGATGGTGCCGAAAAGGTCGAGCATTTCGACATTCAAGTACACGCTGTCGAATTTCAGGAAATCCGCCGGCACCTCGAAGTCGCGCCGGTATTCCCAGTCGTGCTCGCGGGGCCACTGGACGGCGAGTTCGTTTTTGGCGTAATACGGGTCGGGGATTTCGCCGGCGGCGAGCAGTGCCGTGTAATTATCGCCGGGGAGGGCTGCGGGGATGGATTTTTCCTGCCACTGGGTGCTTTTCAGCAGCCACTGGCCGCTCAGATCAAGTTGCGTATGTTTCATGCGATTACCTCGTTTGAATGTTCTTTTATAATACCGTTTTCCGGTGTGAAATCAATCGTTTCACGTGCAATAAAAAACAAAATCATGCAAAAAATGTAACAAGATTCTTGTAATTGACGACACTTGCAGTTATCGTATATGAAAGAGGGTGAAAGGGACTCTTCCCTTTCCATCATTTTCCATTTTCCATTGTCAATTATCCATTAAAAAAATGAGGATTTATGCGACCGACTTTGCGGCAGATTGCAGCTCAAACCGGATACTCCGTGGCCACCGTGTCCCGGGCATTGGCGGGGTCGAACCTGATCACCGCCGAGACGCGGCGGGTGGTGCTGAATTGCGCCCGCGAGCTCGGTTACCGCTTCGAAAGCTGCCGCAATGTGGCGGTGATCGTGCCGAACCTGGGCACCGGCGCGTACTTCGGGCCGCTGGTCAACGCCCTGGCGCGCGAACTGGGGAGTCACGAATTCATCCCGATCATGATCTCGCTGCAGCACCTGAACCTGCTGGAGCAATTACCGTTCTGCGGAGCCGTTTCGCTGCTCTCTAACGACGGTTTCGAGGCGTACTGGGGGGAACGGCACATCATGCCGCTGGTTTGTATCAACACGTCGGCGCGGCACCTGGACGGCATTTTCATGGTCGGCTCCAACGATGCGCAAGGGATGACCCTGGCGCTGGAACACCTGTTATCGCTGGGGCACCGGCGAATCGGCCGGATCGGCGGGGCGCATTCGTTTGATTACCCTGAGAACTGGAACAGCCATGCGCGCGACGTGACGTTTCGCCGCATCATGCGCGAACACGAACTGCCGGAGGATCTCTGGACGGTGGCGTCGGAACGCAGCATGATCGAGGTTGTGAAGCTGCTGCTGAACCAGAAAGTCACCGCCATCATCAACCTGAACGAGGGCGATGAATTGAAAATCTATCAGGCGCTGCATATTCTCGACAAAAAAATGCCCCGCGATATTTCGCTGGTTTCCTGGTCGGAGGACAACGTGGCTCCCTGCATGGTACCTTCGCTCTCCTACCTCAGACAGGATTACGACGCCCTGGTCAGCCAGGCCGTGAAACTGCTGCGGAAACTGCTTGCGGGCGAAATCGTTACCGAAGACATCCTGGTTGATTATCACTTCCGCGCCGGAGCCAGTACCGGACCGGTTCGCCCGGCGCGCAGAGCCTGATCAATCTTTTTTGTCGGCTTCTTTTTTCTCCGGCGGCAGGGTCGGAGCGGGGGTTGCATCCGGAGTGGTCGAGCTGGTGGTCTTCGGCTGAACCTTCTGAACCGTGGTGCCGGTGCCTTCCTTGGGGAACTCGGTCGACGAGGTGACCGGTTTGCCGGTGGAAGTCTGGTAAGTGGTCACCTTGGAACCGGTCGGCGAGGTGGTCGTGGTGGCGGTACCGGTGACCCGTCCTTTGGCATCCCGGAACGTCTGAGTGCTGGGAGTGCTCGGTTGAGTGACGGTCGAGGGCCTGTTCACGGGCGATGTCTTAGGCGCGCCGGGGCGGCTCGCCTGCGCGGACAGCACCATGGCCGAACCCGCAAGCAGCAGGATCAATGTTTTCTTCGCTTTCATAATAACCTCCTGAATTCACGCAATAACATATTATACAGTTTCAGACAGGCAAAAAGCAAGCCTTGTTCCCGAAAAACACTGTTTTTTATCATCTCAAGCAAGAGAATTTCAGCATATTTTCCATTTTTGCTTCTTAAAAGCTATTTTTATATATAAGAAAATCATTCTAACGCTAAAATTTATCTCACATTATTGGAATATCAAGCTCAACATTACTCATCATATAGGGACAGACCCCGATCTGAATTGGAATATCAAGCTCAACATTACTCATCATATAGGGACAGACCCCGATCTGGCAACAGACCCCGATCTGGACGATCTGGACCCCGATCTGGACGATCTGGACCCCGATCTGG
>JBEBRW010000080.1:0-17646 GCA_040394635.1 Victivallis vadensis | reverse complement strand
CCCGCGATGAATATTTCGCCTTTTACCGCGAACTGAACGCACGCTGTCCGGTGCCATTTTATCCGAACGTGACGATGGGCTGGGACAACTCGCCGCGGACCAACCAGAACACACCGTTCACCCCCGATTACGGAGCTACGATGTACGGTGCACCGGAGGAATTCCGGCAGGCGCTGGAAATCGCCGGGGAGTTCAATTCCCGCATCATCACGATCAATGCGTGGAACGAGTGGACCGAGGGGAGTTATCTGGAACCCGACCTGATCAACGGCATGGGGTATCTGAACGCCATCCGGCAATTCAAAGGGGCAGGAAATCCAGCCTTGGTTTAAAATGCAATTCACTACCGGGCTTTTGGCATTTCAATGTCGAAAGCCCGGTGTTTTTTTCAGCGCAGGCCGACGGCTTTGCGGACTTTCTCCATGGTTGCTTCGGCTTCGATGCGGGCGCGCTCGGCGCCTTTTTGCAGGACCGCGTGCACGTGGTCGAGGTTGTTCAAGAGTTCCTCGCGGCGCTTGCGCATGGGCGCGAAGTAATCCTGCATGGCTTCGAACAGCGCCTGCTTGGCATGGCCGTAACCATAGTTGCCGGCACGGTATTTGTCTTTCATCTCGTTGACCTGGGCTTCCGGAGCGAAAAGCTTGTAGAGCGACACGATGTTGCAGGTATCCGGATCTTTGACGTCTTCGAGCCCTTTGGAGTCGGTGACGATCGACATGACGATTTTGCGGATGGCTTTTTCGTTGCCGAAGATCGGAATGGTGTTGTTGTAGCTCTTGGACATTTTCTGCCCGTCGATACCCGGGATCACCGCCACCGATTCCGGGATGAAACCATCCGGGACAGTGAAAATGTCGCCGAAGCGTTCATTAAACTTGATCGCCAGGTCACGGGTGATTTCGATGTGCTGCTTCTGGTCCTTGCCCACCGGCACCAGGTTCGACTGGTAAATCAGGATATCGGACGCCATCAGCACCGGATAGGAAAAGAGGCCGTTGTTCGGCTCGAAGCCCTTGGCGACCTTGTCTTTGTAGCTGTGGGCGCGCTGGAGGAGGCCGACCGGACAGACGTTGTTCAGGACCCAGGTGAGTTCACACACCTGCGGCACGTCGGACTGGCGGAAAAAACAGGTCTTTTCAGTGTCGAGGCCGCAGGCCAGGAAGTCGATGGCGACTTCGAGCACGCGCTCGCGCAGGTCGGCCGCTTCGGGGCCGGTGGTCAGTGAGTGGTAATCGGCGATGAAGAGGAACGTTTCGCCTTTCTGCTGCAGTTCGACGGCCTGTTTCATCATGCCGAAGAAGTTGCCGATATGGAGTTTGCCCGAGGGCTGGATGCCGGAAAGAATTCTCATTTATTCACCACCTTACCGGACCAGTTTGGACACGGCCTTGAAGGCCGGGTGTTTGGACGAACGGAGCAGCATGAACAGCACGGCTTCGGCGGACATGACCCGGATACCGTTGTCGCTCATCAGCTTCAGCGCGGTGCAGCGGTCCTCCGCTTTGCGCGAGGTGACGGCGTCGGAAATCACGATCACCTGATACCCGGCCGCGAGTGCGTCAAACGCGGTCTGCATGACGCAGACGTGGGACTCAACGCCGGTGAGGATGATCGTTTCGGCGTTCAGGTTCTTGATGACGTCGGCAAGTTCCGCGTCACCGAAACAGGAGAACGAGGTTTTTTCCTCGATCGGCCATTCGTTGCGGCAGAGATCTTTCAGCACCTGTACGGTGGAGCCGAGCCCCTGGGGGTATTGTTCGCTGATCACGACCGGCAGTTCGAGTTCGGCGGCGGCTTGCAGCAGCATCCAGTTGCGATCGATGCATTTTTCGCCTTCGTGCATGGCGGGGAGGAGTTTCTCCTGCATGTCCACCATCAGCAGCAAACTGTTTGAAACTTGTGGAATTTTCATAGTGTTGTATTTAATCCTTGTTGACTGATTTTTTGATTTTGGCGATGAGGTCCTCGATGTCGAGATTGCCCCCTTTGTGGACGACCGCCGCGCAGTGATTGCGGATTTTTTGAAGTTCGCCGGGGCCGGGGGCGAGTCCGGTGATGGCGATGACGGGAATATCTTTCAGTTTGTCGTTTTCCTTCATGAATTCAATGACTTCCCAGCCGGAGCGGATGGGCATGAGGAGATCGACGAGGACGAGGGCGATTTCGCTGCCGCGGGCGTCGAGGATTTCGATGGCCTGGTCGCCGTCGGCGGCGCTGAGGGCCGGCAGGTTGGAGGTTTTCAGGACGCGTTCGAGAAATGTCCGGAAGATGTCGTCGTCATCGCAAATCAGGATCTGCGTTGCTTGTGCTGTCATAATTACCTGGCCTCAAATTGATTTCATTTTGGGATTGTCCACGGAAATATTATATATTTCATGGACAAAATAAACATAGCCTTAGTTTGGAAAAAATCCACAAAAAAGAGTTGATTTTTCTGAAAAATGCGATATACTATAAGTGTTGCATAAGTGATGCGCTTAATTATGATGTCATGGTGATGCATGTCTGATTTTAAATATCTGGAATTGGCGAAAGCGCTGGAGGACTCGATCCGGCGCGGGGATTACCAGGGGCGATTGCCCGGGGTAAGGATTCTCGCGTCCGAATTCGGGGTCAACCCGCGGACGGTCAGCCGGGCGCTGGAACTGCTGGCAAAACGCGGGTTCGTGCTGCCGGACGGCAATCGCGGCTGCCTGCTGCCGGACCCCAACCGCGTGCGCCGGCAGACCGGTAACGTGATCGTATTTTCCAACAATCCCATCGTGTTCCAGCCGGAGCGTCCGCAGGGGCTGTTCGGCGGGTTGGTTTCCGGGATGGAGGCTTTTGACCTGAAGCCGATTTTCATGAGCTCGGCCAACGAACAGCTGGTCGACGACGTGGAGTTCTGGCTGTCGTGCCGAGTAGATGGATTCATCTTCGTTTTCAGTTCGTTCCGGCAGGAAATCGCCAGTCAGATGGCGCTGCGCCATATCCCGGTAGTAGCCGCCAACCGCATGCCGGACAGCCTGAAAATCAGCTGGGTCGACTTTGACCACGAGCGGGCCGTGGATGATATTGCCGAAGCGTTGATCAGGCAGGGGCACCGGCGGATTGCGCTGATCAACCAGATGCACAATTATGCGTTTGTGAAGGGGCATTTCGAGCAGGCTTACCGCCAGGTGATGAACCGTCACCGGCTGTACGACCCCGAGTTGTTCTGCTTCCTGGAGGACCGCAACAAAAAGCAGGAGCTTGTCACGGCGTTTGTCAACAAGATCATGAAGCTGAAAAATCCGCCCACGGCCATCGTCTGCGGACAGCTCGAAAATGAGGTGAGGGCGGCGCTGGCCAAATCCAGGGCGAAAATTGAGCTGGTGCCGACCTGCGACGTCGCCCGGCCGTACAGCGACAGCCGGCCGCGCCTGGTGTATTCATACGAGGAGCTGGGGCGAAAAGTGTTTGAAGTATTTTGCAAAGTGCGCGAAACGGGATCGGTCATACAGGAAATGGTCCCGATGCGCGTCGAAAATTAACATAAAAGGTTATAGGAAAATGATTACTGCAATTATTGTCGGGGCCGGGCACCGTGCACTCTGTTATGCGGAACTGGCGAAGCTTCAACCGGACCGCTTCAAAATCGTGGGCGTGGCCGATCCGAATGAATTCCGCCGCGAAGACACCCGCCGCCGGTTCGGTTTCCCCGCGGACATGATGTTCAAGGACGCGGCCGAGCTTGCCTCGCGCGGCAAACTCGCGGACGCCGTGATCAACGGCACCATGGACATCGACCATGTGCCGACCTCGCTGATGCTGCTGGAGGCCGGTTACGATATTCTGCTGGAAAAACCGTTCGCGGTCAGCGAACCGGAAGTGCATATTCTCGATGAAGCCGTCAAGCGGACCGGCCGCAAGGTGATGATCTGCCACGTGCTGCGTTACGCGCCGTTTTATACCGAAATCAAAAAGCGGATTTTGAATGGCGAAATCGGCGAGATCATCAATCTGCAGACCGACGAACACGTGAGTTACCACCACATGGCGAACTGCTTCGTCCGGGGCAAATGGAATCGCGAAGACGTCTGCAAATCGACCATGCTGATGTCCAAATGCTGCCATGACCTCGACCTGATCAGCTGGTTCATGAGCGGCGTGAAGCCGGTGCGGGTGAACAGCTTCGGCAGCCGCAGTTTCTTCTGCCGCGAAAAGGCCCCCGCCAACTCCGGCGAATACTGCCTGATCGATTGCCCGATCGAGGCCGACTGCCAGTACTCGAACCGCCAATTGAATTTGAACCACCCGCTGCGCTGGGGCGCCTACGTCTGGCCGCAGATCGAGTACATCGAAAATCCTACCATGGAAATTTACGAGCAGGAACTCAGGCGCAAAGACAATCCGTATTCGCGCTGCGTATGGAAGCTCGACAATAATGTGGTCGACCGCCAGTCCGTGGTGATCGAGTTCGCCGACGGCGCCACCGTGACCCACAACATGGTCGGCGGCACCAGCCGTCCCTGCCGCAAGATCCATATCATCGGCACCCGGGGCGAAATCAGCGGAATCATGGACGACAACAAGTTCACCGTCTACAAGATCGACACCCGTCCGGAGCACGAATACAGCACCGAAGTCGTCGACCTGAATAACGAAGGCGACACCACGGGAGCATTCGGCGGCCACGGCGGCGGCGACCTGCGTCTGGTGGAAGACTTCGTGTCGGTGCTGGAAGGCAAGGAGCCCTCGATTTCCTGTACGTCGCTGGCGGACTCGGTGAATGGTCACCTGATCGGCTTCACCGCCGACCGCTCCCGCGTGGAAAAACGCGTCATCGAAATGTAAAAAATCAATGGGACGAATGGGACCTTCTGGGACCAATGGGAAGTTGTTCTGAGCTTAGCAGCAGTTTCCCATACGTCCCAGTTGTCCTATCAAAAAACGATCTTCGTGATTTGTACTACAAATCTACTTTGCAGGCTTGACAAACCACTGATGCGGTGTTATTTTTAAATAAAAGCACACCAAATTTAAAATGGAGAATATCGATGTCTGAGAAGATTTGTCTGGCCGGTTTCGGTGAAGTCATGCTGCGGCTCTGCCCGGCGGGGAAGAAACGTTTTATCCAGGCGTTGCCGGGTCAGCTGGAAGCGACCTTCGGCGGCGGCGAGGCCAACGTCTGTGCGTCGCTGGCCATGCTCGGCCTGCCGAGCCGCTACCTGACGGCGCTGCCGAATACACCGGTCACCACGGCGTTTGCGGTGCAGATGCGCGGCCTCGGCGTGGACGTTTCAAACATCCTTTATGACAAGGTCGGCCGCATGGGCGTGTATTACGCCGAACACGGCTCGGCGCTGCGCGGCTCGAATGTGATTTACGACCGCGAATATTCGACGATTTCGCTGCTCGGCCCCGAGGCCTATGACTTCAAGGCCATGCTGGATGGCGTGACCCATCTGCATCTCTCCGGCATTACCCCGGCGCTGAGCGAAAACGCTTACCTCTCCACGCTGGCGATTGCCGAGGCGGCCTCCGCTCAGGGAACGACCGTTTCCGTGGACCTGAACTACCGCAAGAAGCTCTGGAGCTGGGAACCTGGCACCGCCAAAAATGCACTGGCCAAGCGCTGCATGGAAAAGATCGCCGCCTGCGCCGATATCATCATCGGCAACGAAGAGGATGCGGCCGACGTTTTCGGCATTCACGCGCCGGATACCTCCATCGAGAGCGGCCTGCTCAACATCGACGGTTACAAAGTCGTCGCCGCCAAGCTCGCCGAAAAATTCCCGAAGGCCAAATTCATCGCCATCACCCTGCGCGAAAGCATTTCCGCCGACCACAACAACTGGGGCGGCATGCTCTACGACTGCGCCACGAAGAAGGCCCATTTCGCCCCGCTGGATATGGACGGCAATTACAAATCCTACGAAATCCGCGACATCGTGGACCGCTTCGGCGGCGGCGATTCCTTCTGTGCCGGGCTGATTTTTGCCTTGAACACCCCGGAATACGCCGACCCGGCGATGGCGATCCGCTTTGCGGTGGCCGCCAGCGCGCTCAAGCACACGATCTCCGGCGACTTCAATTTCAGCAGCGCATGCGAAGTGCTGGCGCTGATGAAAGGCAGCGGCTCCGGGAGAGTCCAGCGATGAAGCAGCACGGGCAATTCGAAGCATACCGCGCCAAATGCCCGATCGTAGCGATCCTGCGCGGGATCACGCCGCCGGAAGTCCCGGCGGTGTGCGACGCCCTGTATGAAGCGGGTATCCTGCTTCTCGAGATTCCGTTGAATTCGCCCGAACCGCTGAAAAGCATCGAAACCGCCGCCCGGCACTGCGCTGGACGGCAGCTCATCGGCGCCGGCACCGTACTGACTCCGCAGGACGTGCGCGACGTGGCGGCCGCGGGCGGCGAATTCATCATTTCACCGAACACCGACCCGGACGTAATCCGCGAAACGGCACAGGCGGGGCTGATCTCGATGCCCGGCTTCATGACCGCCAGCGAGGGCTTCGCCGCGCTGAAAGCGGGCGCGAACTACCTGAAATTATTCCCCGCCGGCCAGCTCGGTCCGGGCTACATCAAGGACCTGAAAGCGGTGATCAAGGTTCCAATCCTGGCCGTGGGCGGCGTCAACACCGACAACCTGAACGAATTCCTGAAAGCCTGTTCCGGCGTCGGCATCGGCAGTTCGCTCTACAAACCCGGCATGACCCCCGCCGACGTACTTGCCGCCGCAAAGAACTTCACCGGGAGCCTGTAAGATCGGACAAGTCGGACAAGTCAGACAAGTCGGACGTGGCTAACGTATGGCGAGAAATCGTTTGAGCTTTGAGGAAAAGGAGCGGGAATTTTTGATGTATTTGTGCAGCCAGTCGGCATAATAGAGATTTTTGAATTCGGACATTTCGTTCAGCGCCGAGACTTCGGGGGAATCCAATATTTTGTCGTGGTCGGCCAGAGGATTGTTCAGCATTCGATAGCACAACCGTTGCGGGCATGTAATGAGTCCGAAAACGGAATGATTTTCCCACAAATGCTCACATAAAGGGCATTCGCACCAGTAATCCTGGTAGTGAATCGCCGTCGGCCAAATGGGATTGGGGTATTCCCGGTCCATGAAATCGAGATATGTTTCGATCAGTAAACTTTCCCTCGGGGCCCAATTGCGATAGTTCTCATAAAAATGCGGTTCAAATGCCACCGGAAAAGATTTGCCCTTGCCGCGGGGCCCCGAAGACTCCACCCAGAAAATGGACTCCTGCGGATCGACCACTTCAAAATCATCGGCATCTGCAAAATATGAAAGACCGGAATCAATCAGATATTGCTTTTTCTCTTTAAGTTCAAAAATGCCGAGAACCTTGTAAAGATGGCCTTTATCCCATCTGCTCCACTTTTCCGGGTCACGTATACATTTGACGATCATGGCGTGTTTATTCCTTAATCGAAAACGGTTTCAGGCCAAGGCTTACGTCTATGGGCGTTTCTGAGTAGACGATGATTGCGGAATGATGATCTTCCGTCATCATTTTGCTGCCGTCGGCGGTCACAATAAAGTATTCATCAAAAAACAGTTCATCTATAATATCCGCGATGTCGGCGGCTTTGGCTTTGAAGATGTAGAAGTAATCACGATTATCTTCGAAGGGGCACAAAAATACGGGTTCATCTGGCGTCAGGAAGTCAACGATGAATTTTTTGACGCTGAAATGATCGGTTCCCTCATAAACCAGAGAGAACATATGAGTTGATCTTTCATCCAGCAAGGCATAGAAATGCTTCAGGGAGTTTTTGACAAAATCCCCTTCGGTATCATCCGCAAACTGAAATGAATCGCGGTTCGGATGTTTGGAGATTTCCTCAACAATATCAAGAATCAGCTCATCACTATACATAATTATGCGTCTCCGTTTCGTTGGGATAGCATACCATGTCCGGGTGGGGTTGTCAAATGGGTTTTCTTCCTATTCGTCCCATCTGTCCTGTTACAGGAATTCCATGAGGAGGGGGATCGTGATCAGCAAATAACCTGTTTTTTTAATACTTAATCAAAACGGCGGATGCGTGAATCGGTCATGCATCCGCCATTGTTTTTGAGCGGTAAGGAACTCAGCGGCTGTTGAATTTCTCCATGATGCTGTCGCACATGGTGTTCAGTGCGAAAACGTCGGAACCGCAGTTCAGGTACATGTAGCCCATGTCGAGGTATTCGTGCATGGTGGCAGGGCCGGTGACGGTGCCGGCGAATTTGCCGTGTTTGCGGGCGGTGTCGACCACCAGCTTGCGGACCTTTTGAATTTCCGGATGGCTCAGTTCGCCGGGGCAGCCGATTGCCTGCGAGAAATCCCCCGGGCCGAAGAAGATGATATCGATGCCGTCCAGCGCGCAGATTTCGTCGAGCTGCGACAGCGGTTCCGGGTCCTCGATCTGCACGATCACCATGCGGTTCTGGTTGACGAAATCGAAGTATTCGCGGTCGCCGAGGCGGCAGTACATGCCGTCGGCATTGCCGCCGTCCCACGGGCGCAGGCCGATGGGGGAGAAGCGGGTCTGGTGGACGATGGATTTGGCTTCGTCGAGGCTCATCAGGTGGGGGATCATGATGCCGGTGGCGTTGGCTTCGAGCGGCAGGATGTAGTCGCTGTAGCAGCCCTTGGAGACGCGGACGATGGAGTCGACGTCGTGCATGCTGGCGGCCATGATCTGGCGCTCCAGCGTGTACCAGTCGGTCGGGATGTGCTCCTTGCAGACCCATACCGCGTCGAATCCGGCCAGCGCCGCCATTTCGACCGCGCGGTGGCAGGAAGTATTGAGTTTGAAGCTGATCACGGGTGTGCCTGAACGCATTTTGTCAAGCATACGGCTGCGACGGGGTGTTTTCATAGCATTTTTCCTGAAATAATATTTGACATTCCGGGTTAATAGTAGTACAATACTACAAATAAAAAAATTGTCAACCGGAGAAGATCATGAAATTCGAAAAAATTCAGAAAAAGAACACCCTGGAACAAGCCATCGATTCCATCCGGAAATACATCGTAAACAACAAATTGAAGGAAGGCGACAACCTGCCGCCGGAGACCGAGCTGGCGGACGCGCTTGGGATCAGCCGCAACATTTTGCGCGAGGCACTGCGGCACTACCGGACGCTGGGGATCATCGGTTCGAAACCGAAAACCGGCACCTATATCGCGCAATTGCTGCCGGAGAATCCATATCAGGGTTACCTGCCGTTCATCGCGCAGAATTCGGATTCGCTGCGGGAGCTGGCCGAGGCGCGCATTGTGCTGGAAACCGGTGCGGCGTTTCTGATTGCCGCCAAGGCCACGCCGGAACAGATCGGCGAACTGGAAGCGATCAACGCCCAGCTCGATGCTGCCACCGATCAGGCCGAACGGCTGAAGTTCGAATGCGAGCTCCACAGCGCCATGCTGAAAATGGCGGGCAACAGTGTGATCAACGGTTTGATTCCGCTGGTGGTGGATTTCTTCCATCAGCTCCGCAATTCCCGGCGGCAGAGCGCGCCGCGTCCGCACGAGGAGGTGAAGCACGACCACCGGGAGATGATCGGCGCCATCGCGCGGCACGACGGTGCGGCGCTCTCCGAAATGCTCCGCACCCACAGCCACAGATATCTGGGATAAATATTTGCATCTGACCGAGTTCATGGTATATTATGATATGCAGAAAAATGTGATAAAAATCAAAAAACTTCATGAAAGCTCCGAGCGGGAAGATCGCGAGTACTGGATGTCCAGGCCTCCGGCGGAACGCATTGCTGCAGTGGAGTTTCTAAGGAAGCAGATGTATGGTTCAGCTGCCCCGAGACTTCAAAGAGTTGCTCGTATTGTTAAACGAAAATCACGTTGAATATGTGATTGTGGGCGGGTATGCCATGGCGTTTCATGGTGTGCCGCGCTATACCGGCGACATGGATGTACTGATTCATCCTACTGTGGAAAATGCACAAAATGTGATTTCAGCCCTCAAGCAGTTTGGTTTTGGCTCTTTGCACTTTGCTGTGGAGGATTTCATCAGCCCGGAGCAGGTTATTCAACTGGGGTATCCGCCGCTGCGTATAGACATTCTTTCTTCAATCGATGGAGTTAAGTGGGATGCTGTTTTTTCTGAACGGGAAGTAGTGGAAATTGATGAAATTCCGGTACCGTTCATAGGCCGAAAACAGTTGATGGAGAATAAGAAGGCCAGCGGCAGAATCAAAGACCTGGCTGATCTGGATTCTTTATCCTGAGAATTTTTTTCTCCTCAAAGGGTTGAATTTATTCATATTATGCGTGATTCACACAAATAATTCCTGAAATCATCCGTTGCATTGAATTTTGTTGTGTGTATATTAATCATTGTAGCCGACACAGCAACCTTTAATGCAAGGAGAAGTACCATGGCTAAGAATGTCGAAAACCGTTATCGCGGCTCCATGCCGAAAATCGGCATCCGCCCCACTATCGACGGACGCTGCCGCGGGGTCCGCGAATCCCTCGAAGTCCAGACGATGAACATGGCCAAAGCGGCCGCTGAACTGATCAGTGCGAATCTCCGTTACACCGACGGCACCCCCGTCCAGTGCGTGATTGCCGATTCCACCATTGGCCGCGTGCCCGAAGCCGCCGCCTGCGCCGACAAATTCGCCCGCGAAAACGTCTGCGCCACCCTCACCGTGACCCCCTGCTGGTGTTACGGTTCCGAAACCGTCGATATGGACCCGATGATGCCGAAGGCGATCTGGGGTTTCAACGGTACCGAGCGCCCCGGCGCGGTGTACCTGGCCGCCGCGTTGGCCGGTCTCTCGCAGAAAGGTTTGCCCGCGTTCAGCATTTACGGACGCGACGTGCAGGACATCAATGACCGGACCATTCCGGATGACGTTTCCGAAAAGATTTTGCGCTTTGCCCGCGCCGCCATTGCGGTCGGCACCATGCGCGGCAAGTCGTATCTCTCGATCGGCAGCGTGGCGATGGGTATCGCCGGCTCGATCGTCAACCCCGATTTCTTTGAAAAGTACCTCGGCATCCGTTGTGAATCCGTGGACGAAGTCGAAATCCTCCGCCGTATGGAAGAAGGCATTTACGACGAAAAAGAATTCAAAAACGCCCTGAAATGGACCCGCGCCAACTGTCAGGAAGGCCCGGACTACAACAGCAAAAAGAAAACCAAGGCCGAAAAGGACCGCGACTGGGAATTCAGCGTCAAGATGGCGATGATCTGCCGCGACCTGATGATCGGCAACAAGGGCCTCGCCAAGAACTTCCCGGAAGAAGCGCTCGGCCATAACGCCATCGCCGCCGGCTTCCAGGGCCAGCGCCAGTGGACCGACTACCTGCCGAACGGCGACTACATGGAAACCGTGCTCAACTCTTCGTTTGACTGGAACGGCATCCGCGCCCCGTTTGTCATGGCCACCGAAAACGACTCGCTTAACGGCGTGGCGATGCTCTTCGGCAATCTCTTGACCAATACTTCGCAGGGCTTCTCCGACGTCCGCACGTACTGGAGCCCGGCCGCCGTCAAGCGCGTCACCGGCCACAAGCTGACCGGCCTGGCCGAAAACGGTTTCATCCACCTGATCAACTCCGGCGCGACCACCATGGACGCCACCGGGCAGCAGAAGATCAAGGGCAAACCGGCCATGAAGCCCTTCTGGGATATCAGCGAAAAAGAAGCCAAAGCCTGTCTGGATGCCACCCGCTGGGTACCGGCGAATACCGGATATTTCCGCGGCGGCGGTTTCTCCTCCAAGTTCCTGTCGATCGGCGCCATGCCGATTACCATGAGCCGTATCAACCTGATTCACGGCCTGGGCCCGGTGCTGCAGATCGCCGAAGGCTGGACCTGCGACGTGCCGGCCAAGGTTTACGAAAAGATCGACCTCCGCACCGACCCGGGCTGGCCAACCACCTGGTTTGCCCCGCGCCTGACCGGCAAGGGGGCCTTCGCCGATGTTTATTCGGTGATGGCGAACTGGGGCGCCAACCACGGCGCGTTCTCCTACGGCCATATCGGCGCCGACCTGATCACGCTGGCCTCGATGCTGCGTATTCCGGTCTGCATGCACAACGTGCCGGAAGAAGATGTCTACCGTCCGGCCACTTGGGGCGCGTTCGGTATGGACAAGGAAGGTGCGGATTACCGTGCCTGCCAGACTTTCGGTCCGCTGTACCGTTAAGTTTGAACAGAAATTCCCCTTTGGGCAGCCGTGTAAAAACGGCTGCCTTTTTTATTGGGAAAAACCGGGTAGGGCTGCCTGTCCTCAGGCAGCCGTTCCCCTCGGGGCGAGTATCCTGTTGACGTAAGCGAAACCGGCAGACGGGCCGGAGTGAACGGCGCTCTGAGGACAGAGCGCCCTACCAATTGTCTTGCAAGGAGATCAGAGGTAGCTCCATTCGGTTTTGCTGACCGGGTCTCTGGTCAACTCCAGATATTGTTCACGGGTCAGGACCGGGGGAATGGCGGCGACTTTTGCGCCGGTGGCGGCATCGCCGTACAGCAGGTCGATCACGTTCATGGCCAGGAGCTTGGAGGGCTCGATGTAGGCGAGTTCCGGATCGGTGACCTGGAAGTCGGCCTGATGCGGCGAACCGGTACTGCCGCCGGTATAGGCATGCAGCGCGGGCATGATCATGCTCACGTCGCCCATGTCGGTGGAAGAGGTGCGGTGTCCGTAACAGATGAACCGGGCTTCGGGGTTGAGCCGGTGGAGGTTTTTCTCGTGGAGATATTCCAGTTCGCGGCAGCTTTTGAAGGGGAGGTAGCCGAGTTCGGTGGTGATTTCGGCCGCACCGCCAAAGGCGAGGGCGGCAGCCTGGATCGAGCGGTCAACTTTGAGCGACGCGTCCTGCACCGCCGCCGGGGTCCTGGCGCGGATTTGCAGCGATAGTTCCACCCGCGCAGGGGTCACGTTGACGGCGTCGCCGCCCTTGGTGATGATGCCGTGAATCCGTACCGAATCATCGTCCCGGAACGTGTCGCGCTGGAAGTCGATGGAGCTCAGGGCCAGCCGCGCCATGGAGAGGGCATTTATGCCGCGTTCGGGGTGCAGCCCGGCGTGAGAGGCCTTGCCGCGGAAAATGACGTTTTTCATGGAGAAACCGTTGAAGCCGGTGATGGTGAAGCGGTCGTGTCCGGCATGGACCATCATGGCGATATTGACATCGTCGAAAACACCTTCGTGAATCATCTGCTGCTTGCCGGAAGTACGCTTCAGTTTCAGGTTTTTATAATGGGCACTGTTCAAATGTTCCTCCGCCGGTACCGCGATAAAGGCGACGGCGCCGGAAAGCGCCTCGCGCACCTCCGGTATCGTCAGCCCGATGGCGGCGCCGAGCATGTTGGCGCATTGCGCGTGGTGCCCGCAGGCATGGGCGGCGCCGGTCACGAAATCGGCCGTGGGGTGCCCGGGCATGGCGAGGGCGTCCATTTCGCCGAGGATCGCCACGGTGGGGCCGGTGCCCTGGCATTTCAGGTCGGCCCGGCAGCCGGTCAGGGCCAGGTTTTTCCGGAGCGGCAAGCCGAGCTTTTTCAGCTCGGAAACCAGCAGTTTGCCGGTTTTGTATTCCTGAAAGGCGAGTTCGGGATTTTTGTAAATGTCTTCGGCGATTCGGATAATATGTTCACGCTTTGCCTCGATGGCGGCGCATACCAGACTTTTTAATTCGTTTTTCTGCATAGTTCACTCTCTTCATTCTGTTATACTTATACAATCTAGCCTCGAAAAGTCAATAATCAAGTCGAATGCAGTTTTTTTTGCTTGTAATCAAATTGCAATATGTTCTACTGTTTTTGTGTGTTGGCAAAAGCGATGGCGGAGCTGCCGCGCCCGGCTCAATCAAGGCTGGTTAACTTCGAGGCGCATTCGATCTAGCGGCTGACGCTGACGAACTGCTGATGCAGGATGCCGGGCGTGAGCACCCCGGCGTCGAACCATTCGTAGAAAAAGCGCTCGAAAGACTTCACTACGTAACCGTCCCGGCGATGGTCGCTGGTATCGTACGGGTCGGCGAAAATCAGGACATCGTCCACTATCGTTTCGGTGCCCATGGTGTCATAGCCGATCAGCACGACCCAGTGGCCGCCCCAGGCGACGTTTTCCAGCAGCACAGGGGTCTGATTCCGCAGGCAATCCTGCAGGAAGGCAGAAAACGCCTCCGCGGTGGCAAATGATTTACCATCCTTGCCGGCACTGTCGAGCGAGCTCCGCACCTTATAACCGCGCACGGCGAATGCCTTGACGAGAGCTTCGGTGGTACAGCCGTAGCCGCCGTCCGTCCGCCGGTTATCCAGGTAACGGATGTCCATTTCCCGGTCGAGCTGCTCCTCGGTCACGGAGGTGTCGCCGAACCAGTGGAGAACCATCATCGCGCACGCCGCGCCGCAGCTGTGCTCGGCGGTCTGCTGACAGGTTTTGAACTTATTCAATTTCAGCAGCGTCCGGGTCGGGTTCGCATTGTAGAAATCATGGACAGGAAAATAGGGCGAATTGGAGCAGCCGAAAAGAACAATCGCGAGCACTCCAATCAGTAAAATACGCTTCATCATAACTCCTCATATTTGATATTCAAAATACATCTATAAGTCCATTTTGTCAAACGAAATAAATTTCCAATTTACCTTGCATTTCACAAGGAATCGAATTATTTTTTGGAATATAAAATCGAGGTGATAAAAATGCCGGATAAATTTGTGATATGCGGGGCCCGGTTGTACGATGGGCTGGGCGGGGAAGCGTTTTTGGCCGATGTGGCGGTGGCGGACGGGCGGATCGCGGCGGTCGCCAAGGCCGGGGAACTGAATCTGGCCGGGATGGCGAAAGTTGACGGGAACGGGTTGGCCGTGGCTCCCGGTTTTATCGATATTCACAGTCATTCGGATGACAGCATCATGGAAGCACCGGATGCGCCCAGCAAGATCGCGCAGGGCGTGACGCTCGAAGTGATCGGCAATTGCGGTCTATCTCCTTGCACCGCCGAGAAAAAAGACTGGCACGATCTGGCCTCGTACGGTGCAGAATTGAATCGCCGCCAGCCGGTCCTGAATATCGCGGCCATGTGCGGGCACAGCGATCTCCGCGCCGCGGTCATGGGGTTTGAAGAGCGTCGGGCCACCGACGCGGAAATCGACCGGATGCGGGAGTTGCTGGCTCAGGCATTGGCACAGGGTGCGGCGGGGCTCTCCAGCGGTTTGATTTACATGCCGGGCATGTTCGCCGATACCGACGAATTGTGCCGGGTGGCTTCGGCGTTGAAGAATACCGGCAAGGCGTATTATACCCATATGCGCAGTGAGAGCGATTTCCTGCTCGAAGCGGTCGAGGAGGCATTTACCATTGCCGAGGCGGGCGACGGCATTTTGAACCTCAGCCACCTCAAGACCATGGGGCGGGCGAACTGGCACAAGGCCGACGCGTTGCTGGAGATGATTCGTAAGAAACAGCGGCAGGGATTGAAGATCACCGCCGACCGTTACCCGTATATTTATTGCGGCACCGTGCTGCAGGCATTTCTGCCGCCGCCTTATAATTCGATCCCCGAATTGTGGCGGAAACTGGCGGACCCGGCGGAGCAGGAGAAGCTGCGGCAGATTTTGCCCGGTCAATACGGATATGAACTGGAATACTCGATTTTGTGCAACAGCGCGAACCCGGCGCATGCGGAGCTGCTGGGGATGACCTTCGTCGAAATCGCCGCCAGGCAGCAGCGGGCACCGGCCGAAGTGGTGGTGGAGCTGTTGACGGAGCCGGACCTTTACCATGTGGCTTATAAATACATGTGCGAAGAGAATTTAAAGAAAATTTACAGCGAAGACTGGGTCATGCCGGGGAGCGACGGGTATTCGCTGCCGCTGGATTACTCGATCATGCGCGGGCATCCGCGTTCATTCGGCTGCTTCCCGGAATACTTCCGGTTCTGCCGGGCGTTCCTGCCGGTGGAGGAACTCGTGCGGCGCATGACCTCGCTGCCTGCGTCGGTTTTGAACCTGAAGGACCGCGGCGTGGTGAAGGCCGGGGCGGTGGCGGACCTAGTGTTGTTCGACCCGGAGCGTTACGCCTCGCGGGCGAATTTCGAGCATCCGCATGTGCTGGCGGACGGGGTGCACAAGGTGTTTGTGAGCGGCCGCCTGGCCTATGACGGAGTTGCGCGGAAAGTCAGCGGGCGTTACGGCCGGTTCGTGGCGCTCTGATTAACCAGTGCGGGCATTGGCTGTACCAGCCCGGATGTGTCGCTGATCTGCTGGAACACGCGCAGGTCGAAGACCGGCAGGATCGCCAGCAGGTGGTCGAAAATGTCCGACTGAATGTCTTCGTACTGCGCCCAGCGGATGTCATTGGTGAAACAGTAGATTTCCAACGGGATGCCGGTGGCGCCGGGCTGGAGCTGACGCACCAGCTGGGTCATATTCTGGTGGACTTTCGGATGGTGGCGCAGGTATTGGGCGACATAGGCGCGGAAGGTGCCGAAGTTGGTTACGCGGCGTTCGTTGATCGACTTGGCCCCTTTTTCTCGGAGTCTGCTGTTCCAGTCGGTCAATTCTTCGCGCTTGCCCTCCAAATAATCGTCCAGCAGTACGAACTCCTCGAGCCGCTGGATTTCATCGTCATCCAGGAAGCGGACGCTGCGCTGGTCGATGTAGAGTGAGCGTTTGATGCGCCGCCCGCCGGATTCGCTCATGCCGCGCCAGTTTTTGAAGGAATCGGTGATCAGCTTGCGGGTCGGGATGGTGCTGATGGTTTTGTCCCAGTTCTGGACCTTGACGGTGTGCAGGGCGATTTCGATGACGTCGCCGTCGGCGTTCTGGCTGGGCATTTCGATCCAGTCGCCCACCCGGATCATGTTGTTCGAACTGAGCTGGACGCTGGCCACGACCGATAGGATCGAGTCCTGGAAAACCAGCATCAGCACCGCCATCATGGCGCCGAGCCCGGAGAGCAGGATCAGCGGGTCGCGGTTGATCAGCGAAGCGATAACCAGGATGGCCGCGACGGTGTAAATCAGCACTTTCGCCAGCAGCAGGTAGCCTTTGATCGATTTGCTTTTCGCAATGGGTTTGCGGTGATAGATGATATCGAAAACATCGACAACTTTGGTCAGAGCCAGTGCCACGGCGAGCACGATCAGCGCCTGGCAAACGTTGTGCACAATGGTGATCACCGAATCCGGTATGCCGGGAATCACGCTGATGCCGCCCGCGAGGACAATCGCCGGGACCACGTAGGCGATCTGCGGGATGATCCGGGTGCCGATTTCCTTTTCCTCGTTGTTGTCGCCCGCCATGTTTTTGATCATGCCGCCGAGGCAACGGACCAGCAGCAGCCGGGCGATGATATAGGCGACCAGCGCCAGCAGAATCAGCGCCACTGCGATGATGAGGTGATAAACCCATGAATATTCATCCATGGTTTCGTACAGATGCTGGAGCCATTCGATCATGATCAGTTACCTTTCATTTTGGCCTCGAAACCGGCATTTTTCAGGGCTTCGAGAAGGGGTGCGTATTGGGCTTCCTCGGCCTCGACCAGAACTTGCTTGTTCGGCACGTCGGGCTTCACGAGTTTGACGCCGGGGATCGAATTCAGCGTCTGCGTCACGGTTTTCAAACAGTGTTCACAGGTCATATCTTCGATGTCGAGGATGATTTGTCCGGGACCGGCGGTGAGCTTGC
>JBEBRW010000079.1:0-18364 GCA_040394635.1 Victivallis vadensis | reverse complement strand
GTATGCGGTGTGGAAGTAGATACAAGTTAAGATACAGGAGCTATTAATATAATTCGGGCGGATAAATAATCAAGCAAAAAATTTATTTTTTTATTTTTTTTCAACAAAACAGCAAGAATGACGGGCCCGCCAAAAGGACTTATAGTGTCTTGAGAATGAAATCGACGATCGGCTGCGGATTTTCCAGGCAGTGCGGATGATGCTTGGCGCCGGGCTTCCAGATGACTTCGATGGGGCCACCGAGCTCTTTGTAACGCTTTTCCACGATCGCGGTGTTTTCATCGGCCGGCACAACCTCGTCGGCATCGCCGCACACATGCAGGATCGGGACACCAGCCCTGGCCAGCGGCTCCAGGTTATCGATTGGATTCTTGTCAAATGCCATGGCCTGTTCTTCGGTGAAGCACCAGGCGTTCAGGCAGTTCTGCCAGCATTCGGCACTGCCGGGCCCCGTCCCCTTCCCGCCCGGCCAGCTCTTGAAATCACAAACCGGATTGTCCAGGTACAAACAGCTGACTTTGCCGGTATTGAACACCGCCCAATTGTAAACGTCGAGACCGCCGCGGCTATAACCGACCAGCACGCATTTCTTGTTGAAATTCAATTCTTTCGTCAGGAAATCATACAACATATCAAAACGGCGGTTGACTTCCGGCGAACCGTAAAGCTCATGGACCTCGATATGCGCCACGTACCAGCCGCGTTCCAGCATGGCGAAGTCTCCATACGAAAACGCCCCGAAAAAATGCGCGCGCCAATACCAGTGGTTGCCTGGCGCGGGCGGACAATTCGGTTCGATCAGGATGGCGCCGATGCCGTCCAACATAAAGTCATGCCGCTTATAACCGTTCCAATCGGAAATCGTTCCGGGATAATTCGTCTGTACCATATGAAAACTCCTTGATATCCAAATTACGATAGCCGGCCTCAAAGAATTTTGCAAATGCAATTCACACCGAGTTCAAAATTTCGCGAAGGGAAATGCGAAGAACGTGCAGTTCCCCGCATTCGGTCCCCTATCATCAGTATTCGAATGTGCAGACGTATTCTTTGACTTTGCCGGGCAGGCCGATGGTGAATAATGTATCGCCGTTTTTGGTTTTCATGTCGGTATCGGCGTTATTGGCCAGCAGGAGACGCATCATGTCCAGGTGGCCGTATTTGGCGGCGTACATCAATGCGGAATAGCCGCGTTCGTCGCAGGCGTTGACGTCGGACTTGCGGCTGAGCAGGAATTTGACGGCGTCCAGGTGACCATTGGAACTGGCCAGCATCAGGGCGGTAAGGCCTTTTTTGTTGCGGGAGTTGACGTCCATGCCTTTGTCCAGCAGCCAGGTCAGGACGGAGACGTCGCCGAGGCGGGCGGCGGCGGCCAGCAGCGTGGAGCCGTCGCGGAGTTTCTGATTGAGGTCGGCGCCGTGATCGAGCAGGTAGTTGATGACTTTCGGATGCTTTCCTTCGAGGGCGAAGAGGAGGGCGTTCATGCCGTCGCGGTTTTTGGCGTTGATGTCGGTCTTGAGGGTTTCGACGAGGTATTTCACGCTGTCGAGACTGCCGGAGCGGGCGCATTCCATCAGCAGCGTGGAGCCGTCTTTGCAGATGCGGTTGCAGTCGGCGCCCTGCGAGATCAGGTATTGAGCGATTTCAAGATCGGTGGCGAAAGCGGCGGCGAGGGGCGAAAAGAAGAAACTATGGCTTTCGTACAGGTCCATCTGCTTTTCTTCGACCATGAATTTGATCAGTTCGAGATTGCCGCTGGTGATGGCGTCGGTGAGGCAGCCGGGCTTGAGTTCCGCGCCTTTTTCAAGGAGATAGCGGGTGAGTTCGAGATTGCCGCTTTTCAGTATTTCGGGCATCAGCGAGAGGCCGTTTTCCGCTTTGATATTCAGTTGCGCGCCGCGCTCCACCAGCAGTCTGATGATTTCCGGCGAGCGCCGGTGGCGCGCCGCCCAAACCAGGGCCGTGCCGCCCAGTTCATCCTTGTAATTGACATTGATGCCGTGGTCCAGCAGCAGTTTGACGATGCCGATGTCGTAATTGTGGTGAATGGCTTCGATCAGGATGCCGGTGTCGGAATATTTATCCTTGAGGGTGAAATCCGGATTGAAGTTGAAGAGTCCCCGAACATTATCCAGTTGCCGTGTATTGACGGCCTTGGCCAGCAGTCGGAAAAGTTTGTCGTGGCGGCTTTCCCCGGCAGGTTTCGCATAAGAACATACGCATACGCTAAGGACCAACAGTGACAAGATACATTTCTTTTTCATAAACACCCCTTAATTGTTTACTTGAAAAAATTATCAATTACGACGCGGTTAAATACTTGAATTTATGCCGGAATCCCCCTTATCTTGAAATCGTTTGGTTCGCTGGTGGCAATAAGGCAGCGTGCCCTTTCGCCGGTAGTAATCCTGATGATAAACTTCCGCGTTCCAGAAACGCCCGGCCGGTTCCACCGCTGTAACCACGTCGTATCCCATTCGGCGCAGTTGCTGCAGTAAGTTCCCGGCAATCGATTTCTGTTCATCATCCAGATAGAAAATCGCTGAACGGTATTGAGTTCCGGTGTCCGGTCCCTGGCGGTCCAACTGAGTCGGATCGTGAATTTCCAGAAACAGCTTGGCCAGGGTTTCGAAATCGGTCAGCGTTTTGTCATAAATAATTTCCACCGCTTCGGCGTGGCCGGTCCGGCCGGTACACACGTCCTCGTAGGTGGGGTAATCCACCGTGCCGCCGCAGTAACCGGAAGTCACCGCCAGCACGCCCGGCTGCTGTTTGAAATAATATTCCACGCCCCAGAAGCAGCCGCCGGCGAAAATCGCCCGCCCGATACCGGCAGAGTCGAGCCCGGCGAATTCCATGGATACGGAGTTCACGCAGTGGCGGGTATCGGCCGGAGTCAGTTGTTCGCCGTTGAAGACATGCCCGAGGTGGGCGCCGCAGGAGGCGCACGTGATTTCGGTGCGCCGGCCGTCGGGATCGGGCGTGCGCTTGACCATGCCTGGAATTTCGCTGTCGAACGCGGGCCAGCCGCAGCCGGACTCGAATTTGTCGTCCGCGCGAAATAAAGGTCCCCCGCACTGGCGGCAGACATAAATGCCTTTTTCGCAGTGCCGACAATATTTGCCGGTAAAAGGCGGTTCGGTTCCCTTATCCAGAATCACCCGCTTTTCTTCCGGCGACAATGGCTTTGTCGCTTTCATATTACAATTATATCATCTAATTTATAAAAAAGCAAATGCAAAATCTCTTGACATGCTTCAAGCACCGGGTATATTTACAAAAAAGCGGAGGAACCACCATGAAAAAGCTAAGCTTTCCGGCTATTGCTATCTTGTTGACTATGATCACGGTAGGATGCAATCCGGTATATTCGCTCAAGCCGTATTATACCGAGGCCAATAAAATTGAAGTTCCGGAGAAATTTATCGGTACCTGGGAGGCAAAACTGGATGATGACGGCCTGGAACGCTGTGTCGTGACGCTTGACAAGAAGGGCGAATTGCGCGTACTGGAAACGTACAAGAATCCCGATAAAACTCTGAGCGCGCAGCTGGACGTACAGTTTTT
The DNA here is from genome assembly GCA_040394635.1 of Victivallis vadensis. Taxonomy (GTDB): domain Bacteria; phylum Verrucomicrobiota; class Lentisphaeria; order Victivallales; family Victivallaceae; genus UBA5239. The sequence goes on along the minus strand of JBEBRW010000079.1, from coordinate 14,797 downwards.
TGAGGTCAACAAACAAATGTATTTCGACGCGGTTCTCAAGGAATTGCCCGAAGGCACCATCCCGGCTTCCGCCTCGCTGACCCTGGTTCCCGTCCATGCCCTCCTGAGGGTGAAAATGGTCGGGGAGCTGATGGAAATATGTTATCCCTCCATGGACGAAAAAGATATCCCGGCCGAGCTCACCTATGTGACATTTGAGGACAAAGGCGACGGCAAGGCGCGCATCATTTTCACCGCTCCGGGCGGCGTCTGGGAAAAAGTCCTGACGGAAACCCCGGAAAAATTCTTCAAGCCCGACGACAAGGGGATGCTCTTCAAGAAACAGGAAGAGAAAAAACAGAATGATTAAGCCGTATAATTTTATAGCCGCGATCAGAGGAGCCCGGCTACGAAATATAATGGACGGTTTGATTTTCCGGGATTCATGCTATATTATCCTAACCTGAATTCAAACAGGGGAGGAGAATATGAAGAATATCAATGGAACCATGCTGCAATATTTCGAGTGGTACCTGCCTGCGGGCATGCTCTGGAAACAGCTGAAGAAGGAAGCTGCGCTGCTGGCCAGCGAAGGGATTACCGGGGTCTGGATTCCGCCTTGCTATAAGTGCGCGGGCGGGGAGAACGACGTCGGCTACGGCGTTTACGACCTCTATGACCTGGGCGAGTTCGACCAGAAGGGCGGCAAACCCACCAAATACGGCAGCAAAACGGCGCTGCTTGCGGCCATCAAGGCCTGTCATGAACACGACGTTCAGGTTTATGCCGATATTGTGCTCGACCATATGATGGGCGGGGATGAGGCCGAGGACGCCGTGGCCAAATCCTATGATCCGCAGAACCGCCAGACGCAGCTTGAAGAACACGGTCATGAAATTCAGAGCTGGACCCATTTTAACTTCCCCGGCCGTAAGGGTAAGTATTCGAAATTCGAATGGCACTGGAACCATTTTGTGGCGGTCGATTTTGACGAGAAAACCAAGTCGAACGGCATTTTCAAATTCCGAGGCAAAGAGTGGGGTGACAACGTCGACCACGAAAAAGGCAATTTCGATTACCTGATGGGCGCGGATATCGACCTGAACAACCCCGAAGTGACCGACGAACTCATCAAGTGGGGCAAATGGTTCCTGAGGACCACCAAGGTCGACGGTTTCCGCCTGGATGCCGTTAAGCACATGGAATTTTCGTTTCACGAAGACTGGCTGAATGCCATGCGGGAATATGCCAAAAAGGAGCTGTTCACCGTGGGCGAATACTGGAGTCCGAACCTGGCGGCGCTGCAGAATTACCTGGCGAACACGGTCGGGGCGTTGTCGCTCTTCGACGTGCCGCTGCATTTCAATTTCCTCAATGCCTCCAGCAACGGTAACAAATATGATATGCGGACCATTTTCGACAACACGCTGACCAAGGCGAATCCGCTCAAATCCGTGACCTTCGTCGATAATCACGACAGTCAGCCGGGACAGGCGCTGCAGTCCTGGGTACAGGGGTGGTTCCGTCAGCTGGCATATGCGCTGATCCTGCTGCGTCAGGACGGCTATCCGTGCATTTTCTATGGCGACGTATACGGGATTGAGCATGACAAGATTCCGCATATGCGGCCCCAGTTGGCGCCGCTGACGCGGGCCCGCCGCTTTTTCGCCTATGGCAAACAGAACGATTATTTCGATCATCCGAATACCATCGGCTGGACCCGCGAGGGCGACGACGAACACGAAAACTCCGGCCTTGCCTGCCTCATGACCAACGGCTCCGGCGGCAGCAAGCGCATGTACGTGGGGACCAGATTCAAAGGCAGCGAGTTTTACGATTACACCGGTTACCGCAAGGAAATCATCAAAATCGGTGACGACGGCACCGCCGAGTTCCTCTGCAACGACGGCTCCGTCTCGGTCTGGGTCAAGAAAGCTTGACCGTGGACATAATGTCCATATTGTCTGTAAATTGCGGTTTCGGCGGTTGCTATTCAAGGTTTTACGGGCTATATTATGCATTTTCGGAGAATATGGAAATGAGCGATAAAATCGAAAATCAGCGCCGGCAGGTGCTGCGGAACTGCCACCGGGTGGTGGTCAAGGCGGGAACCCGCCTGTTGACCGACCCCGAGTTGATTCCGCAGCTGATCGCGGGTATCAATGCTTTACGGGAAAAAGGTTACAAAGTTCTGCTGGTTTCGTCCGGCGCCGTCGGCACCGGAATGAAACAGCTCGGTATGAAGAAGCGACCGCGTAAGCTGTCGCAGGTCCAGGCGTTGGCGGCCATCGGCCAGTGCCACCTGATGGCCATGTACGACGATGTGTGCCGCCAGTTCGGTTTTCACTCCGCGCAGCTGCTGCTGACCGCCGGGGACGTCACCGACCGCGAGCGTCACCTCAATATCATGAACTGCATCGAGTCGCTGTGGGACAGCGGCGTGCTGCCGATCATCAACGAAAATGACCCGGTGTCCATTTCCGAGCTGAAATTCGGCGACAACGATACACTTTCCGCCATGCTGGCCACCATGACCCGCGCCGAATTGACGATTATCCTGACCACCGAAGAGGGTCTCCGCACCCGCAATGAGGACGGCTCCCTCGGCAAACGTGTTTCCGTGGTCGACAAAATTACCGATGAACTCAAGGAGTCCGCGCAGGGCACCGATAATAAAGATTTTTCCATCGGCGGCATGATTTCCAAGCTGCGCGCAGCCGAAATCGTCACCGGCGCCGGTGAATACCTCTGGATCGCCGACGGCCGCACGCCCGATATCCTGCTGGACATCGTGGCCGGCAAGGACGTCGGCACGCTGTTCATCCCGGCGAGTAAACAGATGGTTTCGCGCAAGCGCTGGATTCGCTTTTTCGCCCGCTGCTCGGGTAAGCTGACCGTGGACGACGGCGCGGCCGAGGCGCTGCGCTCCAAGGGCCGCAGTCTGCTTCCCTCCGGCGTCAAGGCCGTGGAAGGCACATTCAAGCGCGGCGATACGCTGGAGATCGTCGATGCCAAGGGCGGTGTCATCGCCCGTGGCCTGACTAATTTCGACAGCGATGAATGCCTCAAGCTGATCGGCTGCCAGAGCAAGGACATCGCCAAAATTCTGAAGCGCGACGCCGACGAGGAAATCATTCATCGCGACAATCTCGTGGCCGCCGGATAAGCCCCATGAAGATTTTTATCAAGACCTATGGCTGCCAGATGAACGAGCGCGACTCGGAAGCCGCCGCCGCCATGTTTACCGCGCGCGGCCATGAGCTGGTCGATCATGAATCCAAGGCCGATGTTTTGATTTTCAATACATGCAGCGTCCGCGACCAGGCCGAGCGCAAGGCCGTCGGCAAAATCGGCTTCATGAAAAAACTGAAAAAGGAACGCCCCGAACTGATTATCGGCGTCATGGGCTGTATGGCCCAGAATCGCGGCGAAGATCTTTTCCGCGAACTGCCGCACCTCGATTTCGTGCTGGGAACCGGACAGCTTCACAAGCTGGCGGACATCGTCGACTCGATTCATGACGACCGGCGCGCGCAAATCGCGCTGCTTGAGCCCGGCACCGAGGTACTGACCAGTCTGGACGCGCATTATAACAACTCGATTTTCGCCTCGATCGCGATCACCCGCGGCTGCAACCGGTTCTGTTCGTACTGCATCGTGCCGTATGTGCGCGGACGCGAAATCAGCCGCACCATCGAGGGCATCGTGGAGGAAACCCGCGAGCTGGTGGCCGACGGCACGTGCGAGATCCTGCTGCTCGGCCAGAATGTGGCCGCGTTCGGCCTCGGCGGCGACATCAATCCCCCGGCGGCGGATCATTCGCCGTTCGCCGATCTGCTGAATGAGCTATGCAAAATCGAGGGACTCAAGCGCATTCGTTTCACCTCGCCGTATTCCTCGTATTTCAACGATAAACTGATCGACACCATTGCCGCGCAGCCGAAAATCTGCCGCAGCATTCACCTGCCGCTGCAGTCCGGTTCGAACCGCATTCTGAAAGCGATGAACCGCCATTACACGGCGGAGCAGTACATGGAAATCATCGGAAAACTGCGGGCGAAAATGCCGGAAGTGGCGTTCTCCACCGATATCATCGTCGGCTTCCCCGGCGAGACGGACGAGGATTTCAACGCCACGCGCGAGTTGATGAATCAGGTCGGTTACGACATGGCCTATATCTTCAAATACTCGCCGCGCCAGGGCACGGTGTCCGCCAAACTGACCGACGATGTGCCGCAGGAAGTCAAGGAAGCGCGCAATCAGATTTTGCTGGAAGACCTTGAAAAACGCACCGCCGAAACCAACCGGAAACTGTTGGGCTCGGTGCAGGAAGTGCTGGTCGAGGGCGTGAGTAAGCGCAATGTGGAGCGCTGGTCCGGCAAGAACACGACCGGCAAAACGGTGATTTTTCACCCGGACGCCACGACGAAAGTCGGCGATCTGGTGTTGGTGAAAATCAACCGGGTTACGGCTGTTTCATTATTTGGCGAACTGCAGCCAGAGCCTCTTCACGGTAATTGATTTTTCCCTCCAGCCGCAGGTCTTCGATGTCTTTCAGGAGCCGTCCGAAGTCCGGACCGGGCTTTAATCCGAGGTTGATCAGGTCCTGTCCGCTCAGGAGCGGCGGCGGCAATTCGACTTTGCCCGATTTCTTCGCCAGTTCATCGAGCAGCAGGACGAAATTCCCCATCAGAAAATTGCTGCTCAGGCAATCGAGACGGTGCAGTTCGAGTTCCATCAGGAAATACGGCTCGGCCATCAGGCGCATCAACTTGGCACGCTTCATCAGGTGGATCGAGGCGAAACGCATGTGATTGGCCACCGCGTTCACGACCGCGTCGGTCTGTTCGCGGGAGAAGCGCAGCCGCGTCAGGATCTTTTCCGCAATGCGGGCGCCCTTGGCCTCGTGCCCGTAAAAATGGCTCACGCCGTCCTTGCCGACCGTGCGCGTGGCGGGCTTGCCCACATCGTGCAGCAGCACGCTCCAAGCGAGCTCGAGACCCGGCAGCGCCATGTGGTCGAGCATCAGCATCGTATGGACGAACACATCGCCTTCGGGGTGATACGCCGGGGGCTGTTCCACCCCGTGCATATCATGAACCTCCGGCAGCAGCAGCTCGAGCAAACCCAGTTCGCTGAGCATCCGCATGGCGTCCGCCGGGCGCGGCCCGATCAGCATGGCACTGAGCTCCTGCCGTACCCGCTCGTGCGAGAGACAGCTGACCCGGTTTCTGAGCTTGAGGATAGCCGCCCGGACCGCCGGGTCGATCCGCAGCCCGAAGCGCGTGGCAAACCGTACCGCGCGCAGCATCCGCAGATAATCCTCGTTGAAACGCAGTTCGGGGTCGCCCACGCAGCGCAGCACGCCCGCCTCCAGGTCATCCCGGCCGCCGAAATAATCGATGACCTCATTGGTCAGCGGGTCGAAGAACATGGCGTTGATGGTGAAATCGCGCCGCGAGGCGTCGAGCTGCGGGTCATCGGTATAAGTGACGATTTCGGGGTGGCGTCCGTCCATGTACTCGCGCTCCTCGCGCAGCGTGGCGATCTCGAACGGTATGCCGTCCTCCACCACCACCAGCACGCCGAACGCCATCCCCACCTCATGATGATGCGGAAAAAGCTCCGCCGCCTGCTGCGGCGTGGCCGACGTGGCGATGTCGATATCCTTCGGCACCTTGCCCAGAATCATGTCACGCACCGAGCCTCCGACGAAGTACGCCTTGAACCCGGCCCCGCGCAATCGCTGCACAAGAACCACCCCCGCCTTAAATGCCGCTGAATTCCGAAAATCGTCCATCTCGAACCTGTAATCTTTCACTTGTTTTCTAACCACGGAATACACGGAAAGGACGGAAATTTTTTTAACCACAAAATGCACAAAAATGCACAAAAGAATTTTTTCCGTGACTTCCGTGTATTCCGTGGTTAGAAAAAAGTTCTGAGACTTATTCCCGCGAAACCTTCATCTTTCTTCGGATATTGGCCGAAAAATACTTGCCTTTTTCACTATCATCGGTTACAATATCTCTGGAACGAAATTTTTCAATGTCGGAAACAGGAATGAGAATCGCATTTTTCGGGGGCACGTTTGATCCGCCGCATCTGGGTCATACCAGGCTGGCGGGACAGGTCCTGCGGCACGGTTTGACGGATCTGGTGTTGTTTGTACCCGCATGGCAGCCTCCGCATAAGACGGGAACACGGATTACGCCGTTCGGGCAGCGGCTGGCGATGTTGAATCTGGCCGTGGAAGGCAAGCGCGGTTTCGCTGTCAGCGATATTGAGGCGCAGCTCGGCAAATCGCCATCGTACACATTTGAAGTGATGGCCGAGCTGGACCGCGAGTACCCCGGCGATACATTTCAGCTGATGATCGGGGCGGACAGCCTGGAGCAGTTGCACACGTGGCACCGGGGGCGGGAGCTGGCCGTCGAACGCGGGCTGATCGTTTATCCACGACCGGGTTACATGGTGGACGAAGCGCGGCTCAGGAAGCACTGGCCGGCGGAGATGATCCCCAAGTTGCTGGGGGCGGTACACCAGTTCGAGACCTTTGACATTTCCTCCACGGACCTCCGGCGGCGGATCGGCAAAGGCGAAAAAGTTGATAACTGGATGGAAAATTCGGTTTATCAATATATATTAGAGCAAAACTTATATACACAATGACGAGGAAATATGATTGATTTGAGTAAACAACAGGCAATTGCCAAGATTTGCGCCGAAGCCGCAGCAGGCAAACTCGCGGAAAATATTATGACGCTGCAGGTCACCGAAGTGTCGTCGATCGCCGACTTTTTCGTGGTGGCCACCGCCAACTCCGAACCGCACATCCGCGCCGTGGTAAACGCGGTGGAGAAGGAACTATTTCAGAAAATGCGGGTCAAATGTAAGGTAGACGGCTCGGCGGAAAGTCAGTGGGTGCTGCTGGATTGCGACGGCACGGTGCTGATGCATATCATGTCGCCGGAGTTCCGCGCCAAGTTCCAGCTGGAAAACCTCTGGGGCGACACCGTCCGCAGCGAAAAGAAACCGGCGGCCAAGAAACCCGCTGTCAGAAAAACCGCCGTCAAGAAGGCCGCGGAGGAAACCACAGCTGAGAAAAAGCCCGCCGCCAAAAAAGTTGCGGCTAAAAAACCGGCGGCGAAGAAGCCCGCCGCCAAGAAAACCGTTGCGAAAAAGACCATTGCGAAAAAGACCGTTGCGAAAAAGGAAACTAGCAAATAACAATATGGCAAGCAACCATTACAATCACAACGACTGGAACGAGTTCCAGTGGGAAAACGAGATCAGGCTGGACGAAAAGCGGATAAGCCGTTATTTTCAGGAGCTTCCGGCCTGTATCGACCTGCCCGGCGAGGAAGAGTATATCATGAAGAAACTCTCCGGCATGCCGGACCTGGTGCCCACGAAGTCGGATCAGTTTTTCTTTGATTTCGATGACGAAGACGAGAATTTCTCCGGCACCGAGTGGCGGTCGCGCCCCGGCGCCGACCTCTACGAGCAGTTGGTGTCGATTTCGCTGCGCTGGAACATGCTGCTGGCCTCGGGGCTGGGAGCGCCGCTGTTCCGCCGCGGTCTCTCGATCACCTGCCTGTTCGGCAAGGTCATTTCGCGCACGGTGGACATGGTGAATACCGCCGACGATATGCCCGGGCTCAAAATCAGTCTTCTGAAGCGCATCCTCAGCGATCTCAATTCGCTGGTAGGGCTGATGCGCTCGCTCTCCTATACCCGCCGCGGCGTGGTCACGGAAATCGATGTGGCCTGCGAACAGCTCCAGAGCTGCCGCGAGCGCGCGGTTGATTATCTGCAGGAAATGAAGCGGAAGTAAACTCATGACCGACCGCGATTTTCAATACCTGGCCAAACAACTCAACCTCAATCCCGCTAAAGTAAAAACCGTTCACGGCCTTTTCGCCGAAGGCGCCACCGTGCCGTTTGTCGCGCGCTACCGCAAGGAAATGACCGGCGGCATGGACGAAGTGGCGCTGATTCAGCTCCGCGACGGTTTCGAGGCGCTGGACAAGCTCCACAAGCGCCGCGAAAGCATGCTCGGTTCGCTCGAGGAGCGCAATCTGCTGACCCCCGAACTGGAGGCGCAGCTCGATGCGGTTTACGACCTGAACGAGCTCGAAGATATTTACCTGCCGTACAAGCCCAAGCGCAAAACCCGCGCCGCCATGGCCCGTGAAAAAGGGCTCGAACCGCTGGCGGCCTACCTGATGGCGCAGCGCGACGGCTTCATCGACCTGAAAAAATTCGTCAACCCCGAAAAGGGTGTGGCCGACACCGAGGAAGCCATGGCCGGCGCCATGGACATTTGTGCCGAGGAAATCAGCGAAAATGCCGATATCCGCAAGGAGCTCCGCGAGCTTTTTCAGCGCCGCGCCTGTCTCTGCTCCAAGGTGGTGAAGAGCAAATCCGAGAGCGAAGGCGCGGCGGTATTCAAGGATTATTTCGACTACAGCGAGCCGCTGCACCGGGTGCCGTCGCACCGCGCGCTGGCAGTGATGCGCGGTCACGAACAAGGGTTCCTGACCATGCAGCTGCGCCCGGAAAAAGAGGACGCTCTGCGGCTGCTCGAGCGCCGCGTGGTGCGCAACCGTTCGTTCCTGTACAATAACCGCCTGAACGCCGCGATCGAGGATTCCTACGCCCGGCTCCTGATGCCGTCGCTGGAAAACGAAACCGTGAACCAGCTTCAGGCGGACGCCGACGAAAAAGCAATTGCGGTATTTGCCGCCAATTTACATAAATTGCTGATGGAAGCGCCGTTCGGGCAGAAGCGCCTGGTCGCCATCGACCCCGGTTTCCGCACCGGCTGCAAAACCGTGGCGCTGGACGAAAACGGCAAGTTGCTCGAATATACCATCATCCACCCCGAGAACCAGTCCGCCGCCGCGGCCGCGGTGCAGAAGCTGGTCGACAAATATCAACCTGTCGCGATTGCGGTCGGCAACGGCACCGCCGGACGCGAGACCGAGGCGTTTCTGCACGCCGCCGGGTTCAAACTGCCGATCATCAGCGTCAACGAAAGCGGGGCCTCGATTTACTCCGCCGGCGACAGTGCGCGACAGGAATTCCCGGACCTCGATCTGACGATTCGCAGTGCGGTTTCCATCGGCCGTCGGCTGCAGGACCCACTCTCCGAATTGATCAAGATCGACCCGAAATCCATCGGAGTCGGGCAGTACCAGCACGACGTGAATCAGGACGCGCTGAAGAAATCGCTGGACGACGTGGTGATCAACTGCGTGAACAACGTAGGAGTGGAGCTGAACAGCGCCGGGCTCGAACTCCTGACCTACGTTTCCGGACTGAGCCGCAAGCTCGCCGAAAACGTGGTGGATTACCGCAATAAAAACGGTTCATTCAAGAGCCGCGCGGAGCTGAATAAAGTCAAGGGGCTCGGCCCGAAAACCTTCGAACAATGTGCCGGATTCCTGCGTATCCGCAACGCGGCCAACCCGCTCGACGCCAGCGCCATCCACCCGGAGCGCTACGAATTGGTCAAGCAGATCGCGGCGCAGGAACACTGCAGCGTCACCGAACTGAAAGACCGCACGATCGACCCGAAAAAATACGTTTCGGAAACGGTCGGGCTGCCGACCATTCAGGACATTATCAGTGAATTGGCGAAGCCGGGCCGCGACCCGCGCCCGGAGTTCAAAGCGTTCGCGTTTGACGACAACGTGCGAACGATCGATGATCTCAAAATCGGGATGAAACTGCCAGGGATCGTGACCAACGTGACGGCATTCGGGGCGTTCGTCGATATCGGCGTACACAATGACGGTCTGCTGCACATCAGCAAGATGGCGAACCGCTTCATCAAGGACCCCCACGAGGTCGTTTCAGTGCACGATCAGCTGACGGTAACGGTGACCGAAGTCGACCGCGCCCGCAAGCGCATCTCGCTGTCACTGGTCGATTGAACTTCTTTTTTATCCACAAAAAACACAAAAAAACACAAAAAATAACTTCGCAGTGGCACGTTGCCGCACGCGGTCCAGCGGCGGATACGCTGGTCGCCCATAGTGCGAAATTCCCTACTTCCCGCCGGCGAATTCGGCAGGGGTTTTGCCGGTGAATTTCTTGAAATAGCGGCTGAAGTAAAGCTGGTCGGTGAAGCCGGTGGCGATGGCCACGTCTTTGACCAGCATATTGCCGTTTTGCAGCAGCTTCATGGCGGCCTGGATACGCACCCGGCTCAGGTATTGGTAGACCGACACGCCGAAGAGCTCGGCGAACAATGCGTTCAGGTGTCCGGCTGAGTAGTGCGCCATGGCGGCGAGGTCCTCCAGCGTGATTTTTTCGGCGTAATATTCCTCGATGTATTTCTTGACTTGCCCGAGCACGTCCACGTGGTAATTTTCGGTGGAGAGGTTGTCGTTTTTCAAGCTGTAATCGACGCATTGGAGCAGCAGATAAAGGAAGCGGGGACGGTCCAGCGGCATCAGGCGTCCGCAATCCCACAATTTGCCGACAAACGGCGACGAAATCGATAATCGCACTGACGATTGTCCATATCCATTTTTCGAGTCATACAGCGTATGGTGAAACGTCAGCGCGCTCGGCATGGAAGTGAGCCAGAAGAGTGAATAAGGTTCCCGGCCAGGCAGGTAATGCTCGGAGTGGTAGGTGCCGCGCAGGAAAACGGCGGGCTGACCCGTCCGGTGGTGAACCCATGAGCCGTTGACATGCAACGCCAGCTCGCCCCCGGTCAGCATGATCATTTCGATATGGTTGTGTTCCTGCGGCGCGTAATACGGCGCTTTGAAATCCTGCTGCTTCAAGGTGGATTTCAACCGGGTGTCGGGGGTGAAAAAGCATATCCCGTGGTCGGTCAGGTGGTTCAGCCATTCTTCAAGCAGTTGTTTGGACATAAATTCTCCCGGTTTCAATATAATATAATGATAAAAACAGGGTTTTCAATCATCAATCTGCGTTTTGTCCATATATATTCCGTCAATGCTCCATGCAATGATTGTTGCGGGAATTTTGAAAACCTGTATAATTATAAGCAAAACCAAATCACAAAAGGATGCGAAAATGAGCAAAAATTACCGCAAATACGGAATCGAAGAATTGATGGAACTCGTCGATGTGTTCAATGTCTCGGAAGAAGGACAGGCCAAGATCCGCTGTATCCTGGCGGGCGAAGCAGCGCCGCCGGATGCCGGGGTGTTTTTCCGTTACTACAACGACCGCAGCAAAGTGGTGGAGTTCGAGCGCCAGTATGCGGCGCATGTGGGCAGCAAACACGTGCTGGCGGTGAACTCCGGGACCAGTGCGATTATCGCGGCGCTGGTGGCGGCGGGCGTGGGCCCCGGCGACGAAGTGATCGTGCCGGCTTATACGTTTTTCGCTTCCGCCTCGGCGGTGGTGGTGGCCAAGGCCATCCCGGTCATCGCCGACATCAATGAATCGCTAATGATCGACCCGGATTCGATCGAAAAAGTGATTACGCCCCGGACCAAGGCGATCATCCCGGTTCACATGCTCGGTTTCCCGTGCGAAATGGACCGCATTTGCGAGATCGCCAAGAAGCACAATCTGGCGGTCATCGAAGATACCGCGCAAGCCTGCGGCGGCACCTACAAGGGCAAATACCTCGGCACCTGGGGCGATTTCGGCTGCGTGAGCCTGGACGCCTACAAGGTGATCGGCTCCGGCGAAGGCGGCATCCTGACCTGTAAGGACGATTTCATGTACATGCGTGCCCAGAGCTACCACGACACCGCCGCCTGCTGGCGCCCGGACCGTTATGGCAAAGAGCGTGTGGACGGCGAGCTTTTCTGCGGCGAAAACTACCGCATGAGCGAGCTCTCCGCCGCCGTGGCGCTGGCGCAGCTCCGCAAGCTCGACTGGATCAATGCCCGGACCCGTTACGCCTACCACAAACTGCAGTCGCTGATCACGCTGCCGAAGGGTATGAAGTGGGTTCAGCCGAACGATCCGGAAGGCATGTGCGGTTATAACCTGGCGATGCTTTTCGACACGCAGGATATGGCGGTGGCGGCGCAGACCGCGGGCGTGGTCGGCGGCAACGCGGCCAACGCCACCAAGGGCGTTCGCGACTGGCACATGGCCTGGAACTGGGAACACATCACCGAGCGCAAATCCGCCACGGCCGAGGGCTGTCCCTTCAAGTGCCCGTTTGCCAAGGATGTGCCGCAGTACAACAAGGATTCGTGGCCGGTCAGCCGCAGCATCATGATGCGCGTCGGCACGATCGCCACTTATCCGGGCATGACCGATGAAGATATCGCCAAAGTCGCTGAACACGTCAACACGGGGTTGGAAAAATGCTCAAAGTAAATCCTCTGATCGACCTCTTTTTCACGGATCTGCCGTGGGAGAAACGCGTGGAAAAAATCGCCGCGTGCGGTTTTAAATACATCGAAACCTGGCGGGGCGCGGACCCTGCCGAACTCAAGCTCATGAACGGCAGCGGCGTGCAGCTGATCAGCATCGTGATGAACTTCGCCACTCAGGCGGACGTGGCGCCGATCAACCCGAAAAACCAGAAAGCGTTCCTCGAGCACATCGACCGCATGGCCGACAACGCGCTCGGCGCGGGCTGCAAACAGGGCATCGTGACCGCCGGCCAGCAGGTGGGCGGCATGAGTTACCAGGCGCAGCGCAAGTCGCTGGTCGAGGCCATGGCCAAGGCCGGGAACCTTGTCGCCGACCGTGGTTTCAAGCTGAATCTGGAACCGCTCAACACCGAAGTCGATCATGCCGGTTACATGCTGTATTCGGCGGCGGACGCGGTGGCGGTGGCCAAGGAAACCGGCTGCGCCAACATCGGGGTGCTGTACGATATTTACCACATGACAATCATGATGGGCAACCAGACCGCGTTCCTGCGCGAAAACATGGACTGGATCGGGCATTTCCACGTGGCCGGGGTGCCGGGACGGCACGAACCGAACGAAGGCGAGACGAATTATCCGTTTTTGCTGAAAGAGATTGAAAAGTGCGGTTATCAGGGCTACATTGGCTTGGAATACATTCCGCTGCTGCCCTCGGAGGAATCGTTGCGGGCGACGGCGAAATATTTCGGAATATAAGCTGAACCCAAACCAAAAGTCAAGCGTATGAATAATTATCTGGCCTTGAACGGGGTGATCGGCAAGGGAGCCTACGGGACTCCCGACTTCCCCACCCCCGAAACATTGATCGAGCACCTGGATTACCTCGGGATCGACCGCTCGGTGGTTTATTCACTCGAGGCCAGGGACTGGTCCCCGCGCAACGGCAATGCCGAACTTCTGGAATCAATCGCTCCATACAAAGAGCGGTTGATTCCTTCTTTTGTCATTACCCCGCCGGATTATTACGAACACGGCACCATGGAGTTCCTGCGTGAAAAAGCGGCGTCCGGGGAAGTTCGCGTCTTTCGCCTCTGCCCGTCCATATCGCGTTTCGCGCTGTATGAGATCGAGCGGGTCCTGGCCGAGCTGGCCGAGTTCAAGCCGCTGGTGACGATCGACGTAGGCGAGATTGCCGATTTCCGGGATCTGCGTTATCTGGCGGAACTGTTTCCGCAGGTAAATTTTGCGATTTGCCAGGTGATGTGGGGATCGTTCAACCATGTATTGGATGTCATGTGGCGCTGCCGGAATATTTTCCTGGAAACCTCATGGCTGCATATGTTCGACGCCATTGAAATGGTCCGTGAGAATTTCGGGGTTCGGCGGATGCTCTTCGGCATCGGTCATAAATCGCAATACGGTGCGGCGATCGGCGCCCTGGCTCATGCCGCCATTTCGCCCGAGGAACGCGAGATGATCGCTCACGGCAACCTCGAGTGGCTCCTCGGGCTCAAGGCAGTCGGGCATTCGCTCGCCGTCGAACCGCCGTTGCTGGCCGAGAAGCCGCTGTGGAACAGTTTCCACAACGGCGGCAAGGTCGAGGGGGTCCGGTTTTACGATGCGCATGTGCATTTATGCGGGCCCTTCGCCGGTGGCTGGGTAATGCGCGAAGCCGATTCCGCCAAATCGCTGGCGAAAATTATCGGGCACATGGAAAAACACGGGTGCGAGAAGCTGATCATGATGCACAACCGTGCGTTGATGAGCGACCCGGTGCGCGGCAACCTGGAATTTGAAGAACTGGTGAAGGCCCATCCCGGCAAGATCGCCGGCTATTTCGTCTACAATCCGTTTTATGCGGATGAAATGCCGGAAACGGTATTGGATGAATTCTTCAGCCGCGGCTTTTATGCCGGATTCAAACTGTTGCCGGGTTATTGGAAAATCGAGATGGGCGACGCGCGGTACAATCCGGTATGGGAATACGCGGAAAAGCACCATTTGCCGATTCTGATTCACACCTGGGGCGACGCTGCCGCACTGAAGGAAATCGCGCCGCGCTACCCGAATGCCAAATTTATTCTGGCACACAGCGGCGGCAGTAACTATGGGCGTACTGAAGCGGTGGAGATTGCCGAAGCGGCGCCGAACGCCTATTTCGAGTTCTGCGGAACGTTCTGTTCGACGATGTCCTGGGCGCCGTTGATCGAGAAGTTCGGGGTCGGGCGTTTTGTTTTCGGTTCGGATACCGGCGGACATAATCAGGCCTATGAGCTTGGGGCATTTCTTTCGCTGCCGCTGCCGGATCGGGAACTGATCCCGGCGCTCGGCGAAAATATGGAAAAAATTTTAATGGATCGCAAATAATATTATCCAAAACAAGGAGAATTTAACTATGGCAGGAGTATTCAGATTTTCATTTGGCCCATGGAACATTCACGAGGGTGCGGACCCGTTCGGCCCGGAAGTGCGCCAGAGCATCGAGTTCAACG
>JBEBRW010000078.1:0-19331 GCA_040394635.1 Victivallis vadensis | reverse complement strand
TCCGTCCATCCTCATATCCTTAGGTTGACGCGTATGGGTGCTACCCGGACGCGGTGCAGCGGCGGAACGCTGCTCGCTCCCAGAGCGAAAACAGTTGATAGTTAAAAGAAAAACACAGGAGGATTGATAATGAAAAGAGATTTTACACTGATCGAGCTGCTGGTCGTGATTGCTATTATTGCGATTCTGGCGGCAATGATGCTGCCGGCGTTGAATAAAGCACGGGACCGGGCCCGGAGCATCAACTGCAAGAGCAATCAAAGGCAACTCCATGGGATGTGGTTCAATTATTCCGGTGATTATGACGACTGGTGCATGCCCGGCAATGCTACCAATAACCTATGGGGCACCAAAGCGTGGCCGAAATTGCTTTATACGCTCAAATATTTGCCCGCCATCGAAAATACATTCTGTGCGAAGGACATGCCGTCGGCGACCAGGCAAGCCTATCGCGATACGGTTGTCGGCGGCAATTGGAACGACACCGACAACAGTGTCAAATATGCCGGGAGTTACGGGTACAATATCTACTCGTTTGGCGAGAACATTGCTTCGGCGACGATTGCGCTGCAAAAAATGAACCACCTCGCTACCTATCGCGGGCGGGGAGCTGATTTGATCGTATTCATTGACGCCACTGCTTTTAATGCCGGACTGGGCAACGACTGGGTGGTCGGCGCCAGCATCGACCCGCGCCATGGCAACGTCGCCAACCTGGTGGCATTCGGCGGACATGTCACCGAAATACGGACGTTGATCCCCTTTGTGGGAACCAACCGGACCGAGGTAATTACCGCCTGGCACAACCATAAACCGACCTGGCGGCAATACGGCTCGCCTTACACGATCATCGGTGGATTGAAAACACCGTAAATAACATGGAGAAAACAATGAAGTTCCGCATTCTTATTTTGTTGCTGCTGCAGGTCATTTTCGTACAGGCAAATGTCTTGAAACCGCAGAGCGAGGAAATTCCTCTTAACGCCACCGTGATCGTCACCCCGGAAAACCCGTCGGTTACCGAGAAATACGCCTCGGAATTGCTGATGAAATACCTCCCGCAGATTACGTCCGCCAAATACCGCGTGGTCAATGATAAACAGACGGTTTCCGAGTCGTTCATCAGCCTCGGAAACACGGCGCAGTATCGCGGGGCCGGTTTCGCTGAAATCGACCTCGGCGAAGTCGGCTACCGGATTCAGGAGAAAGACGGCAACTGGTTCATCACCGGGGGTACGCGCTCGGGTCCGGTGACCGGGGTGCTGGCGCTGCTGGAGGAGGACGCGGGTTGCCGCTGGTACGTGCCACGGATCAAGGATGTCGTACCGTCTGTGCCGAAGCTCAAAGTAGTGCCGCGGAGTTTCGTGCCGCCGCTGTTGGTACGCGATCCATTTTACTATACGCCGCTCGGCTCGCCGCAGTGGTCGGGGCTGAATCGTACGAATCCGTATTTCACCGGCAATATACCGAAGGAATTCGGGGGACGCTTCAAATATTCGAAGAAATATTTCACCCACAGTTTCAACAGGTTATTTTCCACCAAAGAATTCGGGCAGAGCAACCCGGAGTTTTTTCCGGTGATCAAGGGTAAGCGGGTAATCAGCGACGAGGTCCAGCGCTGCCTGTCGCAGCCGGCCATGATCGATATCGCAGTGGAGAAATTCGGCGAGGATATTGCTAAGGACCCCGAGGGGATGGTGTTCAGCATTTCGCAGAACGATTTTCCCGGCGGCGGCTGTGAGTGCGAACCGTGCCAGGCACTGGAAAAAGCCGAGGGCACCTACACCGGCCCCGTTTTGAAACTTGCCAACGCGGTGGCAGAAAAAATGGCGGAACTCCACCCCGGCAAACAAGTCAGCATTCTCGCTTACAATCAGACCCTCAAACCGCCGAAAACGATCCGCCCGAATTCAAATATCATCGTAGTGCTGTGCACCGGGCCAGGGGAGATTCTGGATGCCTGGAAGGCAGCCGGGGCGCGGCTGCAGATCTGGGATTATATAGTCGATTTTAACAATTACCCGAAGCCGGTGCCGAACCTGAAGGCGATGGATGCCAGGATCGATGCTTTTGTGGCAGCCGGGGCAATCGGCATCATGATGCAGGGCGACCATCAGAGCATCGGCAGTTCTCTGGAAGCACTGAAGGCATGGGTGCTGGCCAAAAAATTGTGGAATCCGCAGTGGTCGCTGCTGGAGTTGAGCAAGGATTTTGTCGCCGGTTATTACGGCAAAGCCGCCGCGCCGATGCAGCAATACGTGGAACTTCAAAACAGATACGAAACAGATGACAAGAGGTCCACCCTGCTGTCGCCGGAGTTCGTAACCGCGGCCATGGAAATCCTCGGTGAAGCGAAAACACTGGCCGGAGACGATCCGGTACTGCAGAAACGGCTGAAATACGAGGAATACTGCGTCCGCTATCTGCGGGCCCTGCAGGGTATTCTGAACCAGGCCGACCGTGCCGCTTATGCCGAGAATCTCCAATGGCTGAAAGACGCCACCAAAGAGCTCAAAATCACGAAATTTTCCGAAACCGGCTATGACCGCTTCGCCGAATGGGATATGAATCTGGCCAGCCCCCCATATTCGCCAAATACCATCCGTCCGCTGCCGTTGCTCTGGCATACTGCCAACCGCCCGACCCGCGTCGACGACCCCGATACCCCCAGTGGACAAACTGTCCGTCAGCCGGGCAAGAACGGCGAGGCTTCGATCACCTATCCTTATGGGCAGTTTATTCCGAAAATGACGCCGGGCGAGCCGTATCTGCTGCGAATCCATTACCGTATCGAACCGCAGCCCGGCGTACAGATCGGGAAAATCAGGCCGCTTTTCGTGGCCGGATTCAACCTGCCCGGCATCGTCAACGTGTCGCAAACAGTCAGCGGCTCGGAAGCCAATACCACATACCAATGGCAACCGGTGGCGATTCTGACCTCCGCCAAGATCAAATCCCCATGGACCGGCAAACTCTACCTGAAGCCGGTGCCGGAAGCCCCTTTGGCGGCGATTTATTATGATTTGATAGAGATCATCCCATTGTCGGAATACAAAGAAGCTCTGCCGGGGAAGCTACCGGAATTCCAAGTCAATCCGCTTTGACGCATTTCGGCTCATTGCGGTTTTTACGGAAAATTCCGTGGTTTCAAGTGGATTTTTGCTTCACTTCGTGCTAGATTGCTGTTCATTGATATTCAGGAAGCAGCATTCATGTTTTGGAAAAAGAGTAAAGAAACCGCAGAAGCCCCGGAACGCCGGAACCTGGCATTTCTGCTGAAGCGCCGCAATATTTTCATCCGTCTTGGCGCCGTGATCGCATCGGGTTTGATGGTGACTTTTTCCATTCCGCCGCTGAACTGGGGCTTTCTGGCGTTTTTCGCGCTGGTGCCGCTGTTTATCGTGATTCGCGACCGCAAGCCGTGGGTAGCTTTCGGATACTGCTTCGTTTACGGACTGGTCTGGGGGCTCACGTCGTTCTATTTCCTGCGCGAGATCGAACCGGTGATTCCGTACCTGATCGCCTTTCCGCTGGCGGTGTTCCCCTCCGTGTGGGCGTTTTTCGTGCCGCTCCTGACCCGCTATATCCTCAACACCCCGGAGAGCATCCTGAACGGCGAAAAGGCCCAGCCCCCCGCCAACCTGCCATGGCGCAAGCTCCTGCTGGCCGTAATCCTTGCCGCCGGCTGGTGCCTGATCGAATGGGCCCGCTCGTGGGTGTTCCCCTGGAACTACCTCTCCACCGCCATGTGGAACACGCTGCCGCTGATTCAGATCTGCCGCTTCACCGGCACGTACGGCGTCAGTTTCCTGCTGGTACTGTTCAACATCTGTTTCGCGTTTTACCTGCTTGACCCCAAATATAACGTGAAAACCCGCAAAATTATCTATCCGCGCCCGCTGATCATCGCCGGCGTGCTGGTGGTATTGGTGTTCCTCGAAGGGCTCACCCACATCGTGACGCTGAAAAAGAGCACTTCGCCCACTGTCCGCTTCAACGCCGGGCTGGTCCAGGGCGATATTTCACAGCGCCGCTCCGCCAATACCAACGAAGCGCAAGAGGCGCTCGACGCCTACACCAGCCTCACCGAAACCCTGCTCAACTCGCGCCCGGCGCCGCACATCGTGATCTGGCCCGAGTGCGCCGTGCCGTACGCCTTCCGCTCCGCCAACCCGGTGAGCAATGCTTTCCGTTACCGGATGGCCAAAATGATCAACCAGCACAAAGTGCCGTTTCTCTTCGGAACCATCGATTTCGAGGATATGCCGCCGGGCGAAACCGACGGCCGCAGGCAGAAAACCTACAACAGCGCGTTTCTGATCGACAAAACCGGCAGCTTGACCCATACTTACAGCAAGGTCCAGCGCGTGCCGTGGGGCGAATACGTACCGTTCCGCAACTTCCTGCCGCAGTGGCTGGTCAATTTCATCGATATGCAGCGCGACCTGACGCCCGGCACTTCGCTCGACCCGCTGCCGATCCTGCCCGACGTCCGCGCCGGCATCAGCATCTGCTTCGAAAGTGTTTTCCCCTATATTTCCGCCAACGAGGCCCGCCGCGGCGCCAACCTGCTGGTGGTGATTTCCAACGACGCCTGGTATCCGACCAGCAGCGAACCCTCTCAGCACCTCGCCAACGCGGTTTTCCGCTCCATCGAAACCGGCCTCCCGCAGTTGCGCTGCGGCAACAACAGCACCGGCTGCCTGATCGAGCCCAGCGGCTATATTTCCGATTGTCTTTTCAAAGAATACGACGAAAAAACCGGTCTCATGCTCCCGGCCCCCGTCAAACGCGGCCGCGCCTCCGGAGTCATCGAAGTCGAGGTGGAAACCAAACCCGCTTACACTCCGTATGTCCGCAGCGGGCGGAACAGTTTTATCCTGAGCTGCTGGGTCATCGTGATCGCCGGTCTCTCTATGGCGGGTTCGACCTGGAGCTCGGTACGGACACAACGACTGGCCATGTTTGATAAAAAAGGCGGTGACGGCAAATGAAGCTGGAAATCTTTTACATCCGGATCGCCGCCCTGGTCCTGGCCCTGATCTCCGCCCTGGTCCTGAGGGCGGATCTCATGCTCCGCGAATACTTCATTTGCTACTTCGCCATGGTATTCAATATTCTTTTCGCCGCCGAATTCATGTATATCGCGGTGCGGGGTGAATCACCCTCGCTGAGGTTCTTCATCAAATTCCAGAAAGCCGCGGAACATATTTTCAATGTCATGATCGCGCTGAATGTCATGGCGGCGCTGTTCTTCCTGTTCTGGGCGCTGTCGTTTCCGCTGAAAACATTTGCGGTCGCGGATATCACAATCACGGTGATTCAGGGATTTTTCCTGGCCGCGGTGAGCGTGGCACTGACCGTAAATCACCGCTATTACCGCGAAAACCTTCACGCGCGGTTCCTCAATCTGCTGCAGATTACCGCCATCAACTATACCGTATGCGTGTTCATGATGGCGCGGCTCCTCCAGGGAACCATCCTCATGCCCTGGCAAGTATTGCTTTACGGCATGGCAAACATCGTCCTGGCTGTGCTCGCCATGGTGGTCATGAACCCCTCAGGAAACGTCGAAAAATAAATTCCCATCTTCAGAGCATTCGAGGGGGCTGGGCGTTTTTTATCATTGCCTTGAAGACAATTTCGAGGATTTGCAGTTCCCACTCCACGTCGGCCGCGGCGCGATGCGCGGCCATGTTTTCGAAGGTATCGGCCAGCTGGAAACTGCGCCGCAGGTTCTGCAGGCTGTAGCTGGGCAGCCCCTTGTGGGTGGAACGGACGAGGCGCAGCAGGTCCATGGTTTTGCCCTTCCAGAGCTCCTGACCGGAACGCGCCAGGCTCTCCTGCAGGAAACTCAGGTCGAAGCGGGCGTTGTGCGCCACCAGCGTGCTTTCGCGCGCCATATCCATGAATTTGTAGGAAATATCATGAAAAGCCGGAGCGTCCGCCACCATCTCGTCGGTGATATGGTGGATGGCGATCACCGAGGATGGAATCATGCAGCGCGGATTGATCAGCGTCTCGAACCGCGTCACCGTGCCGTCGCGCTCGATCCGGGCGGCGGCCAGCTCGACGATACGGTGATGCACCGGGCTCATCCCGGTGGTTTCCACGTCAAATACCGTAAACGGTCCGTATTCGTACCACTCCATACGGCGGGGTCAAGTCCCTTGGGGCGGAGCGGCGGGAATCCGGCCGATGGGTTTAATCTGAACGTCGACCGGTTCCTGGGCCGGCACTTTGGCCTTCAGGATTTCCTTGGCGCGCTCGTCCGCTTCCGTGCGGTGCTTGACCAGCATATTATTGATATCCGTAGTCATGTCGTCGTTCAGCAAACGCATTTTTTTGCCGACGTCGGAGTTGTAAAAATCCGCGATCGCCTTCAGTTCCTCGACGCTGAAGCGCCCCGCGTAGATTCCGGCGGTATCCTTTTTCACTTCTTCGAGGTTCATCTCTTCCTTGATCGCCTTCTTCAGCTCTTCCTTGACCTTGCCGGCGGCCTTCTGATCGGTGGCCCTGGCCAGGTAACGCTCGATCAGGGCATCGCACCGGTTCCGGTAAACCATCACCGCCCGCTCCAGGCTTTTGGAGGTTCCGTTCAGTTCAATGACTTCGCCGGCGAGCTTAAGTTGTTCGGCGGAGACTTTTTCCTGGGCGCACAGCGGCATCAGGGCCAACCCCAGCACAATCAGTGCAGCAATCTGTTTCATGATTCGCTTTCCTTATTTTTTGTAGCCGTCCGGGTGCTTCTGCATCCATTTCCAGACGGATTCGATGATGGCGTCGGCGCTTTCGAACTGCGGCTTCCAGCCGAGCTCTTTCTTCGCCAGGTCGGAACAGGCGATCAACCGCGGCGGATCGCCGGCGCGGCGCGGCGCGACTTCGGCCGGAATCGCGTGCCCGGTGACCTTGCGCGCGGATTCGATGATTTCCTTGACGCTGAGACCGTTTCCGGTACCGAGGTTGTAATGCCCGGCGCGCGGGGCGGAGAGCGCCAGCATGTGCGCCTGCGCCAGGTCGAGAATATGGATATAATCGCGAATGCAGGTGCCGTCCGGCGTATCGTAGTCATCGCCGTAAATCATGATCTTGTCGCGCTTGCCCTGCGCCACCTGCAAAATGAGCGGGATCAGGTGGGTTTCCGGCTTGTGGTCCTCGCCGAAGTTCACCGTGGCGCCGGAAGCGTTGAAATAACGCAGCGCGGCATACTTCACGCCGTGGATCTGATGGTACCAGTGGAGCACCTTTTCGAAACAGAGCTTGGACTCGCCGTAGGGGTTGATCGGCAGCTGGGTCGTGGTTTCGCGGATCGGGATCTCGTCGGGCTCGCCGAAGGTCGCGGCGGTACTGGAAAAGACGATCATCTTGACGCCGCCGGCCACCGCCGCGTCGGCCAGGTTAATGCCGTTCGCCAGGTTGTTGCGGAAATACTTACCGGGGTCCTTCATCGACTCGCCCACCAGCGAAAACGCCGCAAAATGCATGATCGCGTCGAACTTGCCGTCCACCAGCGTTTTCATGACCAGGTCGCGGTCGGCCAGGTCGCCCTTGACGAACGCCAGCGCCCGCGGGTCCACCGCGTCCTCATGTCCGGTGACCAGCGAATCGAAAACCACCACTTCATGACCGTGGTCCAACAGGTATTCACTACAGGCGCTGCCGATATAACCGGCGCCGCCGCAAACCAATACTTTCATCGATAATACTCCTTGAGTTCGTTACTGCTATCAGGTGGTAATATACAGCAGAAAGGACTTAATATCAAACAAATGATCCATTTTATTTGCCGAACGCAAAATTGAAGATAAATTATAACAAACCGGAGGTTTTTCCATGGGGCATCGCATGACAGCATTTATCGGAAAAAATGAGGCGATTCAGAATCTTGCGAATAAGTGGCCATGTACAGCAATAATACCGCTGCCGCAGGGTTATTCCATGATCTGGCTGACGGATGAGCTATTTGACGAGGTTACTGAAACACTCGGAATCAAGGATACTTTGGACCGCTGCGATCTCTGTTTTTTCTCCTCTGCGATATCCCGCCTGATGGAAGATCATTCCGCCAATTCGCAACTCGCCTATGTGGAAACGGATTACTTCGGCGGAGTGGGTACCCAGGGCGGAGTCCTGTTTCAGAATGGCAAAATCACCTTCGGCCCCGCAAGTGGCGAAGGAACCATCAACCGTATTCTGAGCGCTCTCGGCGTGCAGAAAGAATGCAACAGGGGAAATCATATTTTGGAAATTCTCGGTCTGCGGAAAAACCCCGGCAAAGACGAATTCGACACCTTGGAACTGGGCCGTTACCGTAACAACCCCGCAGAAGATTGAGAAAATTCATGGACCTCATGGGCAGAATGGACAATTGAAATCGGATTTATGCTTCGTCCATAATGTCCATCGTGTCCATGAGGTCCATAAAATTTCCCCCATTTTTCTCGGATATCATTTGACTTTTTCTTAAATAATGGTATTATAATACCAGAATTCAAGAATATGGAGGATGAAATTATGAAAAGAAATATTGTGGAAATAGATCAGGAAAAGTGTAATGGTTGCGGTTTATGTGCCGACGCGTGCGCCGAAGGCGCCATCCGGATGATCGACGGCAAGGCGAAACTGGTCACCGATTCGTATTGCGATGGTCTCGGGGCCTGCCTCGGGCATTGCCCGATGGACGCCATCAAAATCATCGAGCGCGAGGCCGACGCTTTTGACGAAGAGGCCGTGGCCGAGCATCTGCAGAAGCAGAAGACCGCTCCGCCCGCTCCGGAATGCGGCTGTCCCGGCAGTGCGCTCCGCACGCTCCTGCAGAAACGCACACCGTCCGCGAAAGTCGACAACCCGGACTCGGAACTGCGCCAGTGGCCCGTTCAGCTTCACCTCGTACCGGTGAGCTCCCCCAATTGGCAAGGGGCCGACCTGCTGCTCTGTGCGGACTGCGTACCGGTGGCCTATGGCGGCTTCCAGCAGGAACTTTTGCGCGGCAAACAGATCATCATCGCCTGTCCCAAACTGGACAATACAGCCAGTTATCTCGACAAACTGACCGCGATCCTGCGCGACAACGACATCCGCAGCCTGACCGTGGCGCGCATGGAAGTTCCCTGCTGCAGCGGCATCGCCCGCCTGGCGGAGAACGCACTGGCAGCCTCCGGCAAGGATATTCCGCTCCAACAGATCATCGTCAATATCGACGGCAGTTTGCAATAAACGTCTTTTGATGGTAAATTAATACATCATTACGAGGAGAAGATTATGAAGGCGAAAGACGTGAAAGTGGCATTTTTCGATGCCAAGGAATACGATATCCGGTTGTTTGAAGAAGCCAATAAGAAATTCGGCTTCGACATCTCGTTCATCGCCGACAAACTGAGCGAAAAAACCGCCTGGTATGCGAAGGGCTTCCAAGTGGTTTGCCCGTTCGTCAACGACGACCTCAGCGCGCCGGTAATCAAGGAACTGATCGGCTACGACGTGAAGCTGATCGCGCTGCGCAGCGCCGGTTTCAACAACGTCGACCTGCGCGAAGCCTGCGGCAAGATCACCGTCGTCCGCGTGCCCGCCTATTCGCCCTATTCCGTGGCCGAACACGCACTCGCCATGATCATGACGCTGAACCGCAAAACTCATCGCGCCTATCTGCGTGTCCGCGACAACAATTTCCAGATCAACGGCCTGCTCGGCTTCGACATCCACGGCAAGACCGTCGGCGTCATCGGCACCGGCAGGATCGGCAAGGTTTTCATGACCCTTATGAAGGGCTTCGGCGTCAACATCCTGGCCCATGACGCCTACCCGGACAAGGAATTCGCCAGGGCCAACGGCGTCAAATACGTCGAGCTCGACGAACTTTATGCGAAAAGCGACATCATTTCGCTGCACTGCCCGCTGACCAATGAGACCACCCACATGATCAACCGCGACTCACTGGCCAAAATGAAACCCGGCGTGATGCTGGTGAACACCAGCCGCGGCAAACTCGTCGACACCGCCGCCCTGATCAACGCCCTGAAATCCGGCAAAGTCTCCGCCGCCGCCCTCGACGTGTACGAGGAAGAAAACGCCTATTTCTTCGAGGACCATTCAAACGCGGTCGTGCAGGACGACGAGCTGGCGCGGCTGATTTCCTTCAACAACGTGCTGGTGACCTCGCACCAGGCCTTTTTCACCCGCGAGGCCCTGGCCGGCATCGCCCAGACCACGCTCGAAAACATCATGGAATTCGCCAAAGGCAAACCCTACACCAACAACATCTGCGCCAGATGCTCCGGCGACCAGTGCCATGGCCCAAAAAAGAAGCAGTCGTAAACCCGGGGTCGTCTATACCCCAGAGACGGAAGCGCGGCGGATGTGCCGGACGGCGCTGCAGCTTTGGCTGCAGGATAAGCCGCCCGAAGCCATTCACTCGCTGACCGTTTTCGACCCGGCGTGCGGCACCGGCGAGCTCCTCGCCGCCATGCTCAAGGAGCTGATCGCGCTCGGCGCGGACGCTCAACGGGCCGTCGGCAACCTCCACGGCATGGACATCGACCCCGAAGCCGTGTGCGCCTGCCGGGACAGACTCGGCGGCGGCCATATCGACTGCGGTGACACCCTTTTCAAGCGTATGGATAAGTTCGACCTGGTCATCGGCAATCCCCCTTATATCGACTCCGAAACCATGGTCCGCACCCTCGGCCACGAATACCGTCAGCAGATTACCGCCCGATACGCCTGCGCCCGGGGCAACTGGGACCTTTATATACCGTTTTTTGAGCGCGGGATTACGCTGTTGAAGCCTGATGGCGTCCTCATCTACATCACGCCGGACAAATGGCTCGGCAAGCCCTTCGGCGATGCGTTTCGCGCCAGGTATCTGCCGAATATCGTCTCCATCGAACCGGTCGGGCGCGATGTCTTCGCCGATGCACTGGTCGATTCCATTATCACGGTCATTTCCGCGCGCAAATCGAAATCCCTGCAGGCCGCTTCGCGGACGGTGGACAAATCCGGCATCGCCAAACCCTATACGCTGGATTACCTGCTGTCGGACCATCTGGATTTCATCCGTCAGATCGAGGCCATGCCGGGGCGCCTCGGCGATTTCGGTACTTGCCAGCCCACCTGCGCCACTTCGGACGCTTACAAGCTCGTTCCACTGATCCGCGAGGGCGCTCGCGGTTACAAGCTGGTCAACACCGGCACCATCGGCAAATTTACCTCGCATTGGGGCGTCAGGCCGATGAAATACCTGGGGAAAGAATACCGGAACCCGGTCTGCAGCAAAAATATGTTCCACCGGATGTTTCCGCATTCATACGGCGACAAAATCCGCTACCCCAAGGTCATCATCAAGGGCCTGAACCGCCTCGATGCCATGCCGGACCTCAAAGCCGAATACCTCCCCGCGAAAACCACGCTGATTTTTCACTCGGAACACCGGAACAACCTGCTTTTTGCCCTGGGCATCATCAACAGCGACCTGATGCAGAAATACGTCAACGAAAAATACCGCGGCCATTCCTACAACGGCGGCGTGACATTCACCAAAGAAATGATCACCCAAATGCCGGTTCCCTCCACTAAAAAATCATTCACCCGGATCGTGAAAAAAGTATGTCAAATCCTGAAATCCCCCGAAAATCCGGCACTTCAACAGGAATTAAACGCATTGATCGATAAGTTCTATCTCCGGCAGGGTTCAGGGGCGGCAGCCTCCTGACGCGAGTCGGAAACTCGCGGATCTCCCTTTTCAAGATATTTCGCGCCGGCTCGTAGCCGGACGCGGTCCAGCGGCGGAACGCTGGTCGCCCGCAGGGCGAAACTTGCGTTGCTATTACTTATCCAGCAGAATTTGAGCGAGCTTAAGCGCCATCCAAACTTCAGTGCTGACTACCAGCACGAACTGGCTGAGCATTACCGCCCAGTAAATCCGGCTGATCGGCCGCCGGCTGCGCACCCAGGCCAGCAGGACAGTAATCACTACGAAGAAAAACAGAACCGGATAAAACCATTGCGGATGAAACCAGTCATAACTTTTATTCAGGGTAAAACCCGCCGTCATACCGATCAGCGCGGGAGTCATCAGCAGCAACATGCAGGCCGTATGGACCAAGCGCTCTCTCAGCTCCTTCCTCATACCGGGCAGCCCCTGTGATTATTTGGTGAAGTGATCGATTTCCTGCAGCATGATGCCGGTGCCGTTCACTACAGCGTTCAGCGGATCTTCCGCCACCAGTACCGGCAGGCTGGTTTCTTCGCTGATCAGCTTGTCCAGACCGGAGAGCAAGGCACCGCCGCCCGCCAGCATGATTCCGTGATCGATGAGGTCGGCCGCCAGTTCAGGGGGGCAACGCTCCAGCGTGGTACGAACCGCTTCGATGATGCTGGTAATCGGCTCCTGCAGCGCCACCCGGATTTCACCGCCGGTAATCTTGATCGTCTTCGGCAGCCCGGAGACAAAATCGCGCCCTTTGACTTCGATTTCCATTTCATCGCGGGTCGGATATGCACTGCCCACGTCGATTTTAATCCGTTCGGAGGTACGTTCCCCGATCAGGAGGTTGTAAACACGTTTCATGTATTGGCTGATCGCCATATCGAGCTCGTCGCCGCCCACGCGGACGCTGCGCGACTCCACGATCCCGGCCAGTGAAATCACCGCCACTTCGGTCGTGCCGCCCCCGATATCCACGATCATGCTGCCGCTTGGCTCCGTTACCGGCAGGCCCACGCCCACCGCCGCCGCCATCGGCTCTTCGACCAGATACGTCATACGGGCTCCGGCGCGCCGGGCGCTGTCCTTCACCGCGCGGTTTTCCACTTCGGTGATCCCGGACGGCACCGCCACCAGTACACGCGGCGGAAAAATCCGCTTGTGCCACGGCATCGACTTGATCGCTTTCTGGATAAAATAACGCAGCATTTCGCCGGTGACTTCAAAGTCCGCGATCACCCCGTCTTTCATCGGGCGGATCGCCCGGATATTGCCGGGGGTACGGCCGAGCATGCGCTTGGCCTCGATACCGACTTTGATCACCTCGCGGGTGTTTTCCGCGATGGCCACCACCGAAGGTTCCGAGAGGATAATTCCGCGTCCGCGGATAAACACCAGGCAGTTGGCCGTTCCCAAGTCCATCCCCAAATCGGTAGAAAAAACGCCTATCAGTTTATCCAGCATGAACATTTTGCACTCATCCTCATCGGTTTTTCGCTTATATCATTTGGTATAATTTAGTTGTAAATTCACATTTGTCAACACACAAATGCACAATTTCGCCTACATAATAAACCACGGAATACACGGAATGCACGGAAAGCTTTATTTTTATTTTGTCCGACCTGTCTGACTTGTCCGACCCGTCCGACAAGAAATTCCGTGATTTCCGTATATTCCGTGGTTCAATAAATTCAGTAACTACTTACCAGTGCGGATTTTCCGGCAGGGCCGCGGCGAATTCCTTCTTCAGCGACTCTTCGTATGCACCGGCGTAAGTACCGTTGAAGAAACGGTCCAAACCTTCCGAATTCAGCTTGGCCCAATACTCTTCTTCGCGTCCCGGAATGATCGGGAAGAACAGCACGTCGTTGGCCTCGGCGGCTTTCTGGTCGCCAGGCGCGTCGCCGATCATCAGGATCTTTTCGCGCTCATATTTGCCGACCGCGCAATACTTCAGGTGCTCGGTCTTAGTGCCGTGTTCCTGACCACAAATCAGCTTCAGATAATGCTCGATCTTGTTTTCTTCCCATTCACGGGCCAGCGCTTCGAGCGGGGTCTGCGATACCACGATCATATCCGCCTTGTCCTGACATGTGGCCAGTACTTCGCGCACGCCGGGGAACGGCGGCAGGCCGTAAACCATGTCGGCGATGCGTTCATTAACTTCGACGCTCCAGGCCAGCAGCTTGATCAGCTCTTCGTCATTGCAGGCGGCGACCTTGGCTTTCAGCGCCGGATTGCCGAGCTTGGATTCTTCCTTGATCCAGGCGTCGAGCGCCGGAGTGCCGGCGATATTCAGATTGCGGTCCTGGATTTCCTTGCGCTCTTTGCACAATTTGATAGCGCGCTGAACGGCCGGGAAACGGTTGCAGCCGCGGGTCTTGCTGTACAGATTGACGAATTCCCACACTTCACGTGCATATTTGCTGGCCGCCTGCAGACCGAAATGCTTGATGAAACACGGACAGAAACACTCTTTCTGTTTGATTTCCATCGAGTCAAAAACGCAGCCGTCGCTGTCGAATCCGATAAAAAAATCATGCTTTTTCTGCAACGATAACATTTCACCCATGTAGTCCATAGCCCGACATCTCCTGTTAAATTAAAAGTTAAAAATAATGACGAGATAACTATAGCGTATTTTTCCCAAATCTCAACCACAAATAGAAAAAAATCGGTTTTTATCCGGGGATTTATTCGATGACTTCGTCGACGATTTCGCGGTCGAAAAAATTCGTCGCCATGCCGGCGTCCACCACCACCGTCTGCGCATTGATCCCGGAGGACCGCGGACTCAACAGAAACGCCGCGGCATCGGCCACTTCACCGGTTTTCAGCGCCTCTTTGCGCAGCGTGGCTTTTTCCGCGAAGAGATACGGCTTGATATACCCGGGAATCCCCGCCGAAGCCGAGGTTTTCAAGAGCGCCGCACCCACCGCATTCACGCGGATTCGCTTGTCGCTCAGCGATTTGGCCAGGAAGCACACGCTCGAATCCAGCGCGGCCTTCACCGGAGCCATGTAGCCATAGCTCTCGGCCGCCATCCGGGTGGTGGAAATCGAAATCGTCAGCAGCGCGCCGTCCTCTTCCAGATACGGTTTAAAGAGCCCCGCCAGGCGGATAAATGAGTAACACGAAATATCCATCGCCTCCAGGAAATCCCGCCGCACCGTTTCGTGAAAAGGCTTGACGCCCTCCGAGTAATTGGCGAACGCCACCGAATGCACCAGCCCGTAAACGACCGGGTGCTTTGCCGTGATTTCGCGCACGCAGTTTTCGATGGATTCGTCACTGCTGAAATCGCAAACAAAAAGATCGCTGTCCGGGAAAAATTTCTTCACCACCTCAGCCGCTTCTTCCTTCTGCACGGAAAAAATCAACCCGGCCCCGGCCTCGCCCAAAACCTGCGCGATATGAAACGCCACGCTTTTGCGGTTCGCCACCCCGAAAATGACAATTTTCTTCCCTTGCAGCCGTAAAAAATCCATTTCCACTACTCCGATTTCAAACGGTTTTTCAACCAGCAGTAAAAAGTATCGCCAATCTGGTTATAGCCATCCGGGGCCGGATGCACGCCATTGCTCTGGCGGGTAATCGTCCGCGCATTGCCGGCATTGACGGGCTCGGTCACAATCGGGAAATTATGCTCGCAATCCAGGTTGATGTAAGTCGGAATCAGCGATATTTTCGGATCATTCGATTCGCCGAATTTCTTCATCATTTCCGCGCATAGTCGATGCTGGTTTTTCTTGTACTGCCAGCGCGTTTGGCCGCATTTATAGTTGTTGCCGAACGCATCCTGAGTAGCCGCGCCGGCCGTCGGAAATCCGATGCCGATCACCGCATTTGGGGCCCCGGCGCGGAAAAACGCAATCAAACGCTCGGCATTCTCCAGAATCGTTTTCACCGTCGCCTCCAGATTCTCGTCATTCGCGGAAAAAACATCGTTGATTCCGAGCATCACCGTGATATAATCCGGTGCTTTGCCGTCATTGTATTGATTCAGGTAATTTTGAAAATCGGGCACGTATCTGCCGTCTTTTTTCACCAGAAATCGACTGGTGATCATCTGCGGCCTGGCATCCGGTTCGTCCTGTACCCGGGTCAGGAAACAATTCCAACTCCAGCCGCCATGTCCTTCATGGTAAACCCCTTCCGGTGTGCGCTTATTGGAACCGATCATTTTCAGCCGGGGATTTCGCGCTTCCTGAGTCAGCGCGAAAACCCGGGCCGGGTAAACCGATGCCCCGGTCAGGCTGTCGCCGACCATCAAAATCGATATTTCTTTGTTTTCACCGGCATTCTTCGGAGCGACCACGACCTTGGAGGTTCCCTCGGCAAGAGTCTTGAATCCATCGGTAATGCGGATTTTCCACTCGAATTCGCCGATATCGCTCTCCGTGGGCGTAAAACGCCAGCGCTTTTCGTCCTGGCGACCCTTTGAGCAATCCACATCGAAAATATAATTACCGGGATTCGGCGTCAGCACAATATTATCGAAATAAACATTGTTTTCGATCCCGGGAACCGCGTAAATTTTTTCCGGAAGCAGCAAGTGAAGCTCTCCGCAAAATCCATTGATCACACACGACAACATGACAAATAGTATTCCCCATTTCATCTTACCACGATCCCTTGTTAAAGCCCCCCGGAAATTTCAACCACGCTCCCGGTCACATAAGCCGCTTCTTTCGACACCAGGTAACGCACCGCTTCCGCCACCTCGGCAGCCTTGCCGAACCGCTTCAGCGGCACCATGTTGCGGTACTCCTTGACCTGTTCTTCGGATAAATCGCCGATCAGCTCTGTTTCGATGAATCCCGGCGAAACGCAATTGGCGGTAATGCCGCGCCGCCCGGCCTCTTTGGCCAGCGAGTTCATCAGCGCCACCTGCCCGGCCTTGGACGCAGCGTAATTCGCCTGTCCGGCAAACCCGATCCGCCCCGACGGCGAGGTGATGCACACCACGCGCCCGTAACGGTTCGACATCATCCGCTGCACCGCGAATTTCGTCATATTGAAGCTGCCGGTCAGGTTGATATCCAGCACCCGGCGCCAATCCTCGGCGGACATCATGCCGATCACCGCGTCGCGCCGGATTCCGGCACAATTCACCAGAATTTCCAGATGCTCATGCATACGGTCGAATTCCGCGAAAAATGCTTCGCAGGCCGCGTAATCCGATACGTCAAGCTTCACGGTTTTCAGCGGGTAATCGCGCCATTCGGCGGCAAACTCAGCGGCAGCGGCATCGTTGCCGCCATAAACGGCGATAACCTCGGCGCCGCCGCGCAACAACAGTTCCGTAACTGCGCGCCCAATGCCGCGGGTCCCGCCCGTGACAATGGCGCAGTTATTGGCGAATTGCTTGTCCATCAACTTATTTCGACGCGGTCAAGCTGACCTGAAAACTCTTCAGGGTCAGGAAGATCGGGAAAATCGTCGAGGAGGAGAAATGCGAATTGACCGCTTCGATTTTGGTGGCGTCCATATTCCGCGCGGCATTGGTGGCCAGCAGCATGCTGTAGTCCAGGCGGACCGTGTCGGAGAAAGCGGCCGTGCTGCCCGGATTGCTGGCGTTGCCCGCAAAGAGCGGAATGAATCCGAACAGGTACACGCCCCAGATTTCGGTGTGAATCTGAACCAGCTGATTGGTCTTCGGAGTCCCCATGCGCATATCATTCAGACGCGTGGTGGTGGCTACCGAAGTACAGCCGGTCAATACGGCAAGCATGGCGGCACAGAAAGTCATTGCAATCATTTTTTTCATCTTATTAAGTCCTTATATTTGATGTATTTGAAAATTACTTATTATCCGCGGACCAGCTTCACGGCTTCCTTGGTCAGCTCGTGAATCTTGTCGAAATTCTGCGCCGTGATCATATCGGTTTTGACCATCCAGCTGCCGCCGCAGGCCAGCACCCGCTTGTACTGCAGATAATCCTGGATATTCGAGACATCGATACCCCCGGTCGGCACAAAACGGAAATTCACAAACGCCGCAGCCAGCGCCTTCAGCGTCTTCAACCCGCCAAAAGACTCGGCCGGGAAAAATTTCACCACATTCAACCCGTACTCGACGGCATGGCAAAGCTCGGTCGGCGTGCACACGCCGGGCAGCACCGGCACCCCTTTGTCCTGACAGAATTCCACCACCGCCCCGCTGAAACCGGGCGAAACAATGAACTGCGCGCCATTATCGATCGCCTGCTTGGCCTGGCTGATCGTCAACACGGTACCGGCGCCCACGAGCATATCGCCGCGGTCCGCCATGATTTTGATACTTTCGGCCGCTGCGGCCGTACGGAAAGTTACCTCGGCGCAGGGCAATCCCCCCGCACAAAGAGCATCACCCAGACGGTTGGCATTTTCCGCTTCTTCGATGGCAACCACCGGCACAATCTTCAACGCCGACAAACGATTATAAAACATTTCCATTTTTTAAATCTCCTTATACTATAATATAGTGCGTCAAATGGAGTTTTTGCAAGCGCAATGCACAGAAAATTATGAGTTAAAACAATTATTTCTTCCGTGGTTCCCTGCGGAAACTGTATTTGTCAGTGAAGCCATGCGCCTTCTCTTCCTTAAATTATTTATCACTCCATATCTGCCCGGCAATTCCAACGCTAAATATACATAAAAGTGAATAAACGAAAAATGCAAGATTAAAACTAGGTG
This sequence comes from Victivallis vadensis, assembly GCA_040394635.1. Taxonomy (GTDB): domain Bacteria; phylum Verrucomicrobiota; class Lentisphaeria; order Victivallales; family Victivallaceae; genus UBA5239. The sequence goes on along the minus strand of JBEBRW010000078.1, from coordinate 946 downwards.
TGACCATAACGGCCAACATGCAGCCCACGGAAAAGAACCATTCAAAAAATATTCTTTTAGGAAAATTTACTTTTGCAATGAATACGATAAAATATATATAAAACACATATATTGATATATATAACCATAGATTTATTTCGTCTCTTAAAGTTGCAATCTGGCAAAAAGTCATAAGTAAGGCAATGCCAGTAGGAATCAAAGAACCCTTTGATAAAATATATTTTTCTTCGTCTTCACTTTGTTTCATAGTATTAGTCCATAAATAACTGCAATTTCTGAAGAAAATACAGGTCATGAGCATATCATCAATAGATCCTCACAAATAATTTTTCCTGTTGCTCGCTAAGACGATAACTTTCATTTCCATTTTTTCCAATTGAAATTACCGGATTCCGCAATATTTTATAAAAAACAGGATAAAATTATGATTATCAAATGTCCGCACTGCCAATTTATTTATGAAAAAATGAATCCGTTCAACTGCGGAAAGATCAAAAAATGCGAGAATTGCGGCGAAGATTTCATCATCCTGGGCACGGACGGCGTAACGGAACATCTCGAAGAACCGACTATCAGTGAGGAGGAAATCGCCAGGCAACCCCCAACAGATCCTCCCATGCCACATCATCCAGTACCGAAATTTCTATTTAAAATCTTCTCTTATTACTATGTGTTCCCGCCTCTCATTATAATATTGTTCTCTCTCCCATATTGGCTGATCACCGGAGATTTCAAAACTGCCATTCCCACGCTGGTTGCGGCAGTTCTCATAACAGCCGCCATCATTCTCGTGAAATATTATTTCAATTCAAGAAGCTCCAATCAATAAGCACTGCTCGGAGGGGTGTTTGTCCGTGTTTGTCTGTGGGAGTCGGTGTGTTGTGGGGGGTGGGGTATAAAAAAAAGGAGCCCAGTTCGAGGTTTGGCCTCGGACTGGGCAAAAAAA
>JBEBRW010000077.1:0-19691 GCA_040394635.1 Victivallis vadensis | reverse complement strand
CAACCGATGTTATGAATATACTTCGCGTACATTCCATTAGCAAGTTACGGTTGTGCCATAGAGAAATAAATCGTCACGATTTGGTTCTATATCGCTCGATATAGCTGGCAATGCTGGCTTCCGGAATCAAAACTTTTTTCCGCGAGAAATGAATTTTCTCCAGTTCTCCGGCTTTTGCCAACTCATGAATGCTTTTCGGCGTGATACGCAGGATTTGAGCAGCTTCTTCGATGGTCTTCAGCGCAAGAATTTCAAAATTGCCTTTGGCCGTTTGCTGCTGAAGCTCCTGAAGACTTTTGATTTCTTCAGGCGGAATTGCGCCGCATTCGATCAACGGCTGGGCGACTTTGATGATGGTTTCGATGGTTTTCGGTTGAATCATATAAATTCTCCTTCTTTTACTTAAATAATCATCGCAGCGGCACGTTGCCGCACGCGGTCCAGCGCGCGGATAGCGCTGGTCGCCCACAGGGCGAAATTATTCCTGTTTCAATGTTAATCCGCAGGAGATATTATACGACAGGTTTCCATCAATAACTATAGAAATTCATACTCGGAAGAGAACACTTGCATCAATGATCGCGTCTCCAGGCAAAAAAATAGCCGGTTTCATCTTTTTCAGATAAAACCGGCGTTTATTCGGATTACGGCTATTCGCCCAATTCACTCAAAATTGCCTCGATACCACCTTTCAACGTTCCGGATTTCGAGGCATAATCCTTTTCGCGCGTTGCGTGTTCCAGTATCATTCTCAACCGTTGTTTCAGGTTCGATTTATAGGACTTCAGGCTGTCCTGCGTTAGCGTTCTTTTCTTCATGATATCCCTCCGTTTTTGAGAAATTCTCTGAATTTCAGCAATTGCTCTTCCGAGGCATTGCCTATAATCTGGTAAAGTTCCTGACGCAAGTCATGCAAGGGATCAGATATCTGCTTGATATTACCGAAACTGTTGCCGATCAACAGCCCATTCATCATCGACAATCCCTCCTGCTTCGCCTTGCGGTCGGCGTGCTTCTGGTAATACATCGTCATTTTCGGGTTCATATGCCCGACAATGCTCTGCACAATCGGCAGCGGAACACCGCGCAACCCCGCATAATAGCAAAAGCTATGTCTCAATGAGTGAAAATCCTTCACGCTCTGATTCTTTACCCGGCCCTCGGCCTTGACTTTGGTCTGAATGCCTATGGATTGCAGGTATTTGATGATTTTCATGCTCAATTTGTTGTTGCTGGCGAAATACAGCTCCGCCGCCTCCGGCAATACATATTCCAGGCCACCACTTATTTCCCACTGGCGGCTCAGAAAGTCAGCCAACTCCTTCTCCACCGGAATCGATACCGCCGCCTTGGTCTTGCGGGTCACACGCTCGATTTCAGCGGCATAAAAATCCGGCACTCCGCGCGCGTCTTTATTATAGGTAATAATCTCGCGCCAACGCAATGTCGCCACATCGCCTTCACGCAACCCGGTACACAGGCCAATCGTAAACAGCGCCTCCATCAGCGGCGGCGGATTGCGAAAAATCGCCCGCAGGTCGTCATCCGTAAAGACTTCACGCTGCACCGGCTCCTCTTTGAGCTTAGCAATATCGCAAAACGGATTATCGCTCGCGCTATACCCAAGGTCGCGTGCCAACTGATTGAAAACCCACCGGCAATCCATCACCGCGCGATTGATGGTCGTGTTCGACAACTTTTGAATATCCGGCTCATCCGGATTCACCAGACAGATTTTCGTCGGCTTATGCCAATAGCCCTTCGCGCGCACATACGAAACATACTGTTCCGCATGACTCGGCGTAACCTCATCAATCGTGATGATCTTGAAATTATCCCGCAGATACCGGCAAAAATCGCTCCAACGCTTCCGCTTCCTCTGCAGATGTTTTTCCGAAACGTCCGGCACATTCGGCTTGCCGTTCGCCAACTCAAACGCCTCCGCCGTAGCAATCGTCAACTTCGCCCGCAACTGCTTGACCTTGGCAACCTCATGCAGATACTGCTCGCGGCTCTCAATGCTTTGCAAAGCCTTCTCTTTCTGCAGAAATTCCGCAGCAGCAGTTTCGGCTTCCCGAAAATCAGTAATCTTCTCACCAGCGGTATTCCGCAAAGTCACCGCCTTGCGCTTCCCCTTCTCGGGCGTATACTGCAAATAGAAATACCCGCGAGCCTTATAAACCCCGCCACTACCTTTTTCGCGCCTGAGCGCCTTCTTGACTTTAGCCATCTTTGGACCTCCTTTGCTTGGCATTCATCATCATCATAACCACTTGTGATGATGAATGCCAAAGGAAATCCTTCTCCCACGAGAACAGTTGCATGACTGTTCTCGACTTCCCAAAATCAGCTAATTTTCCTTCTCTGATGACTTGTCAGTCAAATCAAATTCCAGCCCAAAACCCTGTTTGCATATGTTTGCTTATCAAACAAAATAACGATGACGGCTAAGTTCAAAACAATAGTAACCATGAATAACCCAAATTTCGCCAATAACCATGAAGAACAATGGCTCAAAATATTGATTATCAGTATATTATGAATTGTCAGCCCAGGAAATAAGCAAAAAACTGAGTGAGGCGTGAGCCCCCGCATTTCTCCCTGAAAACGAAAAAGCCCGACGGAGAAAATTCCATCGGGCTGTGAGTTGCTGGAAACGGCAGATTACATGTACATGCCGCCGTCAACGCCGATCACCTGGCCGCTGACGTAATCCGAATCGGGGGAACAAAGGAAATAAACCACGTTCGCCACGTCATCAGGGGTGCCGCCGCGCTTCATCGGGATGATATCCATGAAGGCGCTCTTGGCGGCGTCGGAGAGGTCCTTGGTCATATCGGTGATGATGTAACCGGGGGCGACGGCGTTGGCGGTGATGTTGCGCGAGCCGAATTCTTTGGCCACGGTTTTGGTGAGGCCGATCAGACCGGCTTTGCTGGCGACGTAGTTGGCCTGCCCGGCGTTGCCCATGCGGCCGACCACGGAGGCCATATTGACGATCTTGCCGTAGCGGTTCTTCATCATCGGACGGACTGCGGCCTTGATGCAGTTGAAAGAGCCTTTCAGGTTGACGGCGATCACGGAATCCCATTCCTGTTCGCTCATGCGCATGATCAGGTTGTCGCGGGTGATGCCGGCGTTGTTGACCAGGATGTCGAGGCGGCCGAATTTGGCCACGGTTTCTTCGACTGCACGGGTGGCGTCTTCCAGTTTTGCCACGTTGGCGGCTACGGCGATGGCTTCGACGCCCTTGGCGCAGAATTCCTTGGCGGTGGCTTCGGCCACGTCGAGCATGATGTCGACGATCGCCAGCTTGGCGCCATCGGCTGCCAGGCGTTCACAAATCGATTTACCGATACCGCGCGCGCCGCCGGTAACCAGAGCTACTTTGCCTTCGAGTTTTCCCATATTCAGTCTTCCTATGTTATTGGTTTAAGCTTTCCGCTGTGTTGATATTGATGCCGGGGACGTTGGCGTCGGTCCGTTTGAGGAGACCGGTCAGGACGTTGCCCGGGCCGAATTCGATCACGGTATCGCCGCCGAGGGCGATCATATTCTGGATGCACTCCACCCAACGGACACTGCCGGCGACCTGATTTTCGAGGTTATCGAGCAGTTCGACCGGGCTCTTGGCGGTCTGGGCGGTGAAGTTGTGGTAAACCGGAGTGGAGGGCATGGCGAGGTTGGTTTTTTCCAGTACCTGACGCAATGCGGTGCCGGCTTCCTTCATCAAACGCGAATGGTAAGCGCCCGCCACGTTCAGCGGAATCACTTTGCGCATGCCTTTTTCCTTAAGCATTTCGACGGCCTTGACGACTTTGTCTTTTTCGCCGCTGATGACGATCTGACCGGGGCTGTTGTAGTTGGCCACGTCGATGTCGCAGGCCGCACAGACTTCCTTGATGATTTCGGCGTCGCCGCCGAGCACGCTGGCCATGCCGCCCTGGGTTTTGGCGCAGGCGCCGTCCATGAGTTCGGCACGCTGGGCCACCAGCTTCAGGCCGTCCTCAAACGAGAACGCGCCGCCGGCGTACAATGCACCGTATTCGCCGAGGCTGAGCCCGGCGCAGGCGACCGGCTGTACTTCCGGGTGCTTTTCGCGGTAAGCGGCCAGCACGGCACAGCTCATGGTGTAAATGGCGGGCTGCACGTACATGCTGCGGGCCTGTTTGCCTTCTTTATCCTCGAAACATACCTCGCTGACGGACCAGCCGAGGGCTTTGTCCGCCGCGTCGAAAATTGCTTTAGCCGCCGGGCTCGTTTCATACAGGTCGCGCCCCATGCCTACCGCTTGGGCGCCCTGGCCCGAAAATACGAATATTGCTTTCATCTTGTTTCCTTTGTTCTGATCATAAAATTTAGATAAAATAGCACTTCCGACGGATTTTTCAATCTTCCTTAAGATAAATCCATTCCGTAATTTTCTCTTCCGCCCCGGCGTAGCGGAGCAGCCGTTCGCCGCGTATCGCCGCCACCACATTGTGTTCGCGCAATGTCAGCATAAGTTCCTGGTAATCGCTCTTCGGCTCCCGCAGTACCTGCAGCAGTGTCTGGACGCGGCTGTACTCCGAGGCTGCGTATCCCCGGCTCATGATTTCCAGCATTTCGGGCAGGGCCCGGACATTGCCGGCCAGCGGAAGCAGCAAGGCCGCAAACAGTATATGTTCCGCTTTTTTGCGGTTCGTGAATATTTCCATCAGCGAATTGAGGGACAGCAGAAAGAAGAACATGAACACAACCGCGTTCGGCAGAAAATACCCGCCGCGTATGACGTCCGGCCAGAGCAGCGCCGGATGACGTACCGCCATGAGATTTGCTGCCGCGGTCATCGCGCACAGCAGAAAAACGAACGCGGCGGTAGTGTAAATCGCTGTGCGCCGTCTGTACTTGAACCAGGGCAGGATCAGGCCGCCGCCGATTAACAGGATCAATCCCGCTCCTGCAATCATCCCGAAGCCGCCGAACATTCCCCCGATGTTGGTCAACATGAAAATCAGTCCCCCGCGCAAATTGAAAACGCTTTGAAGCTCCATGGTCTGGTAATCCCACTTCGGATAATATCCGTTGAGCTGAAAAATGAACCATGGCCCCAGGTACAGGTTGTACAGCGTTCCAAGTAAAACCACTCCAAGGGAACCGAAGCAGAGAAGCGCGGTTTTCCGGTTCAATTCAGGATCTTTTTCCAGCAGGGTGACGGCGATCAGGAGAATTCCGCAGCCGACCGTCAGCGTGGCGGCCATAAACATCCCCTGCCGGTCGAACAGCAGCATCAGCAGTTCACTGCCGAAAATCAGCGGCCAGAGCCACGTATTCCGTTCGCGGATATGCAGAAAGAAATAATACAGCCCGAATGCCATCACCGCCAGCATCGCCGCGCAGCCCGGTTTCGCCGAGCGGAAAAAATTACTGCCCCAGAACACCGCAGGCAGCAGTAGAAACAGCACGTTTACGGCCAGAAGAGCGCCGGGATCGAGATTTTTGAAGAGCCGCTTTCCGCAAAATTGGAAAATCAGCACGATTCCTATCGCAAAAATAAAAAAACTTAACGAGAAAAAGTGCGGATTCCCACAGTTGATCGAAGCCTTGATGAACTGCGCATCCAGCAGGTCGATGAAGTAACTCAACTCGCGGGCCTGGTACAGTCCCCAGTCGTTGCCGAGCGGGTCGAAAACCCGCTGCAGTACAGTCCTTGAAGTATCCCAGTAATTCACCAGAAAAGTCGCACTTTCGCGGTTCAGGGAAAGTCCCCCGTATTGAATATACACGCTGACCCCCAGCGCCGACATCAAAACCAGGACCAGGGCGATATCCGTACAAAAATCAATTATTCTTTTTCTGTCCATGCTCTGTCCGGATTATTTCCTGTAAGTGCTTCGCCTTCGCGCGTATCTGCGGCTGCTGCGGTCCGTGGGCCATGCGCCATGCTTTCTCCGCCCAGGCCCCGGCCGGACCGGGATTCCCGCCCCGGTAGTATATTTCGGCCAGGAGCAGGGCCGCCTTGCCGTCACCGAGGGCGGTCGCCGCCAGCCGCAGCCGGTATTCGGCCGCCGGTATATAGCCATTGTGGGCAAATACCGCGCCGACGGCAATTAACCCGTCGGCATTGACCACCTGGTCGTCCGTTATGCTTAACTGTTGCTGCGAGAGGTGTTCCGCCACCAGATCGTTGGCAGGGATTTCCTGCCGGAAACCACCGGAATTCTGCAGGAACAATGAGAGAAGAGTCAAAAAAATCGCGCCCGATCCCGATATCAGCCAGACCTGCGATTTGACGACTCGTTTTTTCATGGCGCACAGGTGGGTCGGGGTGGACAAGCATCGGAAGAAGGGGGCGGCAATAATACCGGAATCGCCTGGTTCCAATATTTCTGTTGAAACGCGGTTCCGGTATTCATATGATATTGCCCCCCTGAAAACAAATTGCCGTATTCCGGAGCGAGTCCGGAAGACAGCCGGGATAAAAATCCATTACTTTTTGCGAAATATGATTCTGCCCTTGGTCAGATCATATGGCGACATTTCCATGGTGACGGTGTCGCCGGGAAGAATACGGATGAAGTTCAACCGCATTTTTCCGCTGATGTGCGCATCCACAATGTGCTGTCCGTTCACTTCCACCTTGAACATGGTGTTCGGAAGCAGCTCTTTGACTACGCCTTCAACTCTGATTACATCTTTAGACACGTTAGGATCTCCGGTTCGGTTTCTGTGATAAGTACCTGATGTTCAAAATGAGCCGACCACTGGCCATCCCTGGTGCGTACGGTCCAGCGGTCCGGTTCGGTATAGACCTGGGCGGTACCCAGGTTAAACATGGGTTCAATAGCCAGGACCATCCCCGGCACTAATTTGGGTCCGCGGAAGCCGCGCATGACGAAGTTCGGCACTTCCGGCGCTTCGTGCAGCTTGATGCCGCAGCCGTGGCCGACGTATTCACGCACGACTCCGAGCCCGGCCTTTTTGGCCACGGCCTCGACGGCGGCGCTGATATCGCGGACAAAATTATTTTTGCGGGCCGCGGCGATTCCGGCATACAGCCCTTCTTCCGTAGCTTTCAGCAGCCGCTTCACGGCCTCGGGCTGGTCGTCGCGAAACGTCAGCGTGACGGCGGTATCGCCGGTCGCGCCGTCGATGGTCACCCCCAGGTCGATGCTCAGGATGTCGGTGTCCTTGATGACCGCCTTGTCCGAGCCGATCCCGTGTACCACCACGTCGTTCAGCGAAATACAGATATTGCCGGAAAAACCGTGATAACCGAGGAATGAACTGGTTCCTCCGGTTTCGGCAATCAGCCGCCCGGCCAGTTCATCGACATTACGGGTGGTCATCCCCGGGGCGATCATCATCCGAAGCTGCTCGCGCACAAACGCCGTGGCCTGCGCCGCTCTGCGGATTCGAACGATTTCTTCCGGGGTATGAATTACCACATCTCGCATCTCGACCTCAGTTTAAAACTTTGGTGAGTTCCGCGAACACTTCATCGCGCTCGCCGCAGTCGACCTGGATCAGCAAGCCGGTCTTCTTATAAAAATCGATCAACGGCTGGGTCTGGTCGTGGAAAACTTTCAAGCGGTTGCGGGCACTGGCCTCGCTGTCGTCGTCGCGCTGGTAAATCTCGCCGCCGCAGTCGTCGCAGACGCCTTCGACTTTCGGGGCCATGTTGAAGCGGTTGTAAATACGGTTGCACTTGCGGCACATGATGCGCGAGGTCAGGCGGCGCAGCAGGAAATCATCGGAACCATGGAAATACACCACGGCATCCAGCGGACGGTCCAGCTCTTTCAGCACTTCGGCCAGCAGTTCGGCCTGTTTCACCGTGCGCGGATAACCGTCGAGGATGAATCCGTATTTCTTTTCGTCTTTTTTCAGCGCTTCCTTGACCATGGCGGCCACGATTTCATCGGGCACCAGCTTGCCGCTGTCCATGAGGGTTTTGGCTTCTTTGCCGAGTTCGGTACCGGCCTTGACTTCAGCACGCAGCAGATCGCCGGTGGAGATGTGGAAGTACGGAGCGGCTTCCTCCAGCATTGCGGAGAGGGTTCCTTTGCCGGCCCCGGGGCCGCCGAGCAGTATCAGGTTTCTTTTCTTGAACATTGTAATCTTGTTCCCTTGTTCTTTTATTTCCGCCCTTCAGGCGACCAGCGTTCCGCCGCTGGACCACGTCCGGGTAAGCACCCGGCGGCATGTTATTTTTTAATTACTTCCAATAAAGCTTCCGGGGCGATTTCCTGCTGCGAACCGTCGGCCATGTCTTTGCAGACGACGATATTTTTCGCCAGTTCCTCGTCGCCGCGAATCACCACGAAACGGCTTCCCGCGCGGTTGGCGGCACGCAGCTGCGCCTTCATGCTTTTGTCCTCAAATTCCACGATCACCGGTTGACCGGCCTGACGCAGCACTGCAGCCAGCTTGATATTGGCGTCGCGGGCGGCGGAACCCATCGAGATCAGGAACACCGGCGGCACCGCGGGCGGCGGAGCTTCCACGCCCAGCGCCTGCTGCACCAGCAGCAAACGCTCCATGCCCGCCGCGAAACCGACGCCGATCACCGGCTTTTTCGTTTCCGGCAGGTAAAGTTCATAGCGGCCCCCGGCGGAAATGGTCGCCTGCGCGCCCAGACCGGCCGTGTGGACCAGCTCAAAAACCGTATGCACATAATAATCGAGACCGCGCACCAGGAAGGGGTCGATCTCGTATTCGATTCCGGCCTGGTCCAGCAGTTTGCAGACCCGGCGGAAATATTCCTGCGACTCCTCCGTGTAGCTTTCCACGTAGGGCGGAGCCTGACGGACGATGTTGCGGCACTGTTCCTGCTTGCAGTCGAGAATGCGCCAGATATTGCGGTCGATACGGGCGCGGCAGTCGTCGCACATGGCGTCGAGGTGGCCGTTGAAAAACTCGCGCAGCATCTTCACCGCCGGTTCGCGGTCGGCCTGAATGCCGCGGGTATTGAGCAGCAGCCTGCCGCCGGTGATGCCGATTTCTTTGATATAATGCATCATGGCGGTAATGGTTTCGGCGTCGATTTCGGGGGCGATCCTGCCGACATTTTCCAGTCCGATCTGGTGGAACTGGCGGCGGCGGCCCGCGGCGGGGCGTTCCCCGCGGAACATCGGGCCGATGTAGTAGACGCGCTTTTCGTTGCCGTTCATCACGTCGGTGGTCAACAGGGCGCGCATGACCCCGGCGGTACCTTCGGGGCGCAAAGTCAAACTGCGGCCGCCGCGATCCTCAAAGGTATACATTTCCTTCTGGACCACTTCGGTTTCGTCGCCGATTCCGCGTTTGAAAACTTCGGTGTATTCAAAAATCGGCGTGCGCAGTTCCCCGTAGCCGTACAACGGAAATACTTCATCCGCAGTTTCTTCCAGGCGGCGCCACCAGGCGGCTTCTTCCGGGAAAATATCCGCGGTTCCGGGCGGAGGTGCGTAATTAGCCATATTTTTTCCTTCACTTTTCCTTATAAAAACAAAAGTTCCGAAAACGCAAAATTGCGCCGGACCATAAGTCGGGCGCAATTATAAATGCTTTATTCGGAACCCCAAGCCATAAAACGGAATTACTTAATTTTCTTGGGATTGAGCTTTTCCACGCGCTCTTTGAGCTCTTTGCCGGCGCGGAATTTGACCACGGCACGCTCCGGAATCACCACTTCGTTTTTCGGGCGGTTCGGGTTGCGGCCTTTACGGCTCTTGCGGACCTTGACTTCAAAAACGCCGAAATTGCGCAGCTCAATGGTTTCGCCATTGGCCAGTTCGTCGGCTACATAATCCAAAGTCTTCTGCACCACTTCGGCCACGCTGTTCTGAATCAGACCGGTTTCCTTGGCGATTCTTACGACTAAATCTCTTTTTGTCATTTTCGTCTCCTTTAATCAAAATTACGTTTTATAATCAGTATTTTTTTTAACTTTAAAATAATAAACCTGAAACTATAACTTACAGTCAATCCGCAATATTACAAGTATTTAAAAGAGATAGTTTTGAATTTTTTCCGCAATTATTTTCCGCAAAAATTTCCTGCACCTATTGACAAAATAGACATGATACATTATAATACAAATAAGACCAATAAAACAAATAGGGCGAATTTATGACGGAAGACGCAATCAAGGCACAATTCGGCATCGACCTGAATTCAGGGGAATCGCTGAAGGTGCAGCTGCAGGAGAAGCTTTACCGCTTCGTTCGTACCGTGCCTCCCGGCACCCGGCTGCCCCCCGAGCGTGAACTGGTCGAGACGCTCGGCATTTCACGCGTCACCGTCCGTAACGCCCTGGTTCCCCTTTATGAAGAGGGCCTGCTGCTGCGCAACAGCCGCAACGGCACCCGCGTCGCTCCCCGTTCCCAGCCCGCCGCCCCGCAGATGGGTGCGTTTCACCAGATGGCGCTGGGGACGCCGTGGCTGGATAATCCGCCGGTCAAACTCCGTTTCCTGCTTTTCGAAAACCTCCCGTCGCAGAAGTTGTTCTGGGAGAGCGTGATCGACGATTTCAACCAGTCCCAGCTCGAATGCATCATCGAACCGGTGTGGCTCCCGAACAATGTCAGTTCCAGCGACATGCTGGATTACCTGATCAAAAACCCGGTCGATATTTTTCTGTTCAGCAATGCGTTTGCCCGTGAACTGCCGCAGGTCGCCCAGGCACTGCCGCAATCGCTGAGAAACATCAAATCCGATCCGCAATTCCTCACCGAACTGATTGAAGCGGTCGATTGTGAACTTTTCGATTACCTGGTGCCGCTCGCATTTTCCGATTCTTCCACCTTCTGGAACGAAGAACTGGCGGAAAAGTGTGGGCTGAAAGACGTAGCCGTCCGCCTTCAGCGCGGTGAACAGCTCCAGATGATCCGCGAAGTGCTGCCGCACCTGCCGGAAGGCTGTCATGCCGCGGACCATATCTGGGACTATGTCGCCCACCAGGGACTGCCGGATGATGGCGGCAACCTCGATTTCCTGCTCCCGGTGCTGAAAGACCTGGCCGCGCTCCGCAGTGCCGGTCCCGCATTCATCACCGAACAGAAACATCCCCTCGAGGCGGTGGAGCGGTTTGTCGCCGGACAGCAACTTTTCCTCAATTCCAATATCACTTTTTTGAATATGTTTCCTGCTCCGGGGTTCCGCTGGAATTACCGCCCTTTCACGAGTCTGGAGGGTCACTACCAGATGAATGGATTCGTCGGCATTGCCATTTCCAATTCCTGCGCGGACGGCTCCCTGGCGGCGAAATTTATCCGCCACCTGATGACCGACGCTTCTCAGCAGAAACTTGCCGATATCCGAAGAATCTACCCGATGCGTCGCCAGAATTTCGAGAAATTTGTCTCGATCCGGTTCGGTTTCGGTAAACCAGAGATACGTCACTATCTGGAGACCCGGCGCTTTTTCTGTTATTCCGATGGCCACAATGAGACATTCCTGAATTTCATGGTTTATCAGATTCGCCAGGAACTCAAGAAAATGATGGACGGCAGTTATACCCCGGAAAAAACGCTCGAAGTCATCCGGAAAAAATGGAAACTGAAAACATTATCCCGATAATCAAATAAAACAAACACCTAAAACAGGGAATGAAAATATGAGAAAGAAACGTTTCACACTTATCGAGCTCCTGGTAGTTATTGCGATCATAGCAATACTCGCCGCCATGCTGCTGCCCGCCCTGAACCGCGCCCGCATGATGGCCCGCAAAGCCGCCTGCCAGAGCAATCTGAAGGATATCGGGCTCATGTTCCAGCAATATGCCAACGATTACGATCATGTGGTGCCGCCGTGCTTCATTTACGACCCCGGCGTCAGGGTTTGGGTGCATTACCTGATCAGGGCTGGTTACCTGAACATCCCGAGCGATATTTTCCCGGATTCCACGGATGGTTCGGCCGCCGCCAAAGCCAAAGCCCAGGCCGTTGGCGGTATCATTACCAAATGTCCGGACCGTCCGATCGACACTTATCTGAATCTGCCTCTGAATTACGCCGGCTGGGCCAGTACTCCCGCGTATTATTCGGCCAATAACAAGGCGACTTATTATGCCTTCGGTACGCTGAAAAAGATGCGGTATCCCACCATGACCGCGTCAATCTTCGACGATCCCCGCGCCGCCATCGGTGCCTGTGTGCCATGGGTCGTCAGCCTGGACGGCAATCCCGGTGACAACGGCGATTTTATCCTCGATGAGAAAGATCGTGCACTGGGAACCTATGGCGATATCCGGCACGGCCAGAACAATGTGGCTTTTTATGACGGTCACGTGGCTTCTTCGAACAAACTTTACCACGGCTGGTCGTATCCGGAAGCCGCTTACGGACTCACCGTTTATGACAAGACCAAATTCCCCCTGCCGTAACAAATCAAGGATTTATCTCTCATGAAAAAACTGCTGCTGCTCATTCTGATGCCGTTTATGCTTTCCGCCGCCAATCCATCCGTCACGGCCGGGCGCATTGCCGCGCCGCCGGTTATCGATGGCAAACTCGACGATGCCGCCTGGCAGAACTGTATCGAAATCACTAATTTCGTCCGGATCAAATCCGCTGAGCCCGATTCACGCCCGACCAAAGCCTATATCACGTACGACAGCGAACGCCTCTATATCGGCTTCAAATGCTACGAAAAAGTGCTCGATCCGGTCCTGAACCAGCTGCAGCAGTTTCAGAATAAAGTCCAACCCGGCGTTGAAGACACCGCCATTTTCGGCGACAACGCGGTCGAAATTTTCCTCGCTCCCTCCGCCGAGAATCCCGATTTGTACTATCACCTGACGGTGAACGCCAACGGCGCGCTGTACGATGCCATCGGCCGGAAAGCCCCGGCGGAGTGGACTTCCGGGGCCGAAGTCAAAAGCTACGTCGGCGACGGCTTCTGGAGCACCGAAATCGCCATTCCGTTTAAGTCCATGAATGCCTCGATAAATTCGCCGTGGCGGATCAATCTCTGCCGTACCTCGCAGCTGGACGAGGTCAAATACAGTTCATGGAGCCCTGCTTCCGCGCAGGGTTTTCATATGCCGACGATTTTCGGCACCCTCAATTTTACCGACAAGGTTCCGGGCATTTCCGGTGTTTCCCAACTGAATAGATTTCAGGCCAATACTCCGCAGTCGTTTGAGTTCACCGGCGGCGTAGCCGCGGAGCTCATCGCCCGGTTCAACAACGGCGGCGTCATGTCTTTCGCAGGCCCCGCCCCGGTCCCGTACCAGCTCAGTTCCGCCGCCAAGGCCATGATCTGCGAATTCGGCCCCACCAACACTGAAACCTTCCTGCGCTCGAATTCCCTCAACCTCAAACCCGGCGGCGAATACCTCTTTTCCGCACAGGTGAAAACCGATTACCAATGGCAAGGAGGCAGCCGATTCTACAACTTCTTTGTGGTTCGTACCAAAGGCGGCGGCTACAAGGGCATCGAAGGCGCGGCACTGCCGCTCAAAACCAACGGCTGGCAGACGGTTCGCGGCGTTTACAAAAACGGCGAGGACACTGCCGGAGAATTCTGGATGCTGAAATGGGACGCCCACAAAGTCGGCGGCAGCGTCGCTTTCGACAATGTCTCGCTGATCGAGAAAGACTCCGGGCGTGAAATGCTTTCCAACGGCAACTTCCAGAACGGCTCCGCCGGTTGGAATGTTTTCCGCAAGGAAGCCTATGGTCCCGGCTGCGGTGCCGATGCCGCCGAGGTCCGCCTCTCCTACACATTCTCCGACAACGGCAAACAGCTCTATTCTTCCCCGGAATTCCTTTTCCCGCTGGCCAAAGAAAATCCGGCCATAAGTTCGCAGATGGTGTATCTGGGGGAGGAAGGCCTGTTTCCGGCGGAAAATTTTCACCTGAATACCGGCAGCGTCGAGCATATCCGGCTGCTATTGAAAAGCAATCAGGCGTATAGTGCCGGCAAGGTCTTCGTCGAAATCCTTTCGCCGCCGTTCTGCCGTCTGCTTTCGCCGGATGGCCGCGTCGGTTCCATCCTTCCCCGGAGCATTCAGGAAAGCACGGTGACTTATCAGGACAAACCGTACTACAAATATTTGATCGAATACGATGGAAGCGCCCTGGCCGATGTGAATTCGCACGAGGCGCTATACCCGCTGATCCCGCTGCTTTGGCAGGGGACCGGGCTATATGAACCCGGCAAGACCGGGCATCTCTATTTCAAGGCCCGGCTCTCCGCGGAAGACGCCGAGGAAAGCTACCACGCGCTGCCGCTGACGCTACTGCCGCCGCTGGCCGGGCGCTCGCCAGAGAAACTGCCGGTTGTACTCTGGGCCTACCCCCAGCAACAGGAATTCACCAACATGAGCCCGCTCGAGCAGAATCTGATGGTTCGCAAGTTCCGGGAATCGGGGTACAACATTTCCTATGCCAAGCGGAATCAGCTGCCGCTGTTCGGAAAATATGGCCTGAAACCATTGATCAACATGGCGCCTACCGCCACGCAGGGGGCCTATCATTACCCGTACATCCGGGAATTCCTGACACAGCACCCGGAGTTCCGGGGCGTCAACTCCAAAGGCGAGCCCGTACTGGCACTCGATCCGGCCTATCTGCTGGAAAAGGATAATCTTTTCCTGTCGTACATCCGCGAAATTACCGCTGCTTATGTCGAGGTTTTTCCTTATCTGATTTGCTATGACTACGAATTTCCGTACATGCCGGAACACTTCTCGAAGCCCAAACCCGCTACCATCGGCTTCTCCGAACGCAACCTGGCGCTTTTCCGTAAATTTGCCGAATTGGGCGACAGCGTCAAACTCACCCCGGAAATCATCCTGACCGACCACCGCGCCAAATGGCAGGATTTCCGGGCCCGGCAGAACGCCGAAATCATCCGCATCCACCGCGATCTCCTGAAGGAAGTCAGCCCGCAAACCATTTTCGCCCTTTATTCCGGCTATCCTCCGTACAATCCGGGCAGTTACGGGATCGACTGGCGTTACGCCGCTCCGGCGGTCGACCTGCCCATGGTTGGCTATGGCGGCGACGACAAGCTCCTCCTCGATACCGTCCCGCAACCATATACCAATGCCGGGTTGCTGATCATGTCCTATGCCGATCAGAATGCGCTGCAGCTGAATATCGCGAAGCTCCTGCTGGAAGCCGGAAGCTTCATGGGTTATGTGCATTTCGTGATCGACGGACGCTACTTCCAGGCGTCGTCGCTGGTGGCCGCCATCGCCGCCGATTTCGAACAATTTTTCCTGAATATCAAAACCGCCCGCCGTCACGACCTGACGGTCGACGCCGCCACCGGCAAGCCCCGCGGCGACATTTATACCTTCGTCCATAACGACGAACGCCTGGTCGTGCTGCTTAACTACAGCTCAACTCCCCGGCAATTCGCCTTCAACTCGCTGCAGCTGCCTGCCAACACCGTGGCCGTGGACCATACCACAAAGCAACTTCTGAAAGATCCGCAGAAAATCACGCTGGAAGTTCCACCGTTCAGCCTCCGAGCGGTCTATTTCCGTACCGCTACGGCTTCGACTGCCATCCCGGCGGCTCTCTCTTCTGATTCCGGCGCGTACCCGGTCCTCCGCTGGCAGCATCCCGATGCCGCGTTCACCGGTTTTGAACTGGAATATGCCGACAACCCCGATTTCAAAAATGCCGCACGGCTGAACAACATCCCGTCGACCTGGGCTCAACTTCCCGCCGATTGCTCGGGACGGACGGTTCACTGGCGCGTCAAAGCCGCTTCCGGCGACTGGTCGAAACCCCATCGCTTCGACGTACCCCCGCAAACCCTGCTGGCCTATCAACGGCCAAGCGATTACAATGCGGAACTCGGCTTCTGGACGGTTTTCAGCTGGGGCGGCGCGGATGCCTTATCGTTGACCGGACGCACCGGCGATACCTTGAAGGTTCAGAACGCTTACAACAACACGCAAAGCTACTGGACCAACTATCGCAAACCCGGCGGCAGTACCCGCCCCATCCCGGTCAAGCCCGGCGAAAAATACCGCTTCAGCGGCACCATCGAGAAATCCGGCGAAATCAACGCCCAGATCTCGATCGTGTTCCTGCGCAAAGACGGCTCGTTCATCATTCCGGCGGCGATGGCGAGTGGTACCGGTTCGGTGGAAGTGACGGCGACCGCTCCGGCGGAAGCGGTCGCCATTCGCCTCGCCTTCAGCGGCACCGGCGCGGGCTCCGCCTCCTGCTCCAATTTCAAACTCGATAAAATCACGGATTAAGTTTGTAAAAAAATTCGCCGAATTCATGGAATATCATTGACCTTGTGCCGATTCGAGTGTATTGTATGTCATCATTTTATGCAGGAAGACGGACAATGCACTCGTTGCTGAAATATCTGCCGGCGCTGTTGCTGGTGTTTTTGATTTGCGGTTGTGGGGAGGGGCCCAGCGAAACCGCGCACCCGTTGTTTGCCAAATACCGCAAGGCGCGCAACGACAATCATTACGCCGAAGCCGCCGATTATCTCAAGCGTTACCTCAAGGTGCGCCCGGAGTCGCAGCTCGCCCACCTCGAACTGGCTTCGCTGTACGATGAGAATCTCGATGATCCGCTCTCCGCGGTGTATCATTACCGCTGTTACCTGGAGACCGCCGATCCGCACGCGCCCCAGCGCCGCGACGTCGTCAAATGGCTCGAAAACGCCGAGCGCCGGTATTACAACAACGCCCGCGTCAAGTTCAACGACCCCGAGGACGTGGCGTCGCTGCAGGACACTCTGCACGAAACCGATCAGGCGCTGAAGGTCGCCCAGGCCGAGAACCGCCGTTTGCTCCTCCTGAGCAATGAATACCAGGCGCGGATCACCAAGCTCGATCACGACTTCAAGCTGAAAAGCATCGAAGCCACCGATACCTCGATCCTGAAGGAACAGCTTCGCGACAGTACCGCCAGCGTCAAGCAGCTCGAGGTCTACCGCGACGCCCTGACCCGCGAGGACAAGAACAAAGAGCAGCGCCTGGCCGAATTGCGCAAGTCCATGGAGGACCAGAATCGGATCATCACCGCTCTGCGCGTCGACCTGGCCGCCGCCGAAAAAGAAGCCGCCAAAATCCCGGATATGCTCCAGCAGTACCAGAAGCTGCAGCAGGATCACGCCAGTTTGAAGAAAGAACTGGATGGCATCCGGAAAACCATAACCCCTGTTAACGAGGCCCGTAATCAATGAAGAAATTGCTGATTCCTGTATTTGCCGCCATCCTGCCGGTGTTCATGACCGGCTGTCTGTTTCCGTCGGGAACATACAACGAAGTGGTTTATTATGACCTGTCGACGATCCGGCTGGCCATGCCGGACCAGCTGCCGATCGTGGTGGATATGTTCCAGTCCAGCGAATCGTCGCGCTCGCAGATGACCTACCTGACCAGCGACAACCGGCTTCAGCTCGACAGTTACAACCGCTGGGTTCAGCAGCCCGAATATATCATCACCCGTTTTCTGCAGACCGCGTTCAGCAACAACCAGCCCTCGTTCCAGACTTCGACCTCCGCGGCAATCGCCGGACGCAGGGCCATGGCGGACGGTTACCGGATCAGCGGCATGGTATTCACCATGCGGATCGACCTCAAGCGCCGCGAAGCCATCCTCGGCGTGAACTATCTGATCCGTTCGATTGTGGATGGCGCCAGCGCCGCCACGCTGTCGAATTCCTCCGTTTATACCGCCAAATACCGCAATGAATCTCCGGCCGACTTTGCCGCCGCCATGTCCGAAGCCGCCGAAAAAATGGCCATGCAGATTCAAAGCGAAATTTCCCAGCTTCACAATCCCAAAGGAACCAGCACCAATGTCAAAGCCCCCGTTAGTCCTGAAAACCCAGGTATTGATTGATTCCGGCGCCATCGCCGGCCGGATCAGTGAGCTGGGCGCGGAAATCACCGCATTTTATGACCGCCAGCCGCTGACCATGCTGGTGATGATGAATGGCGCGATGATTTTCGGGGCCGACATGGCCCGGGCCATCAATTTGCCGC
Organism: Victivallis vadensis; assembly: GCA_040394635.1. GTDB lineage: Bacteria > Verrucomicrobiota > Lentisphaeria > Victivallales > Victivallaceae > UBA5239. The sequence continues at coordinate 1,753 of JBEBRW010000077.1, read as the reverse complement.
TGTGGCTGGATTCGCTGCGGGTGTCGTCCTATCACGGACTCGGCAGCAGCGGCAGCGTCACTTTCAGCGCCATGCCCAAACTGCCGCTGGCCGGCCGTCATGTGCTGCTGGTCGACGATATTCTCGACACCGGGTTGACGCTGAGCCGCGTCATTCCCAAAATCAGCGAAGAGAAGCCGCTCAGCGTCCGCACCTGCGTGCTTTTCGATAAACAGGTTCCACGGGTGGAGGGCGGCCTGGTCCGGGCCGACTGGACCGGTTTCGACGTGCCCCCGAAATATATTGTAGGTTACGGCCTGGATGCGGAGGAGTATTACCGCAACCAGCCCGACATATCCATTGTTTTGAATGACTAATCCGAGGTAAGAATGAAACATCTTAAATTATTGGCGCCATTGGCCGCCGTGGCTTGTGCCGCTTTGCTGCAGGCTCAGAACCCCATCTCGCAACCCGTGTTCGGCGTCACCGGCGAAAAACAGTTCGGCACTCATTATTACCGTCTTTATACCGGGCTGACCGACCTGGAAGGCGCCCGCAAAATCGCCACCCGCGACGGCGGCTACCTGGTCGAAATCAACTCCGCCGAGGAAAATCAGTTCCTGAACAGCTGGTTCGAGGCTTATGTCGGCAAGTTCCTGATCGGCGCCACGCGCAACGACAAGGGACAGTGGCTCGGTTCCGACGGCAAGGTATTGGCCTTCGTCAACTGGGCGGACCCGGAAACCGTCGCCATAACGCCCAAAACCGCCGCCGCCGCGGTGATCGAATTCGGCGAGACCGGCGGCAAATGGGACGCGGTGCAGTCTTCCTCCAGGGTCTCGGGATTCATCCTCGAGTTCAATACCAAACCCAAACCGCTGCCGCGGAGCACCGAGACATATGGTTTCGACGAACAGCCCGAACTGGTGGACGAGGATCCCGAAACCATCGAAAAGAACGAACCCACCCTTTCCGACCTGCCCGCCAGTGGGCTCAGCGCCAATCTGTTTTTCTCCAAATACGTTTACGCGGGCGGAATTTTCCGCGACCGTTATGCGGGCAAAGAGATTTCCATTGCGGGCTTCACCCGCGTGGCCGACATCCGCGAAATCACCGAGGACGACCGCGTTTGGTCCAAATACAAAGGCAAATTTTTCATGCGCCTGCTCGGCGATAATATCATCTGTTTCCTGAACAGCATGCCGCTGATCGAGGGGAACAGCGCCCGCATCATGGTCAAAGTCGAGGGCAAAATTACCAAGGGCCCCCAGTTCCAGCAGATCATTCTCGACGATGCCCGCTTCATGAATTACCGTCGCCTCCAGTCGCAGCGGCGCCTCCCCACCGGCAAGGACATTGAGGAATTGACCCAGGTTACCGGCGCCCTGACCAAATTCGACCGCCTCCTCGACAACGGCACTTTCGAATTGCAGGTCAACCAGGAAGGCGCTACCGTCACCTGTACTCTCGGCACTGACCCGGATGGTTACGGCATGGAACTCTACTGGCTCAAAAACACTGCCAGCGCCGGAAACCTGGTCGTCAATGTCGTCGGCGCCAAATCCATACCGGACGATCCGGAGAGCCCGCTGATCAACTGCTTCCTGGGTGGCTGGGCCGACCCCGCCGCTGCGGCCAAGCAACGGCCCAAAAAAGAAGAGCGGAAAAAAGAAGAAAACGGCAAGTAATTAAGAGTTAAGGAATTCGCCGCCGGGTGTCTACCCATACGCGTCAACCTAAGGATATGAGGATGGACGGAGGCCAAAGCTGAAAA
>JBEBRW010000076.1:0-19730 GCA_040394635.1 Victivallis vadensis | reverse complement strand
TGCTCGACGACACCACCCCGATCGATGAGCTGATCAAGGCGAATCCCGACACCGAGGTCGTCATCGTCCGCAGTGAAAAGGTCACTCCCGAAATCATCGACGCACTGCCGAAACTGCGCCTGGTCGTCCGGGCCGGCGCCGGTTACAACACCATCGATATCAAACATGCGCGCCGCAAAAACGTCGACGTCATGAACACCCCCGGCGCCAATGCCAATGCCGTGGCCGAAGAAGCCATCGCCATGATCCTGGCGGCTTACCGTCACGTGGTCCAGGGCGACGTCACCACCCGCGCCGGCCAGTGGGAAAAGAAGAAGTTCCTCGGCACTGAAATCACCGGCAAGACCCTCGGCGTGATCGGCCTCGGCAACATCGGCCGTCTGCTGGTCAAGCGCCTGGAAGGTTTTGAAATGCGCGTGCTCGGTTATGACCCGATGATGTCCGCCTCGTACGCCGAACAGCTCGGCATCGAGCTTACCGACGTCGACACCATTTTCAAGGAAGCCGACATCGTGTCGCTGCACGTGCCGGAAGTGGCCGAAACCAAGGGCATGGTCAATGCCGCGCGCTTGAAGTTGATGAAGAACGGCGCCATGCTGGTCAACTGCGCCCGCTCCGGGATCATCAACGAAGACGACGTCCGCGCCGCCAAGGCCGAAAAGAAAATTTTCTTCTGCAACGACGTTTACCCGAAAGATGAAGCCGGTCCGAAAACCGTGGCCGACATCGCCGACGTCATGCTCCCGCACCTCGGCGCCAACACCAAGGAAGCCAACCTCACCGCCTCCAAAATGGCGGCCGAGCAGACCATTGCTTATTACGAACAGGGCATTACCAACTGCGTCGTGAACAAAGAGATTCCGGACGGCCTCGATGCCAAGTATCAGAAACTGGCTTTCGTGCTTTCCCGCCTGGCCTACAATGCCCTCGGCAAGACGCCCGAGCGCATCGAAGCGAGCTTCTACGGCGAACTGAAGCAGTACGGCAAGTGGATGCTGGCCCCGATTACCGCCGGTATCACCACCGAATTCGATCCGTCGCAGGATGCGGCCGACGCCAAGTCGGTGCTGGCCTCGCGCGGTATTGAGTTCATCGATCGCGAAACTGACGAATCCAAGAAATACGGCAACTCGATGACCATCGACGTGAGCACCATCGGTACTCAGGGCCGTGCCAGCGTCCGCGGGACCATCGCCGAAAATAACCTGATGATTTCACGTGTCGGCAACTACGACAAACTTTATCTGGAGCCGACCGGTTACGACCTCTTCGTCGAATACAAGGACGAGCCGGGCGTGATCGGCAAAATCGCCGGTCTGCTGGGCGAGCACCACATCAATATTATCGACATCCGCGCTCCCCAGGATCTGAAGAATAACCGTTCGCTGGCCGTCATCAAGACCAATGTCGAGGTGCCGGAAGCCGTGATCGGCAAGATTCGCGAGCTGGTGAAACCGATCAACGCTTTCAAGTATACTTATTTTGAAGCCTGATTCGAACCAATTCATTGAGTTGCTGGCTCCGGCCGGCAACGCTGCGGCGGCTCTGGCGGCATTTGACGCCGGAGCCGATGCCGTTTATGCGGGGCTGGTCAAATTCAACGCCCGTGAGCGCAGCGAGAACTTCGACGCCGACACCATGGGGCGCGTCATTGAATACGCCCATCAACTTGGCCGCAAAGTTTACGTGACGCTGAATACCGTGGTCAAGGAGCAGGAGCTCCACGAAGTGGCGGAGTATCTCTCGCAGCTTGCTGCCCTGAGTCCTGACGCGGTGATCGTGCAGGATCTCGGCGTGGCGCGGATGGTTCGCGAGTATTTCCCGCAGCTGCAGATTCACGGCTCGACCCAGATGGGGATTCACAACTCCGCCGGGCTGGCCATGGCGCAGCGCGTGGGCCTCAGCCGGGTCATCATCGAGCGTCAGGTGACGCTGGAGGAGCTCCGGGAAATCGCCCCGAGGTCGCCGGTGGAGCTGGAAATGTTCGTGCACGGCGCACTTTGTTGCTCGCTCTCCGGCCAGTGCTTGTTTTCGTCGTGGCACGGCGGCGCCAGCGGCAACCGCGGCAAGTGCAAACAGCCGTGCCGCAGGCGATTTTACAGCAAACAGGGCAACGGATTTTTCTTTTCCGCGCAGGATTTGTGCATGATCGACCATCTGGACGAAATCCGCGCGATCGGTATCAAATCGCTCAAAATCGAGGGACGCTTGCGCCAGCCGGACTATGTGAAAAATGTGGTTTCCGCCTATCGTCTGATGCTGGATACGCCGAAGGGGCACCCGGAACACGGCAAGCGCCTGGGCGAGGCGCGCAACATGCTTTCGCACACCTGCGGCCGGAAGTGGTCGCTGGGATTTTATACCAAGGAATCGGCGGAGCAGCTGGTGAATTTCGACAGCCTCGGCGCGTCGGGTTTGCTGTGCGGCAAAGTCGAGGATTCGCGCCCGAACGGATTTCTTTTTACCACCACCAAGCGGTTGCACGTGGGCGACCGGCTGCGGGTGCAGCCGCAAACCGGCGACGAGGGGCCGGCGTTTACCGTGACGAAAATGTTCGTCAACGACCGCGGCTCCATGAAGGCGCGGGCGGGTGAAAAAGTTTTCATCTGCTGCGACAAGGATATGCCGTATGGCGGGCTGGTTTTCAAGATCGGCGAAAATCCGGGCGACTATACCGCCCGTATAGCGGCGCTGCCGCAGCCGAAAAACAGCGTGGATTTGAGTATCGAAGTCCGGCAGGACAAGATTCAGGTCCAGGCCTTGAACGCATCCTTGCCGGTTTGGGAGAAGGCGTGGGAGCTGACGCAGGCCGAGCGGCATCCGCTGAACACGGAAGCGCTGGAAAAGGTATTCCGCGAAGCTGATTCGCCGACGTTTGCGGCCGGATATATTCAAGGCCGGATTCACGGGCTGTTTTTTGTTCCCGCCGCGGTGTTGAAAGCGGTGCGGCGCGAGTTTTGGAGCTATCTTAAGGACAATTTGAAGCCGGAACAGATCGCCGCCGGTGACGCGGCCGGGCGCTTTGAGCAGGATTACCGGGCTGTAAAGCCGTCGAAAGAGACGCTGCCGGAAACGGTGGCCGTAGCGCCCGGCGGCGAACTGCCTGGGAACCAGGACGCCATCCGCGCGATCAATGTCTATGACGTGAACAAATTTACCGCTGAGGCGATCCTGCCGGAGTTCTGTCCGGAAAACCGCCTGGCTTCGCTGTCAAAAGCGATTGCGGCGGCTTACGAACGCGGCATCCGCAGTTTCCGGGTCCCGGCCCTGTACGGGCTGGAACTGCTGCAGCAATATACCGGGTTGAAAATCACCGCCGGGGGCAATCTGCCGGTCAGTAATTCGATGACGGTGCTGGAACTGCAGAAATTCGGTGTAACCAAAGTATTGGGGCATATCGAGCTCGAAGCGGCGGCGCTGAAAGCACTGGCGGCGCATTCGCCGCTGCCGATGGAGCTGTACCGCCACGGCCGTCCGGTGCTGCTGATCACCCGGGCCAATATTCCGGTCAAGGGCGAGTTCAAGGACAGCCGCGGCAACGAATTCATTGCCGAATACGAGCGGCGCGACGGCATGACCCGGATTTTCCCGAAAAAGGTGGTATCGGTCCCCCGCGTGCCCGGCATGGTCGACTTTTACGACCTGACCCACGCCGGCTGGCACAACGACGAAACCGCTGAATTCAACTTCAACGCGGAACTGCAGTAGTGGAAAAGGAATATTCACTGGGGTTTGATATCGGCGGCACCAAATGCGCCGTCATCCTGGGCAGGAGAGCGGCAGGCGGCCATATCGAAATTATCGGCAAAATGAAGCTTGCCACCCGGGACTTTCCGGCACCGTATGACTGTCTGGCAAAATTGGCCGAACATGCCGTGACCCTGTTGAAGCAGAATAATGCCTGCCTCAAAAATGTTCATGGCGGCGGTATTTCCTGCGGAGGGCCCCTCGACAGTCGGAACGGGATTATCATGTCGCCGCCCAATCTGCCGGGTTGGGACAATATATGGATCGTGGAATTCCTGAAAGAGAGATTACAAATTCCGCTTAATTTTCAGAACGACGCCAATGCCGGGGCCTTGGCCGAGTGGAAGTTCGGCGCCGGGCAGGGGACGCAGAATATGATTTTCCTGACCTTCGGCACCGGCCTCGGCGCCGGGTTGATCCTGAATGGCCGATTGTACAGCGGCGCCAATGATATGGCGGGTGAATGCGGTCATCTGCGGCTCGCCAGTTTCGGACCGGTCGGCTACGGCAAGGCCGGTTCGTTCGAAGGGTTTTGCTCGGGCGGCGGTATTGCTCAACTGGCCCGGACCCGGATTTGCGAAAAACTCCAGGCCGGATGCCCTGTTGCATGGTGTCCGAATCCCGATACAGTCGACGCCAAAACGGTGGCGGATGCCGCTGCCGCGGGCGATCCGCTCGCCCTGGCCATTTACGCCGAATGCGGCACCTATCTCGGTCGCGGACTATCCATGCTGATCGATATCCTGAACCCGGAGCGAATTGTCATCGGCAGCATATTTGCGCGCTCGGAACACTTTTTGCGCCCGTCCATGGAACGTGCCATGGCGGAAGAAGCGCTCCCCGGGGCACTGCAGTGCTGCGAGGTCGTACCGGCGGCATTGGGCGAAGCCATCGGCGATTACGCCGCACTGGCGCTTGCCGATTAAACTTACCCGGCGGGCAACCTCGGCCCGTTCCATTTTTCGGCAACCGGTATAGTGTCGGTAAATAAAATGACGAAAAAATCCGATCAGGGTATTGACAATATTAAAAAAATCAGTATACTAGTACTATAGCGATTTATTGAAAACGAGGATACCATGATTTTAAAAGCAGCACCATTGCGCCGGGATACGGTGAAAGATGAAATTCTGAAGATGATCAGTTCATCGGCGATGAAGGCCGGTGACCGGTTGCTTTCGGAAAAAAAGCTCGGTGAAATGCTGAAAGTCAATCATCTGACCGTGCGTGCGGCCCTGGCTGAGCTGGCCGATCAGGGGATTGTCGAGCGGGTTTCCGGCAGCGGTACCTTCTTCACCGGCAGACTTTCGAAGAACGCCCGGGGGACGGGCGGCGGCAAGATGGAGCCGGTCGGGATCATGTTCCGTACGGATGAGCATTTTTTCAGCGGCCTGCACAATGAGATTCTGCTGGCGTTGCGGGCGGAGAATTTCATGGGCGTTTCGGTGGGCAGCCGGATGGAGGAAGACGAGATCATGGAAGATCTGGTGCGGCTGTTTTCCATTGAAGCGGACTCGATACTTGTCAGTCAGACGGAAATCGAGAAGACGGCCAGGCTGTGCGATTACTTCAATCTGCATGCGTCGAATTACCGCCGGGTGATCCGGCTGCTGGGCAATCAGTCGTGCGAACTGCCGCTGCTGGGACATCAGGTGACCATCGATTATGCGGACGCATACCGGACCGCAATTGCCCGTCTCTCCGCACTGGGGCATAAAAAAATCGCTTACATCGGGGGACTGTGCGACACCGACTACCTTTTTCACAAGGCGAACCGTAAATTTATTGCACTCTATACGGAGGCGATGATGGAAGCGGGATTGACCGAACATATCACCATCGTGGCGAAAACCGATCAGGATGAACTGAGAAAGACGATTCAGGACTTGCTGGCGCATCCGGAGCACCCTACGGCGATGCTCTGCATGACGGATTCGCGCGGCGCCCTCGTCATCGATGTGGCGCGTGAAATGAAGGTACGGATTCCGGATGATTTGAGCGTGATCGGATTTTACAATACGCCGTGGAGCACGCATTACAACATGGCCACATTTAAAACCCGGGACACGGAGATCGCCGCGCGGATTGCGGAATTATTTCGTCAGAAACAAGTGGAGCAGGGATTGTCGCTGATCAAAGCTGATTTGGTCGAGCGGGCGACAATTGCCCCGGCTCCGCAAACCATATAACAGCAGGGGACAGACGATATGGAAAGAAATAAATTCACGCTTATTGAATTGTTGGTAGTGATTGCGATCATCGCGATATTGGCGGCGATGCTGCTGCCGGCCCTGAACCAGGCGCGGGAGAAGGCCAAAGCAGCCAACTGCTCCTCCAATTTAAAGCAATTCGGGCAGGCGATGGCCCTGTATACCAGTACTTATGACGATTTCCTGCCGAGGGGGCGCGAGGAAAATGTTTCCGGCAAGCCGACCTGTATGGCGCAGGTCCGGCTCTTGGAAATAATGCCTCCCAGCGATATCCGCAAAAGCCCGATGATCTGTCCCTCGGATAAACCGGAGTATAAGTATGCCTGGATCGATGGGGCGTGGGGCAATAAATTCGAGTATAGTTACGCAGCAAGCGATTTTCCGTTCGTCATGGTCGGGGATGCCAATGCACCTGCTTTTTTGAAAATCTCTTCGCTGAAAATGCCGTCGCAGACGATCGGTTTTGCCGATTCGGGTCAGCCTTTTTTCAATGAATACAGCCAGAGCATTTATCCGCGGCACGGCGGTGGATTCAACAGCATGTGGATGGATGGGCATGTTGAGTTTATCCGGACCAATTTTCCGGCGGACGCCACTACAATCGGCAGTTCGGCGCTCGGCAGTTACTTTTTCCAGACCAACTGGAAGTTGCCGCCGTGGGGGAACATCCATCAATGAAGTACTTACTGGCAATTTGCGGTATCATGCTGGCGATGGGTGTTCAGGCGGAGCCGGTTGGCCGTTATCAGGCACCCCGGAGCGCAGTGCTCCGGCTTGATCAGGGTACGGCGGGCAAGGGTGGCGCACAGGTCAAACAACAGGGCGATGTCTGGCAGTGGACATTGTCGGCGGACCAGAATCTGGCGACACTCTCCTTTGACCTCGACAAGGCCGGTATCAATCCGGAATTTTACGATGAAATACAGATAAGGTTCCGTTCCATGAAGAGTTTGGTCATGATATTGGCCGAGGTTCAGGATTATCCGGTGACCGACCTGCGCCGCAGCTGGTACAGCAAGATTGCGATACAGCCGGAAGTATGGAACGACTGGCGGCTCGATATGAAGCTTGATGACGACAGCATGCAGGAGTACCCGATCAAAAGCAGCGGACGAAAACTGAATATTTCCGTTCAGAAACGCTATCTGCGCGTACCGGGCGAGTCCCCGGAGCGCGAAGTGGATATCTCCGAAGTACGTTTCCTGCGGCGTCCGGTTGATTTGAATTTCGATGAACTGCAAGCGGAAATGACCCGCGAAAAGGGCGAAATCCGTTGGACCTATGAGCTGGAACTGTTCAACAAGGAGCTGACCCCGCGTACGGTGGAGTTGAAGTTGGATTCTGCGAAATTGAAACATTTCAAGCCGTCGTGGCAGGAAAATAAAATTGTACTGCAGCCGCGCGAACGGCGGACGGTACCTTTGAGCCTGAGCATAGCCGAATCCGCAGCGGCCAAACAACCGGTGCTTTACAGCGAGAGCGTACTGGTGCGGATGTCCTGTCCGGAGCTCAAAGAATTGCCGGAGTTTTATCCGGTCATGGGTTACCGGCCGCGCCTGATCTGGGCCGTGGTGCCGCCGGCGGAAGTGAAGGATTTTTTCAGCATCCCGGCGAAGGACCGGCAGGCGAAAGTGATCGCCGGCGCCGACAAGGCTCTGGGCCAGTCATGGGGTGTGCCGGAATTCGGTCCGGCCAAACATCCCTCCGTTTATCTGGACAAGGAAGGGAGCTCCAAGCTGGAGACGCTTTCCTGGTACCGTCACCGCTCGATCAAGACGGGGCGGCTGATCGAAAACGATATGGAGATCAATCGCGGCAACATTACCAATATCCACGGCGATAATTTCAAACGCGCGTTACTGCTGGGGCAGGCCTGGCGGCTGACTGGCGACACGGCGTATGCCGAGGCGGCGCGCGATGTGTTTCTGGAATATGTCCGCGTGTATCCGAGCCTGGCGGTGACCAGCATTTCCGCCACGGGATACCGCAGCCGGCTGGGGTTGAGTACCTTGATGACGGCGTTCTGGTTTCACACCGCGCTGGAGGCTTACGATGCCATTCGTACCAGCACGGCGCTGAACGATGCCGACCGGCAGGAGATCGAGGACCGTTTCCTCGCGCCGGAGTTGGCCGCGCTTTATGGACACAATATCGAGTTTACCAATATGCAGGTGCATCATTATCAGGTATATGCGTACGGTGCGGCGGTGTTGCGGCGGCACTGGAATTTGCTGGGCGAGGCGCTGTACGGCGATCACGGATTTTATGCCATGGTCGAGCACAGTTTTTCCGAGGACGGCATGAGCCAGGAGGGGAACGTGTACCACATTTTCGCTTTGCGGCCGCTGCTGGACTTCGCCAGGGAAATGCGGGCGCTGGGAATCGAGGTGATGAACCAGCGGTTCAAGCGGGTTTTCGACGGCGCGGTGGAGAATTCGCCGGATGGCATCGTCCGCAGCCAGGGCATGGCCGGATGCCTGCTTGAGGCATGGCAGGTTTACCGCGACGTCCGCTATCTGCCGACGTTGCGTTACCATAAGATGGTGGATGAGCCCGGCGGTGAACTGCTGACCGAGTCCAGTGTTCAGCCGAACAACGGTTTCCTGTGGCTGCGGGAAAAATCCGACTATGGATTCCGGGCCGTCAGTTTGAACTATATCATGACGTTGGACCGCATGGAATATGACCGGCTGCATTTCAATCTGTACGACCCGGGGCAGCTGTGTACGGAAGTCTGGCGGCTCAATTACGGCGCGAAGAACGGCGACGTCATGTACAAAACGGTTTCGCACAATACCGTGACGGTGGACCGTGGGGACCAGGCGGATGTGGCGGCGCAAATGATCGCGTTTCTGAAGCGTCCGCACATGCCGGGGGCGCTGTTTGCCGAAGTGGCCGAAGCACCGTTGTACGAGGGCGTGCGGTTCTCGCGGGTGGCGGCGATTTTTGACGGTATCATGTTCATCGGCGACCTGCAGCAGGGGTGCGGAGCTCATGTTTACGACTGGCCTCTGTATGGATTGTGGGAGCCGTGGGCACATCAGGAAGCGGGGCGTTTCCGCCTGCCTTTTGAGTTGAAAACGGCGGATACCGGGTATAAATTCATGAGCGACGCCAAGTCGGCGGACGCCGGGCAGGGATTCAGCGCGGTATGCGGCGCGACTGCTTTTGATAAGGGCGGTCAGCGCATCGGCAGGACGGCGCCTGACCGCTGGCTGCGCACCACCTTTGCCGGAGTGCCCGGTCAGGAAGTATTCAGCGCCAACACGCCGCGCGGTCACATGCCCGAGCCCGGGCCGCTGCTGATGCTGCGCCAGCAGGGCAAAGAGGCGGTATTCGCCGCGGCTTTCGAGGTGGTGCCGCAGGCCGACGCGCCGGGGCGGGTGAAGATGGTCGAAACGGTCTGGCGCGACGGCGTCAGCGGAGCATGGAAAATTACTGCCGACAGTGGCATGTATCTGGTGATCGTCAACCGTACCGGCAAGACGGTCGAAGTCAATGGAATCAAAACCGAACAGAAATTGGAGGTTATTAAATTATGAAGAAATGGATGGGTTTAAGTTTGTTGCTGCCGCTGCTGTTGACGGCGGCGGAGGATTTGAAGGGTAAGATTTCCGTGCTGATGCCGCTGGATCAGTCGCTGGTGGTGTTGAAGGGCGATGGCTCCGCCGGGTCCGGTGCGGTGTTCAAGCGCGCCTCGGCCGCCATGACCCCGGATTTCCAGAAGGTTGAATCGGATACACCCCGTTTTGTCGGCAATGGTTTGCTGATCGAGAACGGCTACGGCCATCCCTCCGGGCATGATCGCGGCACAAAGAATTATCTGTCGCCGCAGCTGGCCTCGCTGGACAGCGCCGAAGGGCTCCCGGTGGAAGGCAAAGCGGAAACTGTGCCCGGACTCGAAGGGAAGGGGGCGTTGAAGCTGGATGGCACGCTGAAGATTGATGTCAAATATCCGTTTGGCGGCAAATTCATCTTCTCATTTTACCTGAAAAACGGCGAAGTCAAGGTTTTCGATGGCGAAAAGGCTCTGTCGACGTTCAAGGCGGACGGCGAATGGAAGCGCTGCCATGTGATGCTGGACGCGGGCAAGGAGCCCGGTCAGACGGTGCTCAAATTGACCGCCAGCACGGCGGAGCTGGATGCCATGATGCTGGAAGGCGTTCAGAATTATTACCACAACCGTCAGACCCCCTCCACCTGGCTGCCCGGCGATACGCCGAGGAGCGCGGAACAGCTGATGGTGGCGCTGCCGGAGAATTTCGCCAGGGCGGGTGCGATTTCCATGAAGTTCAAGGCCACCAGCCTGGGCGGCTGGAACTGCCTGACCAGCACCAAAGGCTGGAAAGCGGAGCTGAGCATGGATATCCGTGGCGGCGGAACCCAGATTGACGCGGACCTGTGGGGCAAGCGAATCCTCGGCCGTAATCACAAACTTGAGCCCGGCAAGGAATATACGCTGCTCCTGACCTGGAACGACGAAAAAGGCGAATATTATCTGAATGGCGTGAAGCTGGGTGAAATCGCCCTGCCGCCGGTGGCCGAGCGTACACTGCCGCAGACGATTTGCGTGGGCGGCACCCCGGACCTGGCCTCGCCGAATATCCGGGCGGAAGGAATTATCCGCGATTATGCGTTGTGGAACCAGTACTTGAGCCCGGACGATGTCGCGGCCATTGCTGCCGCGCCGGCTTTGAAAGAACTGCTGCCGGCTTCGCAGGTTCTGAACCTCGTCCCCGTGAACGCGTTCGGCCGTGAAGACAGCGCGATTACGCTGGCCTGGAACGTAAAAAAAAAGTAGTTTCGGCGACCGTTAAGCTCGGTCCCATGCCCGAATCTCCGGCGCAGCTCAGCGAGGGCTCCATCACCTGGAACTTCAAGCCGTCGCTGTTGATGCCCGGAGATTATGATTTAACTCTCCAGTGCAAGTTCGACGACGGCTCCGGCGAGAACGTCACCCGCAAGCTCAGCATCACCCCGGCCCGCCGCCCGTGGCGGAACCTCCAGATCGCCGCCTGGAACGAAACCAGCCCGGAATTCGCCGACGCCGGCATCACCATCGGCGGTTCCATGGAGCTCAATATGGCCGGTATCGACACCAACACCCGCAACGGCCTTTACTCCGAATTCAACTGGGTATTCCTGGGCGAGGGACGCAGCGAAGTTCCTGCCGACTGGGCCACGGATCACAAGGGTAAGCGCACCCACCCCTCGATTTTATCGCCTCACGTCCGGCAGACGGTCGTCAACGAAGCGGCTGCCATGGCGGAGCGGTTGAACTATATTCCATCGCTGAAAAAACTGATCATCAATACCGAGCGCCACGCCGGTTCGACGGCGTTTGACTATTCCCCGGAAGTGGTGGCATTGGTCAAAGATAAATACGGTATCGACCTGATGCTGTGGGTGAATTCCGACCTTCACGAATGGGCGCGTTTCCGGCCGCTCGGCTGGCTCGGGACCCAGGTGCTGCCCGGCGCGGCGGCGAAGGACGGAATCATCAGGGACGATGATCCGCTTTATGCGCTGCACCGCTGGTGGCACGGCCCGGAGGGCGGTTCGGACGTCATCGTCAACGACCTGATGGCCGAAGGGGTCAACCGGCTTCATCCCGAGGTGATTACCGCCAAGGAACCGATTGCCCGCCGCCCGGCGCTGCGGACGCATACGAAGATCAATACGGCACAGGATTGGACGTATTACCCGGACCTCTCCGCCATCGTGTATTGCTCGGAAACGGATAGCGCGCTGGCGCGTTATCAGGACCACATGGTTGGTTCCACCATGCCGCAGTTTCTGTTCAAAACCGGGATGGCGGCGCCGTTTGACGGCATGCCCACCGTGGATATGTTCCGCGAGGCGGTATGGCTGGTCTGTTCGCGTCCTGCACGTCTGATCACTTTCTGGAACGTCGGCAATGCGTTCAAAAAAGGTTCCCAGCAGACCGACGCCGAAATCCGCGCGCTGATCGGCGACGAAACCGATGCAAAGACGATTCAGGACAAGAAACTCGGCATCAAAGCCTGGGACCCCGGCCTCCTGGATGAATTCAAATCGCTTTCCGAAACCCTTTGGCAGCCCTATGGCGCGCTGCTTCCCAAGTGGCGCAATACCCCGCGCCGGGTGGCGGTGGCCTACAGTTTCGCTTCCCACATTTACGGCAACCAGCGCTGGCCGAACGGCGGCTGGCTGATGAACGCGCTCACCGTGTCCGGCGTACCCTATGATATCCTGTTTGACAACGACCTGGAAATGGCGGATTTTCCGATGCAGTATGACGTGATCGTGCTGCCGGAAATTTTCGCCCTCACCGAATCCATGGCGGCGAACCTGAAAAAAGCGCAGGCCGCCGGCTGTAAGCTGGTCGCAGACGAGCAGTGCAAGCTTAAAATCGATGGCATCATCACGTTGAAAAAGCCCGAATCCAAGCCGCAGGTCAGCGTCAACGAAATGGAGCTCCTGAAGCAATACGGCGGCAAGACCGATTCGCCGGCTTACGTGGAAGCCATGGAGCAGCTGGCGCGCGAACAGCATGGCAGCGGCTCGGCCGAGCTGAATGCGCTGTTGCGCGGTACCTCACGCAGTATGGTGGTTTGCCATACGGAACAGGTGTACTGGAATCTGCTGGAGGCCGGCGGCGTCAGTTACCTGGTGGCGGTGAACGACCGCCGGATTCCGGGCGAGCTCTACGGACGCTTCGGCAAAGTCCGCGAAAAAGGGGTTGCCCAGCAAGCCGAGTTCGAGCTGAAAGGCAACTGGACCCAGGCGTGGGATCTGACCGCCCGGAAGCCTCTGAAAATGAGCAAGCGAATCAAGATCGACCTGCCGCCCGGCGGCGGACGCATCATCATGCTCGGCAGCAAACCGCTCGGCAAGCTGGAAATCGCGTCGTCCGCGACCCCGGTTAAAGGGCAGGATTTCGTGGTCGATGTCCGGATGAAGTCGGAGGGGCTGATCCCGGTCGAGCTGACGGTACTGAAGCCGGACGGCGGCAAGGATTCGACCTCGCATTACGACGTGCTGACCAACGGCGCCCTGAGTTGGCCCGTACCGGTCGCACAGAATGCCCCGGCAGGCACCTGGACACTGCAGGTACGCGAGCTGGCCTCCGGTCAACAGCAAATCTATAAATTTACCCTGAAATAAAGTCGGAAAGATAAATGCGAGGAACTCCGCGTTCCTCGCTCATGTTCAAAATAAGTGATTTCAGTTGCTTATTTTTTCTTCTGCTGCTTCTTGTAGTCTTCGTATTCGGCCAGCGTGCCGGGATAGTCGATGACTCTGTCCGGCGTGACCTCAATGATCCGGGTTGCCAGGCTGTTGATGAATTCACGGTCATGGCTGACGAAAATCACCGTATTCGGAAACAGGGTCAACGCATAGTTCAATGCCTCGATCGACTCCAGGTCCAGGTGGTTGGTTGGCTCGTCCAGCGCCACCACATTGCTGCTTTCCAGCATCATCCGGGCTATAATCAGACGCGCTTTTTCGCCGCCGGACAAGACCTGGACTTTTTTGTTGATGTCGTCGCCGCTGAACAGCATTTTGCCCATGAAAGACCGTAAATCGCCGTCGCTGAGCCCGGATGCCTGTTCGCCGCTCGCCAGCCAGTCGATCGCTTTTTTATTGATGTCCAGAATATCCATTGAGTCCTGCGGGAAATAAGCAATCTGGACCGTTTCGCCGTGAATGACACTTCCTGCGTCCGGCTCGATGTTCCGGATCAGGGTTTTCAGCAGTGTCGTTTTGCCGACGCCATTGGTGCCGATGATCGCGATCTTTTCCTCGTTACCGATCTGCAACGAAACATTGCGGAAAAGTTCGATATCATAAGACTTGGCGACGTCGACCGTTTCAACGACTTTTTCGCCCAGGCGCTGCTTGGGATTGAAACGGATAAAAGGCGAAACACGTGAACTCGGTTTGATGGCTTCAATCTGGATTTTGCCCAATTCCTTCTGCCGGGAAGTCGCCTGCTTGGCCTTGGAGGCGTTGGCGCTGAAACGGTTGATGAATTCCTTCAACTCGGCGATCCGGTTCTCCTTTTTCGCATTCTCTTTGCGCTGCATTTCCAGTGCTATGGCGCTGGCCGTCATGAAATCGTCGTAATTGCCTTTGAACAAACGAATCTCCTGATAATCCAGGTCGGCGATATCCGTACAGACTTCATTCAGGAAGTAGCGGTTGTGCGAAATCACGATCACGATGCCCTTGTGGTTCTGCAGGAAATCACACAACCAGTCAATACTGCTGATATCCAGATGGTTGGTCGGTTCGTCCAGCAGCAGAATGTCCGGGTTGAAAAACAGCACCTGTGCCAACAGCACCCGCAATTTGAACCCGCCGGTCAAAGCGGATAGCGGCTCCTTGTGCTTATCTTCCAGAATCCCCAGCCCGATCAGCAGTTTGGCGGCGTCGGCCTCCATAGTATAGCCGCCCGCTTCTTCATACAAGCCCTCGATATTATTGGCCCGCTCTTCTTCTTCTTCGGTTAATTCATCCTGCGAGTACAGATACTCGCGCTCCTGGTGAATCTTCCAGAGATTTTCATTGCCCATGCAGACCGCGTCGATGATCCGGGTATCCTCATAGTGATAGTGATCCTGCTTCAGGTAACCCAGCTGGCAATCCTTGTCGATGGCGATTTCGCCGCCGGACGGATGCTGTACGCCGGACAATATTTTCATAAAGGTCGATTTGCCGGAACCGTTGGCCCCGATCAAACCGTACCGGCAACCCGGTTTGAACTTAACCGAAACATTCTCAAATAAAGTTTGATGCCCGAAGCGCATCGCTATATCGGAAGCTGAAATCATTGCTCTATCCTCTGTTGACAAAATAAATAATATAGCACCGGAACACCTAAAAACAAGCCCAAACGGACGGGAGGATGATGAATTATGAATCGTGGGGTTAGGAGGCCCCTGAGAAGCTACCGGAAACCTGCGCCGGGCAGGTTATAAAAAAAGAGCGGGAACGGCTGAAGTTGGATGGGATGCCGTTCCCGCGGGGGCAAGCCTGATGGGCTCAGATATCAGGCTGGAAGGATGGAAAAGGTCATGATGGTCATGATTCTGTAATAAGTTCCGAGAATATTCATAATTACACCTCCTGCAATTTTTCCTGTCTACAAGCTTAACTTAACACCGGAAAAAGGTGAATGCAAATATTAAATAGAAAAATATTGATATTTTTTTATCTAATATGGATTATTAACGCCAAAAACAGAAAAACGAGCCTTGTTTTTCCGATTTCATGACGGTATAATATCTCCAATGAGAGCTATCGGAAAAATCAAATTTCTGTTTGCATTTGCTGTGTTGATCATAGCCGGAGTGGTCATGCCAGCGGAGGAGGCCTTGCCGTTGCCGCCGGAATGGACCTATGCGCAGTTCCGCGCGGACCAGAAGGGATTTTACCAGGCATGGTTGACGTATTTGAGAATGGTTCCTGAGATATTTGATGAACTGGACAAGGAGCGGTCACATTACCCGCCGCAAGGGTTATCGTCGATCAAACTGTACGAGGGGAGGGGATTTGCGCCGGTTCGTTTTCACCTGGGCTCGGATTACCGGCATTACAGCCGGCCGATTACAAGTACGGAATTATTGAAAGAACTGGGCGTAGTTGAGGCAGACTTTCGGCCCGTATCCGAAGTTCAGATTTATTATGGGCTTGACGGAATTGAAATTACCGGCGCTTATTTCAAAGCCGGAGAAAAAGATTCTATCAGTGAGCCTTTGACGGCTGATTCCGCGATACTTTTCATAGGCTTTTCTTATACTGCGATTCCAATTGAAACTTATGGTTTGAGTACCGGTTTCTTCGGTTCACCCGGTACTACTTATGGTCTTTCAGCAAGCGTGCTGTTTGCCATGGACAATCATGTTTACGGTGTCCAGGCCGGAGGCTTTTTCGCCGGGAGTTCAGAGGTCAACGGTATTCAGATTGGCGGGCTCTTTTCCTATAGCCGCAAACTAAACGGACTTCAAGTCGGAGGGCTTCTTAACGCAGCCACTACCTCCGACTTTTTCGGAATACAGGTTGGGCTGTTGAATTACAACGGCAGGATCTGGCTGCCGTTGATCAATCTGGTTTATTGATGCTTATTCCAGGAGCCGGCCCCGGAAATCGTTCGGGTACAAAGAGAAAGCGGGAAGAATTTCGGTTCTTCCCGCTTTGTGTTGAGTTGAGCTGAATCAGTCTTCTTCGGTGAGAGAGGCCTGATACTTGGCTTTGATTTCGTTGGCGATGTTGGTCGGGACCTGTTCGTAACGGGCAAATTCCATTTCGAAAAGGCCGCTGCCCTGGGTCAGCGAACGCAGTTCGGTGGCGTATTTGGCCATTTCCGCTTGCGGTACTTCGGCGTTGACGACTTGCAGACCGTCTTCGGCGCTCATGCCGATGATGCGGCCGCGGCGCTGATTGAGGTCGCCGCTGACGTCGCCCATGTACTTGTCCGGAATACGGATCTTGACGTTCATGATGGGCTCGAGCAGCACCGGACGCGCCTTTTCGATCGCTTCCTTGAAGGCGCGGCGGGTGGCGATTTTGAACGCCATTTCCGAGGAGTCGACGTCGTGGTATTTGCCGTCATAAACGGTTACTTTGAGGCGTTCCACTGTGCTGCCGGCGAGGGGGCCCACGATCATGGATTCGACAACGCCTTTTTCCACCGCCGGAATGTAGTTTTTCGGGATGGCGCCGCCGACAACGGCGTTTTCAAACGAGAATTCCTCGGCCGGAGCGACCTTCAGGTACACTTCCGCGAACTGGCCGTGGCCGCCGGACTGTTTCTTGTGGCGGTAATGGCCCTCGCCGGGGGCGGTGATGGTTTCGCGGTAGGCGATCCTGGGAGTGGCGAGGTTGATTTCGACTTTATAGTCGTTATTCAGTTTCTTGATGACCTGCTGGAGATGCTGGTCGCCCATGCCGGAGAGCAGGAACTCGTGGGTTTCCGGGTGACGGGTGATCTGCACGGTGGTATCGGTTTGGGCGATTTTCTGCAGGCTGGTGATGAGCTTGTCGTCTTCACCGGACTTGACTGCGCTGATCGCATAGGACATGACCGGGATCGGATAATTGATGGGCGGGAGCGTTTTGACCGTGGCGGCGGAGGCCAGGGTATTGCCGATATGGGCGTCCTTGAGCTTGGCCATGGCGAAGATCATACCGGGGATGGCCTCGGTGGCCGGTTTCTGCTCCTTGCCGTTCATAATCAGGATGCTGCCGAGTTTTTCCTTGGTACCGGTCGAGACGTTGACCACTTCGGCGTCGGATTTGAAGGTACCGGTGAAAACGCGGAAGAACATGAGCTGCCCCACGAACGCGTCGTTCTGGCTGCGGAAAGCCAGCGCCACGGCGGGGCCGCCTTCGCTGATTTCCATCTTGGAGTCGTCGCTCATGACGATCGAGCCGCGGGCCTGCGGGTCCGGCGAGAGGTTGTTGATGGCGTCCATGAGTTCGGCCACGCCGATATCCTTGGCGGTGCTGCCGGCGAAAACGGGGGCCAGGCTGCCGGAGAGAACGGCGGCTTTCAGGCCTTTGTTGATTTCGTCCTGGGTGAGTTCTTCGCCGCCGAGGTATTTTTCCATTAATGCTTCGTCGGATTCGGCTATGCTATCCATCAGGGCCTGACGGTATTCTTCGGCTTCAGCGGGCAGGTCCTTATCGCTCAGGATATTGTAGACCTTGGAGAATGCGGCTTCCTTGCCGTCGGGGTAGGTGAGGGGGATACAAATGGTTTTGCCATAGGCATCCTGAAGCTGCGCCAGTACGCGGTCGAAATCGGCGCCTTCAAGTTCGAGACGGTTGATATAAATAAAACGGGGCAAATTCAGATCGCCGGAGCGCTTCCAGCCGCGGCCGGTACCGGTTTCCACGCCGTTGATACCGTTGACGACCAGGATGGTGCTGTCCATGGCGTGCATGGCGCACATCATTTTGCCGACGAATTCATTGTAACCGGGAGGGTCGATGAAAAACCACGATTTGGTTTTGTAGGTACAGGTGAGGGGGGTTGAGTAAATGCTGCTTTTCTTATCCTGTTCAGCCGGCGAGTAGTCGGAAAAGGAAGTTCCCTGATCTACGCTGCCCAGTCGGTCAACTGCTCCGGCTTTGAACAACATCAAGTCGCACAGAGCAGTTTTACCGCAGCCGGCATGGCCGATCACCCCGAAGTTTCTGATTTCGTTGAGTTTCATTACAACACCTCTTGTTATATGGTTAACAAAATTGCAAAAACAGACCCGGTACGTCAAAAAACTATAGCAGGCGAATTCGAGAATGCAAACCGGGAAAATGGAAAATTAAAAATTGAAAATTATTAAGACCCCGCTTTTTTTGTAAACCGCGGAATACACGGAAAGCACGGAAAAATTCTTTTTTATCCACAAAACTCAGAAATACACAAGAGATTTTTCAAATTCCCCTTTCCGTGTATTCCGTGGTTAGAGAAAGAGAAATTATTTCAACGAGCGGAGCGAGAGGAAAGCGATGCCCGCGATGACCGCGAAGGTCGAGAGAATTCCCCACAGCAGCACCGGCGTGGCGGAAAATGAGGCGAAAACCTGGGTGCCGATCCATGGCCCCACCGCAAAGCCGATACCGCGCACCAGTCCCAGGCTGGCCATGCAGCGTCCGACCGCGCCGTGCGGCGCCATTTTGCTGATCAGCGTATATAGCGCGGGTTGGACGATGACCTCGCCCTGGGTCAGCACAAACACCGCCGCCGCCAGCGCCAGGCCGCCCCCGCAGAAGGCCAGCGAGAAATAGCCCAGCGCGTACAGAATCGAACCGGCCAGCAGCCGTATCGACTGGTGGAGTTTGAAGTGGTCCAGCAACCGCGTGACCGGCAGCTGGCACAGGATGATCGTGAAGCCGTTAACCGAATATACCAGCCCGAGAGTATTGGCACTGACCCCCACCACGCTGGTGGCGTAAACCGACAGCACGGAGTACAGTTGCGAGGTCAACAGAAACAGCAGGAAACTTGCGAAGAGCAGTTTCAGCAGCGAAGGATTGACGAGGATCTGGCTGAATTTGACCTGTGGCGGTTTGACGTGGTCGGTGTGATGTTGCCGGACGGGTTCCGGGCAGGTGTAGCGGGTGTACAGCGTGCCCATGATGCACAACGCGGCGGTGATGGCGAACATCAGCGAAAACGGCGTTTGGGCGAGGAAGGCGCCGAGCATCGGGCCGATGGCCCAGCCGACGTTGGTGCCGATACGGATTTTGCTGTAGGCTTTCGGGCGGGTTTCCGGGGTGGTGTGTTCGGTCAGGTAAGAATCGGCCGCCACCTGGAAAAAGGTACCGATCCCGGCATTGATCATCAGCATGACGGCGAACATCTCGAACGACGCCTGAAAATACGCCATGGCGGCCATGATCATGAACACCACGGCGCGTGAACTTTGCCCGAACTGCATCATGAAGTGCCGTCCGATTTTGTCGGTGAGCCAGCCGGAGAGCGGCGGCATCAGGATCACGGCCAGCCCCATCAGGGGAAAGATCAGCCCGACTTTTTCGATGGGAATGCCGCGTTCCTTATTCAGATAAATCGGGATAAACGGATAGATAATCGAATAAGCCAGCGAATTGATGGCCCATGCGATTGCCAGAGGAGTTGCGCGAAATTCAGCGGGTGTTTTCATGATGCCGCATATTATACACCGCCAACGCCGGAATGCAAGGTTAAGTAAAAGGGGGTAATGTATGCTTTTGTTCCGTTTTCCCCTTGACAAAAGCGTAAAAAATGATATTATGTTATTTATA
>JBEBRW010000075.1:0-20766 GCA_040394635.1 Victivallis vadensis | reverse complement strand
TAATTCGTAATTCGTAATTCGTAATTCGTAATTCGTAATTCGTAATTCGTAATTTTAGGAAATAAGTTATGGCTTTTTTACAGTGTTCGTTTCATTCGGATGCGTTAGGCATGGGGTGCTCCATGAATGTCATTATCCCGCAGCCGTCCACGACCATGATCGGTATGGACAGCGCGGCCAAAACCCGCAAGGATTACCGGGTGCTTTATCTGCTGCACGGCTGCAGCGATGACCACTCCATCTGGAGCCGCCGCACCTCCATCGAGCGTTATGTGGCCGGACAGGACCTGGTGGTCGTCATGCCGTGCGCCCACCGCAGTTTTTACACCGACATGGTTCAGGGCGGCAAATACTGGACGTTCATCAGCGAAGAACTGCCGCGGATCGTTCAGGGCATGTTCCCGGTCAGCACCAGGCGCGAGGACACCTTCGTCGCCGGGCTCTCGATGGGCGGCTACGGCACGCTGAAACTGCTGCTGAACAAACCCGAATGCTACGCCGGCGGCGCCGCGTTCTCGTCGGTCACCGACCTCTGCTGGCACGAGCGCGTGCTCAATCCCGAATGGAAACAGATTTTCGGCTCCATGGAACAGGTCAAGGGTTCCATCAACGACCTTTTCGCCATGGCGGAAAAGCTCGCCGCGTCCAACGGCCCCAAGCCGAAGATTTTCCAGTGCTGCGGCACCGAGGACGGATTGTATCCGGACAACATAAAATTCCGCGACCTCGCCGAAAAACTCGGCCTGCCGCTCGAATACAAGGAGTACCCCGGCGGCCACAGCTGGGAATTCTGGGACGCCCACATCGTCGAGGGCCTCGAACGCATCGGCGCCATCGTCCGCTGATTTCATCGGCAGGTGATTTGGCCCAATTACCTGCCATGGTCAAATAGTAAATTTGAAATTCTTAAAACAATTATTATATTGTACCAACCCCAAGTTAATTCAGGAGTAAATGAATGAAAAGTAAGCTTCTCTTATTGGTTGCAATCACTGGAATGATCGTGTTGTCGGCAGATAAATGTTTTGCTGAGTCGCAAGTCAACTACAAAATAGCTAAAGATTGGGAAACTGAGTTCGATAAGCCGTTCCAGTCCGATGAAAAACCGATAATCGAAGAACAGACCTATGTTGTTTATAAGCTTAACTCCCCGGTTAAGAATGGCAATTATTTTGTCTATGTGGACAAAGATTCAAAACAAGTCCTGAAAACCCTTTTAGAATATCCCGAATTTTCCTGGCGAAAATCCATGGCCGATTTTTCGAAATCAATCAGCGAAAAAACCGGGCTCGATGTAAACAAAACATCGCAAAATCAATTGATAGTCACCGAGCCGGCACCATCTGACAATGCCAGTAAACGTGAAATTATTTTCACTTTCATCCGTCCTAATCATGTCATAATTATCCACAACGTTTCTACCTCCCAGCTGGATAAACCAATTGAGGGAGCTTTCGGCATCAAGCTGGGAGAAAAATTCAACCCGGACTGGCATTATGTTAAGGGAGGCTTTTCTCAATATGATCTTGTGCAGATAAAGCCCCCTGTAGCCCCAGATAGCTTTTTCAGATTCTATGCAAGTTTTACTCCTAAAACAGAACGTATATATGCACTGGAAGGCACGACTAACAGCTTGAAAGATATTAAAAATGCCATCGCAAAAAAATATGATCCGGTACTTACTCATTTGAAGAGCTTTACATATATAAACGGCTCAAGAATGATTACTCTGACCGATAGCGGTGTCAAATATCTTGATACTGCTCTTCAGGAACAAGTCAAAGCAGAAAAAGAAGCCCTGGAAAAAGAAAAAGCAGAAAAGACTGATCTGAATGGTTTATAATATTTTTATTGCATAAAAGTATTCAGAACAGTATTATCAGATCAAGCTGTATGTGATTCATTCCATACAGCTTTTTTATTTTTGCCGGGCTTGAAAATCGGTTTTGCGGTGATAACTGTATGATAACAATAAAGGTGTGAATTTATGGTTATCAAAGACATACATGGAAAGCTCCTGATGGAAATCGAGGGCGATCGCCCCGATCTCGACGAGCTTGAACTGCAGTTTGCCGATTTCTCGGGTTTGGTGCTCGAAGGGCTCTGGATTGTCGACTCGGATTTGACCGGAGCGAATTTCAGCCGCGCCAATCTCTACTGGTGCATGGGGCCGTACGCCAAGCTGATCGGGGCCGATCTGCGTCACGCCATCCTGCGCGGAGCAGCGCTGGATTACGCCGATCTGACCGATGCCGACCTGTGCGATGCCGACCTCTCGCTCGACAATCTCGGCGGCTACACCAATCTCTCAGGAACAAACCTGACCGGCATCAAGTTCAACGAAAACACCAAATTCACCGGCGCAAGGTACAATGACGAAACCATCTTCCCGCCCGGCTTCGACCCCGAAAAACACGGCATGCTCGAAATCGAAGAGGATGAGGATTAAACAGCCTGCTGCAAAACACGGAATTTCTCGTACCTTTGTGCTTTCGCAGTGAAAAAAATCTTCCTTTTGTTGAAAGCGGCTATTGACAAAACTTCGGGGACGATTATAATATTAATAAACCGGTATATTAAATTTTTTTAGATTAATCAATAAACCGGTATATTAATGAGTATATGAACAGAACAGCGACAACAGAAAAACGGAAAACCCGGCTGATCGATATCGCCGAAAAGGTGGGGGTGTCGAAGGCCGCCGTGGCCAGTGTGCTGACCAATCCCGGCCGCAATAATATCAAAGTCAGCCAGGAGACCAGCGAGGCGATCCGGCGCGTGGCGCGCGAGTTGAATTATACGCCGAACCTGGCCGCGCGTACCCTGGCCGGGCGCGAAAGCATGGTGATCGGGGCACTGGTGGACTCCTACGCCCCGGGTTGTATTATCCGTATGCTCGGCGCGGTGGAGAAGTTGGCCTCGGACCGGGGCTACCGGCTGATGGTGGGACAGGCGCATGATGATGTTTCTTCGTTCATCACGCATTACCAGAATTTCTCGCGCTACAATACCGACGGAGTGCTCTGTTTCTCGCATGAATATCCGGGGCACGAGGAAAAATTGCGGACCTTTTTCCGTGGTAAACGGGGCATTGTTTATATCGATAAGCCCTGCATCGACGATGTGCCCTATGTCAAGCTCAACCGGGAAACCGGGAGCGAGCAGGCGGTTCAGTATCTGTGTTCGCGCGGGGCGACCCGGATCGGACTGCTACTGCACCATGGGGATTATCAAAGCGGGCACGAATCCTTGCGTGGCTACCGTCGGGCAATGGAATCCCATAATCTGGAACCCTTTGAAAGCCTGATCCTGCCGACGAATCCCCTGACACCGCCAGAAACAATCGAGCTGATCCGCCGTTACATCAACGAGGTCGTCCTGCCGGCCAGGCTGCAGGGCGTACTGGTTTCCAATGACTTTTATGCAGGATATCTGATTCAAGGCTTGTGCAAGGCCGGGCTGCGCTGCCCCGGCGATGTGGCTGTTATCGGCCATGACAACGATGACTTCTGTAATTTCTTTTATCCCGCGATCACCTCCATTGACCAGAAGGCCGAACAGGTGGCGCAGGCGGCATTCGACCTGATGATGGAGGAAATTTCGAGTCCCTCCGGTATCGGCGGCCGTGTCTGCAAGGTGGATAATAAGTTAGTAATCCGGGAAAGCTCGGAAATCAACATAAAATCAGGAAACTGAATAAGGAGATCAGGATATGTATAAAAGAAGAGATTATTTTACACTTATAGAATTGTTGGTTGTTATTGCTATTATTGCGATACTTGCGGCAATGCTGCTGCCGGCTTTGAACAGGGCCAGGGACAAAGCACATGCGGCGAAATGTATGGGAAATTTGAAGCAATTGGGACAGGCAGCCTCCATGTATGCGGGCGAAAATAACGACATCCTGCCTCCAACCAACGACAAGACTACAGGGCTCAGCGATAATTACCGCTGGCCGAACTACTTCAAAACCTATATTCCAAACTGTAGCGACTATATATCTGCCGGTTCAAGCACCGCCATGAAATGTCCCTCACATGTGAATGAACCGACATATATTTCTTATGGTATCAATGAACGCCTGGCGGGTTATATCGTGTCGGCCACGGACTTCCTGCAGGCTACGCCGATCAGCAAAGTGACACATCCGAGCCGCAAACTCGAATTCTGCGATACCGCGGGTTTAACGGTCGGGATCAATTACAATACGACCTTGCCCTATCTCCCCATGCGACACGGAAATAAACTGAATATATGTTTTATTGACGGACACGTTGCTCCGCAGGGGCGTGATCCGGCATCCACGGTAGATGACAAGCCGTTTGCCTGGCGGTCCACAGTCATATGGCCGCTGGTCGGCAAGGATGAATGGTAATCAAAGGATAACAGAAAATCAGGAAATGAAAATGTTGAAAATGACCCTTATGTTGTTTTCGGTTCTGACGGCATTCGCCGTTTCGGCCGAAATGCCGGAATATTATCAGGTGCTTTCCAGAAAAATACCGGCTTTGGAAAGCCGTATTCCGGCATGGAAGACCATGGCTTCCCCATGGAAGCCGGATAAGCAGGAGCAGGAAGCTGGATTTGCCTGGCACATCGAAGGTATCGGAACCAATCCGCGGCCGGATTATCTCTGGCAGACCATTCGTCCCCGAAGCGTCATTCGTCAATTTCTAAAACCGGGCGAAATCCGTAGTACATGGCTGGTCGTGCATATGCTGAAAGCAACCGATAACCTGCAGATCGAAGCAGATACCTTATATGGTCCGAACGGCAACAAAATTGCGCCGGAGAATTTTTTCTTTCAGCGGGTTTATTATGCAATGGAGCGTACGAAATGGAATGAACTGAGTTGCTTCCTGGTGGCTGACTCTCCCTGGAAAGCCGAAAAAGGAGAAAGTTTCTGGATTTGGACCAACCTTTATGCTCCGGCAGACACACCAGCGGGCGTTTATCGTGGAACATTCAAAATTCATGCTTCCGGTTCTTCCCGCGCAGTTCCGGTGGAGCTGGCTGTCCTGGATGGGGGAAATTTTACCCAGTCGATACCCTGGGGGCCCTTCATGCCCGGACACTATGAAATGCAATCGGAGGGGTGTTACAGAAATTTCGCTCCGGGTTGGTGGAAGCCAGAGAATCTGGATCATTGGGTGCGGTTGTGGAAAAGCCGTGGGAGCGAGAGCCCCTTCCTTTACCATATTTACGCCGATATCGAGATGAAAGATGGAAGGATTCAACTGAAAACTCCTTTTCTGGATGATATAATACAATCCATGACGAAATATGGGATGAAGGGGCCGCTTCTCCTGGATATCCGGCATCTGACCTGGTGGAGCCATGCCGCCGCAGTGGAAATTCAGCAGAAAGGATTGAGCCCGGAAGCCGCGACGCTATCTGTCAGGGGCCCCGGCGGTTTTTCGATCAGCGGGGCAAAGGAACAGTACTCACAATTAGACAAAGACATTTTCCGCAAAGTGATCCGGGAATTTTTCGCGCAGGTCCGGGACTGCGGTATCCCGATTATCTTTATCGCGGAGGAAGAAATCGGATATCATAATATTAATGGGTTTTTCAATGTAAAAACCGTGGGCTACGATACCTTCAACCCGATTCTTATGGAAGAGGTGGGGAGGGATCGTGTCGGCCTGGTTGACAATGGGCTTTATACCGGAGGAATCGACCGGGGTGAACGGGATGGACTCCGTTACCGTTCCCATAATAACTGGACGCAAAAGGCATTGGAATCCGTGAAAAATGACCTTGCGGAAGTATGGATGTACAATGGCGGGTGGTCACGGAACATCGCCAATTACCTGATGAGAATCAAAGCCAGGGCTTATCATCAATGGGCCGACGGATGGTGGCATCCCGGTTATGGATACTGGCTGGCCTCCGCGGTAAACCCGGATGGGGGAATTCCTTCGATCGAATTAGAAAGGCTCGCTGCCGGCATGAGGGACTATGAATATTTCCGCCTGCTCGATATCTATGCGGAAAAAGCGGAGAAAGGAGGTTTTGCCGATATCGCGAAAGCCTTGCGTCAGATCCGCATCGAACTTTTTGACAACTTGCCTCTCAACAAAATATCATTCGAACAGGAATATTCCTTTTCCGACGATGATCTGGACCGGCGGCGCTGGGAATGCGTGATGGCAGCCAGCCGGGCGCAGAAGGCACTGGGGGAAAAACCGCTTTGGGATTTTCCGGCAGATTCCGGTCAGAAAGGACATCCTGAATTCAGTGTATCTCCCATCCTTTCTTTTCGGAAAAAGGAAGGCAGGCAGGCCATGGCGATCAAAACCGCAGAACCGATTGTCCTGGACGGAGAAGGGAATGAAGCCATCTGGAAAATGAGCGACAATACCGCCAGTAACTTCCAATGGACCGCGCTGAAGGAAGAACAGATGCGGGCCGCAGCATCCAGCAAAGAGGAGTTCGAACGGATGGGCGGCCCCAGTGGCAGCTTTGCGCGAATCGCTTATGATGACAATGGTCTTTATCTTCTCATTTCCGGAAATCATCTGACGCCGGATTCCGCCAGAAAAAAAGACGATGACCCGGAAATCTGGTCCGATGATGTCTTCGAATTTTTCTGGAAAGCCTCAATAAAGGCGCCGGAGTGGCAGTTGCTGGTCAATACGAAAGGTTCTCATACACTTCTTTGCAATAAACAGATTGTCAAAAACAGCGGAGTTAAAATCGCTGTCAAAAGCCCGATCAACAAAAGCGGAGGCGTTTCCCACGAGATTTATATCCCTTGGGAAACGTTAGGAGGAAGCATTCCGAAAATCGGGGATATCTGGCAGTTCAACATTTGCCGGAATTTCAATAGCTGGAAACAACTTTCCAGCTGGGCACAGATGCCTGGAAACTCCTTCGGACTGTCGGATGGACAACTGATTTTTGGTTCGGAAGGTGCACGCGGATTGAAAATTTCCGGAATGCCGCAGGAAATCGGGCCGGGACACTCAACGCTGAAACTTTCGTGGAAGGAGACACCCGATCTTACTGTCGGCATTTTTGACCAGGATGGAAACAAGATATATTCGATACCGACCGGCCGTGATGGAGTCACGCTGGATTTGAACCTTCCTTACAGAAATAAAACCGGACGTTGGTTATTGAAGTTGACCGACCAGAGCGGGAAAGAAATTGCTTCACAGCCATTTCTGGTGTTGGGCCCTCCGGTACTCTTTCTGGAGCAGCAATCGTCCTCCGGCGTCATTGCAGGACAGCCTTGGTTCATGGTTGTTTCGGCACGGATTGGAAACGGAAGCGCCAAGGAAGAACCGGTCCGATTCCTGTTGAAAAGCAAATCGGGGAACCTGGAATTTCCAGCTCCTTTGGCACAGGAACGGAATCGTTTCTCGCTCGAAACGGATACCCTTGTTCCGGGAAAATACGATGTAGAGTTGAGCATAAAAGGCATTCCGGAAACCATCAAAACCTCGTTTGAAGTTCTCCCTGGACCGTTCTGAGAGAATTACTGTTCCTATTCTTCCGGGGTGGCGGGGTAGAATTGTTCCGGGATGTTGCGGCCGAAGTTCGGCATGTAGGCCTGGTTGCTGCGCAGGCGGTTGGCGTTCAGGGTCCGGACGTTGATGCCGAGCCAGCGGGCGATGGCTTCCTCCAGCGCCCGGCGGTCGGCGGTCGACTGTCTGCGGTAGCTGTAAAGCGTGTCGTAGGAGTCCGCATTGCCCTCAACCAGGCTGGCCGCCGTGGCGTAGTTATCGAACGAATTGAGGAAAAAGTTAACTTCGGGCGTCCGGTTGCTGCGCATTTCAATATTCGGCAGTGACTGAAAACTACCGGGGGGCAATGCCGAGTAACCCGAATTCGAGAGATTATCGTCGACAAGGTTACCTAAATCGAAGACCTTGTACCTCTCTTTGTCGCCAGCGGAGAACGGGATATTGTTGTCATACTTCCAGTCCTCAATGTCACGGCGCACGATCAAATAGCTTTCGGAGGCATTCAAAACGGTGGTTTCGGCACTCATCTTGCTGCTTTGCAGCGTCTTGATATTGCTGATGGAAATTCCGGAAACGAACAGGATCGCGACGAACAGCGAGAGCATCCCGATGATGCCCGCGCACATTTCCACCAAAGCCTGTCCTTTTTCATTGGAGTATTTCATCGTTATAATCTCGGGGGCCCGACGTTCGAACCGCGGTAATAGTCGCCTTCGGTATGCGGAGTGTAGGTCCAGCTGTAATATTCTTCGTTGGTGACGTATTTGGGGGCGGGGCGATTCTTGTAGGTCAGGAGAAATGGCTCCGTGCTGTTGGTCGAATTGTCGCTCCTGATTGCGCCGTCTTCCGACTGGGGATGCTGGTTGTATTCGGCCTCCTGCGCCGCTTCGTAAGGACGGGGGCCGACATAGGCCTGCTGGAGCCAGCCGGCGCCTTTGTCGGTATCATAGGGACCGTTTTCGAGATGGCTGGAGCCTCCCGACCATGGGGGATATTTGTAATTATTTTTGAAGGCGTCCGCAAAGCTCACGCTGTAAAGCACATAGTCGGGGTTCCACATGCTGCGGCGGAAATCCCGCTTCATCATGATACTCGGCACTTCCAAATACACTTCGGTACCCTGCGGACAGGTGGTGGCCACAATGTGCTCATTGTTGTCGGAATCGTAGGTTTTGATGGTGGGTGGAAACAATGTATTGAGTTCGCTCAGCCACTTCAGGAAACGCTCAAGGTTGGTGTATTCCGAACGGAACAGCGAAGAATTTTCGAACATCGTGCTCGGGACCATGGAAACGCCATGAAAAAACGGCAGTACCAGCGAAGACGCGGAATTGGGCGGGGTATCCTCGTTGAGTTGTCCCATCACCTTGGCGGCCACTCCGCCGTAGAGGTCATACCGGGAATCGGTACCCACACGAAAGGTCATTTCCCCTGTTTTCTTGACAAGACCCTCTCTGGCAGTGGTGCGCTTGAAAGCCTTTACCGCGGCGCCTTTGGTCCCTGTGCTGCCGATGTCGTCGTCTCTGACGTCGACCTTGTGCTGGCTGATGGTTTTAATACGCTCATAGGTCTGCGCCATGGCTACGGGTCCTTCGTACTTGGCGGATTTTATGACTTCATCGCGGAGATACGAGCCATCGTACCAGACGGAATTGTATTCATTGAGGTTGAAGTTCCATTCATTGCCCAGGATGCACCAGGTGACGGCCGATAGCAGCTCCGATTCCAGCATCGGTCTCCCCGACGGGACAAAATGCTCGTAAACCTGCGCCACGGTCTCGATATTGTCAGGGTCGTTGGAGGAGAAATAAACGAACAGCGGATAGATTTCGCTCTGTTCCGGAAAGCCGGCCAGGGTGTACGATACTTTCCACCAGTCGCCTTCCCAGTAGGAATCGGGTCTCTGCAGCTGCGTTTTCAATTCTTTGGCACGAATGGAGTCGGTACCATATTTATCGAGGGCCAGGACGGTCCGGTAAGTGCTTTCCCGGGCCAGCCAGGCGGGGGTGATGTTGTTCATCATATTGATACCGGAGCCACGGACGGCCAGCCCGCGGTCGCGGATGTTGGCGATCATATTGAGATAAGGTTCGCGCCAGAGGTAATAATTGCAGATTTCAGGAACACTGCGGTAGTAGTTATCCAGCTTGAAACGATAGTTCCGGAGGTCGTCGTAAATATATTTCTTGTCCGAATCCTGACCGAATTCGGTATTGTAGGAGAACCGATCGCCGAGGAGAGTACCGTCATTGCTGGACTCGTAACTAACGGAATCGGTGGATTTGTAGGTGTCGTAGATGTTCATGCCGTTGTATTTGGCCGCCTGCTGGGCCGCGCCGAACGCGATCAGGGGGCCGATAAAAGCGATCCGCGATTGCATTTCGGTGATGGCGCGGCAGGAATTGGCAATATGCCACATTTTCTCATTTTTGACTCCGTCGCTGTCCAAACCGAAGCTGGGACTGTAGCCTTCGAGCATGACTTCGCCGGCCTTGACCAGATTGAGTTCCCCGATCAGGTTCAGCGAATTGCGCTGCCACTCGGCGGCAGTAAGGGCAGCGGCCTGCTCGGCGGTTTCAACTTTCATTTTGGCGCGAATCGCCAGCTGCATGTCGAAGATGAACAGGACCATCATGAGCAATATGATCATGATGATGACGCTTAAAATCAGGACCTGTCCACGTTCGTTTTTCATTGGTCATCCCCGTGCAGACGTTGGTAATCGTTGTCACTGACCAGGTAATTGGTCGAATAATTGATCATGGTGGTGTATCCGCCGGCGACATTGGTCGTAGGAGTTCCTCCCTTGATGGAAAACGGCCACAGGGGTTTGTTGCGCACTTCAACCGTGCCGGAAACTTTGTCAGTACCGGTGGTGCCGTGAATGAGAAGAAAAGGCGCCTTGCGGGAGGAATCCTGCGACTGGTAGTTATGGGAGACATCCTGCTGCGTCCAGTATTCATAATTGACCTTGAACACGCCGCCGCGCTCGTACTGCATATAGTCCTGGGCGCGCTCCGCCGAATTGCTCTGCATATAATTGATGCTCCGCGTGGCGCGGATACCGGAGATATCCCTGCCGCTGGCGGGCATGGCCGCAACCCGGGCCGCCCGCTGCGTGGTCGAGGGGCGGTAACCCAGCGACCAGGACTTGGCGGCGTAGAACGACGAATATTCGCAAATCATGTTCGACACCGTAAAATCGAAAATACGGTACATGCCGAAAAAGATAAACATCAATACGGCAATCGCCAGCATGGTTTCGACAATGGTGGAACCGCGTTCCTTGTGCATGGT
The DNA here is from genome assembly GCA_040394635.1 of Victivallis vadensis. GTDB lineage: Bacteria > Verrucomicrobiota > Lentisphaeria > Victivallales > Victivallaceae > UBA5239. Next base: position 9,997 of record JBEBRW010000075.1, on the reverse strand, counting down.
CCGGATTCTCCTGTTAATTACAATGAAGAATATACCACAGGGAAAAGAGTTTGTCAATATTTTCCACTATACATGAAAGGAATTTTCAGTAATGATGGAGGATTTCCGGCGAACACTTAGCGGCCGCGGCGGTCGGGAACCAGGACGGGGTCGTTCAAATTGAAATGATCATCCGAGGCCGGAGACGGAGGCGGCTGGACGATTTTCTCCTTTTTGGGTGCGGGAGCCGGCTTTGGGGTTTCTTTCTTAACTACGGGGGCTGGAGTGGCCGGGGGCGGGGTTTCCTTTTTGACCACGGGAGGAGCCGGGGCAGGAGTTTCTTTTTTGGCCACGGGGGCCGGGGGCGGAACTACTTTGACCAGCGCCGGAGGCGGCGGGGTTTCTTTTTTGACCACGGGGGCCGGGGCGGGCGCGGGTTCAGGTTCGTCCTCGGGCTCGATTTCTTTCACATTCGGAGTGAAGGGTTTCGGCTGAAGTTCGTCGACCCAGCCGGTCGGGACCTGGGTGGAGTCGGGAGCCTTGACCGGTTCGGGGTCATCAAGCAACTTGTCGCGGGTGGAAACTTTGACGATGGTCACGCCGTCGACGAAAATGCCGAGCTTCCACGCCGCCGCCTCGCTCAGGTAGAGCTGGTCGCGGCGGTCGTTGATGCGGACGGCTATCTTGCGGTCGTTGTCGGGATTTTCCAGCAGGACCCGGGAGCCGAGCGGCAGGTCGGGGTGGGCAGCGGTGAAAACCAGTTGCGGCACGACCCATTCGCCGCTGGCGGTTTTGCGCAGCTTCAGCTTGCCAGGGTAACGGTTCGCGGTGGCGTCGTAGTACGGATGCCATTTGCCCCAGGTGGGCTGCGGGCCCCACAGGTACACCCAGAACGCCGCCACAGCGATCAGGAGAAGCAGCAGGAAACGCCGGAGCCCGGCGCTTTTGTCCATGCCTTTGACAATGACCCGAAGCAATTCACAGGGAACATAAAAGAGGATGCCGAAAAATTTGCCGAGGCCCATGAAAAAGCGGTTCAGGGGTTTCCAGTACCAGGCCGCGCCGTCGAGCTCGCCGATGGCTTTCCAGATGCCGCTGAACATGTTACCGGTGCCGCGCAGGATCAGATACAGCAGCAGAAACGGAAATTCGACGATTTTCCACAATACCAGCGTGAAGCCGTCCAGCAGGACCAGCAGCGGATTTTTTTTGCGCGGAGCTTCGGCGGTGTTTTCGGACATTTACATTTTCCTGACTAACCGGCAGTTGTAAACGGTGACCCAGTCCATTTCGGCATGTGGAATCACGTCGAGGATTTTGAAACCGGCGCGCTCGAGGAGCCCGGTCATGATCCAGTCCAGCGTGCTGTATTCCTGCCGCACGTGACGGAGGAAATTCGACTGCGAAGCGCCCAGCCGCTGCCGGGTGGCGTGCTCGAAATAAGCATTGAACTGCTCCGGCTGCGGTGCAAACACCACGTCGTGCAGACAGAAACTGCCGTCGATTTTGAGCCATTTGTTGATGCGGAGCAGCGCGGCCATTTTCCACAGGTCGGGCAAGTGGTGCATGGCCATGCCGGTAACGACGGCGTCGAACGTATTTGGCGCGGTATCGTAAGTCAGGAAACCGGCCTTGACAAACTCGATATTGGCGAGGTTTTCCTCGCGGGCCCTGGTCGCGGCATATTCCAGCATGGCGGGCGAAATGTCGATGGCGGTAACGCGGTAGCCCCCGGACGCGGCGCGGCGGGCAAGCGCCCCGGTGCCGGTGCCGATTTCGAGTAGGTGTCCGCCCGGCGGCATGGCGGCCAGGCGCAGCAGTTCGGCGGTTTCGAGGTCCACGTTGCGAAACTGCCGCATGCGTTCGTCGTAAGCGGCGACTTCGGCGGCGGATTCGTAATCCGTGCCGACTTGGTTGAATTCATTCCATTCCCAGGCGGGCTTTTCCATATTTACACCTTCAGCGCGGACGTGGCGGCGTGGAGGCGCTTGATCGCTTCGGCGTGACCCTCCGCATGACGGAACACGGCGGTACCGGCCACCATCATGGCGGCCCCCGCGGCGGCGGCGGTGTAAACGGTCTTTTCGTCGATGCCGCCGTCGATTTCGAGGTGTACCGGGCGGCCACAGGCGCGGATGGCGCGGCGGATTTCGGTGACCTTGGGCATCATGTCGGCCATGAAGCTCTGTCCGCCGAAGCCGGGCTCCACGCTCATCACCAGCACCAGGTCGATGCGGTCGAGGAACGGAATGACGGCCGCAGCCGGAGTGCCCGGTTTGAGTGTGATCCCGGCGGTCATACCGAGGTCGTGGATGGCGGAAATGACGTCATTCGGATCGTCGGCGCATTCGATATGAAAGGTGATGTTGTTCGAGCCGCTGTCGGCGAAGGCTTTGACGTATTTCAGCGGATCGGTGATCATCAGATGAGTGTCAAACGGCAGATTGCTGTATTTGCGAATGGCCTTGACGACCGGAGGGCCGAAGGAGATGTTCGGTACCAGATGACCGTCCATAATGTCGAGGTGGAGCACTTCGGCGCCGCCGTCCTCGATGGCCCTCAGCTCCTCGGCCAGGCGCGAAAAATCCGCCGCCAGCAGCGAGGGCGCCACCGTGATGGAGTCATATGGTAAACTTCGGATCGACAACTTGTCCTGCATACAAAACCTCCCTAAAGGATTATGATTAACAGGATAATATACACACGCCAGCGTATAATTTCAAGAAAAATAGGTCTTATTTCCTGTCGGCTTTGACGAGGGCCGAGTGGTAGCGGAGCACGCCTTCGGTGATGCCTTCGGCGATCATCTGCTGGTAGGCGGCGGTCTGGAGCTTCTTTCCTTCAGCGGGGTTGGAGAGGAAACCCGTCTCGATCAGGATCGCCGGGCAGGAGACCTGCCGCACCACGTAAAAACGGGCGCGTTTGACCCCGCGGTCGGCGCTTTTTATACGGCGAAGAATGCTGCGGTGGACCTCGAAGGCCAGCGCCATGTTGTTTTTGTCGTAGGTGTTGCCGGGCTCCTTTTCGCTTTTGGTGCCGCCGTGGGTGGAAGAGGCTCCGGCGGGGGTCATGCAAAAGGTTTCCAGGCCGTCCACGTACGGCGCGGCCATGTTGGTATGGATGGAAATGAACAGCGAGGCGTCCATGCGGCGGGCATAGTCGGTACGGGCCTTGAGCGAGAGATCGGTGTCGGCGCTGCGGGTCATTGCTACATTGTAGCCTTTGGCGCGCAGCATCTGGACGGTGCGGCGGGCGGTGGCCAGCGTGATGTCCTTCTCGCGGGCGCTGCGGGTGTTGCCGCCGAGGTCACGGCCGCCGTGGCCGGGGTCGATGACGATCAACTTCATGGGGTGCGCGGTCAGGCTGTTCGCCCGCAGCAGCGGATCGATGGTCAGCGTGAAATCATCCTCCGCGATAAAGGATTGGATGCCGTTCACCTGCGCCGGATAAAGCAGGTATAAATTGATGTCATTGTAAGACGAGGTGTTTTTCTGATGGGTGAAAACGAGCTGGCGTTTCTTGTCCCTGCTGGTCAGGATGGTTTTTTCCTTGGTCACGTAGCAGTTGAGGTTGTAATAAGTGGCTATGTCGCGTAAATAGATGTAACGGCGCTGCTGCAGCCAGGTGTAGCGGATCTGGACGTCGGCCGCGCCGAGCTGCAGGGCGGTGCCCAGGAGAAAAAGCAGAACTGCGAGAGTGAAGCAGGGTTTCCGGAAAATCACGAATTGGCCCTCACTGTGTCAATGGTAATGCTCTCCGTCCACGACTGGCGCGGCGGGTACATGGCCAGGAGGTTGCCGCCGATCCGGACCGCTTCCGCCAGCGAGCCGTAGACGAACGCCTTGGCCAGCCGGAACGCTTCCAGATACGAGTAGTCGAGGGCCAGCGCGGCGGCGAAGGCGGCGCTCAGCGTACAGCCGGTGCCGTGGGCGGTATTTTTCTCGAAAACCAGCAGCGGGGTCGAGATTTCATAAAGTTCCGAGCCGTGGCAGACGATGTCGACGGCGCGGTCGGTGCCTTGCATGTGACCGCCTTTCAGGATGCAGCCGCAGCCCCAACTGTCGCTGCAGAACTTCGCGGCGCGGACCATATCGGCATGGGATTCGATTTTGATGCCGGCGAGTTTCTCGGCTTCGGGCAGATTGGGGGTGATCCAGGCGGCCAGCGGCAAAAGTTTGGAAATCAGCACTCCGGCGGCGTCCGGCTCCAGCAGTTCGGCGCCGCTGGTGGAGATCATGACCGGGTCGACGACCAGGGGCTGCCGGAAATCGCGCATGGCGTCCGCCACCGCTTCGATGATCGGGGCGGAACCGAGCATGCCGGTTTTGGCCGCGCCGAGGCGGATGGCGCTGCTCACGGTATCGATCTGGGCCTTGACCGCCTCCGGGGAAAGCAGGTCGATCCGGGTGACTTCATTGGGATTCTGCGAGGTAATGGCGCAAATGGCCGAGCAGCCGAAGGTCCCGAACGCATTAAACGTCCGCAAGTCGGCCTGAATGCCCGCGCCGCCGCCGCTGTCGCTGCCGGCTATGGTCAAAACTGCTGGAAAATAAGGTTTTTTCGATGGTTCCATATTCTTTTCTTGATTTCATTGTTCTGAAGTTGTAAATTACATCCATAAACGGAAAAAACAAACCGGAAAAGCAGATGAAAGACAATATGATAAAACTTTTTTCAGTTCTATTTCTACTGTTGTTTTTCGCCCCGGTTTTCGCGCAGGCGTCGCGGCAATTTCTGGAGGTGAAATTCTCGTCCGGCAACTATATCCAGGTCAAATACGGCGATTACCTGCGCGGCCTCGAGCGCCGTACCGCGCGGATGGTCCGTTCGGCCGCCGCGCCGCTGAACCTGAAATTCCGGGTGGTCGCCGATTTCCCGGAGGGCTTCAAGGCGGACAAGGACCCCGACAGTTATTTGCTGAGCGACAATCTCGAGCGCCTTTATTACGATTACGAACTCAATATCAAGATGATCGAAGTAATGCTGCTGGCACGTTGCGGCTACCGCCCCGACCAACTGAAGGAGCCCTACCCCCGCTGGGTGGCGACCGCGCTTTACGGCAAGCTTCACCCTTCGCAGGGGCACATCATGCCGTTGACCCGGCGTCCGGGGCTCTATGCGCTGGCGGTGGCCGGTGAATCGCCCGATTTCGAAACGGTGCTGCTGACGCCGATGATTTTCACCAGCGACGGTCCCGCCGCCTATTTCTTTTACGAGGAAATCTGTGTGCTGGTATTTGACGCGGTGGACACGCCCTCGGCGGAGGCCGGGGATTTTTACCGGATGGCCGAGTTGTGCGTGGAGGGCGGCAAAACGCAGGCGGAGATCATGGCGGAAACCGTACGCAAAACCATTGCCGCGAAAGTCGGCGACACAGGGCAGACCGATGCGGAGAAAATGCAGTCCTTCCTGGAAAACAACTCCCGCAGTCTGGTCAGTTTGTTCATGCCGCTGAACTCCGTGCAGTCCCAGAAGTATGTGCGCGAGATCGCGACATTCAAATACAAGATCAACCAGGGCGGCCAGCTGGTCGAGCGCCAGGCGGCCCTGGAGCAATTGCCTTTCCTGCTGGAAACAATGGCCGACCGGGATGAAGTGATCAAAACGCTGACCGACCGCATGACGGAGCTGGGCAACAAGTCATTTTATCAGGTCAGCGATGAGGCGAAAAATATTGTCCAGGTAATCAAGGACGCCGGTCTCGGCACGGTCGCCAGCCCCCGCACGCTCAGCGAGCGGATGCGCCGCAGTCTGAACAATATGAACCTGGCGCTGGAGCGGCAGTACAAGATTGAGGAACGGCTGAAGGTGTTGGAGCACGCTCACGTGAAGCCGGCAGACTACTACGGACGCGAATTCTCCGAGCTCCAATCCATCCAGAAACCGTTCCCCGAAGCCGAGCAGGTTCTCGACAAATACGAGAAAGAGTTGCGGGATTTTCATTGAAAAATCCATTGACGGGGTGTATATTACCGATTGCTAACGAAAGGAAAAATATGGAAACAAGTAAATCATTCAAGAAATTAATCAAACGCGGCAGCGAGTTCCTGAACTGCGAATATCCGATCATGTGCGGTGCCATGACCTGGATCTCGGAACCGAAACTGGTCTCCGCGGTATCCAACAACGGCGGCTTCGGCTGTCTCGCCGGCGGCAATGCCCCCACCGATATTTTGCTCAAGAGCATCGAAGAAACCCGTTCGCTGACCGATAAACCGTTTGGCGTGAACCTGATCACCATCGCCCCGGCATACCGGGAGCACCTCGCCATGCTGAAGGATATACGGCTGCCCTACGTGATTTTCGCCGGCAGCTTCCCGCGTGACAAGGAAATCGAAATCGCCAAGGCCAGCGGCGCCAAAGTGCTCTGTTTCGCCTCCACCCAGTCCATTGCCGAGCGCATGATCCGTTACGGCGCCGACGCGCTGATCCTGGAAGGCAGCGAGGCGGGCGGCCATATCGGCCACGTCTCCACCACCATTCTGCTGCAGCAGGTGCTGTTCAAATTCGGCGACCAGCTCCCGGTATTCGTGGCCGGCGGCATGGGCACCGGCAAAATGATCGCCCACGTCATGCTGATGGGCGCGGCCGGAGCCCAGCTCGGAACCCGCTTCGTGATGACCGAAGAGAGCAACGTGCACCCGGCGTTCAAAGACGTCTTCATGCGTGCCAATGCCCGCGACGCGGTGTCCACCCCGCAGTATGACTCGAAACTGCCGGTCGTGGCGGTGCGCGCCCTCAAGAACAAGGGCATGGCCAAATTCGGCGAACTGCAGCTGCGTCTGCTCATGGAAATGCAGGAAGGCAAAATCCACCGCGAACAGGCCCAGATGGAAGTGGAAAAATACTGGATCGGAGCACTCCGCCGCGCCGCCATCGAAGGCGACGTGGAAGGCGGCTCGCTGATGGCCGGCCAGAGCGTCGGGCTGCTCGACAAGATCATGACGATTCGCGAACTAATCGACGAACTCGTCACCGAGGCCGATGCCGAACTGATGAAAATGAAAGCGTATTTCGCCGACTAACCAATAAGATGAAATCATGCCCAAGCCACGCAAAAGATACCGGAAAACGGTCGTAATCCTGACGGTGACCGGTGTTTCGGTGCTTTTGCTGGCGGCATTGTTTCATGGCTTCCAGACCTTCTTTTACCGGTTTTACCACGATTTCTTTTATCCCTATCTGTCGGTGCCGATGGAGACCGGGAGGACATTGTCGGACCGGACGCTGGAGCTGCGTTCCAAGCGTGAGCTGGCGTTGGAGATCGAACGTCTCCAGCGCGAAAACCAATTGCTGATGGCCCGCTTCACCGTCGGCTCCGAGGCCGGGATCGAAAATACCAAACTGCGCCAGCTCCTCGAGCTCGAGCGGCGTCCCTCATACGGTTACGTCTTCGCCACGGTTCTGACGCGCGACCCGCTGGAATGGCGCGAGCGCTTCACCATCAACCGCGGCTCCGAGGACGGCATCAAAACCGGCTCGCTGGTGCTGACCGCCAGCCGCGTCACCGAAAACGACGCCGGCAGCGAAATGGTGTTCTGCGGCGTGGTCCGCCATGTGTCGCGCCATACCGCCGAGGTGCTGACGCTGATCGGCAGCGAGGCGCGGGTGGCCGCCCGGCTGAACCTCTCCGACGCCATCGGCTTCATCAACGCCGACCCCGAGGCCCCTGTGTCCCCCAAGTCGCTGACGCGGCTGAATTTCCTGCCCACCAACCGCGAGTACATGACCGGTGAACCGGTAGTCACCGCCGGTTTTGAGGACAATATCCCGGCAGGCATCCTGATCGGCCATATCGCTGAAATTATCGGCAGCAACACTGTCTATGATAACCGTTTGTATGTTAATGCGCTGATCACTCCGGCCGCGGATTTCGAGAAAATCCGTTTCCTGGTGGTGCTGACTCGCCAATAGCCGGGGTCGTATGGTTGATCTCTACATTTGTCTGTTTCTTTTTATCGGCATGCTGGCGCAGCTGATTTCCGGCAGCCTCGGGATCTACCTGCCGCTGGTGGCGGTGCTGATCCTTTATACGGCGGTGTCCGGCGGATTGGTCCGCGGATTGGTCTACGCGGTACTGGGGGGGCTGGCGACCGACGTTTTCGCCGGGTGGGCGGCGCCGTGGAACACCTTTGCATTTCTGACGGTGGCGGTGTTTGCCCGGATCTGGTGCGAGCGCCAGATGCTGCGCCCGGTCATGGTCAATTTCCTGCCCGGACTGATTGCGGCGGCGATCCAACTGGTGTTTGTGCTGGTGGTCAAAGTCGGGGTCGGGGTGTCGTGGCGCTATTTGCTGGGGACGTGGCTGCCGGTTTTCGTGGGCGGGCTGATTTTCGGTGCGCTGTTCCTGCCGCTGGCGATCGTGATCCTGGATTACTTCGCCGGGCGCATGAAGCTGCCGCGTTACCAGGACGCCCGCAAGAAGCTGGACAGTGAAACCATGAGGTGGCAGAAGTGAAGTTCTCCACTCAATCCATCCGGCTGATCCTGCTGGGGGTCATCTTCAGCGCGGGGCTGCTGGCCTTGGCGTCGAAATTATTTCTGGAGCAGATTCGCCGCACGCAGTCGCACAACATCCGTATTTCGCGCCAGTCCATCCGCATGATCCGCCGTCCGGCGCTGCGCGGGCGCATCTATACCTCCGATCTGCAGATTCTGGCGGACAATTACCCGGTTTACAACGTGTATCTGTATCTGGCGGAAATGCGGCAGCCGGGGAGCATGCGCCGGAACCTCGATTATATCGAACTGGTCATCGGAAAGCTGGCGGATGCCATCGGACGCGAAAATGACATCAAGCGCGACGACATCATCCGCCACATCAACTACGAACCGGGGCTGCCGTTTGTGGCCTTCAAAAACCTCGACGAGGTGGAAATCGCCCGCGCCAGCGCCATCGCCACAAGCACCGACGGCGTGGCGATCACCCCGGAAACCGCCCGGATTTATCCGTTTGACTCGCTGGCGGCGCACGTGATCGGTTATACCCAGCTGCGCGACCCGGCCAAGGCGGCGGACCGCCGCGACTACTTTTATTACATCCCCGACCAGATCGGCGTGACCGGGCTGGAGCGGGTTTTCGACCAGTTGCCGTCAAGCATCGGGCTGCAGAGCGTCCGGGGGTTGCGCGGCCTGCCCGGTTATGACGTGATCCGGGTGGACAATCGCGGGTTCGTCGACTCGGTCCTGCCAGGGGGCGAACCGCCCTTTAACGGCAACAGCATCATCACCACATTGGATTTCGACGCTCAGAACCTGGGCGAGGGAATCCTGCGAGGGCACCGGGGTGCGTTTGTGCTGATGGACGCCGATACCGGGGCGGTGCTGGCCCTGGCATCGTCGCCTTCTTTGAACCTCTCCGACTACTCGCCGGTGCGCAACAATCCGGCCATCAGGGCCAGCAGGAATAATCCGGACCAGCCGGAACTGAACCGCGTGTTGCAGGAACACTATATGCCCGGCTCGATCGTCAAGCCCCTGATCGGGCTGGCGATCATGCAGAGCGGTATTTCGCCCAAGGATACAGTGGAATGTACCGGGCGCACCATGATCGGCAATGCCTCGATCCGTTGTACCGGCGTTCACGGCGAAGTCGACCTGGAACTGGGAATCGAACGCTCCTGCAACGTTTATTTCAACGTTCGCGGTATGGAACTGGGACTGGACAAAATGCGGGCGGTGATGGAAGAAGCCGGGTTCGGCAAGCCGACCGGCATCGAACTCTCGGAAGTCCGGGGTATTCTGCCGGGCGGGTCGCACTGGACACCATTCAACAGTGCCTTGATCGCGATCGGCCAGGGTCCGATGAATGTGACCCCCATGCAGGCGGTGGTTTATATTGCCGCACTGGCCAATGGCGGGAAGATCATGCAGCCGAGACTGTTGCATGAAATCCGCGGCAAACAGGGCGAGTTACTGTATCAGTCGCGCCCGCACGAGGTTCGACAGCTGTCGGCTGGCAAGGAACAGCTCGACATTGTCAAAAACGGCATGGACCGGGTGGTGAATGCGCCGCGCG
>JBEBRW010000074.1:0-23428 GCA_040394635.1 Victivallis vadensis | reverse complement strand
CGGGCTGGGTCAACCGCCTGATCCTGCTTTCGGACGGTCAGGCCAATGTCGGCCCGTCCTCCGCTTCCGAGCTCGGCCGCCTCGGCGCCGCGCTGGTCAAGGAAGGGATTTCCGTGAGCACGGTCGGCGTGGGTACCGATTACAACGAAGACCTGATGACCGCCCTCGCCCAGAATTCCGACGGTAATTTCTATTTCGTGGAAAACAGCTCGCAGCTCTCGCTGATTCTGGAGAAAGAACTCGGCAGCGCGCTCTCTGTGGCCGCCCAGGGAATCAAAATCAAGATCACCTGCCCGCCCGGAATCAAGCCGCGCGGCATCGTCGGACATCAGTGCAAAATCGAAAACCAGACCATTGAAATGAAGTTCAACCAGCTTTATTCGGGTCATGACAAAGTCCTGATCCTGCAGCTCGAAGTCCCGGCCCAGCCCGCCGGCAAGTCCACGCCGCTGGCGAATGTCAAGCTGGAATACGAGCTGGCCAGTACGCAAAAGATCACCGCCGTCGACCGCAGTGTGACCGTGGCTTTCACCACCGACCAGGCCGTGGCCGCCGCCAGCTTGAACAAAGCCGTCAGCGCCGACGTGGCCATCCAGCAGAGCAATGTCCTGCGCGAAGAAGCCATCAAGGAAGCCGACGCCGGTAATTACAAAGGTGGAGTCCAAAAACTGGAAAAAGCCAAATCGATCCTGGTATCCAATGCCGAAATTACCAACAGTCCTGTGGTACTGCAAAACGCGGATGATATGAAGCAGGAACAGCAGAAACTAGAAAAAGCCGAAGAAAAACCATCGCTGTACAACGCTGCCCGCAAGGTGATCATGGGGCGTAATTACCAGTCCAAAAACAGCCAGAATTACCGGCAATAAACGAGGTTGAATGAAGTTAAGCTCCGGGAAAATCATTATCACAGCCATGGCCGCCACTTTGCTGGCGGCTTTGGCGCTCGGAGCCATCGCCCTGCGCCATACCCGCCACGAGGACGAGTTCCGCGACCAGGAGTTACGCTCACTGCTGCAAAGCGAGTGCCGCCTGCTGGCAGAGCGCTGCCGCCGCGAACTGGAGGGCATCCGCGTCAATCTGGAAAGCAAAGCCGCCAAAGTCAAGCCGCATCCGAACAGCCTTCGGGAAGTCATTGACCGCGAGCCGTTTTTTGTCGAGGGCTTCATCGCCAACCGTTCCGGGACGCTGTTCTATCCGGTCGATGAAAACACCTGGGTCCACCGTTATCATGAGCTTTTTTCCGGTCTGGTCAGCGCACAGTTTCCCGAGTCGAATATTTATTCTTACCAGAATCAGAGCAACTATGGCAATATTTTGTTCTACGATGGCAATGTGCGGGGACCCCATGATTCATCCTGGTATACTCCAAAAGAGAGAGGCAGCAGCGTTAAGGATGAAGCCCCGGAAAAGTCGAAATCCATCTATCCGCTCTCCAGACGCAGTGAAAGCCTCAAACGCAACAAATCCGATACATCAATTATGGCCAACCAGGAAGCGGCCGAAACGGCCGCCGCACCTGCTGCTCCTCCTCCCGTTCAAGCAGCAGCTTCCCGGCATAGAGAAGAGCTCCGCCTCGATGCAGATGCCGACAATAAGCCGGACAAGCGGATGATCTCAAGGTTCGAGGCCCTGACCCGCAACCGCAAGCAAGGCTTCATCCCCTGGCTCTCGGACAATCGCCACACGCCGCTGGTCTGGGCCGAAAGCAGTGAATCAGCCGATACCATCATCGGTTTCGAGGTGGAAAGCATCGTCATCTGGTCGCGCCTGCTGCCATTGTTTCCGGACAGTCTGCCGACGTATTTCCGGATCGAGCTGGTAAATGCCGCCAACCGGGTGGTCTATGCGGCCGGAGGTGACGTCCCGGAGGGCACCGAGCTCGACCCGGTGCTGCTGATTCCGGTCTCCGACGAACTGCTGCCGAACGCTCAGCTGCGCGCCTCGCTGATCCCGGCCTACATGCCCGCCCGCGGCACCCGCCTCGGCATCTGGATGGCGATCTCGGCACTGGTGCTGATCACCGTCACCGCCGGCATGGCCGCGCTGTGGCTGCTGCGCCGCGAGCTTCAACTGGCGGGACAGAAAAGCAACTTCGTCTCGCAGGTTTCGCACGAGCTGAAAACGCCGCTGACCAGCATCCGCATGTACTCCGAATTGCTGCACGAGCACGGTCCGAAGTTACCCGAGGACCGGCAGGCCCGCTACCTGCAAGTGCTGGTGGACGAAACCGAGCGGCTCACGCGGCTGGTTAATAATGTCCTCGACTTCAGCCGTCTGGACAATGGCCGCAGGCGTTATAATCTTGCCCGCACGGACTTGCGTGAGCTGCTCGAATCGCTCGCTCCGCTCTGCGGAGAATCGCTGGCCGCCGCCGGTTTGAAACTGAACCTGATACTGCCGGAGGGCCCGGCGTGCTGCGTCATCGACCGCGACTCGCTGCTGCAGGTAATTTTCAACCTGATCGACAACGCCGCCAAATACGCCCCCGAATCCGGTAAGCTCGATATCGAACTCACCCGAAGCGGCAAGCATTGGGAAATCCATATCCGCGATTACGGCCCGGGCATCACCCGGGGTTCCGCCGAAAAACTCTTCCAGAAATTTTACCGGGTCAACACCGAGCTGAACAGCAAAACCAGCGGTTTCGGGCTGGGTCTGTCCATCTCGCGCGGCCTGCTGCGGGACCAGGGCGGCGACCTGAAATTCGTTCACGCCAGCCCCGGCGCCGGTTTCATCATCATTTTACCCGAGGAACACGCATGAAATCTTATAAAATACTGATTGTCGAAGATGACCACAACATCCGCGCCGGCCTCGTCGACGCCCTTGAGCTCGAAGGCTACACCGTGGCCGAGGCCCCGGACGGCAGCGCCGCGCTCAAGGAGTTCAACGCATTCCGCCCCGACCTGATCCTGCTCGATATCATGATGCCGAACCTGAACGGCTACGACGTTTGCCGCCAGATTCGCCGCAGCGACCCGCTGGTCCCCATCCTGATGCTCACCGCCAAAGGCGAGGAGATCGACAAGGTGCTCGGGCTGGAGCTCGGCGCCGATGATTATATCACCAAGCCGTTCGGCCTGCGCGAGCTCTCCGCCCGCATCGCCGCCCAGCTGCGCCGCCGGAACCTCAGCGACAATGCCACACCGGCAGAAAGCGACAAATTCACGTTCGCTCAATGGGAAGTGGACGCGCTGCAGCTGCGCGCCTTCGCCGACGGTCAAACCGTGGAGCTGACCCAGCGGGAAATCAAGTTGCTGCTGCTTTTCGCCGCCAACCCTGGAATCGCGCTCGACCGCAACAAAATCTTGAATGCCGTATGGGGTTCTACGTTCCACTCGTCGCGGACGCTGGACCAGCACCTGGTGGCGCTGCGCCGCAAGATCGAACTGCCGGGCTCGCCCAAGCTCATCGAAACCGTTTACGGCATCGGCTATCGTTACACGCCGCCCCAGTAGCACCGCGTGGCGTTGCCCCAGACGATCCGTCCGTTTTCCGCATAGCGCTCGAAAATCGCCTCGAACCCTTGGACAAACGGCTCGTAATTGGCATCCCCTTCCCTCGGTGCGTAGGAGCTCGAGAGGTTACGGCCGATGAATTCGTCGCAACTCAACGATACCGGGTTGGCAAATTCGCGGAATTGATATTTACCCGCGAAAAACGCCTCGATCGCCTCCGGGCCCGACGCCGCGGAATGCCCGCTGAATCCCTTGAAATTCACACAGTAACGCTTGCACACCTCATGACACGCCAGCATCACCGGGCTTTCGGTCCGGGTGTTCCAGATGATCAACACCTTGCCGTTCGTTTTCAGGATGCGGCGGCACTCGTCGCGAAACGCCGCCTGATCGAACCAGTGAAACGCCTGCACCGCGAAGATAAAATCAAACGCATCGGCATCCAGCCCGGTCGCCTCGGCGGTGCCATCCACCGAAACGAATCCCGGAAATGCTCCAAGCAAAGCCTCTGCCTCGCGGCGCATGTCGCTATTCGGTTCGACGGCGCAGACTTTTTCAAGCCCGTGCTCCAACAGCAGTTTGGTAAAAATACCGGTCCCGGACCCGATTTCCGCCACTGTTTTTCCGGGACTCACTCCGAGTTCATTTCTCAAGAACGCAAACAATTCTTCCGGGTATCCGGGACGAAACTTCTGATAAATTCCGGCCAGGCCGGTAAAACGCTCGATATTGGCTGACATAATTTGCTCCTGTTTTCGAGGAACAATATATCATATCAACTCCATTTTAGCAAATGTTTGTCTGCGCCAAGTTCCTGCGAACCGTATATGGCGGTCAGGCCCATTGGAATATCGAGGGCGATGTCCGCCTTCCGGCACGAGACCACGATCTCACCGGCGGGCGTCGGCACCCTGCCCGAAGCGAAATCGAGGTCGAACAACTCCGGCTTGAATTCAAATCGCGCATAGCCCGGCTCCAGCGGCGTCACACCCAAAATATTCCGGTGAAAAAATTCGATTGGTGCTGTGCCGAAACCATGGCAGAGGCTGCCGCCTTCCCAGAACGCCTTCCGCCCGAATTGGTGGATTCCCGCCTCGTACAGCGTCGGATACCCCGTCTCGATGCACCGGCCCCAGTGCCTGCGGATGCGCGCCAGCCCGTCCGCCAAGGCCTCCCTGCCGATTTGCTGCATGGCACGGAAAACGAAGAAATGCAGATAGTATTCCGGGCAGATCAAATTGTGGTCGGTGACCGCCTTTTTGAGCGATTCGCCCACCTCGCCGGAGAGCACCGCGAAGGCGTGGGAGAGCTGGCTCGAAATCTTCTCCGATTTCTCGTGATGCATGACCTGGTCGGATAAATACCCCGTGGCCGGTTCGACGAACTCCTGGCCGATGGCGGCCGCGGTCCGGGCAATACGTTTCTGGTAGAGCTCATGGTCGCATTCGCTGCCGCAGTAGCCGCACAGCGCACAATAGTCTTTCATCGCGGTCACGTACAGATGATTGAGCATGGACTCCCGGCAATGGCGGAAATTGTAGTCGTTCAATTCGAAGCTCCAGTCGTAAAAGTTCCAATGCTCAGCGGGAGCGGTCACGATCCCTTTTTCATCGGCCAGCGATTCAAAGAATTCCAGGATGCGCTGAATGTTCGGCAGGTATGTTTTCACGGTGGCGAAGTCGCCCGACATCATCAAATAATCATGAAGCATGGTCACCAGAAAAAGATTGGTCGGCACCAGCACATTTCCCTGTTCGGGAGCCGGACATACGCCGGACACCAGGCCATCGACGCGCTGCTGCGAAAAGGCCAGTTCGAAGGCGCGTCTGTGCACAGCGGACGCCCCGAACGCCACTAGCGTCGTCGCATTTTCCACCACCAGGTCGTTCACCCAGAACGCCCGCTCGCGCCACGGACAATCCAGAAACACATCAGTCGTGCAAACCTCCAGTGTCCTCGCGCAAACCTCCCAGATCCGGTTCAGGAGCTCATCGCTGCACTTGAAACCGCCGCGTTTGTCGTACGGGTATTCCCCGCCGGCGGCCTTGATCTCCAGGATCTTCACCGGAATCTGGAAGTCCCGCACCGTCAGTTGCACCATACGGAATCCCCGCGCGGAGAGCTGCGTACCGATGATATTTTCGCCCTCTTTCAATAGATAGCGATCGGTGAAATTGTAGCGGTCATTGGGATAAGATCCACGCAGCCGGTCGCCTTTTTCCTGCCAGATTTCCTCGCTGTAAGTCACATCCACAATCGTCCCCGCCGGTGCGACTATTTTCACCTCCAGATTGCCGATCAGGTCGCAACCGAAATCAGCGATCAGGCTGATGCCCCGCCCGGTCATGCCGGGCTTCAAAATGTATTCGCCGGAATCGGAAACCTGCAGCCGCTGCGCATTCATCGGCAGCAGCACATCGCTGTTGATCTGTGTGGCGATTTTCCCCTCCCCGCCGGCAACCGGTTCGACCTCGCGCCATTGCAGGATGTCGACCGGACGGTAAATCCACTCACGCATGGCGGGCACGTTACGCGCGGTCAGTTTCCGCTGCAGCAGTTCACTCGATTTGCCGACCGGTTTCGCACGCTGCCACACCCCGTCCAGCTCGCCATTCAACCATCCGATGGGCTCCAGGCGAAAATCCCGGTACTCGATGTAATCCGTCTGCAAGCTGAAAAACTCAACGTCGCGCTTCCAGTCCCCGGCCAATTGCACCATCCAGCCCGCATCGCTGGCGACCACACCGGGAAGCTCCAGAATAAACGCCGGCTCGGCCGGCACCGCGATGAAGGTATCCGTCACCGGCGAATGAACCATCACGCCGATTTTGTTCTCGCCGCACTGCAGGAATCCGGTCACGTCCAGCGTGTCGAAATAATTCACGGCGCAAGTACCGCGCACCGGCCCGAACTGCACTTTCCGGCCGTTGATGAACAGCAGGTAATAACTGTCGGCGCAGATCCGCAGCAGCGCTTTTTTCGGTACTTTTTCGAGTTCAAACGACTTATAGGCGCGGAAATAAATATTCGGCTTGCCGTCGTTTTCCGGCAGCGTGATCCATGGTGCGGTGAACTTGAATTGGGCATCGGGCGTGATCAGGATATCGTTGTGTATTTCAGTACGGTTCATATCATAAATCCTTGTTTTTTGTAAAAGATACTTGAATTTCCCCGGAAATAAATGGATATTAATAAAAATATTGTATCTGTTTGTAACACAGGAAAAATACCATGATATCGGAACTCATTGATTCCGTGCTGAAAATACATTTTGTAAATTACGAAAAAAATATCTACCCGTGGATACAGAACGACCTGTATACGCCGTATTGGCGCTTTTACTGGAACCCGGTGCGCGGCGGCTGCCTCCGGCTCAGGGACAAGGTCATCCGGATGACGCCGGAACATGTGTATATCATCCCCGGCTACCTGCTCTTCGACACCTTCGCCGAGGCACCTTTTGAGCAATTCTACATCCACTTCAATCCCGGCGAGCGAACCCGCCCCCAGAACCAGATTTTCGAACTGCCGGCGGAGGACCTCCTGAACGATTCCCTCCGCGCCTGCATTGACCTGGAAAATACCGACGAAAACAAGCAGCTGAAACTGCTCGCCGCGATTTCGTTTCTGACCTCGGCGCTGATCCGGCTGCCCGCCGGTCTTTTCCTGCAGCCCCGGCAAATCGATCCCCGCATCGAGAAACTCTGCAATTACCTGCAGGCCAACCGGAACCGCCCCATCAGCAACACCGAAATGGCCGATCAGATCAAGCTGGAGCGCAATAGTTTCATCCGGCTCTTCACTGCCGAAATGCACGAATCGCCGCAGGTTTATTTCCGCAAAAAGCGCATCGAACTTGCCTGCGAGCTGCTGCACTTCAGCAAACTGAGCATTGAGGAAATCGCCGCCGCCACCGGCTTCGCGGACCGCTACCACTTCACACGATTATTCACCCAAGTGCTCCGAATCACCCCCGCCGCCTTCCGCCGCAAAGCCCAGATTTAAATTCATTTGACAGAAAGCGACATGATTTTGCAGGAATCGCCATATTAGCGGAAGACAGTTTGCTGTATAATATATGCAAATTGACAATAACCGGCAAATAACAAGGTGAAATGATGAACTCAAAAATATTTTTCAATACCCCCGCACCACGCTGGAATGCCTCGCTGCCTATCGGCAACGGCCGCCTGGCGGCGATGCTTGACGGCGGCGAACAATGCGAGCGTATCTCGCTCAATCATGAACAGCTCTGGCAGACCCGTTACTCCGATCGCGATGTCGTTCCTTCGGCGGAGCACCTTGCGGAAGTCCGCGCTGCCCTGCGCGCCGGCGATTATCGCCGCGCCACTGAACTGGCGCACGAATATTATTCCGGCAAACCGCTCCATTACCGGTTCAACAGCTATGTTCCCGCCGGTGATCTCTATCTTGAATTCGACCAGCAACCGGTCCTTGAAGACTACCGCCGCGAACTCGATTTGTCGACCGCGGTGTCCACTGTCGAATACACAACTCATTCATCCGGCGAACACTTCAGACGCGAATTCTTCGCCGGACTGCGCGACGACAAAATATTCGGCCGGGTAACCGCCGAAGGTAAACCGTTCAGTGTCGCACTGCGTCTCGACCGGATCATCGACCCGGAGTGCACTCCCGAGGTCTCAATCACCCCGAACCGGCTGACCCTGACCGGGCGAATCGACCGGCGGAATTTCGTGATCGCGGCCGATGTGCTCCCCAGGGGCAAGGACGTGCGCCACGAAATCCGCGCCGACCGCCTGATACTCCACGGGGTCGAAGAACTCATCGTCGCCATCGACATCGCCACGTTGGTCGACAGCATGCCGGAAATCGCGCCGTTTTCGCTGGATGGCATAAACTGGGATGAATTACGTGCCGCCAATGTCGCGCAATATGCCGCCATTTTCGAACGCTGCAAGTTGGAATTTGACCTGCCGGAAGTCAACTTGCCCACCGACCGCCGCCTGCAGCGCCTGCGTGACGGAGCCGCCGACCCCGACCTGATCCGGCTCTACTTCGACTATGGACGCTACCTCTTCATCGCGGCGACCGCACGCGGCCAGTTGCCGCCCAACCTTCAAGGTAAGTGGAACCGCGACATCCGCCCCAGCTGGATGTGCTGCTTCGTCCTCGACGTCAATCTGGAAATGGCCTACTGGGGTTGTGAGCCCGGCGGCATGAGCGAAGGTTTCGAAGCCATGATGGCCCTGCTGGAACGCGCAATCCCTTTCGGCCAGCACCTGGCGCAAACGCTGTACGGCTGCCGTGGCGTCTACTGGTCGAGCGGCATCGACGACGCAGCCAGGGCCACGCCGGAATCTTATGGCTGGACCGGGTTCTGGGCCGGGTCGGCGGCCTGGCTGGCCAACCATGTCTGGCGGCACTGGCAATATTCCGGCGACCGGAAATTCCTGGCCGAGCGCGGTTATCCCCTGATGCGCGAAGTCGCCCGCTTCTGGATGGATTTCCTGGTGGCGGACGAATCCGGAAGGCTGCAGGTCATGCCGTCGACCTCGCCGGAAAACCGCTTCGAAGGCGCCGGTGACTGGGCCGGAAGCTGCTGCATCTCCGCGGCCTGCGACTTGACGCTGGTCGCCGATATCTTTGATAACTGCATTCAGGCCGGTGAATTGCTTGGCGTCGACCCGGAGGAATGCTCCGCCTGGCGCGACGCATTGGCACGCCTGGAACCGCTGAAAATCGGGTCCGACGGCCGCTTGCTCGAGTGGAACGGGGAATTCGCCGAGTCAGAGCCCAGCCATCGCCATTTCTCCCACCTCATCGGCCTGTATCCGCTGGACCGGATTACGCCGTGGGGAACGCCGGAACTCTTCGCCGCCGCCGGCAAGTCTTTCGACCGGCGCATGGCTTCCGGTGGCGGTCATACCGGTTGGAGCCGCTCGTGGAGCGCCTGCCTGGCTGCCGCACTGGGACGCGGCGACGAAGCGAATCAACACCTCGAACACTTGATCTCCGACTTTTCGTCGCCATCGTTACTAGACCTGCATCCGCCTTTTCAGATCGACGGCAATTATGGCGGAATGGCGGCGGTGATCGCCATGCTGCTGGGCGACCGCGACGGAGTGATCGAACTCCTGCCGGCCCTGCCCCCAACGTGGCCGGACGGCAGGATTAGCGGGTTGCGGGCACGCGGCGGCTTTATCGTCGATATCGCCTGGCGCTCCGGCAAACTGCACCGGGCCGCGATCAAATCGGAACGGGGCGGTTCCTGCCGCCTGCGCCTCGCCGACGGAACAACCCGCAATCTCGAGTTGACGCCCGGCGAGGTCCATCAGTTATCCGAGTAATGCCTCGCGCCACTTTTCGAGCTTCTGCTGATAGTTCAGTGAGGCGTGGGCGGGACTGGTCGAGGGGAGAACCTGGATGTCGAGTCCGGGTAGTTCGTGGCTGCGCTGGTAGTTGCGGAAGAATTTTTCCGCGCCTTTGCCGTTCAGGCAGATTTTTTTGATTTCCGGGCATTCGGCAAGCAGACCGGCGAGGTCGTTGAATTCGGGGCTCTTGATGTCGGAGTCCAGACTGCCCTCGCGCTCACAGTATCTGACGGTGTCCCAGAGCGCCACGCCGTGGTCGTTCAGTGTTTTGATGCGTTCGCGGTAGGGCAAGGCCGGATCAAAGCCGAAAATCGCGCCCATAATGGGCCAGAAAGCATTGCGGGGATGCGCGTAGTATTGCTGCCGGCGCAGCGATTCCACACCGGGCATGGTGCCAAGCACCAACACCCGGCAGGACTTCGCGACCGCGGGCGGAAACGACGCAATCATGCGCTGGCTTCCGCCGGGGCGGGTTTGGGCGTATACTGCTTGCGCGGTTCCGGGAGACGGTTATTCGGGATCACCACGTAGGATTTATCGCCAAGGCATTCCTTGAAATCCTTGAGCAGTTGCGGCGACATCCGGATACGGCAATGCGTCTCCACGAACACCGATTCACCACTCTTGCAGTGCACGCCGATGGCGATGCGGGCGCCACCCGGCGAGTTCAGGCAGGCGTCGTAAATGCGCTTCAAATGCGCGACGGCCTTTTCGTCCTCCTCGCGGATGTGCAGCAGAAGTTCGTGGGTATATTCGCCGTAAACCTGGTCGATCGGTATGACCTTCTCCGCCACCAGCTTGACCCGTTCCTCCTCGGAACGCTGGCTGGTCAGGGCCTCGATGAAAACCGGCATTTCGTTCTGCAAATGGATACCGGCCACCTTGAGCTCGTCCAGGCAGCGCTCGTAAACCATACATTCGACACTGTTTCCGGCCACGTCTTCGAGCTCAAGAATCAGGTATGGTTTTCCGCTCTTCTTGCTGATTTTGTTCTGACAGATCTTGATGAATGCCGCCAGGCGGACGCCGCAGTTGTCGCCCATTTCCTCGAGCTGGCCGATCTTCACGCTGGAGAAGGTCTTGGAGAGCTCGTTGTAATCGGTCATCGGATGGCCGCTGACGTAGAAACCGAGGAGTTCTTTTTCGCTGCGGAGCATTTCGTCGCGCGAGAATTCCGGGATATCCGGGAGCGCCACCGAGAGCATTTCCTCCTGCTCGGAGTCGTCGAGCATATCGAAAAGAGACCCCTGCCCGCTCATGCGGTCCTTGGCCTTGGCCTGGGCAAACTTCATGGTTTCCTCGGACGTGGCCAGGAGCTGGGAACGGCGCACCTTGAACTCGTCAAAGGCGCCGGCCCGGATCAGATGTTCGAGCATGCGCGAGTTGACCGAAGTGCCGCAGCGTTCGCAGAAGTCCGTGAAATTCTTGTAGACACCGCCTTCTTCGCGGGCCTCGATGATCTTGCCGGCGGCCGCGCCGCCCACGCCTTTGATCGCGCCGAGCCCGAAACGGATTGCGCCCTTGTCGACCGAAAAGTCGATGTCGCTGCTGTTGACGTCCGGCGGCATGATCGGAATGCCCATGTCGCGGCATTCGGTGATGATGAAAGCGATTTTTTCAGCGTTGGAGAGTTCGCTGGTGAGTACAGCGGCCATGAATTCGACCGGGTAATTGGCCTTCAGCCAGGCGGTTTGATAAGCGACGAACGCGTAGGCCGCGCTGTGCGATTTATTGAAGCCGTAACCGGCGAATTTGCCGATCTTCTGCCAGATGGCATCGGCCTTGTCGCCCGGGATATTGTTGTGCTTGGCGCAGCCTTCGATGAACTTGACGCGTTCGCCTTCGAGCACGTCGACCTTCTTTTTACCGATGGCGCGGCGCAGGATGTCGGCGCCGCCCAGCGAGAACCCGGCGATCTCCTGCACCACCTGCATGATCTGCTCCTGATAGAGCATGATACCGTACGTTTCCTTGAGGATTTTCTCCATTTTCGGATGGTCGTACTCCACCGGCTGGACACCGCGCTTACAGGCCACGAAGTCGGGGATGAACTCCATCGGCCCCGGGCGGTAAATCGCGATCAGCGCGATGATGTGCTCGATCGTTTCCACCCCGAACTGACGGCACAGTCCCTGCATGCCGCCGGATTCCAACTGGAACACCGAAATAGTGTCGCCGCGGTTCAACAGGTCATAAGTTTTCTGGTCGTCGAGCGGAATTTTGGAGATATCGATTTCGATGCCCTGCGATTTCTTGATCAGGTCGCAGGCATTCTGGATAATGGTCAGTGTTTTCAGCCCGAGGAAGTCCATTTTAAGGAGGCCGAGGCTCTCGCAGGGACCAGCAGGGAACTGGGTAATGACTTCGCTGTCGGCGCCGCGGGCCAGCGGCACCAGGTTGTCGAGGCGCTGGTCGCCGATAATCACCCCGGCGGCGTGAATCCCCATCTGGCGGTTCTGCCCCTCGAGGATTTCGGCATATTCGAAAATCTGCTTTACGATCGGATCGTTGTTGATCAGATCCTGCATCTCTTTGATTTCCTTGGCCTTCTCCAGCGTCATTTTGGGGTCGTTCGGGATCAGCTTGGTGATCCGGTCGCCGACTTCAAACGGCTGGTCGAGCACGCGGGCCACGTCCTTGATCACCGCCTTGGCCTTGAGGGTACCGTAGGTGCCGATCTGGCAGACGCTGTCGTAGCCGTATTTCTGGCGCACGTATTCGATCACCTCGCCGCGGCGCTTTTCGCAGAAGTCAATATCGAAGTCCGGGGGGCTGACGCGCTCCGGGTTCAGGAAACGCTCAAACAGCAAATTGAAACGCAGCGGTTCGACGTCGGTGATCCGGGTCAGGTAGGCGACCAGGCTGCCGGCGCCGCTGCCGCGTCCCGGGCCGACCGGAATGCGTTCCTTGCGGGCGTAATGAATAAAGTCGCTGACCACCAGGAAGTAATCCAGGAAGCCGGTTTTTTCGATCACCTTAAGCTCGTAATCCATGCGCTGGATAATCTCGTCGCGCGTGGCGGGCATCTGGGCGGGATCGGAGTACAGCTTGTCGAGATTGGTCATGCAGATATTGCGCAGATAATCGAAGTTGGTCCCCTCGAAATCGGTCACCGTGAAGCGCGGATAATGGTTGACGTCCGGCGCGAATTTGAAGTCGATGGAGCAGCGCTCGGCGACCATCCGGGTATTGGTCACGGCTTCGGGAATTTCCTTGAACAGGCGCTTCATTTCGTCGGCGCTTTTGAAGTAAAACTCCTCGGTATCGAACTTCATGTGGCGCGGGTCGCTCAGCTTGGACTGGGTCTGGATGCACAGCATGATTTCATGCGCCTTGGCGTGTTCCTTGCGCATATAGTGAACGTCGTTGGTGGCAATCAGGGGGATATCGAATTTCTTCGAAAGCTCGACCAGTCCGCGGTTCGCCCGGGTTTCTTCTTCCAGACCATGATCCATGATCTCGAGGTAGAAGTTTTCCTTGCCGACAATGTCGCAATACTCTTTGATCACCTGTTCGGCGCGCTTCATGTCGCCATCGAGAATCGCGGACGGCACCTCGCCGCCGATACAGGCGGACATGGCAATCAACCCCTCGTGATGCTGTTTCAGCAACTCTTTGTCGATACGCGGCTTGTAATAAATCCCGGTCCGGTGCGCCTCTTCCATCAGTTTGCAGAGGCTGTGATAACCGGTAATATCCTTGGCCAGCAGCACCAGGTGGTAGCCGCGAATGTGCGGCACCGCCGGGTTTTTGTCGGTCCGGCTGCCGGGGGCGAC
Organism: Victivallis vadensis; assembly: GCA_040394635.1. Taxonomy (GTDB): domain Bacteria; phylum Verrucomicrobiota; class Lentisphaeria; order Victivallales; family Victivallaceae; genus UBA5239. The sequence continues at coordinate 9,835 of JBEBRW010000074.1, read as the reverse complement.
ATAAGCCTCGCAGCCGATGATCGGATTCAGCTTGGCTTTTTTGAACGTATTGTAGACATCGAGCGTGCCGCCCATGAAGCCGTGGTCGGTGATGGCGACCGCGTTCATGTCGTTCTCTTTGGCTAAATCAACCAGTCCGCCGGCGGTACAGGCGCCGTCCAGCAGACTGTAGTGCGTGTGCAAATGCAGATGAACAAAATCCGAAGGCATTACCCGGCACCTCTGCGCTTAAAAGTTGTGGCTGACCACGCCGTCGCGCAGTTTAGGCTCGAACCAGGTGGACTTGGGCGGCATGATTTCGCCGGCGTCGGCGATATCCATCAGCTGGTCCAATGTGGTCGGGTACATCGAAAACGCCACCGCGTATTTGCCGCTGTCCACCAGTTTGATCAGCTCGGCCGTGCCGCGAATGCCGCCGATGAAGTCGATATCCTTGCTGGTGCGCGGATCGTCGATGCCGAGAATCGGGCCGAGGATGTCATCCTGCAGCACGCTCACGTCGAGACGGCCGATCACACTGCGGGCGGCCGGGTCGAACTTCGGGCGCACCAGGAACCATTCCTTGCCGATATACATGCAGAACTCGCCCGGATTGTGCGGACACTGTTCCTGGGTCGGGATAATGCTGAAATGCAGCCCGACTTTGTCGAAAAATTCGCTCTTGGTCAGGCCGTTGAGGCTCTTCACCGTGCGGTTGTAGGGCAGAATGCGCAGCTGCGACTGCGGGAAGGTCACGGCCAGGAAATAGTTGTAATCCTCGCTACCGTTGTGGTCCTTGTTCTTCGGCGCACATTCGGCGGCGGTGCGGGCGGCGGCGGCGCTGCGGTGGTGCCCATCCGCGATATACAGATAAGGCACGCGGGCGAAAAGCTTGCTCAGTTCCTGGCTTTTCTTCGCATCCACGCGCCAGAGCGTGTGAACAATACCATCCGGCGCGGTAAAGCAGAAATACGGATCGGCTTTGGTCAGTTCATCGATCATCACATTGATTTCGTGGTCATCGCGATAGGTCAGGAACGCCGGACCGGTATGGGAACGCAGCGTCATCACGTGGCGGGTGCGGTCGTCTTCCTTGTCCTTGCGGGTCTTTTCGTGCTTTTTAATGATGCCCTTGGCGTATTCCTCGGCGGAAACCGCGCCGACGATGCCGGTCTGGACGTGATCGCCCATTTTCAGGCGGTAAATATACAAATGTTTTTCGGGGTCGACCTTCAGCGGGGCTTCTTTGCAGAGGCGCTGGAAGTTGGCGGCGGCCTTGGCATAAACCGCATCGCAATGCAGGTCAATGCCGGCTTCCATTTCGATTTCGGGGCGCGAAACGCGCAGGAAGCTGAGCGGGTTGCCCTCGGCCAGCACGGCGGCTTCTTCGCTGTTCACCACGTCGTAAGGGACGGCGGCGACCTGGGCTGCTTTTTCCGGGGTGGGAAGTAAACCATTAAAGGGTAAAATCTGGGCCATTTTCGGATCTCCTGTATTGATTAAATCTGATTAGGTAGTATACACCGGTTCAGGATTTTTTCAACACGGGCAATCGCTTTTTTTTAACCACGGAAGGCACGGAAAGCACGGAAAAATATTTTTCTTTTTTACCACAAAATTCACAAAAATTCACAAAAGAAAATTTATTTAAAAATTTCCGTGTTTTTCCGTGCCTTCCGTGGTAAAAATTCCCCGGAATTTATTTCACGGCGCGGATGGCCTGCGATATGCAGCCGTCTTCGAGCATGTCGACTTCGTTGCGCCAGACGGCGGTGCGGGCGATGCGCAGGTGCACGCACTCGCCCTGCCCGGCCAGCTCACAGTCGCCGCCGGGGCGGCTGCCGCCGCACGGACCATTGGCGAGGCCCTTCGGGCATTTTTCGGGACAGACGTACATGGTCAGGGGCAGCCGGCAGGTCGAACAGCCGCGGCAGCCCGCCAGGAGTTTTTTCAACGCGATCCGGTCGTTCGGGGCTTGTTCATGAGCCTGGGCGAACATGAATTCGCGCATCGCATAGCCCATCTTTTCCAGACCGCCGATTTCGAACCCCTTGAAGTAACGCATCTTCGGCGATTCCTGAATCGGGAACGGATGCGACAGCAGTTTGTCGAACACATAAAACGAGTACGGATAAGGCGACATATCCAGTTGACCGAGGTGCTCGCGGTAAGCCGCCAGCCACTGCTGGAAATTGTCGAATTCATTCAGCGCGGTGGCGATCCGCCGGACCGCGATATTCAGTTTTTCGGGGGTATCGATGCCGGCCACCTGCACGCCGGTATAACCGAGCATTTTGCAGCCGGCCACGTGGAGCTGCAGCCGCCGCCACTGGGCCGCCTCGAACTGATTCAGCGAGAAACGGCTCTCGCCCTCCAGAATCCGCCGGAAGCTCTCCGGAATGATGACGCCCGGCAGGTCGCCGCGCAAAATCTTCTCCACCCGCTCCGGCGTCAGCATGCAAAGCCGGGCAAAGGACGGATAGTGGTGCCCGCGCCACGAGAGATACCAGCGCAGCTCCTGCAGTTTGGCAATATCCCAGCCCATCTGCGTGACCATGAAGCCCGCGCCGAGGTTCAGCTTGCGGACCAGTTTATAATATTGGGCGAAACTTCCGCCCCGGGTGTACTTGAAGGGGTTGACCACGCAGCCGGGAAACATCTGCTGGCCCGGATTTTTCCGCAGCAGGTCCAGCACAGTGGTGCTTTCCACATAGTTGCGCCGGCGGACGTCACGCTCAGTGTCGCCGGGCTTGATGTTGCCGGAAACCGGCACCACGTTGTAAAAACCCTCGCTCGAGCAGATCTTGATGGTGTCGAGCTGTTCCTGCGCGGTGGTGTCCATGCCGCTCAGGTAAACCACATGGCGGTCGCGGTGGTCCGGCCGCAGTTTGCGGATGAAATCGATGACGTTCCAGGAATTCGGATACGGCGACTTGTCGGTAATCGCCAGCCCGGTTGGAATGGCGCTGACCGAGGCGATGGCCTTGTCCAGTTCCAGCAGCCTGGCGGTGGCGTTTTCCAGTTCGGTGTCGAGGGCGGGTGCATTGGTTTCGACCAGCAACGTGAACACCCCGTTGTCCAGGCAATTCCGGAAACGGTTGATTCCGCGGTCGAAATTCATTTCCAGCTGCAAACCGTTATCCATCGATTTTCTTTCCTTTGCTGGTATCCACGATGAAAAACAGCCCGGCCAACAGATTGCAGATAATCATCATGGAAGTAAACAAAATCGGAATCGTGGCGGAGCTCATGCCCACGCCAGCGGCCACCAGCAATTCCTTCATGGTCACGTCGCGCAGGCCCACGCCGCCCGGCGTGAACGGAATCAGCCCGGCGATGTTGCTGATAATCACCGCCGCGGTCACCCCCAGCAGCGAATAAGATTCGATCCCGACCGCCTCCATCAGGCAGATCACCACCACCACCAGATTCAGGTGGATGAAAATGATGCCGACGACCGACAGCCAGAATACCACTTTCCACGAATGCGCATAAATATCGGTGGCGTCGCACATGCGCGTGACCGCGCCATCGCTCTTCTGATCCATCCAGTTTTTGATCAAACGCAACGGTTTGATTTTTTCCAGCGTCCGGTGATTGAAGATCGCAAACATCGCCACGATCCCCGCCGTGCACAGCCCCAGCAGCAGCAGGATGAAAATGATCCGCACCGTATCGGTGAACTCCACGCCGGTATCCGGCATTTCGATCTTCATCAGCTGCGGCAGTGAAAAGAGAATCACCACAATGGCAATGCCGAACAACGCCGCCATGCCGGTGATCCGGTCCATCAGAATGGAAAAAGCGCCTTCGACCTTGGTGCCCTTGGCCGAGCGTGAGGTCATGAACCCGATTTTGGCCAGGTCGCCCCCGATCGCCCCGCCCGGCAGCACCAGCGAGAAAAAATACCCTTTCATGGTCAGCGCAATCGCCTCCCACAGCGTCAAGCGGATATTGATGACTCCCGCCAGCACTTTCCAGCGCCATGAACAGACCAGCATATGGAAAATGTACAGCAACAACGCCGGAATCAGCCAGTACCAGTATTGACCGATATTGGAAAACCCCTCCCGGATACCATCGATATTCGAACGCACCAGCCAGGTAATGATGGCTGCGGCAAAGAGAATCCGAACCACAAACCAGAAGATTTTTTTGAACACCGATTTCTTATTTTCAGCGGTCCCGGCGGCATCACTCATAATTAATTCTTTCTTGGCTTCGTTATAAGACGATTGACATTAAAGAAGTAATATAAGGCAAAAATCGCCATTCTGCAAGCTTTTTTAAATAAAAATGTCTTCAGCGGGATTTCAAAATATTATTTCTTGTCTTTTTTGTCCGCCAGCTTCTGGCAGGCGGTCTTTTCGCCGTAGGGATTGTGGTTTGCCTTGCAGGCATCGCACTTACCGTGATTCGAACATCCCGGCCAGGTACACGGACAGTTTTTATTGGGTTCCGCCATAATTCGTTCTCCTATAGCATTGCGTTGGCTAATGGTGTATAATTCAAGCGATCCGTAAAGTGACTGTGAAACAGCGTCAACATACCGGCATTCACGCGCGGAAGCTCGAGCCCCCTGCCCCATTCGAAAAGTTGTTCGAGCTCGGCGGCGGACGCTGGATGATGCATCCGCATGATCGTGATATGCGGGATATAGCTCTCCTCCGCCTCCATGCCGAGTATCCGCCGGAGTCCGCCATCCAGTTCTTTTTTCAGTTTCAGCAACGACTCATCCGGCGCTAACCGGATATGCAGACTGGTCGCCCGCCGCTGGTTCGGGAACACCCCGATCTCCTCCGCGCTGAACGGAACCGGTCCGGACGGATGCTTGATCTCCCGGCAATACGCCTCGAGCTCCGGAATTTTGTCTTCGCAAACATCCCCCAGAAAGCGCAATGTCAGGTGAATCTGTTCCCGGCGCGTCCAGCGCCCGAACGGAAAGCGTTTCTGCCGCGAGCAGATGACCTCCTTCCATTCCCCAGGAACTTCCAAAGCGATAAACAACCGCCGATTCTCCGGTTTTGTCTCAAACTGAATCATACCCGAAACATAGCACCGGTATCGAATTAATGCAAGACGATAAAGTTTGCAGTTTTCCACGATAGAACATTTTTCGACCGCGTTTGATTTTTTTCGTTTTCCGGCTATATTAGAGGACTGTTAATTTACATGCGCGGAGACGGCTCCGCAGGCATTATCACGAACGGGGACGGCCCCAATTACTTTGAGGAGTCCCGTTATGCATTGGGTCTACCTTTTGCTCGCTGCCGTATGTGAAATCGCTTTTGTGCTGGGCATGAAACTTTCGGACGGCTTCACCAAGCTCTACATTTCAATTTTCACGCTGGTCATCATGGGCGTGGGCGTATTTCTGCTCTCGCTCGCGGTGAAAACGATTCCGCTCGGCACTGCGTATGCCATCTGGACCGGGCTCGGCGTCGCTGGCACGGTCATCATCGGAATCTTTTTCTTCGGCGAGAGCGTTTCGTTTCTGCGGGTGCTCTGCATGGTCCTGATTCTTTCCGGCGTGGTCGGGCTGAAGCTTATTTGAGGGCTTTGGCCAGAAGGCAGGTCGCGGCGTCGACCGCTTCGCCCGAGCGGTATTTCTCCAGCAGTTGACGCGAGCGCTCGGCGAGCTTGCGGCGGACTTCGCGCCGCTCACCCTTGATCCGCGCAATCGACATGTGGTCGTAGGTGGTGGTCTGATGACGCATCCAGGCGATGACGGCGGCCTCGGCCCGTCGCTCGAGCGGAATCCGTTCCGTCCGGGCGACCGTGCCGCTCCCGACCGGGACCGCGTGATCGGTCACCGCGTCGGCAAACGTCCACGCAAACTCGCTGTAACAGGGTGCAAAGGCCAGAAAATCCACCACCGCCTGGCGGAATTCGATCACATAGGCATTCTGCCTGGCCTCGCGGGCCTTGCGGGCGGAGTCCTGTTTTTTCTGATACGCGGGATCGGAGCGCTCGGCTTCGAGCTGGGATTTTATCGATTCGACGCGGGCGCCGTCCGTCCACAGTCCGAGCGCTTCGGCGCGGTTCTTGCGCCGGTGGACCAGTACCCAATACTCCCCGGAGGCCTTCAGCCGCCGCGTCAGGCCGGGATCGCCGGACGGGACGAGAACCCATCCTTCGGGCGGCGTTACTTTTTTACCATCGCAGAGAAAAACATTTTCCTGCATGGTCTTCCAAACTTGAATTTCTTTTTTATCCATGATTCATTCCTTATAGCAGGTAATATAATTCAATTTCACCGGTCTTGCAATTCCTGAATTCGAATGCTATTTTCATATAACAAATTCAGGAGGCGAATATGAGTACGAAAACGGCTTTGGTGGTGATCGACGTCCAGATGGATTATTTTCCCGGTTTCAGGTTTCCTTTGTGGAACACGGCCAATACTTTGGACAATATCGTCAATGCGATCCGGCAGGCCGACGCCCTGGAGTATCCGGTGATCCTGGTGCAGCACGCGGCGGGCGTGCCGGGCAAGGCGCCGTTCTTCCTGGAGGGCTCGTGCGGGGCCGAACTTCACCCGGAAATCCTCTCCGCCTCCGACAAAGCGATTGTCGTCTACAAAAATTATGCCGATGCTTTTCATAAAACCGAGCTTGAAATGACCCTGCAGGACCTGTGCGTTGAAAAACTGCTGATCTGCGGCATGATGACCCATAACTGCGTCACCCATACCGCCATCTCCAAAACCGCCGAAAAATATCAACGCGCGGTATTGACGGACTGCTGCACCACCGTCGATGACATGATGCACCTGATCGCCCTCAATGCATTATCCATCCGCGTCCCGTTACTGACCGCCGCCGAGGCGTTTAAATAGCCTTGCGGACATAGCAGAACTTTTTCACGAAGCGGAGGCGCGGCAGCGCGAGGCTGATAAACGTTCCGACCAGGAGCGCAGCCAGCACTGTGCCTTCGCGAATGCCTTCCACCGCGGCCAGGAACAGCAGCGAAATGAGGAGCGACAGGCAGACCAGACTGATGTCGAAACAGATCTTCAGCGGCCCGAAGTTGCGTTCCAGCCTGGCCGCAATGAGCTTCACCAGTCCATCCCCCGGCAGGAACAGCACGCTGGAAAGAACCTGCAAAGCGACTCCGACCGCGAGAATTGCCGAACCGCCGAACAGCATCAGCAGCTGGAGCGGGTAATAATCGGTGATCAACGGCCTGGTCACGAACATGCCGAGGTCGATAAACAACCCGAACAAGCCGATGGCGGCGAGCTGGAGGTATTGCCCCTTCGGGAACTTGCGCCCGAGTATGGCGACCTGCAACAGCAGCAGCAGCGCATTGAAAATCAGCGTCCAGGTGCCGAACGTCAGGGGCACAATGAACGAAAGAACATAGGGCACACTGGAAATCGGCGAAGTGCCGAGACCGGCCTGAGTGCAAAGAGCGACTCCGAATCCACACAACAGCAAACCGGTGACAAAACAGAGCCAGCGGCGTTTCAAATCGAACTGAATCATGATAATTACATCCTGGGGTAAACGACTACCATACACCGTAAACTATACTTTTGCAAGGACTTTTTCCGGCGATTTCACGCCAAACCCGCAGTATAGGCGTCGACGTAGATCCGGCATCCGGCCGGATTCGGATGGCAGTAGTCATGGCTCCAGCCCTGCGTGGAACAGCGTATCCTGAATTGAACACCGGCAGGCGGCGGTGAGGTGAAAATCAGGCGCATCGGCTGCGGCTCATTCATTTTCCAGAACTGCATGCGCGGGTCAATATCGGCAGGCTCATCCAGACTGAATTCATGATATCCCGTGAGCTCAAACTGATCCGTACATTGAACAGTGAATGCGTATTCGGGCACGAGCGAAAAATACTGCGAGTAGCCGCTCCAGGGCAGTTCATATTCTCGCCGTCCATCCGTCACGAATTCGTATTCCGTCCAGTCATCGGGCTGGAACGAGGCGAAATATTTCTTCATTTCGATCACCCGGCAATCCGGGAATTCGGCGGCCAGCTGCCGCAGCGCGATATCATAGCCCCACAGCTGACGCCTGCCGTAATTCGCCGGGGCCGGGGCGGTCAGGAACAGCGTGACTTGCGGAAACTCACCGCGGATGCGTGTGATCAGGCGGCGGAAGCGATTTTTGTATTCCTTCAGCGAGCGAATGGTCACTTCGGAAGCAGTGGTTTCGGCGAGCGGCTCGAGCCAGTGAATCCGGTCGGATTCCACGCCGGATATTTCCCGGATTTCCCCGCCGATTCTGGCGATATCGCCGACTTCCACCGCCCGCATGGCGGCGCAGCGCAAACTGGTCGGCGTCAATTCAAGGATCGGAGCGGCGCAATACCGAACGTGGTGATCCTTCACCTCGTACAGTTCCAGCAGCGGCAGTTTAGTAATTTGCGCGTCGTCCATGGCGACCGGATCGCTCTGCGTTTTCCGCTGGAAATAATGCCAGTCATCATTGGCGGAATACTCCAGAAACATCACATCCGGCGCAAAAAGCGACAACGCCCTGTCGATCGTACGGCCGCGCCCGTCTTCCTGAAAAAAATTCAGCTTCCACCCGCCAATTCCAGCATTCACGATATTGATCATCCGCCCGGCGGCAAAATTGAATACAAAATACGGCTGTTCGCCGCCGGTTATCTCCATGCGAATCCGCTGAGCCCCGGCCTTCGGCAGGGCAATCCGGCGGAAAGCGGCAGGATTGGTATAGCGGAAATCGAGTCCGTAATTGGGCTTGGGTCCGGCATACCCATAGATGCTCTCCATGTCACCCTGTTCGTTTTCCCCGACCGTACAGGCCGTATAGCCGATGCTCTCGCCATAGGAAAATTCGACCTCAATCCGGCTGTTCGCCGGTGGCGGGACCGGAAAACAGAGGATATGCTCCACCTGTCCGGCTTCATTCAGCGAGCGCATAACCAGGTAATCGTTGCCGGAGAACGTCATTCCATCGTAATCATGACAGCTGATCTGCCCCTGCTTCAAATGCCCGTCGACATAAACTTTGTGGGCATAGGTAAAGGGGCGGTCCAATGGAAATTTCGTTTCCGCGCCGTCAGCGGCAAAGGTTTTAACCGCCTGCCCAAGAGTCGGATTGCGATTATCGAAGCGGTCGACGACCGCGCCGTCGGCGGTAACTTCGATTTCGGCATAACCGGTGGTGCGCCGGATCAGTTGACAAAGAAAAAGCGTGTCTCCGCTAAAGTCAAATTCCAGGGAACTGCCGACGCCGGAAAGCATGAGCCCCGCTTTGTCAAAAAGCTTGAAATGACGGAACTCCGAACCGCCGCACGATTGCAGCCGGTGCGGCAATATGTGGTCGCCGCGCTGCCGGATTGCCCGGTCGAGGCCCCCTACAAATCCCGATATAAGTCCGTCGGTCCAGGTGATGCTGGAGCCGGCGCAGATGATGTTCAGTGGTTTTTCCATAAAACTATAATATGGCATTTGAATTTATGATTTCAAGCAGTACAGCCCCGCAAATTACCGTTTACTCAACGGACTTGTAATCCACACAACACTAAGATATCGCACCCTGTGTTGCCTTTCAGCATCGATTCGCTGAATTTTAGTAAAACAGGGGCTTGACAAAGTCTCATGAGCAATGTATAATTAGGAGAGAAGGTAAACGTTTACCGTCTATGACTTATTTTACGCGTTATGCGTTGACTTTCAGTCACTGATTCACTGAATTTTGATGGAATACGGGCTTGACAAAATCCCGGGATTCATGTATAATTAAAGCAAAAGGCAAACGTTTACCTTTTGCAAAGGAAAAATGCAATGGCAATGACCATGATGAAACTGGCAAAAAATATGCCTCTTCTGCGCTTTGTGAAAAAATAAGCTCAGATGGTTACTTTTAAA
>JBEBRW010000073.1:0-23549 GCA_040394635.1 Victivallis vadensis | reverse complement strand
TTTGGAGTTCATCAAAAACTTATTTTTCCCCAATAAGCAGAAATAGGCAAACAGATTTGACGGTTTTGAGCTTACACGAGAGGCGGCGTCAGCCTCTCGTTTTCCGAAATTCGGCTCCAGAAATCAGTTGTTTTTTACGGATTCTTTGGTGCTTTTGCGGCGTTTGCGTTCGAGCTCGGTGAGATAGAGCTTGCGGAGACGCATGCTTTGGGGGGTGATTTCGACTAGTTCGTCTTCTTCGATGTATTCGAGGGCCTGCTCGAGCGAGAGCTTGCGGGCAGGGGCGATTTTCATGTTGCGGTCGGAACCGGCGGCGCGCATGTTGGTCAACTGCTTGGCACGCTGAATGTTAACTACAATGTCGCCATCCTTGCAATGCTCGCCGATGATCATGCCTTCGTAGCAATCGTCGTTCGGCTCGATGAAGAAAAATCCGCGTTGCTGCAGGCCGTCGATGGCGTAAGCCACGGCTTTGCCCTGTCCGGCGCTGACGATGGTTCCGGCGATACGGCGCGGAATGTCGCCGCGCATCGGTTCGTAACCCAGGAAACGGTGCGACACGATGGCTTCGCCGGTGCTCAGCGTGAGCGCGCGGCTGCGAAAACCGATCAGGCCCCGGGTTGGGATCTTGAATTCAACCAGCTGGCGGGTGCCGCGTGATTCCATATGGAGCATTTCGCCCTGGCGCTGACCGGCGAGTTCGATGATCTTGCCGGCGTATTCGTCGGGCACGTCGACCGAGAGCAGCTCGACGGGTTCATTGGTCTGGCCGTCGATTTCCTTGCAGATGACCTGCGGGGGCGCCACGGCCATTTCGTAACCTTCGCGGCGCATGGTTTCGACCAGGATCGAGAGATGGAGCACGCCGCGGCCGCTGACTTTGAAACTTTCGCCGCTGCCGCTCTGACCCTCTTCGACGCGCAGCGCCACGTCTTTTTCCATTTCCTTGAACAGGCGTTCGCGGAGGTGGCGGCTGCTGACGTATTTGCCTTCGCGACCGTAGAACGGCGAATCGTTCACGCGGAAAGTCATTGACAAAGTGGGCTCGTCCACGGTGATCGGGGGCATGGCCTCGGGATGCTCGGCGTCGGCAATGGTATCGCCGATGTCGATGTTTTCCACGCCGACGATGGCGCAGAGGTCGCCGCACTGCACGGAAGCCGCTTCCTCGCGGGTGAGCCCCTCAAACGTATAAAGCTGCTTGACGGTAACCGGTTTGGTGGTGCCGTTGCGCTTGATGATAACCAGCGGGCGGTTCAGCGCCATGGTGCCGCGGTGCACGCGGCCGATGCCGATACGCCCGACATAGTCCGAATAATCCAGCGTGGTAATCTGCATCTGGACCGGACCTTCCAGCACGGGCGGCGCCGGGATATGTTTGATGACCGCATCCATGAGCGGCATAATCGAATTGCGAGGATCGTTTTTAAGGTCGAGCACAGCCCAGCCGTCGCGGCCGCTGGCGTAGAGAATCGGGAAATCGAGCTGGTCGTCGTCGGCATTCAAGTCGCAGAAAAGATCGAAAACTTTGCTCAGTACGGCGTCCGGGCGGGCGTCGGGCTTGTCGATTTTATTGATCAGCACGATGGGCTTGATTTTGAGCTGAAGTGCCTTGTCGAGCACGAAACGGGTCTGGGGCATGGGGCCCTCGGCGGAGTCGACGAGCAGGATCACGCCGTCGACCAGATTCAGTACACGCTCGACCTGTCCGCCGAAGTCGCTGTGTCCGGGGGTGTCGATGACGTTAATCTTGGCGCCCTGATACTGGATGCTGATGTTTTTCGAGAGAATGGTGATGCCGCGTTCGCGCTCGAGGTCGTTGTTGTCGAGGAAACACTCTTGCATTTCCTGATTGTCGCGGAACATTTTGGCCTGCATCATGATTTTGTCGACCAGCGTGGTTTTGCCGTGGTCGACATGGGCGATAATTGCGATATTTCTGATTTCTTTCATATAATCCGTTAGTAGCTGTAATCTTAAGCAAGCCTATAATATAGCACCGGATTATTGGTTTGCATAGCGGACAAAGGAAAAAAATTTCCGGAAAGTTGAGGAAACAGGACGTATGAGACATGGGGCTTCTCAAAATTTTCTCAAAATTTTCAATTCATCACTTGAAAGTGTATTAAGGACTCAGTACAGTAACTGTATTAAGAGCTAGGTACAGTTTTTCAGGAATCAACAAAAATGAAGTTCAAAGCCGAAGAAAGCATGCCGCTTTACCTGCAGATCATGGATCTGATGAAACGGCAAATCCTGGCGGGCAAGTACAGGGCCGGCGAGAAAATGCCGTCGGTGCGGGAACTGGCCATGGAACTCCGGGTCAACCCCAATACCGTGGCGCGGGCCTATACCGCCATGCAGGAGGAGGGGGTGCTGGAGTCCCGCCCGGGTGGCGGGAACTATGTGTCGCAGTCGCAGGCCGAGGCGCGCCAGGTGTCGCGTCAACTGGTTCAGAGCGAGATCGCCAAAGCCGTCGACACGGCCCGGCGGTTGCATTTCACCCCCGTCGAGATTCGTGAGATATTCGAAAAAATTCTCAATAAAGGAGAAATAGATAATGAGTGAATTTTGTAAACTGGTCAAAATGGAATTACACATATTCAAATATCTGCGTAACTGGGTGATGCTTTTAATTCCTTTCGTGTGGGTATTGATCATGATGATGTTCAAAAGCGATTACCAGTGGTGGCGTCCATTCACCCCCGTCGGAATGCTGGGAGTTTTCTGCGGACTGGCTATTCTGAATTATACAATCATGATCCTGCCGTACGGGGCGCTGATGAGCTATCCGCAGCCGAGGTCGCGGTTCGGGCTGGGGAACGCTTTCCGGATGATTCTGCCGCTTGACCCGAGGGAAATATATCTGGGCATGGTTACTGCCGGTAATCTGGTGCTGCTGCTGGTTTATCTGGCAACAATGGGCGTTGCGATGGCTCTTCGCGGGGCGGCGGCGTTTGACCCAATCCTTTATCCGTTCATCTTTTATTGTTATGCACTGAGCAACTTTTATGTATTGGTTTTCATGCGTGGCATTCCGAAGATGAAGCCCAGAGGATTGGGCTCAATGACTTTATCCGAGCGTCTTTGGACGTTTCTTGTAATCATGCTTGGAGGCGGAGCGATATATTATGTGGCGGAGAGCGCCTGGAGCGGAGCGGTACTGATGGCCGCCGGGATCGTGACCTATGCCAACTGCATCCGTATCTGGCGATATTTTTCGCAGCAGCGCCCGGTTCCGGTGAAAATGGTCATACTGCAGGTTATCATCATCGTCCTGACGATGGCGGCGATTGCGGCACTGAACTGGAACGGGCACGCTATGCAAAGCATTTTACAAAATGCAGGAGTTACCCGATGAATGAGTTTTTCAAACTGGTCAAAATGGAATTGAGCATATTCCGCTTGTGGCGTAGCTGGCTGCTGCTTTTTATTCCCTTTACCTGGCTGATGATGGTGGTAGTCAAAAGCGATCCGTCCGGGTCAATCGTGGGGGCAGGCTGGTGGATTTCATTTTCGCGTCTTGGAATGTGGGGGATGTTCTGCGGAATAGGTATTCTGAATTATGCGTTATTAATTCTGCCACATGGAGGATTGATGAACTATCCGCAGGCGACGTCGCGGTTTGGCCTGGGAAATGCTTTCCGGATGATTCTGCCGTTTGATCCGAAAAAAATATATCTGGCTATGGTTACCGCCGGTAATCTGGTGCTGCTGTTGGCCTACCTGGCGGCAATGCTGATTGCGTTGGCTCTCCGCCAGGCGGCGGTGTTCGACCCGGCGATTTATCCGATCATCTTTTACTGCTATGCGTTGGGTAATTATTATGTATTGACTGTTGTGCGCGATGTTTCGAAGCCGACATGCAAATTAGGCGATATTCTGCCGCAGTTGGCAATGATGTTTTTGATTGCAGCTATCTTTTATGTGGCGGACGGTGCCTGGAGCGGCGCAGTGCTGATGGTGGCTGGGGTATTGACCTATGTCAACTGCCTTCATATCTGGGGACATACCTCAAAGCAGCGTCCGGTGCCGGAGGAAATGGTCATGGCGCAGATTCTCATCATGGTCCTGACGGTGGTGATTATTGCGGCCTTGAACTGGAACGGACATGCCATACAAAGCATTTTACAAAATACAGGAGCAACTCGATGAGTGAATTTTTCAAGCTAATGACGATGGAACTGGCGGTATTCAGATCCTGGAATGCCCGTTTGTTCATGCTGTGGCCGCTCTGGGCCATGGCCATGTTCTGCAATAATGCTCAATCACCGTTCGTTATGGGCGGTATACTGGCGATTATTTTCTTCGCGGCCTTTCTTTCACCCAATGGCCTGATTCAGGGAGTCAGTTCGCAGGATGCAAGGTTTTATCTGAACAATGTTTATCGTGCGATTCTGCCGGCCAAGCCATGGAAAGTCTGTTTCGCCATCATTGTCGTCAACAGCCTGATTCTTCTGCTGATGTATGTTTGCGGCGTTCTGATCGCGTCGCTTCTGGCGAAAAAGTTGCTGTTCAATCCGGCGGTATACCCATTTGTGTTCTTTTTGTATATGCAGACGGTATTTATATGTCTGATTTTTAATCAGGATATTTCAAGAACAATGCTTGCTTTTGAAAGTGCTTTCTGGGTGCTTCCGATATTCTGTCTTCCGGTATTTCTGCTTGTTCTGGCAGTAGATCCGTGGAGCTGGTTGGCCATACTTGCCGGAGGCGTGCTTACGGCGGTCAACTGTATATTCGCGTGGAACCATGTTTCGGTACGGCGGGCGATTCCGGGAAAAAATCAACTGACCCAGGCGGCGATCCTGATTCTGGTCCTTGCAGCGGTTCTTGCGCTCAACTGGAAAGGCAGCTTTGAAAAAACAATAAGAGAAAATAGAACTTTAAAGAAAATCGAGGTGCAAAATGTCCGATAAAATTATTGTAGACCGTTTGACGAAAAGCTATCCGAAAAAGGCCGATGCAATTCACGGCATGTCGTTTGAAATCCCCCGCGGCTGCGCGTTTGCATTGCTCGGGCGCAACGGCGCGGGCAAAACCACCGCGCTCAAATCGATGAGCGGCTATCTTTATCCCGACGCCGGGAACTGCTCAATTTTCGGGTTCGACCCGTACAAGGATGAGGTTCAGGTGCGGTCGATTCTGGCGTATGTGTCGGATGCCAATCTGTTTTATGCCAGCACCACGCCGCGTGAAATCCTGAAAACATTGAAGGAATTTTTCCCGAAATACGACGAAAAACTGGAACGCGAAGTAGTCGAAAAATTCAAGATCGAACTCGATAAGCGCCTCGGCACGCTGTCGCTGGGGCAGCTGCGGATCGTCAATTTGCTGGCGGCGCTGGTACGTCGGCCGGAGGTGCTGGTGCTGGACGAGCCGACACTGGGGCTGGATGTGGTGGCGCGGCGCGACTTCATGGAACTGGTGATCGACCGGATTCAGGCGGACGGCATGACGGTGATTTTCTCATCGCACATGATCGCGGAAATCGACGGCATTGTCGAGCGCGCGGCAATCATCAACGACGGCAAACTGATCATCGACGCGGAGGTCGACAAGCTCCGCAGCAGCATGTTCAAGCTGACCGTGGGCGACGAGATGCGCCTGCCGTCCTTGATCAAGGTTGTCCGCGAGCTCCGGTCGAAGAACGGTTTCTCGATGCTGGTCGAGGGCGACCAGGCGCAGCTCGAGGCGCAACTGAACGCCGCCGATGGTTATTTTGAACTGGAAGTGCTGCCGCTGGAAGAGTTGTTCATTTGCCTGACGGAGGGGTGAATAATCGCTTGAATTCTGCAAAATTTCTTGATTTTTCCGCGTTCCGGGTTTATGTTTCATTAAATATTATTTATTACCAAATGGAGGATCTCATGAAGAAGTTTGCGGTAATGTTGTTGTGCGCAATGACCATTCTGTCCGTGTCTGCGCAGGAAAAAGCAGCGGAGAAAACACCGGCGGATATCGCCAAATTGTCATTCAGCTCCCTGCAGACCGGCGATCTGAAATCGGTTCTGCCCTACGTGATCGGAAGCCAGAGGGCTCAGGCCGAAAGTACCGTCAAACTCCTCGACGCCATTGAGAAAAAGGACCTGAACGGCGTATTGAAAAATTCCCTGATCATCAGCGGCCAACAGCACGACGACAAAACCGTCAACAACATGGCGACATTTATCCGGATGCAGAACAAAGAAAATCAGGTTTTCATCGAAACCCGCAAAAAGTTCGAGGAAGGCCTGTCCAAATGGAAAAAAGCCAAGCTCGGTGAAGTCACCGAAACCATCACCGGCGACACCGCCAAAGTCGTCGTCAACTATACACAGGCGGACGGCACTGCGGAATCATTCACCAACTTCTTCACCAAAGTCGACGGTAAATGGTTCAACATCGCCGAAAAAGAACTTCCGAAGAAAGCCGAAGAAAAGAAGTGATCCTGAATTGCAATCATAAGGCTTGTAACCGCCTTGAGCTTCGGGTAGTTACCCGGCCAGGTGCGAGAGCAGCTCCTGAACGGTACAGATGCAATGGGTGTTGTGGTAAGTGAAACGGCCCCCGTTGGCGATGAATTCGGCGGCGGCTTTTTCATTGAACCCGCCCCCGGCATTGATGAACTGCCCCCACCAGCCCGTATTATTGGTTTCCGGATAACAATCCTTTGGATTTGCGGCATATGACGGCGGGAAAAGACGAAGGAACTCAGGACGTTGATTCAGCCAGCTGGCGCATTGGACATACCGGATTTCCGGTTGTTGCGCCAGGGCGCGGTCAAGCAGGGTGCGCAGGCCCGCCTGAAGCTGATCCGGGTACAGGAACGGGTTATGCGGTGCGAAGAAATTGCGGAAATGCAGGGTCAGGTATAATTCCAGCGAATCCGAGAAATACCTGCTGTGAAATTCATACATGAAGCCACTGAAACTTTGGCGGATCAGTTCCTGCTGCTGATGAATTCTGGCTTCAAGACCGTCGAGATAGTATTGCCCGCATTCCTGTTGCCAGTGTTCCGGGGCGGCAATAAGTTTCGCCGAAAGCTTCTGCCATTCCGGGTTCCGGGATGCGGAGACGCCCTCCCGGAAGCAGGAACTGTGGTGGTAAAACTCGACCCGGTCGCAGAGAGCCTCCGACAACGGAATGTTTTCCAGTTTGGCAAGTTGCCGGGCGTACCACATTTCAAGATCAAGCAGCGAGAACAAGGTTTTCCGGCAACTCTCCGGGGTCAAGATGCAATTCCACATGTTCAATATTTCCGTGTTAAAGTTTCACCGGGGTTCAGGGAAACGGTTTCCGTTTTCGGCCCATACAGCCTGAACGTTCTCATTTGGCTGCCGTGGTTGGTGACAGACAATTCCAGGCGGCCGTTCTTTCCCGCACCGCTGACCTCCAGTTGACCGGGCATCGTCAAGCCGTTGAAGCAGAAATTCTTCCATTTTGGCGGCACGCTCCGGAAAACGTGGAGTTCATCGCCTTTGGTATAAGCGAACATGGCGGCTGCCGCTTCCAGCAATGGACCGAGGCAGGTATGAAACCATTGCCGGTAAAGAGAATTGTCGATGGCGATGGATTCGCTGATTCCGCCCAATGAATTGACTTGCGCCAGCCCCGCTTTGATTCTGCTGTATGTGTCGGGGTGTCCATTGATGCCCATGGCGCAGGCGACGACAAAATCCAGCCACGGATATTTGCGGACGTCTTCCTGACGGTGAATATCGGGGAGAACGCCATTGTATTCATTGACGTTTTGCAGGATATAATCGATGGTGGCTCCGGCCGGCAGTTCCGGCATCACCATATAGGCGTGAATGCCGCTGCGGGGTTCGCTCTCGCCCCAGCCGCAGGCCAGTACTCCGCCTGGCGTAAAATTCCGGTGAAGCGATTGCTCCAACCCGGCAAGTTTCGCCGGATAATCCGCCGGCAGCTTCCGGCGCAGAAGGCGCGCCGCTTCGAGCAAGCCGCGCAAAGCTGCAATGGTTCCCGAAGTGCTCCAGGTATCGTTATAATAGCGGTTGAATTTCAGTTCATCCACCGGGTAGCACTTGCGGAGCACATATGCATTTTCCTGTTTTTCAATGGCATCCGCCACCAGAAAGTCCACCAGGCTTTTCAATACCGGGTATACCTCGCGCAAATATTCGATATCACCGCTGTAACGGTATTGATCGAACATCATGACGGCATACACCATATTCGAGAAAACCGGATCGACGCCTTTGCGGTAGGCTTCCGGCGAGGCGTCCGTATAAATACCCGGACGGCCAAGCGCTTCAGCCGCCGCGCGCCATTTGCCGACGTGCTCCCGGCGGCAGAGGTTCCGGACAATGGCCCGGCCTTCCGCCAGGTGATTGGTACGCAGCAGCGCCCGGTGCGGGAAAAAACTGTCCCACAGGGGCCCCGCCTGGTTCCAGTGCGACGGCAGCGCACCCACCGCCCACATGCCGTCATGCGGGTGAATATTGGCCTGAATCATCGATTGAGCGAGCGCCCAGGCGTAATCCAGCTTTTTATCCGGTGTACAGATGGTCGAACGCTGTTGATAATCGCAGTTGAACCGGACATGATCGTCCAATACTTCCCGGTAATAATCTTCGCCGCCGGAACGCGAGCCCCCAACCAGCGACGCGATGGCCCCGGCATACTCCCGGTCATCGATATTGTCTTTGACGCAGGTGTATTTGGTGAAACATTCGCCGGGCCGGTAATGATAGAAACCGTAATTGTCGAGGTAACTGAATTCAGGGCAGTCGCCCCAGACCGCGGCTTGTCCGCACAGCCCGCCCTCCCGGTAATCGATATACAGGACGCCGTTCCCGTGGTGCCTGGTGGTGGAGCCGGGCTTGTTGGCAATATGCCTCCCGGGCTCGATCCAGATCGCCAGATTGATGCCAAATCCGGGGCGGCGGCAGATCTCCGACAGCTCAAAATGTTCGACCAGCAGGTTGTTCCTGTGCAGGAAAGTGGTGACCGTGTATTCCACCTGATCCATTGCGGATATCCGGGTCGTCAGGATGCGCCGCACCGGATCGTAGAATTGAGTGAACCGTTTGGGCCGGTATTCGTGTGGTGCGATGCCGACCACGGCGGAACTGACCGGATGGGCCATGGCCAGTCCGCTTTGGGTGAAACGCCCTCCTTTGTACCAGTAAACATCGGTATCCGGGATATCGCGCGGTGTTTTTTTGTAGTTGATGACCGGGCCGCCGTTCCAGCCGGCCAGCAGGGCATCGCCGCCGGCCGAGAGGTACATCGGGTAATAATGAGCCTGCTTCT
This sequence comes from Victivallis vadensis, assembly GCA_040394635.1. Classification (GTDB taxonomy): domain Bacteria; phylum Verrucomicrobiota; class Lentisphaeria; order Victivallales; family Victivallaceae; genus UBA5239. The sequence goes on along the minus strand of JBEBRW010000073.1, from coordinate 14,291 downwards.
CGCCGGCACTGTATATGCGGCCGTTTTCGTTCATTGGCGCCTCCTCATTTCAGGATGATATCCGAACGCAGGATTTCACCGTATTTCTCCAGATTCGGATTGGCGGCCGGTACTTTGTTCGGGGCCTCGGGCCAGTAACGGTGAACCGTTTTGCCGCGGTATTTCCGCGCCGACTCGTCGGTCTGCGGGCTGAAACCATTCGGCATGATGTAGAGCCAGTTGTAGCGGCCGCCAAGCTTCCGGGCCGTGGCGATTTGTTCTTTGAACAGCTCGACGGAATAGTTCTCGTGATTGTCGCCGTAACCATTGCTGAAGGGCCACATGCCGAGGGCGAAATCCAGTTTCTTCTCCAGATAACTGCGGGTGGAGGGGTTCTCGATGGACTGCATGTAAAATTTCTTTACCTTGTCAAGCCTGTCTTGAAGAGCATCGGCATTGGTTACCTGATAACTGATCCCCTCGCAGAATACGGAGATGCCGCCCGGCGCATTGCGTTCGGCCACCGCGTCGAACATGCCCAGGAGGATATCATGGCTGACTGAACCGGCAAACATAACATTTTCCCAGATTATGAGAAGTTCCATTTCCGGAAATTCCGAATACATGACATTGGCCATGGCACGGCCGTAATACCGGGCATTTTGCAGCAGTTGCTTTTCTGCGACATTATTGAGCTTATAATACGAAAGATGGTAGTATCGCATGGCGTACTCGAAGTCCAGCCCTATGCCGCGAAATTTGGCGGCTTTGGCGAAAATGGCGGCCTGGCGCATTTTCTCGGCGCCTTCGTCGATTGCTTTGCGGCTGGTCATATCGGGGATTTTGTTGAATCCGATCGACATGAAATTGCGGTCGACGCCGGCTGCCGCGCATTTTTCATTGCAGGCCAGTACTTCTTTGAATAATTTATCATCGGCCGGAGTTCGCGTGGCGGGATCGCCGTCCGACGCCCAGACGTCGGTCTCGTTGTCTTCCATGATATAGCGCAATGTACTGCCGCTGATGCCGTGATCGGCGAACCACTGGGCGTTATCGCCGTATTCGACCACATTAATCGGCTGGAAAACGATCGTTTTCTGGGTGACCGGCTTCGTTGTATATTCCGGATTCGCACTGGGCGGGACAACCGGGATTTCCCGCGAACCTTTTTCCAGCAGGACATCATCCACATAGTAGTGGCCGTTGACGAAACGCGCCCAGATTATCAATTCATTAACCGCTTCTTTTACTGTGACGTTGGCACAGACTTTGGTCCATTGCTCGCCCAGATAGGTCCATTCGGTGTATCCCATTCCCAGCCAGCCCTGCAGGATTGCGGCCTTGCCCGGTTCGCTGCGGGCATAGAATTCCAGGTAATAATCACCTGCCGGCAGCGGCGGCGAAAAACGGTAGATCAGTGTGCCCTCCGAATTTTTGCTGTTGTCGATGGCGATGCAGTAATCACCGGTACGCGCTCCCTGCGGCGACAACAGGAAGGAGCATTTGCTCCAGCTTGGACCCGACTGCCTGAGGTGCCATTTCTGGGTCCCTGATTCGAAAGACTCCTCAAGAACGATTTCGTTGGCGGCGATCGAGGCGAAAATCCCCGCTGCGATAATGATCAGTAACTGTTTCATGCTAAATCCTTTCTGTTATTTTCCGAGTGATTGCCCATAAGGGTTCCACGAAGCGCTGGCATCGAAGTAGAGTACATTCGAACCATTGTCCGCGTGCCACGGATTGTCGACGATGAAGTCCTCCAGGTTTTCGATATTGCCGATGCGGTTGCTGTAAAACCTCTCGGACGGCAACGGTGTTTTGCGGTAGGCTACACCGGCGGAAGGCGCAGTATTGTTCCATTCGTGCATCAGGACGTGGCGGGTATAGTTGCCTTTGATTCTCTCCAGTTTGAAGGGTGTCGCATCGGAACCGTTGGCAGTGTTCCATTGACCGGAGCGGTAACGGTAACTGCAAGCATAAAGATACCATGTATTCGAGTCGGGCCCGCCAATGTATTTATCGATATTGGGGTCCGCCGGGCAGGCCAGCGCAGGCGAATAATAACTGTTGTTGACGGCACTGCTGGCATTTGGCAGATAGCCTGCGGGGGACGTCCTGCGCCCGACCAGATAATACGGCAAAACGGCATAACCGCTGTTATAGCCAAATCTGGCCGGCAGCCAGTTGTCGTAATCGTCGGCATATGAATGGAGCGCAAGGCCAACCTGCTTGAAGTTGTTGAGACAAGCCGTGCGGGTTGCGCTGTTGCGTGCTTTGTTCAACGCTGGAAGCAGCATGGCGGCGAGAATCGCGATGATCGCGATCACTACCAGCAATTCGATAAGTGTGAAACTGTTTTTTTTCATCTTTCCGGTTTCCTTAGTTGTTGTTTTTTCATCATTTGCAAATTCTGGAAAATATTTTGATGAATCAGCCTGCACTATTAATTATATGCTGAAAACCGGAAAAAGTCAATCATCCGGCGTTGTATAGAAATGTAAAACTGTTGTATTTTCGTGCAATGAGTGGAATTTTTTTATATTCAGGATTATAATATTCATAAACCGGAGCTTCATCGTGAGTACAGTAGAAATAAATGAACTGATGCGCCGCCTGGATGTCGGGGTAACTGATAACTGCCCGATCGCCAATGTCAGGCGGTTCCATACCGAAGTGAATGAAGAACTTTTCGATATGCATTATGCGCTGGAGGTCGGAGTCGTTCTCGACGGAGAAATGGACCGGTTGTACCAGGGGTACGAGATGAGCTGCGAACCCGGTGACATGTGGCTGTGCGGCGTCTGGGAGCCGCATGGATTCCGGGTCCGCAAGCCGCCGGCGAATGTGAACGTGATCATGCTTTCCCCCAAGTTCCCGTACCGGATCAGCGAAACCGGCAAGAACATCATCTCGCCGTTGTTCCTGCGTTCTCCTGCGGACCGTCCGAAAGTATTGGCGGAGCGGCGGAAAGAGGTGATCCGGATTGCCCGCTCAATGCCTTCTACCGAGGACACCCTCGATTCGCGCGATCACCTGAAAATTCAGAGCGGGTTCCTGGAACTGATGTTGATCCTGCTGACCGGTATGGAACTGCCCTCCGCGGGCCAGCATGACGGAGAACTCATCTACAGTGTGCTGGATATGAGCATCCGCAAAAATGGCATGGTTCAACTGGAGGAAGCCGTAGCCATAGCCAAAATGCCGCGCCGCCGGTTCAACGAAGTATTTTTCTCGCTGGTCGGTATCCCGTTCCGCACGTTTGCGCTGCGCCAACGCCTCTCGGCCGCCGCCGATGATCTGGCCCGCACAACCCGGACACTCGATGAAATCGCTGAACAGTGGGGGTTTACCGACAAGAGCCACCTCCATCATCGATTTCTGGAATATTACAAATTATCGCCGGGAGAATATCGCCGTCAGCAGGCATCCGAGCGGGAAAAACTGGCGGTCGCCTCCAAAAAACCTCGATCCTGAACCGGAAAAGACGGCGTGATCTTCAATGATTTCAAATCGAATATTTGCATATTTTCTTAAAATTGATATGCTAATAAATGTGCGATATTTAAATATTTTTTACATTGTAACTGATTTATATATAAGATGATATTTATTTTGCGATAATATTTTAAAATGATTTTATTGATTTTTGATTGGCATCGTTGTATAATCATTTACATATCAATTTGAATGGAATGACAGGACTATGGAAATTAACGAGCAGCAACCGAAGTTTCAGGCGGTATATGATTACCTTCTGCGTGGCATTGAATCCGGGTTTTACCAGCCGGACCGGCGGCTACCCTCCGAGCGGGCGTTGGCGGAGAAGCTGGAGGTCAATGTATCGACGATTCGCCGTGCGTTCCGGGATCTGATCACCGGCGGAATTGTCGAGAAACGGATTGGTGACGGCACGTATTTGTGCGAACAGCAGATCACGAAAGATCAGAAAAAATACGTCAATATCCTGCTTTCCAGCTATGACGGCGCGGCACAGGATGAAATCGCCGAGATCGCGCTTGCCGAGGCGGCGCGGCGCAATATCCGGTGCCGGGTGGTCCGCCTCCACGGCGAGGAAATTCTGCCGTTTGTCCGCACGGCGATCTGCTTCCGCCAGCCGACCATGGTGCTGGGGGATGGCATTCTCAGCGAAGCGGCGATCCGGGAAATTGCCAGGGCGCCGTATTTGTTTGCGGTGCTGGCCAACCGCCTGGACCACCTGGGGGTGCCGTCGGTCATCGGCGACGATCATCACGGAATCCGGATTCTGGTGGAGCATTTGCGCGGGCTCGGACACCAGCGGATTGCGCTGCTGCACAATAATTCCGGGCATCCGATCGAGAACATCCAGATCGCGGTCTGGCGTTCGCTGACCGGCGGCAATGCGCCGGAGTTGCGGGCGGATGTGCCGCGCGGCATGCATCCGGTCGAATACGCCTTTCGGGTGGTCGACCGCAACGCGCCATACAAGGGTGAATTCACCGCGCTGATCTGCCTGAACGAAGAACTGGCGCAAGGCGCGCTGGCGGCCTTCAGCGAGGCCGGGATCAAGGTGCCGAAACAGGTTTCGGTGACGGTGGTCGGCGACACGATTTTCTGCCGCTACTCGGTGCCGCCGCTGACGGCTCTGAACCCGAATCTGGCCGAGCACGTGAGCCAGGGTTTTGAGCTGCTGGCGCACAACCGCCTGCGGATATCCGGCCCGGACAAGCTCCGCATGGTCGAGCCGCGGCTGACCGTGCGCAAAAGTACCGCGCCTAATCGATTTGCACAAAAATAATCAAGGAGTCTCACATGTATAAATCCGGTTTCATCTTCATCGTTTTGCTGATTATCTCCGGCCTGGCCGCCGCGGAGTTGAATGTACGCAGTTTCGGGGCCAGGGGCGACGGCGAAACCGACGATACCGAGGCCATCAAAACGGCCTTCGCCGAGTTGAAGAAACAGGGCGGCACGCTGAGTTTTGCGCCCGGCCGGTATGCGTTTCGCGGACTGCTCAAGTTTTCGGAACTGAAAAACGCGGTGGTCGATTTCAGCGGGGCGACCATGGTGAACCTGGAGCAGAAAGGAAGTTTCCATTTCGATAAATGCGAGAATTTCACGGTCACGGGCGGCATGCTGACCTACCAGGAAATGCCCGCCAAACAGCAGACCTCGGCGCAACACCCGATTTATATGACCAACGGGGTCAATATCCGGGTGGAAAACGTCCACATCCTCGGGTCGCCTTTCATGGGAATCGCCATCAATGGCTGCCGGTTCGTCTGGGTGGTCAACAACAAGATCGAGCGGACACAGCGCGACGGCCTGCACTTCGTTTTCTCGCAGGATATCGTAGCGACCGGCAACTATATCACGCAGACCACTGACGACGCGCTGGCGCTGATCGATTACGGACACGAGAACGCCCTGCGGCTGCAGCGGGCCGTGATCAGCAACAATATGATTTACAACTGCCGGCAGGGACTGGTCTGCCTCGGCGGCAAGGATGTGATTTTCGCGAATAATCACGTCGAAAAAACCACGTTTTCCGGTTGCCAGATCACCACCAACGACCGTTTTAACAATAAGCAGAAAGGGGTTTGCAGTGTCGCCCGGGTCAAGGTCGCCGGTAACCGCTTCGTGGAGAGCGGCGCCGATTTCGAAATTAATGGCGAACTGATTCGCAATTCGGGGCAGGTGACGACCGGCCGCGCCGGGATCGTCGTCTCGTACATCTGTCGTGAAAAAGGCTGGTGCCGCAACGGCGACGAGTATTTCTCCAGCATGGATTACCCGGCAGTGAACGCAGCCGGACAGGATTATTCCGCCGCCGCCGATATGATCGAGGAACTTTTCCCAGGGCGCAAAATCCAGCTGTTCGGCGGGAACGGACAGGCGGTCCCCGCTACCGTGAAAACCTCGCTGATTCGCGACGGCAAAACCGTTTTCACCACCGATGCCGCCGCCATAGACAAGCTCTCGCACCTGAAGCTCAGCCGTATCATCACCGACATCGAAATCATCGACAACGAGATTTTGAACAGCCACGTCAACGGCATTTATACCAACGGTGTTTACCGGCTCCGGGTCATCAACAACAAGATTTTGAACGCCAACCGTTCAGCTTCGCAATGGACCGGTCAGATTGTCGAGATCCTCAACGGCAGCCAGGTGGATTTCCTGTATAACTGGATTCAGGAAAACGGCACGGAAAAACAGCACCGCAAGCCCTTGACGATAACCGCCGCCAACGCCCGCGAAACCGGCACCAGAATTGACTGAAAATCAGGAGAATAAACCATGAAAAAATATTTTACGCTCATCGAACTCCTTGTTGTGATCGCGATCATTGCCATCCTGGCGGCGATGCTGCTGCCGGCGCTGAATTCCGCCCGGGAAAAAGCGAACACGATTAATTGCGTCAATAACCTGAAGCAGATCGGGCTGAGTCACATGTTTTACAGTTCCGCCAACGATAGCTGGATCGCCTCCGCCGAGCGGGCGGACGGCCGGACCTGGATGAAGGAGCTGAATGATCATGGACTGAGTATCATGAACTTGAATTGCCGGACGACTACCACCCGGAAACTGAACCTCAGCAGCTGGTTTGTCAATGGACCGAAAATACCGCTGGGGTATTCGCAGAACCGGCATTTGACGAATGCCAAGACCGGCAGCACGATTTACCGCAAAACCACCGAATATCCGCAAGCTTCAAGGACGGTGGTCACATTTGACGACAATCTCCCGACGACCGCCGCTTTGTGGTATGCCTCTTACTTCGATGTCACCTGCGACAGCAGCCTGGCCGCCCGTTATATGACCCATGGCCGCAGGATCAATGTCCTGCTGCTCGACGGGCACGTGATCACCGCCAACCGCGAAGACATCCGCACTACCGATGGTATTTCCCATGAATACAAATGGCGGGCCCATTAAGACCCGTCATAGATCGCGAAGATGTTTATTTTTCCGCTTCGAGGCGGAGGTTTTTCAGAATCATGGGGCCGCCCTGGCTGGTTCTGCCGGTCGGGTCGAGGCGGAGCCGGGTGATTTCGCCCTTCCACTTGGGGTTGGCGCTGAAGTCGATGACGTAGCTGTGCAGTTCGCCGTCCGCGACGATCTTGAAATAAGTCATGGCATCAGCAGCAAAAGCTTTCATTTCTTTGGTAGTGAAAAACACTTGGGCAGTCTCGCCCACGCCCGCCGGTACGGCCAGGTCGAACTTGAGGTAGCGGAGCTTATCCGCCGGTGCCGAAAACAGGGGACCGATGACCATGGGGTCGTTTTTCTCGGGCAGCATTTCACAGGTCAGTGAACCGTCTTCCTGGATTTTGCGGTCCTGCATATGGTTGTTGATGCCCCAGGCGTTCAACGGAAAATTCTTGACGGTGAGCGAGGTCAGCTCGATATTGCGAATCGCGAGGGACTTGTGCGACGGATGGGCCACGGGGTCGATACGCAGCCCGGTAATCGTGCCCGCCCAACCGGGTTTGACATTGAGTTCTACCTGATAACTGACCCATCCATCGGACTGCTGAATCGGAAAATGAACGCTGTTTTTCTCGCTGAATTTGGGTTCTTCGGCGGTTGTCCAGAAGATCTGGCCGTTTTTGCTTTCGCCCTGGCCGGTTTTCATATCGAATTTCAGTACGGATACTTCGGCCGCGTCGGCTTTCTGAAAATTCTTGATGGAGAAATACGGGTCGTTGCCGACGACTTCCGCCTGGTATTCGCCGTTCTCGATTTTGCCGTTTTTGAGGTGACCGTTCGGGACCAGATTTTCGAGTTGAATTGTTTCCGCGCAGGCATTGAAGCCCAGCGCCGCAGCCGCCAGCATCCAGTAGAATTTCATATACCATCTCCTTGGTTTGATATATAATACCATCAGGTGCCAAAATTTGCAAGTTTCAGGCACAAAAAAGAACTGTCCGCGTATCATCGGGATGGATGTTACACGGACAGTCACGGACTTGCACGGAGTGTCTTAATTCTCCAATTTTATTTGCCGGCCATCATGGCGGCGACGTCCGCCTGCGGCTCGGTGATGAGCTTCAGGTCGAAGGTCTTGACCAGCACCGCGGCCACCTCAGGAGAGAGGAACGCGGGGAGCGTCGGCCCGAGGCGGATGCCCTTGAAGCCGAGCGCCAGCAGCGCCAGCAGCACCGCCACGGCTTTCTGCTCGTACCAGGCGATGTCGAAGGAGAGCGGCAGTTTGTTGACGTCGTCGAGGCCGAATACTTCTTTGAGCTTGAGGGCGATTACCGCCAGTGAATAGGAGTCGTTGCACTGGCCGGCGTCGAGCACGCGTGGAATGCCGCCGATATCGCCGAGGTTCAGCTTGTTGTAGCGGTATTTGGCGCAGCCCGCGGTCAGGATGATGGTGCCTTCGGGCAAGGCGTTGGCCACGTCGGTGAAGTAGCTGCGTTCCTTGTGGCGGCCGTCGCAGCCGGCCATGACCACGAAGCGCTTGATGGCGCCGGACTTGACCGCTTCCACGACCTTGTCGGCCAGCGCCAGTACCTGGTTGTGGGCGAAGCCGCCGACGATCTTGCCGGTCTCGAGTTCAGTGGGCGGCGGGCAGGTTTTCGCCAGTGCGATGATTTCGGAGAAATCCTTGGGCTTGCCGTCCACGCGGTCCGCAATGTGTTTGACTTCGGGGTAGCCCGCCATACCGGTGGTGAAAATGCGGTCCTTGTAAGCCGCGGCGACCGGGATGATGCAGTTGGTGGTCATCAGGATCGGGCCGTTGAACGGGCCGAATTCGACGGACTGGTGCCACCAGGAGCCGCCGTAATTGCCGGCCAGGTGCGGATATTTCTTGAGCTTCGGATAATAATGCGCGGGGAGCATTTCCGAGTGGGTGTAGATGTCGATGCCCTGTCCGGCGGTCTGCTCGAGCAGGTCGAACATGTCGCGCAGGTCGTGCCCGGAAACGAGGATGCCGGGGCGCTTGCCGACGCCGATGTCGACCTGGGTGATTTCGGGGTTGCCGTAGGTCGAAGTGTTGGCTTCGTCGAGCAGTGCCATGGTGGTGACGGCCATGTGGCCGCACTCGAGGACGAGCGCCACCATTTCATCGACGCTGAGCGCCTTGGTGGTGGAGGCGAGTGCCTTGACGATGAACTGATAAATTTCGGGCTTCTCGAAACCGAGCATTTTGGCGTGGTCGGCGTAGGCGGAAATGCCTTTAAGGCCGTAGATCAGCAGTTCATGCAGCGAGCGGACGTCCGGGTTTTCCTGGGCGAGAATGCCGACCGATGGGGCCTTGGCCTGGAAATCCTCCACGGATTTGCCGGTCCAGTTCAGCAGGTCAGATTGATCGGCCGCGGATTTGGCCTTGACGGCGTCGCGGATTTCGAGGGCTTTTTTGATATTGGCGGCGATGCGCGCCGGGTCGAAATTGGCGTTGGTGATGGTGGTGAAGAGCGCTCCGATCATGAAGGCGCCGTTTTCATTGGACACCGGTTCGCCCGATTTCTCGGTGGCTACGGCGATGCCTTTCAGCGCGTAGATAAGTACGTCCATCAGATTGGCGGTGTCGCCTTTTTTGCCGCACATGCCGTTCTGGGTGCAGCCGGTGTTGTGAAACGTTTCCTGGCATTGAAAACAAAACATGATACTTCCTCCTCAGTTGTTTTGGTTCTTTATTATATCACGTAAAGTGGTATTTGCAAAGTAAGTATGAGCTTCGCGGTTGGTTTGGTCCAGGAAGCTGCCGAGAATGCAGCGGCTACCGCCGCAGACGCGCTTGCGAAAAAGACAGGTCTGGTCGGGGAAGGGACCGTCGATGGCCTGATAAATGTCCAGCAAACTGATTTTGCCGGGGGCGCGCGCCAGTACGAAACCGCCGCCGGGGCCGCGTACTGATTCGACCAGGCCGGCCACCACCAGCTGGCGCATGACCTTGGAAAGGTGCGCCTGGGAGGCTTCGAGCATGGTCGCGATCTGCGGCGTGGTGCACTTGCCGTCGCTGCCGGCGATGATGGCGCAAGCGTGGATACCCAGTGCCGCCGCCTCGGAAATCTGTAAAATATGGGACATAAATACCTCATTAATTATATTATCGTATAACAATACTATAATACTGTCATTTTCGTGAAATGCAAATTAAAAATCGTAAATTCCTTGAAAAATATGGGAAACTCTTATATACTTAACCGAAATAAATTAATAGGACGTATAGGACCCAGAGGACGAATAGGAGCGGGAAATATCAAATCTTATTTGTCTTATACGTCCTATACGTCCTATGAAAGACCAATTTTATGAATATTTCGGAACACGAACAGAACATTCAGCAGGGCATTGCAGCATGGCTGCAGGCCAATGATTTCAGGACGCATTATCCGGTACTGGTAACCCTGAAGGAGTTGAAGGGAAAAAACGGCATCGGTGAGCTGGCCGTGCTTTGGACCATGGCGGAGATTGTGGCGTCCGTAAACCGTGGCGAGCCGGAAAAGCTGGCCGAGGGCCTGCGGGACCGGATCATCTGCACGTGTTACCCGCAGCCGGTGCCGCGATTGTTGATCGACGCCCTGGAACGCGCGGCCATATTGCCGGAATTCCGGGCGCTGATGACGAAAACCGGGCACAGTGCCGAGTCGCTGATCGGGCGTTTGAAAACCCCGGTCTGCGGCGTGGACGAGCCGGAGTTTCCCGAGGCGGCCGACGCCATGGAGTATTTCCGGAAGCGTCAGCCGATGCGCCCGGAGTGGACCCTGGCGGACGACCGGAAAGAGGAGTATCTGAAATACGCCTCCGTGCTGCTGTTTGATGATGACCCGGAGCTGGCGCGCGCCGCCGCCGGGTCGGTCGGCTACGGGAGCCCGGACGGTATCTTCAGCCTGATGAAGCGGATTCTGGCGCTGCAGGGCAAAGAATTGGTTCCGTTCATGATGGAATCGGCATTTCCGAGCGTCCGCGCCGCCGCGATCAGGGAGGGCATCGACCGGCAAACCGTCTGGCCGCTGCTGCACGACCCGGAGCCGCTGGTGCGCGCCGCGGCGGCAAATGCCGTCATCCGCGACCTGGCCGTGAACCCGTGCGGCGACCCCGCCGAATTTGCCGCCGCGCTGAACAAGGAAGCGCAGCAGGTCGGCGACACCAATTACGCGGACCAGCTCAATTATCTTTTCCTGATCGCGAGCAAAACCAAACACTATCTGCGCTTCATTTATCCATTCAAATCCATGCCGGTGCCGATGGTCGGACGCATCATCACGTCCGTGATCACGGTGGTGCTGGCGGTACTTTTTATCTGGTTCCTGGATCGCATGATCAATACCCGGGTGAAGCCAGAAGCGCGGATTTTCTACTGGGCGGCGACCGGTTTGCTCGTGGCGGTTATCGTGGCGAAAAACTGGATTACGGAGTGGCGCAAAGAGAAGAAGATTCTCCAGCGGGCCGGGCGCTGGTGGCCGACGCAGAAGCTGGGCTTCCTGGCGCTCGAGAACCAGTTGGGGACGATGGCGGACGACTATTCCGGGGCCGTGATCATTTATGGAACCGAGGCCGGACTTGATACGTATGTGATCGACGAGGCGAAGGAAAGATTGTTCCGGATTTCCCCGGACACGCATGTCGAGGGGCAGCTCCCGGAGCTCTGCGTCTACAGCTGGCGGGTTCTGAAACGGCAGCTCCACCTGCATCGCAACTATATGCTGCAGATGCATAACTGCGGGCTGCCGCGTCCGGGCCACGTGATCATCAATGCGTTTTATTCGCGCCCCGCCCTCAAACCGCTGGTGATGACGATCGAGGATAAAATCGACGGCGGCGGGTTGGCTCACGGTATTTTCGGCAAGGCGCTGCCGGAGCTGATTCAGGACATGAACTTCGGCGGGGAACCGGTCAAAACAGCCGAGGCACCGCCGGAAGTACCGCATGTGTTTAAGGACTTTATCGCGGAGTTGGTGAAGGAGCCGTTCCCGAAAATTGAACCGCTTGTGGGCTACCGGTTTTACCGTCTGATCTGTCCTTGTGGACATGACGGTTTTTCCGTGTACGGATACCGCAAAAAGGAGAGCGGGGAAACCCCGGAGCTTTATCCGCCTTTATCAATGGAGTGTACGGTTTGCGGTGTAGCTATTCCGTTCCATGGCCTTCGCGAAACCGGGGAGACGGAACTGGAGGAATACGTACTGGATGGGTTCTACCGGCTCACCGCCGGATTAAGCGCCTCCGGTTTGCTTACCGTTTATGGTATGAGTTCAGACGATAACTGGCAGAGGATTTTCGACTGGGAGCTCAGGGAATCCGGTAAATCCGCTGGAAACCACTTGCCGCGATAAAGACGGGCGTCACGCCGAAGCGTTTGCTGAAATCGTCCAGTTCGCCGGGCTGGTTGCTCAGCACCACCAAAGCGCCGCGCGGCAGCGAATCCACCTTGCTGCGCGGTCCATCGAATTGCCACGTGCCTGCATCGATGCCATTGAGTAATCCGTAGAAAATCATCGGGTAGAAATCCGCCTGGAAACTTACGTAAACCGGCGGCAGCTTGTTGTCGGTCAACTGCTGCAGCATCCGGACGGTATCGTGCGGACGGAAGTCCACCCGCGCATAGCTCGGATAAAAATAGTCGTCCATGCCGTGCCCGGCAACCAACGTTTCGGAGATTGACAGCCTGCCGGATTGCATCATCAGTGCGCAAATACACACCAACCCTGCCAGCACCGGGTAGACCGCGATTTGGCGGCGCTGGATCGCCAGATAAGAATTCAGGCCGTCTGTCAGCACCAGCAGCAGTACCGCCCAGTACGGAAAAAACACCCGCGGGAACGGCGCCGGCGTCCGCGACAGGAAAAACGGCAGTACCAGCAGTACAACCCCGGCGATCTTCAGCCATTTGCTCCAGTGGGCGCGGTGTATGAACGCCACCGCCAGGAGCGGCAGGAAAGAAAGCACGAACGCCATATAAAACACCATGGCCGCCGCCGCGCCGCTGCCCCAGCCCTCCTGCAGCGCCAGCACCATTTCCACCTGCCGGAGAATCGGCAGATAAAAGAGCGCCATGGCCGCGAGCGGGGCCGCCGCCAGGAGCCACCAGCGGAACTCAAGGCATTTTTTCGGTTTTTCGAACGGCATGAACCACAACGCGATGCCGCCCAGCGCCACGATGTTGGAGGGCAGCGTGGCCACCGCCGCCAGCGACGCAAGGAAATACCCCGCAGCGCCCACGGCCGACGGTTTGCGGTTGAAGCGCAGCGCGATGTTGATGCACAGCAGCAGCAGAAAGAGGCTCAGCATATAGCCGCGCAGCGCCACCGCGTAAATCTCGAAGGGCAGCGACAACGCCAGCGCCGCCATGCTCAGGTACACCGCCCGGCGGGAATAAAATCCGCGCCACAGCGAGATCATCCACAGCGATCCGCCCGCCAGGATCAGCGGCAGCAAGCGCATGAAAAAGTCGGCCGACATGAACGACGGCTGCAGCATATGCCAGTATTTGAGGCAGACGGTGAAGAGAATCTGATTGTTGGGAATGACGTAATTGTAGTAAATGCTGCCGATGTCCGGGAGCATGGCGAAGTTCAGGAAGGTCAGGGCTTCATCGAACCATAAATCACGGAACAGCGCACGGTTGACAATGAAATGAATTGCCATTAACACCGTCACTGCCAGCAACACCAGAGAGGTTGTCCGTGTGACTTTCCGCATAAACGGTTATTTATTGAGCTTGTTCCGGATCGAACTGTTTGCCCCATTGCTGGCTGAAGATCTTTTCCGGTTTGTATTTGTCTTTGGGTTTGTCGACATCGGTGGGTCTGCCGACGGCGATGATGTTCAGCGGAATCACGCCTTCGGGCAGTTCCAGAATGTTGGTTATGCCCCTGACCCGGAAATCGTCGGGATATGCGCCGATCCAAACCGTGCCGAGTCCGAGGCCCCGTGCCGCCAGCAGGATATTCTGGCTGGCTGCGGCGCAATCCATGATCCAGGTTTCCGGCACGCCGTGCGGTACCGCCGCCGATTCGGCCGGTTTGCCGCAGACGACGATGGCCACGGGGACTTTTTTCAGCATTTTGCCGTATTCCACCACATTGGCGAGGCGATCCAGCGTTTTGCGGTCGGTGACGACGATGAAGTACCACGGCTGGGCGTTAAGCGAAGTCGGCGCGGCAAAAGCGGCTTTGATCAGGGTATGGACCTCCTCTGGGGAGACTGGCTCGCCGGTATAGTCGCGCACGCTGCGCCGCTCATGGATCACGGTCAGGATATTGTCGTTGCTGGTGACCGGCGGTTTGGCTTTGGCTTGTTTTATGATGGGTGACGGGATGATTACCGCCGCAATTACGAGTACTATCAATATCGCGATTACAATCCGCTCGATT
>JBEBRW010000072.1:0-23632 GCA_040394635.1 Victivallis vadensis | reverse complement strand
AAGGCGACTGGACGGACGGCATTATCCTGTATTTCGGCAAGCAGGGCGAACAGGGAAAGCCGTTCACGTTCGATGATTTCACCACTGAACAGCTCGAATCGCTGGAGGGCAAGCCCGGTAAGAACGGCGAAAACGCGCTCCCGGTACTCGACATTGAGTTCCAGCCGGAAGCCGACCCCGAACGCCCCGAAATGCCGTTTATCGACGGCGGCAGTGTCGTTATATCCGGCATCAGGCCGATTGCGGCGGTCGAGCTGTACGATGAGGAAGGTAACGGCATTGTCCAGCATCGCGGGCCGCGCCCCGGTGAAGTGCTCATCCGCACGTGCTATCCGGAAAATCACACTGTGGTTTACCTCGGTAGTCTCGAAGCGGATCAATGCGCCCACGGCGGCAGAATCCGCTTCGCGCAGGGCATCGGGGCGATCTCCCCATATCAGGAATATTTGCTGAACGGCGGCACGCTGGCCTATGAGGACTGGCTCACGCTTACGCATTTCCATGAGAATTTGTCCATCCTGAACCGCCTGACCGTGAACCGGAACAATGTTCTGTGCATGGACGGCAAGCCGATCTGCAAATGCACCGGCGATTCCGAGGAACCTGAACCCGAACCCGAGGCGTATATGTACTACGGATATATCCCCTATGAAGTGTCCGGCGACACCATCAAAGTGACGGAGATCACCTCCGCGATGTTGGCCGATGCCCGGAGCTCGATCATCAAAACCGACCCGATGATTCTGTTCAAGGAATCGCTCGGCGCCGTCCCTGCCGGTTCGCTGGTGGTCGTGGTCATTCCGTATTCAGCCGGGATGAGGGCGTTCAAGGATAACGGCTTTGGCGAACGTACCGGATTTGCCGAAAACGCCGCCGAGAACGGCACCGGCGCGAACGGTTCGACCGTGGTTATTGACGGACTGCCCTATGATATATATGGCGAATTCAAGGTTTCCGATGGCGAATTGTTCATTTACGTTGATTTAAAATAAGGAGTTTATAGTTATGAGCCTGATAGCCAAAATAATCGAAATTGCCGGAGCCCTGATGCCCGGCAGTCTGAATACGCCGCTCGATGCCCGGTCGCGCGTGGACAATCTCGAAGATATCTATTCGATTCAGAATCCCTATGAGGGGCTTCCGGTGTATGTTTCCGCTGAAAAGAAGTCCTACATCATCAATGGACTGACTTCAAAGAAAATCGGCGCGGTCACGGTGGCCGATGCCGCGGTCGATACGTTCGAACTCATACCGGACAGGGAAATGATCGTCGGCATCGCCCTCGGCTACGAGAACACCAAACACGCCAAACAGTTGTTTGTTGCCGGCTACGGCAATATCGCGGGCGGCATTCCGGTGCTGATCACCGGGTACAGCGCAGTCACCGGAGCGCTCACGTTGTCCGAAGCACGCCCCGAAATGGCGGTCGGCCAGCAGGTGAAAGTTCATACCACCGTCAACGATGAAAATTCGCCGTATGATGCCACCATCGCCGCCATTGACGGCAACAACGTCTGGCTCGATGCCCCGGTATTCCCCGATGAATCGGTCATCCTTGCCATTGTCGCGAATTCCGGTGCCGAAGCGCCGCTCCTGATCCTGCCGGTGATGGATGCCGAACGCTGGGCCACAGACGACAGCAATACCACCATCGGCTCGTACAACATCAATACTGGCGTGGGCGCGACCGTGGACGGCGCGGTGAACCTGAACAACGGCGATTACGCCCATGTCGCCGGATCGCTGAATCAGAACAGCGGCGATGGCGCGGTCATCAGCGGTACGCTCAACATCAACACGGCTGACCATGCCGACATCGGCGGCGTCAGTAACAAACTGATTGCCCCGAAGGGCTACGGACGCTATACGTTCATTCGCGGCAACGGCAACACCGCCGCCAGCGACAGCATCACGATTATCGGCACCGGCAACGAAGTCACCGGCATGGGCGCGACCGTGATCGGCAGCATGAACAAGGAAATCACCGGGCGCGATTCGTTCGCATTCGGCAACCGGCTCAAAGTGCTGGCCGATTATGCCAAGGCCATCGGCCACGCCCTGACCGTCCGCGCGAAAAACGCGTTCCTGTTCGGTCGCTACGGCGAACTGGACGCTTCAGCCGAGAACGAGGGTGCTATCGCATTCGCCGGGGGCGAAAACGGCAATCCGCTCCTGGCATGGATATTCCGTACCCGCAAGGCGGTCATCAATCCGCTGTACAATCCCTCGCTCGACACCGCCAAGACCGGCACAGACAGCAAGGGCGAACGGCAGTACATCCCGAAGCTGGCATTCTCCGCGCAGTTCCGGGGCCGCCTGACCGGAACCACCGCCACGCTGACCAGCTCGACCAATTACGTCACGCTCGACCATGACCAGTTCAACCGCTGGAAGTTCACCCCCACCCGGGCGACCATACCGACGCTGGAAAACTGGAACGACAACGACACCGGCGAACTGATCATCTACAACGGCGGCAGTTACATCCAATGGCCTGCCGAATGGGTTTGGATCGGCAAGATTCCTACGCTCGGCGCGGTCATCAGCATCGAACTCCGGAAGATCGACGGCATTGTGTATGCTCGCGACACGTTCTATGCCGGAATCACCCTTTCGGATGTCAGCGCCTTGAACTACCTGACCAAAACCGACGCAGCCAGCCAGTACGCGCCGATCGCGCACAGCAACAACAGCACGATCCATATCACCGCCGCCGAACGAACCACGTGGAATGCCAAGGCGAACGCCAGCCATGCGCACGCGATCTCGGAAGTGACCAGCCTGCAGGCGACATTGGACGGCAAGGCCGCAAGCTCGCATACGCATACCATTGCCAATATCACCAATCTGCAATCCACGCTCGATGCGAAAGCCGCCAGCGGTCACAACCACGATGCCGCCTATGCCCCGATAGCACACAGCAATAACGGTGATCTCCATGTTACGGCGGCTCAGAAAACCGCATGGACAGGTAAAGCCGAAGCCAGCCACACGCACACAATCGCCAACATCACGAGCTTACAGTCGAGTTTAGACGCTAAAGCGGCCAGTTCGCATACTCACACGATAGCGAATATCACCAGCTTGCAAAGCACATTGGACGGCAAGGCCGCAAGCTCACACACTCATTCGGAATACGCGGCCAGTACTCATAACCACGACAGCGCTTATGCCCCGAAAAGCCCGGCATGGTACACGATCACCTACGCCGCCAGCGTCACTCTGAACGTGGCAAACGGCATTCAGCAAAAAATCACCCTGACCGGAAACTGTACCATCAACGCGCCCACGCTGAATGCTACAAATCAAACTCTATTGCTTGAAATTGACCTCGGCAGTACGGTACGGACGGTAACGGTCGATGGTGTTCAGATTCTGTCTTATGTTACCGGTGTATGGCAAATCGGCTGGGCTTGGAATGGAACTACAACCAGACGCTATCCCGCAGTAGAGGTGATATAATGAATGCTTTTGAGATATATCGCAAATTGAATGGTACTATTGCCGATGGATTATACGGTTGCGGGAACGCAAATGGCGGTGCGCTTGGCGTATTGGGCAATGCAAATATCATCAATACTAATTTCCTTCGTGTTAATTCTGCCCCAAATGATACTGCTCATAACTGGGTTCAACTTACTGCGGGAAGGTCTCATACGCTTGTAATCAACAGCAATGGTGAACTTTATGTATGCGGTTCTAATAATTATGGCTTACTTGGCTTGGGCACACAAGGTCATACATGTTTTGCGCTAACTCGCTCGGGTACGGCTTCAAATTGGGTGCAAACTACAGGGGGAAATTCCTTTTCTCTTGCGCTTAATAGTAACGGTGAACTTTATGGTTGTGGCTGGAATGCTTATGGTCAACTTGGGCTTACCGATCCAAGCAATCATGTGAACTGGACTCGTGTGGGGACTGCTTCTAATTGGATGCAAATTGCATCCGGAGCGCTTCATAGTTTGGCAATAAATAAAAACGGTGAACTTTATTCTTGCGGAGACAACGATTATGGTCAACTCGGTTTAGGTGATAGTGGTAAAGATACCCAGCGATACACCTTAACGCGCGTTGGAACGGCTTCAAATTGGAAGCAGGTCGCAGGTGCTAGCTTTTATTCTATGGCAATCAACAGTAATGGTGAACTTTATGTATGTGGATCATGGATAGGGGATAGTAGTACTACCTTAACGCGCATTGGTACGGCTTCAAATTGGGTGAAAGTTGCCGGAGGGTCCAATCATACTCTTGCACTTAACAGTAATGGCGAACTTTATGGTTGCGGATACAATAGCAATGGTCAACTTGGACTTGGAGATACCTATAATACCCCAACGTTCACCCGTATTGGAACCGCATCGAATTGGACGCAAATCGCCGCTGGATATTATTCCTCTTTGGCAATTAACAGTGACGGGGAACTCTATTCGTGCGGAAGAAACGAGCAAGGTAATTTAGGACTTGGCGATACCGTAGACAGAAGGGTATTAACCCGTGTGGGGACGGCAAAAAACTGGACTCAAATTGCGGCTGGAGAACTTCATTCTCTTGCTATAAGAAAAAGATAAAAAAAGGAATAAACATCATGTCTGAAATCGTCAAATACCGCGTCCGTAGCACCGAAACCGGGGAATTCCTGCCAGAAGATACCGTTTATGTGCCTCACGTAATCATCATCAAAAAGCAAAGCATGGTTCCCATCTACGAAAACGGCGAACTGATGCCCGATGCCATCCTTGCCGAACTCGGCCTGCAGAAAGTCGGCTTCACCCAAGAGGAACTCGACCAGGAGCTTTTCACCGGGTACTATGAAATCAATCCGACGCTGGCCGAGCGTGTCCGGGATTACGCCGCGTTGCTTGGCAAGTACGGTCTTAATGCCACCGCCAACGCCGATGCGATTGCCGCCGCGATCCTCGGCAACGAAACCATATCCGATGCCGAAAAAGATATGGATTCCCGGCTGATTCAACCGCTGATGCATGATATCGAGGTGAATTACAACGAAGTCACCGGCAACGGCCTCGACGCGTGGAACAACCTCGACAAACTGCTCAAATACCTGCCGGTGGCAGAAGTTGACAGTGGAGAGTTGACAGTGGACAGTGATGATTCCCCCGAAGAAATACCGCTTGCCACGCCGGAGCAAAGCGAAGGCGGGTCCGACCAGTCCGACCAGTCCGACCAGTCCGACGTGTCCGAAACCGAAAACATCGAGGCCGACGTTCGGCTGGAGGAATAAGCCATGACCACCTTTGATCTCATTGTCAGTTATCCGGTGCCGGTTGCCGACCGCGCGGATATCATAAGCCTGCTGACCAGCTACGCCGCCACGAAAAAAGGCGCGTGGCTCAATCGCATGAACTGGCGCAACTTCGAGTTCAAATACTGTCAGAAGATGGCCGACAGCGACATCATGGGCGCGTTTGTCGTGACCGCGCCGAACACCATCTATCTGATGCCGCCGCCCAACACCGATTTCAGCGCCCCGATTTCCCGAACGGAAGTTGAACACCGTTCGAGCTGGATCAGTTGCATTGCCTCGACGCTGGCGCACGAACTGCGCCACGCCTGGCAGTACCGCCGTTGCAAATGGCTCTACGCGCTCTGCTGCCTGCCGATCCTGCGCCAGTTCACGATTGAAGTTGACGCCACGCGCATACAGACGGAAGCGGATAAGTTTTTCGACAACCTGAACTCCATCCGCGCCGCCCGAGAATTCGAGGAGAGAATGCAATGACACAAAAAACGCTGAATGTTGAAATCTTTGAAGATGATGCGGGGTGCACCCAAATCCGACTGCTTGAGCCGCTGGTATTTGAATGGAAAGGCATAAAGCATGTGATCCCGGCCGGGTTCGTGAGCGACGGTGCCAGTGTGCCGCGTTTCTTCTGGCGATTGGTCGATCCCCCGATCACCGCCGCCACGCTGATTCCGTCCGTCAAACACGATTTCATTTACCGGACAAAGAAGAAGTTCATGACCCGCGCCGAATGCGACAAACTGTATTACAATGACCTCCGCGCCAATGGTTACAGTTGGGTCAAAAGCAATCTCACCTATACCGGGGTCCGCATCGGCGGTTCCTCAAGCTGGCAAACAGAGGTGGCCGCATGACCGAAAAGGAAAAAAACGACATTGCGGATATTGTATTGCGCGTCATGAAAGAATGCGATACTCATTGCTCCCTCGGCATCAAACCCGAAACGGCGCACGAGCTGATTCGCTTTGCCGACGACTACAAACAGGCGCGCCGGAAATTCACCGGCGCACTGATCACCGTTGCCGCTGGTGCCCTGCTGTATGCAGTATGGGAGGGCATCAAAATATTCATCTCCTCAAAATAAAGGAATCCGGCCCATGAAAAACATTCCCGAAGCCATTCTCCTCCTGATCGTCACAGCCGGCATCTGCCTCACCCTGACCGGCTGCGTCAATCGCCAACTGACGGAATCCTACGACCAGTATCTCGACACGATCGGAACCGAATACCTCCAGTACATCGAATCCGATCCGGCGCTCAATGACAACGACAAGGCCATCCGGCAGGCGAACCACGAACACGCCCGGCAGACCGTAACGAAATTCAAAGAAACGAAATGGAGCTGGTAATCATGATCGATACCATCATCAGCAAAGACGATTTCATGGAACATGTTCAAACCGAACTTTCCGACCTCCTGAAATCGGCCAAGAAGGAATACGCCGCCGATCTTCAAAACCTTGCGACACAGTTTAGCGATCAGTATTACAAATACCTGAATGCTACCACGGAAAGCGACCGCAAACATGCTCAAGCAAATATCGCCCACATCAAGGCCAGCCTGGCCCACATCAGCGCCCGTATGGGGCTTGACGTTACGGAACGGCTAATCGCAATCTGCACGACAGTCTTGACCATCGCTGCCACCGCCGCAATTCGGGCGATTATCTGAAAATGAATTTGACATGTTGACATTGACAGCTATATTTGAAAAGGCTGTCCTTGTGGTTCAGCTCCTTGGAGGCTCGGTTTGTGGTTATTCCGGCCTCCGCTTTTTTTATGCCTCGAATTGCTTCAAAATTTCTTTCAGCTTTTCTTCGCTTACTCCAGCCGCCAGTTGAGTTACACGCTCCAGCAAGGATTCCTCTTTGGAAACTCCTGATATTCGCGGCAACGCGGCAATAGCCTCACGTTTTGCCTTTTCGTTAATGTGCGTGTAATGCCTCGTCATGATCGGATTATCATGCCCTACTACGTCGGCAACCACACTCTCAGGAACTCCGGCATTCGCGCAAAATGATATGAAACTATGACGAAATGAATGTAGGCTGTAAACATTCGCCGCCAGTTTTCTACGCCCTTTCGGATTCTTGTCAGTAACGGCCAAGCCTGTAGCATAATGAATAATCCTCATTACATCTTTTTGAACGCCGGAATGATTATATTTGAATCGTCGTGCTATGGATGGAAGTATATAGTTTTCTCCTGGAGTGTTCTTACTCCTCCACTTCAAGGCTTCCAGCAGAGCTTCACGTAAATCCGGGTGCAAGGGTAGCGTAACCGGTTTATTATTGCTTCTCCTTGCGCCTTTTTGCGGGATATAAGTGATGGTATTTCGCGCCAAGTCTATACAATCCCATGACATGGAACATCCGTCTTGTCCCCTGCAAGCAGTCCAGCAACAAAGATTGAGCAGAACCTTCATTTCATCTTGATACATAGGCAGAAATTCGCGAATAACTTTCTTCTGGATGCGCTTTCGTCCGGGCCCCAATTGTTCCATCGTGGATTCATAAAAGAACCCAGTATCGAAACTCTTGAAAATCTGTTGAACTTGCTCCTCAGTAAATTCCTTCCGGCTGGATGTTTCAACTGTTTTTGTCATGATCTCATGGCAAGGGTTAATATCTAACCCGGCAGATTCGCCCAAATATTTGAAGATCATTTTGATAACTTGCAGATAAGAGTTATATGTTTTCCCGGAAATTCCATTTTCCCATAGGTAGGTGAAGTATTCTCCGGCAATATCCTGACTGACGCTGGACACCAAGGTAATTGTTGGATGGTTATCATTTATCCATAAGAGAAACATGTCAAAAATCTGCTTATACCACTCAAGGGTATTCGCACCGCTGTCCGGCCTGTTATTCAGTTTCAGGTATTGGTTCCATGCGCTTGCCAGCGACATATCCGCTTTCTTTTTTAGCTTCCGGGCGTATGCCATATGCAGGGCTAATTCTTCTCGTGAATCAGCAAGCAGCATAGGGCGTAGCTTATCTGCTGCTACAAGGGCATCATCCATAGACGTACAGGGAGCATCGTTGTCATTGCGAAGCATTTTTGTTTTGATCCTTCCTCCAACACGGGTTTTCAGATAGAACCGTTTACCATCCTTATAAATGGAACCAGTGCCTTTTTCTCTGGTTTTGAGTTGAACTTTGCTTGCCATAGCTCGCTCCAGTATTTTATTTACTATTTATATTTACTAAATTGACTAATTTTAGTAAAGTTCCGTAAAATACAGCATAGACATGGAATCGTCAAGTAATGGTCAAGTAAAAAAACGAAAATAATTGCATAAAACTTGAATTTTGAGGCAGAAAAGTAGTGGTGGAGCATAGGAGATTCGAACTCCTGACCTATTGATTGCGAACCAATCGCTCTACCAACTGAGCTAATGCCCCACATCGTGGAGCCATTAATATATGGCAGGATTTTCAAATAGCAAATTATCCGGGAACATTTTTCTCAGATTTTTGTTAGAATTGCCCGTTTTGTTTGAATTTGTGGTTTCACATGTTACATTTCCTGGTTACTAAATAAATTAAGGATTGCGTAAGAATGAAGCAAGTTACGATCTGTATAGTAAATTACCGGACCCCCGATTTGACGCGCTTGTGCATGCGCTCGCTGCGGAAGCATACCGATTTATCCCGGGTGAAAATCGTGGTGGTGGACAATAATTCCAAGGATAGTTCGCTCGATTACCTGAAAAGTCTCAGCTGGATCGAGCTTATCGAGCGTCCGCCGGTGCCCGGGGAAACCCCGCCGGAGAGCCACGCCCGGGCGCTGGATATCGGGCTGGCCGCGGCGGACACGCCGTATTATCTGGTTATGCACACCGATACGATCATCATCGACGACCAGTGGCTCGATTACCTGATCGGCGAAATCGAGAAATCCGAGAAAATTGCCGGCGTCGGCTCCTGGAAAATGGAATTCGAGTCGCCGTTGAAAACCTTCGGCCAGAAAATCGAAACCTTCGTCCGCGAGAAACTCCTCGGCCGCAAGTCGAAAAAGCGTCACAAGCAGCAATACCTCCGCAGCCATGCGGCGCTTTATCGCACGGACGACCTGAAAAAATATACCTCCGGGTTCTGCGACGGCGACACCGCTGGCAAGTCGGCGCATTTCAGTTTGACCGCCGCCGGTTACGACATGAAATTCCTGCCGGTCGGCGAGCTGATCCGCCATATGCGCCACCTGAACCATGCGACCATGATCCTGAATCCGGAAATCTCCGGCAGGCAGACCGGGACCCCACAGGCCCGCCAGCGAATTGAAAAAGAACTGAATGATATAGGATTCAAGGAGATTCTGAATGACAGTGAACTCGACCAAGCCTGATTCCCATTACCGGGGTCTGAGCGCCGCAGAAGTAACCAAAAGCCGACAGAAACATGGCAACAATGTCATGACTCCGCCTCCGCGCAAGCCATGGTGGAAGCAGTTTCTGGAGAAATTCAACGATCCGGTGATCCGGATTCTGATTCTGGCTGCACTGGTTGCCATCCTGACGGGCGAGTTCATCGAGGGAACAGGTATCATCATCGCGATCCTGCTGGCCACCGGGCTGGCGTTTCTGAACGAGTTCAAGGCGGAAAAGGAATTCGATATCCTGAACAAGGTCAACGACGACATCCCGGTCAAGGTGATTCGCGACGGCGAGTTCCAGACCGTGCCGCGTCAGGATATCGTGGTCGGCGACGTCGTGTTTATCGAGCTGGGCGAGGAACTGCCGGCGGACGGCGAGGTGCTGGAAGCGGTCAACCTGCACGTGGACCAGTCGAAGCTGACCGGAGAACCGGAACCAATTCCCAAGGCCCCGGCCGACAGCGAGGAATTCGAGGCACTGGAGCCTTCGACTTACCCGGCCGATCAGGTGCTGCGCGGCACCCCGGTCGTCGACGGCTACGGTTATGTGGAAATCACCGCGGTCGGCAGCCGTACCGAAATCGGGCTGACCGCCACTGCGGCATCCGAAGAAACCGGCACGGAAACTCCGTTGAATCAACAGCTTGACCGCCTGGGCAAGCTCATCGCGCTGGTGGGTTTCAGTGCATCCGGCATCACTTTTGCGGCGCTGGTTATTCAGGGGATCATGAAAAAATCGCTGGACCAGACACTGTCGCAGTGGTGCATTTTCGCCTTGCTGGTCATTACGCTGCTGGTGGTCCTGCTTCAGGTCTGGCTGCCGGTCCTGATGGAAGGCTTCAGTCTGCTCCGCCATAAACACTACCGGCTCCGGCTGCTGCCCAGGGGCTACAGGGGATTCATCGTCACCCTGATCGGCGGCGTGCTGGTGGCGCTCGGCGGGCTCGGCGTTTTGCATCTTTTGGGCATGATGCCGCAGCAGGAATGGCTGGCGCCGGAAGCATTGCCGAAATTCATCAATTTCTTCATGATCGCGGTCACGCTGATCGTGGTGTCGGTACCGGAAGGCCTGGCCATGAGTGTGACGCTGAGCCTGGCCTACAGCATGCGCAAAATGACCGCGGCGAACAACCTGGTCCGCAAAATGCATGCCTGCGAAACCATCGGCGCCGCCACCGTCATCTGTACCGACAAAACCGGCACACTGACCATGAACCAGATGCGCGTGCAGGAAATGGCCCTCGATGCTGACCGCGAATTCATGGCGCTGGCAATTGCGGCCAACACCACCGCCAATCTCTCGCGGGTCGACCGCGAGCACCCCGAGCCCATCGGCAACCCGACCGAGGGCGCGCTGCTGCTCTGGCTGGAAAACAACAAGCTGGACTATGAAGAACTCCGCGGCAGTTTCGAGCTCAGCCACCAATGGACCTTCACCACCGAGCGCAAGTTCATGGGCACCAAAGGATTCCCGGCGAACAGCAAAACGGAAATCCTCTTTACCAAGGGCGCCCCGGAAATTCTGCTGGCCCGCTGCTCGCGTATGACCAATGGCGATGCAATTACCGCCGGAATGCGTGAGCAATTGCTGGCGAAACTCTTGAAATACCAGCAGCGCGGCATGCGGACGCTGGGCTTCGCCTCGCTCGAATCCCCTGCCAACGGTGAAGAACTTACCGAGATCGCGCAGGGCATGGTCTGGAACGGCTTCACAGCCATCGCCGACCCGATCCGGCCCGATGTGCCGGACGCCATCGCAGAATGCAACCGCGCCGGGATTCAGGTAAAAATGGTGACCGGGGACAATCCCGAAACCGCCCGCGAAATCGGCCGTCAGATCCACCTGCTGGACAATGCCGACAACATCGACGAATTGATCATAACCGGTCCCGAGTACGGGGCACTTTCCAACGAAGACGCCGTCAAGGTCGGGCTGAAGCTGCGGATCATGGCGCGCGCCAGGCCGCACGACAAGCTCAAACTGGTCAAGGCGCTCAAGTCCGCCGGACAGGTCGTGGCCGTGACCGGCGACGGCACCAACGACGCCCCTGCCCTCAACTACGCCGACGTCGGCATCGCCATGGGCAAAACCGGCACCTCGATCGCCAAGGAAGCCTCCGACATCATCCTGCTGGACGACTCCTTCACCAGCATCGTAAACGCGGTCATGTGGGGGCGTTCGCTTTATCGTAACATCCAGCGCTTCATCATGTTCCAGCTGACGGTAAACGTGGTGGCGCTCTCCATCGCCATGCTCGGGCCGTTCATCGGCATCGAATTGCCGCTGACGGTGATCCAGATGCTGTGGGTGAACCTGATCATGGACACCTTCGCCGCGCTCGCGCTGGCCACCGAGCCGCCGGACCCGGAAGTGATGACCCGGCAGCCGCGCAAGAACTCGGCATTCATCGTCACGCCGCAGATGTGGGGCGCCATTTTCGGCGCGGCCGCGGCGTTCCTGGTCATACTGTTCGGCATGCTCTTCTATATGCGCAACAACGGCCTGGGTGCGGATAAATACTGGCTGACGGTATTCTTCTCGGCATTCGTGCTGCTGCAGTTCTGGAACCTTTTTAATGCCAAGTGCTTTCAGAGCAAGACCCCGATGTTCAAGCTGCTGATAAATAACAAATCCTTCCTGATGATCACCGCCGGCATCCTGATCGGCCAGATGCTGATGGTGAACTTCGGTGGCAAGGCGTTCCGGACGGTGCCGCTCTCCCTGCGGGACTGGGTCATCATCATCGTGGCGACCTCGGCGACCTTCTGGCTCGGCGAAATCATCCGTTTCATCCGCACGAAAACCTCACGCAAAGCATAACTAACATAAGGATATCGATATGAAAAAATTGTCATTACTCGCCATCTTCTGTTCAATGGTGTTAACCGCAATTGCCGACACTGCCCCGGTACCGACGAAACCGGAGGAGCCGGTGCGTTTGTGGCAGGGAAGCGCTCCGTTTGCCAAGGGCGAAAATCCTTATGACATCCCCACTCTCCAGGCGTATTTTCCCGCCAGCGCACAGAAACCGATGCCCGCGATCCTGATCTGTCCCGGCGGCGGTTACAGTATGCTGGCGGTGGGACACGAGGGCGCGGATTATGCGCAGTTTTTCAACCTGCATGGCATTGCCGGATTTGTCCTGCGTTACCGGCTGGGTTCGGAGCAAAATGGAGCCTACCGTCACCCGGTCATGCTGCTCGACGTGTCCCGGGCCTTGCGCACGATTCGCGCCAATGCCGAAAAATGGGGCATCGACCCGAATAAGATCGGCGTCATCGGTTCGTCGGCCGGCGGTCATCTCGCCGCCACCTTGCTGACGAAATTCGATGCCGGAAACCCGAACGCGGAAGATGCCGTCGACCGCGTCAGTTCGCGCCCGAACTTCGGAATTCTCTGCTATCCGGTAATCTCCATGAAGCCGGAGGTCACCCATAAGGGCTCCCAAAACAATCTCCTGGGCAAAGATGCCCCCGAAGAGTTGCTCAACGAACTTTCGGCGGAACTCCACGTCAAGCCCGACACCCCGCCCTGCTTCATCTGGCACACCTCCGAAGATCGCGGCGTCCTCCCGGAAAACAGTATTCTCTTCGCCAGGGCCCTCGCAGAGAAAAAAGTGCCGTATGATCTCCACATCTACCAGAAAGGCGGGCACGGCATAGGGCTGACGAGCAAGTTCCCGTACACCGATGCCCATCCATGGTCGCAGGCCCTGATCTTCTGGTTGAAATCAGCCAATAAAATCATCGCCGACTGACATAAAAAAACGGCAAATACAAGCGCCTGATGTAGAAAGAATTACATCAGGCGCTTTTTCCTTTCAGGTGAAAAAACTCGTCACATTTTGATGATTAATGTCACATTTTGCATATCCAGTGGTCGTTGACTTATTCAATTGGAGCTCTATTTTATATCACAGTTTAACCCAAGGAGCCATCACATGATCCCTGTGAGCAAGAAATTCCGTACCGCACCGGCCCTGCCCGGCAATACGTTCTCCACCGGAAATATCCGCATCCAGTTCCTCACCGACCGCCTTGTCCGTTTCGAATGGAGCGGAGACAAGGTTTTCGAGGACCGCCTGACGCTGGCCGTGGTCAACCGCGACGCCGGCAAGGTCAAATTCTCAGCCAAATCCAACGGCAAAAAACATACGCTGGAAACTGCGGCCATCAAAATCGAACTGGTGGACGACGGCAAGCCATTCAACGCCAAAAACCTGAATGTATCCTTCAAAATGGGCAAAATCACCGTGCCGTGGAACCCGGAGCTGAAGGACCGCCAGAACCTCGGCGCCACCTATCGCACGCTGGACTGCTGCAACGCCGACCGCCACGACAGCGGCAAGAAAATCGACCTCGGCAAAGGCTTTATCTCGCGTTCCGGCTGGAGCCTGATCGACGATTCGAAAAACATCGTGCTGGCCGATACCAATGGGCGCGGCTGGGTCGCCGCCCGCCCCGCCGGCGAACGTCAGGACTATTATCTTTTTGCCTACGGCCATGACTACAAAAACGCGCTGGCGGATGCCGCCAGAGTTTTCGGCGCACAGCCCCTCACCCCGCGTTATTCGCTGGGCTACTGGTGGAGCCGCTACTGGGCCTATACCGACGAGCAGATCGAGTCGCTGGTGAGGTCGTTCGACACCATGGATATTCCGATCGACGTCATGGTCATCGACATGGACTGGCACCTCAACGGCTGGACCGGTTATACCTGGGACCGCCGTTATTTCCCGAATCCGGACGAGCACCTCGCCTGGCTGCACAAGCGCGGCGTCAAGGTAACGCTGAACCTGCACCCGGCCAAGGGCATCGGCAAACACGAGGCCCAGTTCTGCGACATGGTCAAAGCCATGGGCATGAACCCGAAAAAGACCGATTGCGTCCCCTTTGACTGTACCGACCCCAAATTCATGGATCATTATTTTGCCATCCTGCACCATCCCGAGGAAAAGCGCGGCGTCGATTTCTGGTGGATGGACTGGCAGCAGGGCCAGCAAACCAAGCTCACGGGCCTTGACCCCCTGCCTTGGATCAACCAGCTGCACTGGGAAGACATGGAGCGCGATCCGGCCAAGCGTCCGCTGATTTTCAGCCGTTTCGGCGGTTATGGCGCCGGCCGTTACAACGTCGGGTTCTCCGGCGACACGTATTCCACCTGGGAATCGCTGGCCTATCAGCCGTATTTCACCTCGACGGCGTCCAACGTCCTGTACGGTTACTGGAGCCATGACCTCGGCGGCCACATGCCCGGCGAAATCGAGCCCGAGCTCTATATGCGCTGGATGCAGTACGGTATTTTCTCACCTGTAGTGCGCACGCATACCACCAAAAACGACAAGGCCGAGCGCCGTTTCTGGGAATATCCCGCCCCATACAGCGAAGAAATGGCCAAGGCCGTTCGCCTCCGTTATGAAATGGTCCCCTATATCTACAGCGAAAATTACCGCGCCAACCAGACCGGCATCAGCCTCTGCGCCCCCATGTACTACGATTATCCGGAGCAGGCCGAAGCCTACAAATGCCCGAATCAATACATGTTCGGCTCACAGATGCTGGCTGCCCCGGTAGTCCAGCCGGTCGATGACAAAACCGAGTCCGCCAAGGTCAAAATCTGGCTGCCGGAAGGCGAATGGTTCGACACCGCCCGCGGCGAAAAAGTTCAGGGCGGCCAGACCGTAACCCGCAATTACATGCTCAGCGAAATTCCGGTCTTCGTTCGTCCCGGCACCATTATCCCCGGCCAGGTCGGCGCCAAACGGCTGGACGGCTCCTGCTACAAAAACCTGCTGATGAATATTTATCCCGGCGAATCCGGCAGCTATGACCTGTATGAAGACGACGGCGTCTCCAATTTGTACCTGGAAGGCAAATCGGCGGTCATCGCCATGTCGCACAAATCCAAGGGCAAAAACAAGGTCATCAGCATCATCAAAAAATCCGGTAATTTCAAAGGATTCGAGAATAAGCGCACGCTGGAAATCCGCCTGTTCGGCGCAGTACCGCCGAAAAGCGTGAAGATCGGCGGCAAGGCCCTGCCTCAAGTCTACCGCCTCGACGAAGCCGAACAAGGCTGGGGTTATTGCGGCAGCGAAGGTTGCGTGATCATCAAAACCGGCAGCTTCGATCTTGTGAAAGGTCTTGAAATCACCGTGGAAGCCGAGGCTAAAAACAATCCGGCTCTGGCCGACGGCCTGAAAGGCTTGTTCACCAGAATCCACAACATCAACTACAAACACACGATCATCCACAACTGGAATTTCGGTGACCGCATGGAACGCCTCGGCCAGGAAATCACCGCCACGGCCAACCTCGTTTCACGCCATCCGGATGAATTTGCCGCCGCCGTTACCAAAATGAACAAGAATATTGCCGATTGGGAAAAGATCCTGAAGGACCACCTGCCCCTGATCAAAAAGCATTATTCGCCCGAAGAATACGAGCGCCGCAGCGCCGTAATCAAAAAAGCGGTAAACATCGTTAAAGAGTTAAGAGTTAAGAGTTAAGAGTTAAAAAATAACATGCCACCTGGTGCTACCCGGACGCGGTGCAGCGGCGGAACGCTGCCCGCCTCTAAGGCGGAATAAATTGTAAGCCGTGTAGCGGCGCTATCGAAACAATCACAACCCGACCGAAAGCGAGGTTGAAAAAACGTGAAACAGTTTTTTCAACATTGAGCGAAAGGTCGAAAAAAAGCACGGCCGTGGAATTATTCGCGGCCGTGCTTTTTTCATGAACAGATCGAAACGACCTTGTTTTGAGTCTTTAACGGCTCCAGCCAGTCGGAAAGTTCAACCGCCTGCCCGCTCCCGGCGCTGGCATCGGCAGCAAATGCAATGGCCGAAGCCCGCAGACCGTCGTACACGGAAGCAGCCGGTGCGGTACCGTTTTCGATGCAGTCGAAAAGCTCCTGCAGAATGAATGAGTCGCCGCCGCCGTGGCCGTCATCCGCCAGGCTCAGCGGAATCGTTTTCAGCTCCATCCCGGATTCACGGTAAACAGCGATTTTCAGTTCGCCTTGTTCCATATGGCCGGTAATATACCCCTCGGTACCGTGAATGGTCAGCGTGCGCGCCGGTTCACCGCTGTACGGGACCAGCGTCAGAATCCCCTGCGTACCATCCGCAAAGGTCAGCGTCACGCTCTGGATATTGTAAATATCGGCGTCGCTGTGATAGACGCACTTGTTATTTTTCGCTTCGGTATCCGCCAGCTGATAAGCCACATACGGTGATTTCCTGTAGCGGAACGGACATTGGCGGTCGTCGCAGTCCAGGCAGCTGGCCGGAGTCACTTTCGGCGGAAACATCTGGGTTCCCGCCACCGAATAAATCCGGGTCGCCTCCGCCTGATTCTCCTTGAAGTAACAGAGCAGATCCAGGTCATGGGAACATTTTTCATTGAGGAATCCGCCGGTCAGGGCGTGGCTCCGCCGCCAGCCGCGCCGGTAAGCGTTGGCGCTATGCGCGAAGTCCAGCCATTCATTCAGTTGAATCAACGCCACCCGTCCGATCCGGCCACTGTCGATGGTCTCCTTGATCGCGCGGAAAAACGGCGAATAACGCAATACGAAACCGAGCTGCACGACCTGTTCGGTATCCGCAGTCATCCGGGCAATGCGCAGGAGATCGTCGTAATCGGCGGCAACCGGCTTTTCGAGCAGGGCATGGCGGCCCGCTTCCAGCGCCAGACGCAGCATTTCAGCATGGGTATGGTTCGGTGTCACGATTAAAACCGTATCGGCCTCGCTTTTCGGGAAACGAGCCAACGCCTCCTGGAGCGAACCGACAATCGCCGTGTCCGGCGAACCGTATTCCTCCGCAAAACGCTTTTTCAATGCGCCGTGAATGCCGGTGTTATTGTCCACCAGCGCCACCACGCGCCGGGCGCCGTCCCTGATAATCCGCTCGGCGAAAGCGCTGCCGCGCCCCGAGCCCACAATAATTACTCCTTTTTTCATCATATTCCTTTCTGTTGGTGCATCAGTTGTTCAGCAAGGCCACATTTTCGAGGAGTTCCGGAAGCTGCTCGCCTCCGGTTGCCACGAAGACGAACCCCTTCCCCCACGGCCGGTAAAGCAGGACGGGCCCCCAGGTTTCATCCAGGCGCACCCGCTCGGCCACCACCTGCCACTGCCCGCTTGCCGCCGGCAGGTAAACACTGGAAAATCCCCATGCCGGAAGAATTTTCTCCAAATCATTCGGCTGTTTCGCGATCTTGAGCCCATGCGGGTAACGCGCCATTTGAATTTTGCCGAAATTCTCCGCGAACTGAAGCCCCCAATCACTGCTTCCCGTGTATTGTTCGAGCGGCAGCGAGCCATAGGCCTGGAAAAATATGATTCCGCCGTTTTCCTTGACATACGGGAACAGTTTGTCGCGGTAAAACTCCATGGGCAATGCATTGTCCAACGTTCGGACGAAGAAGATTGTATTGCCGGCAAAACTGGCTTTTTTCGCCTCATCCACGCCGAATGACGAGATGTTCCAATTCTTCTGAAGATACCCCAGAACCGGAACCGGCGAATTCAGGAAAGCGATATTGCCCGGACTTTTATCCTTGCCGCTGAAGCGGATCGTGGCGGTGGAGGCAGTATCGCCATAGACAGGATACGGGAAACCGCACGCCTCGGGCTTGCCGTTCCGGTTCAAAGAGAACCCCCACTCGGCATTCTTTGTCGGGACTCCGCCCAGCGTTTTGAAGGGCAGTGTAATCTCCGCGGTCCAGCCTGTCGCGCGCTCCTGAACCCGGTATGACCATTCGAGGCCCGAAACTTCCTTCCGTGATACAGCGGAATAACTCTTGCCGCCCAGGCCGAAGGATAGATGAAAATCCTTGCCGTTGCGAGTATCGATCAGCATTTCGATGCTGTCATCTCCCCAGCAATTCTCGGCGCTCCGGTTCAAACTCTGCATGTCTTCCTCGGTGCACTCGACCAGCAAATGGAGCGCCTCCTGCGTATAATAAGCCTTGAGCCCGGTCCGCTTATGCATGCCCTCCTTGCTGTTGAGCGGCAGCGTGACGGCGTTGGCAAAAGAATCCGCTTCCGGCAAATTGAAAACGGTAAAATTCAGGCTGGTCAACTTGTAGGCATTGACCCACGCGCCAAAGAACTTCTTCTCAATTCCGATCTGCTCCAAAGCCAGCTTTTTGGCCGCCGGTTCAGAGATCGCTCCCGCAATTTTTTCGGCTTCGTCAAACTTCGCCTGAATTTCCGCAATCCGTTGATCGTTCAGGAGATGCCTGGCCGTACCGACATAATTATTGAAGAAATAACCGATATGAAACGGCATCGCCATCCAGGCATTCATCATGATCTTATGATACTCGACCATCGGAATGGACGCCGAGCCGTACAGCGTCTGGCACCAGTCCTGCAATAAATCGTCGGCTTTGCGCGACGGGTCCCAAGCCAACTGGGCGTAGAGATAATTATTGAACCGGTTAGGGTTGAGCCCGTATTTCTTGTGTTCCCCGAACGTCAGCTCGTCGGAGCCCTCCATATAAACACTGCGGATGTTCCGGGCGGCGAAAACGTTCAATTCATCCTCCAGCATATAGCCGAACGGCACGGTGATTTGAGGTGCATAAATATCCAGTTCATACCCGTAAATCCCCATCGGAGCCTTTTTCTCCCATTCCGCCAGTTTCGCCATCGAATTTTTATTCCATTCGCATGCCGGGTCATTCAATTTATGGACATAACAACGGTCGTACTGGCAGTAATTAACGAACAACACATCCTCCACGGCTTTCTCCGGGACCTGAGCGTATTCCTGATAAGCGACCGTCGCCACTTTCAACGATGGATGTTCCTTTTTCAAGGCGCGAACCATTTTGGTGTAAAATTCAAACCAGCGGCCCGGAATATCGGAATTTTTCGAACACTCCGGGCAAACACAATAATTCCCGTTATCCGAGGGATATGAATACAGCAGATCCAGCTGGTGCTGCTTGATCAGCTCCGATTGCCGCTTAATCAGGTACTCCACTGTTTCAGGGTTGGAGTAACATCCCCGGGACTCCTCCTCGAAAACGCGTTTCCCATCGAGCATGGTAAACATCTCCGGCTTGGTTTTATAAAGCTCCGGGTCGAGGTGCACACTGTGACAGGTTCCGAAAATTTCGAAACCGTATTTATGATGCCCGGTCTGGTACCACGGCGGCCCCATATTGACGAAATTTCTCGCCAGAAACTCCATCGATAATTCCGGCCCCGGGGTATTTGAAAATGACAGTTCCCGGTAAATAAACGGACTCCGGTGAAAAACCGCCAATTCCGGCAACACATATTTCCCCTGCGGCTTGACGAAAGTCCCATCCTCGCCCTGCCAGAAATACCTGACGCCAAGTTCCTTTTGGAGAAAAGCCTGAACCGCGTAAAAAACCGCGCGAGGGCGGTTCCCACACAGATATAAATTACCGCCATGTGTAAAAATGGCGATCTCGTCCTGATCCCCGCCGGTCAGCTTCAGGGTAGAATTCATCCCCTTGACAATGCCCGAACTCTCCGGCGTGCCGAGGACGATGTGATGCGTGGAAGATAACTCATCCGCCCGCTCGACCGGCAGCTTGGCCCCGGAAATTTTCAGCAGCATCTGCTGCAGTTCCGTGGCGGCGGTGTTTTCCGCCTCCGAAGCAGTGGAGGAAAGCACGATTTTCCAATCGCTCTTCCGGTTTTCGAACAATGCATCGGAGGCTGTTACCGCCCCCGCAAAGAGTGCGATCAGGCTGATAATCAATAATTTACATTTCATCTTGGATACCTTATGGAATCGGTTTGCTGTTAGTTCGTGGCATTATACATGAAGGGAAGTACGTAGAAACTTTTGTTCGTGATTTCCACTGCTGATTCTATTTCGATATGTCCGTCATTGTACGAGACGGGAATTCTCCGGTCATGGCGATACGATGCATAGGACGGATAAAACGTGTTATGCCCCATATCCGGCACACGCACGCCAGAGCCGCAGGAATCGGTTTCCCCCAACAGCAGACAGCGCGATGGCATGCGGACCTCGCCGAGCTTCAACGGACCGGTCATGGTCATGTTCAATCCATAGCTCATATCATTGTACCACGGCAATCCTGCCCAGGGCGAGGGTGCGGATTTGGCCATCGTGCACCAATAAACATCATAATTGCTTGCCCAGATATTTTCCAGGGTGTCTCCGGTGTCGCCGGCATATTTCTTCAAACGCGCCACCCAGGGAGTCGAATCCCAGGATGGCATATGCGGTGTGTAGTACTCGTTGTTATCATCGGCATAAGCGAAAATCCCGCTGGTAATCTGACGGATATTATTGCCGCAACGGGTACGCAGAGCATTGTTTCTGGCCTTGTTCAGCGCCGGCAGCAGCATTGCAGCAAGAATTGCTATAATAGCAATTACCACCAAGAGCTCGATAAGTGTAAACTTCTTTCCATTCATGGTCCTTTTGTCTCCTTTTTATCAACTTACGAAATCGGTTAAATTATCGTCAACCCCATGGATGACGGCTTTCAATACACAGGATTGAACCGGCTTGTCGTTCAAGATCGAATCCAGCAGAAGCCGGGCGGCAACGATTTCAAGATTCTCGAAATGCCCCCAATAAATACTCCGGGTCACATGATATCCACGGTAATCTTCCCTCATTTGAAGAATGCCGATCTTCGGCTTGCCCGGATAATCATTTTCCCAATACCAGGAAAAAAAGATATCAAGTGCGGTACACTCCATCAGCAAGGCATCCACCTCGCCATGATGCCGCCGCATGAAGGAATCAATCTGCTGGTAAGTCGCGAAACGGCCGGCCGTCGGCGCGATATAATCTTTATAAGGAAGCCCCGCCTCGGACATCGCCTTGATATACCCCTGCAACTGCTCGTTGGCGGGAGAATATTCATCGACGCCACCGAGAATGGCGATCCGGGTCAAGCCCGCTTTGATGAATTCCCGGGTCAACCGGTAGCTGACATCGACCATATCCAGTGTTACCCGGGGAACATCTGTCTTCAGTTCATTGTTACCGCTGACGATCATCGGCAGCTTCAGCATTTTAACCTTGTCAATGAACTCATCCGTCAGCCAGCCCTGCAGGATAATCCCGATACAGCCCCTCGCCGCTTCGACCACTTCCCGCCCGCAATCGCTGACCGCAAGATACGTCATGCCAATGCCGCGACTGGTCAGATACCGTCGGATTCGGTCCACTCCGCTCCCCGGAGCATCCTCATCCTGCTGAATCACCGAGATAAACAGGACCTTGTCGGCAAAAACGTCATTGCGGATATCCTTGGTCAGGTAGTTGCCAAGACCGTGGCGCTTCTCGATGATCCCCTCATCTTCAAGGCTCGCCAACGCATGACGCATGGTGATCGAACTGCAATTCAAACTGTCCACCAGCTGGCGCTCCGGAGGAAGCTTATCCCCGACCACGAAATCATTTTCCGCGATCATATTCAGGATCGCCATTCGCGCCTGATTGTATTTCAGTTGTTTCAGCCTTGCTACCGTCATGGATTATCCTTAACTTTTATCACAGTGTTTATATTATTATAATCTCATCATCACAAGAAATCAATACCCCCCATTTATTTTTTCGTGATTTCTTTGTACTACCTGGAAGCGTCAGACCAAAACCTATCGCGTTTTGATACTGTACTCACGCTTCAACGCCTCCTTTACTTTTTGCGGAAGCTCTTTAAACTCAGGAGATACAAACGGCGAGCCGAATTGAATTTCAGTTTTTCCATTTATTGTTCTGGTCCAAACATCAATCCAAGCATCTTGACCATTATTATCGTAGCGGATGAGAATGGTTGGGCGCTCCGCCCCCTGGAATGTGGGTAGCTCTTTACGGGCGGTATCGATAATTATCTGCCGGATATTTTCAATCTCGGTATTATGAGGATTGTCACGGATTTTCAATGTTTCCGAAAAATACCGTGAACATCCGCCTGCAGTCAATCCAATCAACATCAGAGCCATTGCTAATTTTCGCATCTTTCATGCCTCCATATTTAATGTCTCATTACGATTCGGAAAAAGTGAAAATCAGGTATCGCCGAGGCGTAGTTTGGGCTCTAGAACCACTTGCACCGGGGCCTTGACGGGATTTTTCAGCAATTCCAGCAACAGTTCCAGCGCAGCCTGGGTCATGCCGTAAAAATCCTGCAGGATCGAAGTCGTTTCAAGGCCCCAGACATGGCGGTGAGCCAGGTTGTCGGTGTCCAGATAAAAAACATCTTTCTGCCAGCGGAGCCCGTGCCGCCAGACCCATTGAATCAGCGCCCCGCTCTCGCCCCAGTCGTCGGCGAAAATATAGAGCGGCTCCTCCGGACGGGACGGCAGGCACCGCTCCAACATCCGGCGTTTCTCGTCGAAGTCGGCCGGCATGGGAATAATCTCATAAAAACGCTTCAGCGCCCGGCAGGCGGCGATGAAACCGTCGTCGCGCGAGCTGTGCACGAATTTACTGCCCTCATCGTTTTTCAGCAGGTAGGCCGTCGCACCGGGCGCTTTTTCCAGACGGTATTTCACGGCGTTCTCGAAACTCTGTTTCAGCTCGCTGGTCACGTAATTGCAGTTTTCCGCCACCCGGTTGACCAGGATTCCGGGAATATTTTTCATGATCTCGACCAGCTCGGGGATAATGGCGTCCTCAGGATGCGACCACAGAATGCCGTCGAACCGCGCCAGCGCGGCGATGGCGGTCCTGCTGCCGAGCGCTTCCCGGTAGCTCACCGCGGACACCCGGCAAAGTTCGGAGCTCGGCCGCTGCTGGATCAGCCATTCCGGCGCCACCAGCGCAATGCGCCGCCGCACTCCGGTATTGATGACCACCGTCCCGGCACCTCGCCGCGCCGAAATCAGCCCGTCTTTTTCCAGCTGTTCCATCGCCCGGTTCACCGTGGCGCGGGTCACCCCGAAACGCTCCGAGAGTTCCAACCGGCTGGGCAATTCCGCCCCCACCGGAAAAACGCCCGCCTCGATTTCCCGGGCCAGCG
>JBEBRW010000071.1:0-24806 GCA_040394635.1 Victivallis vadensis | reverse complement strand
TTTATCTCTCTTTATTAATTTTTCAAGCTCAACACTACTCACTATATAGGGACAGCCCCCGATCTGACAGGACCCCGATCTGCCATTATATAGGGACAGACCCCGATCTCATCTGGAACTCAATCCAGACCTCGATCTGGCTTTCGATCTGATTATTCTGATTTTTCTAGTATTGAAAATTTTAAATCTTTTATTTCATAATTGACATTTTGACCTTTGATTCTGAAAAAAGAAGCAATATCGATACTATAGTCTGACGATAATGTTAAATCGTAAATACGACTTAATACTAATTCAGCTTTATAACTTTCATCTTTGGGGATTGTAAATTCTTTGGCTCTATAGGTATTTATCTGACCATCTTTAGGTTTTATCCGATATCTATTCCCCCAGAGAGAGAGGGGGACTTCTTTCTTGTTTTCATCATTTACTAATGATAAATCAATTTCGTTATGGACTATTTGTCGTTGGGTTACTTCAATTGGAACAATTGACTTATTAATCATCTTGATTCTTAATACAACTTGTTCTCCATAAATGTATTCTTTCTTGTCTAGGATTGCTTCTACAAAAACATTATCTTTTGTCCATGTTTTTTGGTTTAGTTGTGCTTTTGCTGAAACTTCATTTCCCAAAACATTTAAATTAATTAAAAGCAAAAGAACAAGAGAAAACATTCTATAATAAAATTTCATACCAATATCTCCTTTTTATTGTATTGCATTAGTTTGATTTGAGTCAATCTTAAATGGATTGACGTCCGTGCTTTCGAAATCGGCAGAATTTTTATCCCATATAGGTAATTCGCTGCTTTCTGTTAATTCACCAGCTTTAGGAGGAGTGGAACCAAGTAAATCTGGTCCATTATCTCCAAGCCCTCCCCAACCATACCACGACCAATCAGCAGAATATAATGGAACCCAAATAGAGTCTCCCTCTGCTTTAAACATGAACCACATCTTGAAAGAATCTTTCGTTTGAACATCGACAACTTTAGTTGCACCAAACGCCGGCTTATCAACTACTTCAATATCGTGATTTGCTCTAAAAGAATTATAAATAGGATCTCCGTCTAAACATGGGCCACTTGTTCGTTTGTACCAAACCATATCGGGGTCTACCATATCGGGGTCTGTCCCTATAGAATTTTCCATATCGGGGTCTGTCCCTATAGAATTTTAAATTTATGCTCAAAATATTCATTAAATCACACAATTTTGCCTCTTAAAATCACTTTTATATATCAGGAAAATACTTTTAATGAAAAATTAACATCCCCCATGAGATAGTTGACTCCAAGGCTTTTATTCTTCATTAAAGCTTTTTTCTTATATATAAAAAGTCATTCTAACATCACAATTTATCTCTCTTTGTTGATTTTTCAAGCTCAATATTACTCATTATATAGGGACAGACCCCGATCTACACAACAGACCCCGATCTACACAGACCCCGATCTAAACAGACCCCGATCTAAGATCTGTCCATGCAGGAATAGACTCCGATCTGAACTACTCTGATTATTCAATCTTGAACTCCAGGTCTTCTATTTTATAATGGGTCGCTTTTACTTCGCCGGCAGCATAATATATTCCTGAAACAGTCATGGAGTAACTACCTGGACCTTCAAATTTAAAGAAATGGTTTATACTCACAGTTTCATATATATAGCTCTTTTTCGGAGGTATTTCTTCAAGGAAATTTCTAAACACGGCATTACTATTTACTCCGTTCTCATATTTCTCTTTCATAGAAAGAATTTTATCAGTTTTAAGATTTTTTACTTGAATGGAATAATCCTTATAAATGTTTTGTAGGGTAATTTCCAGTTTGAACTTGGAATTATTACTGATTCTTACAATTTTGGTCTGAATGCCCACAGATTGCAGATACTTGATGATTTTCATGCTCAATTTGTTGTTGCTGGCGAAATACAGCTCCGCCGCCTCCGGCACAACATATTCCTGGCCGCCGCTGATTTCCCATTGACGGCTCAGAAAATCGGCCAACTCCTTTTCGACAGGGATCGATACCACCGCTTTGGTTTTGCGCGTCACGCGCTCGATTTCAGCGACATAGAAATCTGGCACTCCGCGCGCGTCTTTATTATAAGTAATAATCTCGCGCCAGCGCAACGTCGCCACATCGCCCTCGCGCAGTCCAGTGCACAGACCAATTGTGAACAACGCCTCCATCAACGGCGGCGGATTTCGAAAAATCGCCCGCAGGTCGTCATCTGTAAAGACTTCCCGCTGCACCGGCTCTTCTTTGAGCTTGGCGATGTCGCAAAATGGATTATCACTCGCGCTATATCCAAGGTCGCGCGCCAACTGATTGAACACCCATCGACAATCCATTATCGCCCGGTTAATCGTCGTATTCGACAATTTCTGAATCTCCGGCTCATCGGGATTCACCAGACAGATTTTCGTCGGCTTATGCCAATACCCCTTCGCGCGCATGTACGAAACATACTGTTCCGCATGACTCGGCGTAACCTCATCAATCGTGATGATCTTAAAGTTATCTCGCAGATATCGGCAAAAATCGCTCCAGCGCTTCCGCTTCCTCTGCTGATGCTTCTCCGAAACATCCGGCACGTTCGGCTTGCCGTTTGCCAACTCAAACGCTTCCGCCGTAGCAATCGTCAACTTCGCTCGCAACTGCTTAACCTTGGCAACCTCATGCAAATACTGCTCGCGGCTCTCGATGCTCTGCAAAGCCTTCTCTTTCTGCAGAAATTCCGCAGCAGCAGTTTCGGCTTCCCGAAAATCAGTAATCCTCTCCCCCGCAGGACTCCGCAAAGTCACCGCCTTGCGCGTCCCTTTCTCGGGCGTATACTGCAAATAATAATACCCGCGAGCCTTATAGACCCCGCCACTCCCTTTTTCGCGCCTGAGCGCCTTCTTAACTTTAGCCATCCTGGACCTCCTTTGCTTGGCATTCATCATCATCATAACCACCTGTGATGATGAATGCCAAAGGAAATCCTCCTCCGTCGAGAACAGTTGCATGACTGTTCTCGACTTCCCAAAATCAGCTAATTTTCCTTCTCTGATGACTTGTCAGTCAAATCAAATTCCAGCCCAAAACCCTGTTTGCATATGTTTGCTTATCAAACAAAATAACGATGAAGGCTAAGTTCAAAACAATAGTAACCATGAATAACCAAAATTTCACCAATTACAATGAGTAACAATGATTCAAGATATTAATTATCAGCACATTATGAATTATAATTCCAGGAAATAAGCAAAAAACCGAGTGAGGCGCCAGCCTCTCGTTTTCCGTATCCCTGAATAAAGTCTGAATTTTTGAGGGCAGATGGTTTGACTTGCATGTATTTACGCAGTATATTAACAAGATTTGTGTTAAGAAAAATCTCCAAAAGTCAGGAAGGACATATGGCTAAGCTCCAGGATATCAACAAGATTCTCATCATCGGTTCAGGTCCAATCATCATCGGTCAAGCGTGCGAGTTTGACTACTCCGGTACGCAGGCGTGCAAAGCGTTGCGTGAAGAAGGCTACGAAGTTGTTTTGGCAAACTCCAACCCCGCAACCATCATGACCGACCCCGGCATGGCCGATCACACCTACATCGAGCCCCTGACTGTGGACAGCATCGAAAAGATCATCGCCAAGGAGCGCCCGGACGCACTGCTGCCGAACCTCGGCGGACAGACCGCGCTGAACCTCGCCTGCTCACTGCAGAAGGCCGGCATTCTGGATAAATACAAAGTCCGCGTCATCGGCGTGGACCTGAACGCCATCGAGCGCGGCGAAGACCGTATCGAGTTCAAAAAGACCATGGACATGCTCGGCGTGCCGATGGCCAAATCCGAGCCCAGCTACTCGGTGGAAGAAGCCGAAAAGATCGCCCAGGAACTGGGTTACCCGGTGGTGCTCCGTCCCGCTTACACCATGGGCGGTACCGGCGGCGGTATCGTATATAATGTGGAAGAACTGCGCGAAGTGGTCACCCGCGGGCTGGCTGCGTCGCTGATCGGCCAGGTACTAGTCGAAGAGTGTGTGATCGGCTGGGAAGAGCTCGAACTCGAAGTCGTCCGCGACGAAAAGGGTAACAAAATCACCGTCTGCTATATCGAAAACGTCGACCCGATGGGCGTGCATACCGGCGACAGCTTCTGCGTGGCGCCGATGCTCACCGTGCCCGAATCGGTTCAGAAGCGCCTGCAGGACTACAGCTACCGCATCGTCGACGCCATCGGCGTCACCGGCGGTACGAACGTGCAGTTTGCGCATAACCGTGTTGATGACCGGATCATCGTCATCGAAATCAATCCGCGTACCTCGCGTTCGAGCGCGCTGGCCTCCAAGGCCACCGGGTTGCCGATCGCCCGCATCTCCACCAAACTCGCCGTCGGCATCACCCTCGACGAAATCCCTTACTGGCGCGACGGTTCGCTGGACAAATACACGCCGTCCGGCGATTATGTGGTCGTGAAATTCGCCCGCTGGGCGTTTGAAAAATTCCCGCAGGCCAAGGACCGCCTCGGCACCCAGATGAAGGCCGTGGGCGAAGTCATGAGCATCGGCAAGACCTTCAAGGAAGCTTATCAGAAGGCGATCCGTTCGCTCGAAATCGGCCGCAGCGGCCTCGGGCTGGTGCGCAAATTCGAGCAGATGACGCTTGAAGAGCTCAAAGTCGTGGTCGCCGTGCCCTCCAGCGAGCGTTTCTTCCAGCTCTATGAAGCATTCAAAAAGGGCCTCTCCGTGGCTGAAGCGAAGAACTTGACTTACATCACCGAATTCTTCCTGGCCGAAATGAAAGAACTGGCCGATTTCGAACTGGAAATGGCCAACTTCACCTGGATGAGCCTGCCCGAAGAAATGCTGGTTCAGGCCAAGAAATTCGGATTCTCCGACAAATACCTCGCCAAATTCTTCAACGTGCCCGAAAAAGAAATCCGCGACAACCGCCTCGAAATCGGCTGCATTGCCACTTTCTGCCGGGTCCCGGTCAGCGGCGTGGAAAATGCCGATTATTACTACTCCACTTACGCCGGTGTGCCGGATGAAGTGCCGGTTACCCCCAAGCGCAAAATCATGGTGCTCGGCGGCGGCCCGAACCGAATCGGCCAGGGCATCGAGTTCGACTATACCTGCGTGCATGCCGCGTTTGCACTGCGCGATTCGGGTTATGAAACCGTGCTCATCAACTGCAATCCGGAAACCGTTTCCACCGACTACGACACCAGCGACAAGCTCTATTTCGAGCCGCTGACCACCGAAGACGTGCTGGCGATTTACGCCAAGGAAAAACCCGAGGGTGTCATCGTCCAGTTCGGCGGCCAGACTCCGCTGAATATTGCGCAGGAGCTGAAAGACGCCGGCGTCAAGATCATCGGCACCCAGCCGGAAGGCATCCGGTTGGCCGAGGACCGCGAATATTTCCGCGAACGCATGATCGCGCTCGGCATCAAACAGCCCGAAAGCGGCATCGCCCGCTCGCTCGATGAAGTCGTCAGCCTCGGCCGCACGATCGGTTTCCCGGTCATGGTCCGCCCGTCCTTTGTGCTCGGCGGACGCGGCATGATGGTGATTTACGACGAAGAAACGCTCAAGCGCTACGCCGTCGACGCCATCCAGGTCAGCCCCGAATACCCGATGCTGATCGACCGCTTCCTCGACAACGCCATCGAATGCGAAGTCGACGCGATTTCCGACGGCAAAGACACCTTCGTCGCCTCGGTCATGGAGCACATCGAGCTGGCCGGCGTCCACTCCGGCGACTCCGCCTGTTCGATTCCGCCGGTCACGCTGGAAGAAAAATACCTGACTGCCATCAAGGAACAGGCCGCGGCCATCGCCCGCGACTTCCGGGTAAAGGGCATCCTGAACGTACAGTTCGCGGTCTGCGAGGACCAAGTATGGATCATCGAAGCCAACCCGCGTGCTTCGCGTACCGTGCCGATCGTGTCCAAGGTCACCGGGGTGCCGCTGGCCCGTATCGCCACCGAGCTGATGCTCGGCCATACGCTCAGCGAATACGACAAAGTGGTCAACGCCCCTGCCCCCTCTTATTACGGGGTCAAGGAAGCGGTGTTCCCGTTCAATATGTTCCCGGAAGTCGACCCGATCCTCGGGCCGGAAATGCGCGCCACCGGCGAAGTCATGGGCATGGCCAATTGCTTCGGCATGGCCTACTTCAAGGCCCAGCAGGCCGCAGGCTCCCGCCTGCCGCTGAGCGGCTCCGTGCTGATCTCCGTGGCCGAGCGCGAACGCAAGTACCTGCTGCCGATCGTCCAGACGCTGGTCGAACTCGGCTTCAAGCTTTTCGCCACCGAAGGCACCGCCAAGTTCCTCGACGAAAACTGCATCCCGAACAAAGTCATTCACAAGATCAACGAAGGCCGCCCGAACGTGGCCGACCTGATCAAAAACCGTGAAGTCACGCTGATCATCAACACCCCGATCGGTCGCGTCGGCATGCAGGACGACAGCTACATCCGCAGACTTTCCGTCCAGTACAAGATTCCGTATATGACCACCATCGCGGCGGCCAAGGCTACCGCGGCGGGCATCAAGGAAGCGCTGCACGGCGATACCGAGCCCAAGTCCTTGCAGGAATACCTGGCCCGGTAAATTATTATTACTTCCGTCGCAGAGACGCAAGGGGGATTATTAGTGTGCTCTCTGCGCCGGAAGTACATTTTTTCCGGTGAGAAACCGGTTATTTCGTGGATTCCACTACAATAACCCGATCCATATAGGCTGCATTATTTTTCGTTGACCCCACGATGTATGCGGGTCCCTGCAGTTTGACGGAGAAATAGATGTCGTATTTTGTATCCGCTTCCAGGATATTGAATGCCTCCTCCAGGTTGACCGGCGAAAGCACCCATGTCCAATGCGCCCACATACGGATATCCGGAGTCAGTTTTACCGCAGGTATTTTCACCCAATGGTAGTTTTCATCGCCGGGTTTCCACTCAATTCTGGCGATGATTTTTTTCTGCTTATTGTCATAAATGCCGATTTCAAACGGCTTGTCATGGTTCCCCTTGGA
Source organism: Victivallis vadensis (assembly GCA_040394635.1). Taxonomy (GTDB): domain Bacteria; phylum Verrucomicrobiota; class Lentisphaeria; order Victivallales; family Victivallaceae; genus UBA5239. The sequence goes on along the minus strand of JBEBRW010000071.1, from coordinate 17,774 downwards.
CAATTTCCTGAACGTATGATCCAGGCAGGCCGCCCTGCCGCCGGCCGCTCCGGCATCCTCAACCACTGCAATATGGGGTCTGGGAGCAAAACTGTTCCAGGTAAAGTCCATGACGATTTTTCTTTTCATGAACTGTTCCGGCATGCCAACCGGATTCCGCAGCAATTCGAAATGCTGCTGATCTTTTTCGCGGAGAGCGGAAATTCTGGCATCCGGGCGGTAGTATTCCTCTTCCAGATATTTGTTGCGAATTTCTTCCGCACACTTTTCCAACCGGGCAAGGATATCCGCCCGCGATCCGCCCGATGGCGGCCGGTCAAATAAACTCAGCATCGCGAAGTCGAAAGGATAATATTCCTGCCGGATGCGCTGCAGGATTTCCGGTTGTCCGGCGGCCAGGGTTTCCGCTTCGGCCAACAATTTCAGGGAATGTTGGAAAAAACCGGCATTCAGGTATTGCCGCGCCTGTACCGGCTTGCGGTTGAAGCCGCCCGGTTCCGCATTCTGGCACGCTTCCAGATAATTGAGCAATTCCAGCATCGGCTCCGCGGCCGGACCGTAGAACCCCTGCATGAAATCCCGGATAACAGCTTCCGCATCCTGATACGGATCAATCAGGAGTCTGAGAAACAGGTAATTTTTCAGATCGGCGAAACTCTGCGGCGCAGTACATTTGCCGTACACTTCCGCTTCCAGGTAAACCCCTTCGGCATTCATCGACGCATACTTGGCGATGTTGACCGCCTGCCCCCGGACAAAAGTGTAGGGCGACGGGAAATAATCCTTGTAAATCGTGCCATAATCCCAGATATGGATTTTGGCGGCCGAACGTTGCCATGCATTCAATAATTTGAGTTCACCGGCATTACCCGGATGCTCAAGGCTGCGCATGGTTTCGCGGGTGCCGACTCCGCTCCATTCGGTGCCGAGGCTGGCGATGCGGATCATGGCATTCGGGTGCACGGCCGCATTTCGCGGCGGATTAAGGCTGTACATATATGCAAACGTCTGAATCAGCACATCCGGATAATCCTGCGCAATATCGGCGGCAATGTCATTGATGAAATCGATCAAAGCGCCCGCCGCGCCCAATTTGCTACATTCGCCGCACAGACAGGGATGCTGGTTGTCATTCTGCGAAATATCATAAATTACCGGATAATCCATGCCGGGATTCGCGTCTGCTTCCTCCCGGTCGCGCCTGATATAGGAACGGAGTTTTTCCTTGACGAGACGCCGCGCTTCACGGTTCGTCATGCATAACTGCCCGGGGCCGTGCGCATTTACCGCCCGCAAACGCCTGCCATGGATATCCAGCGAGAATAATGTTTCATTGTCCGGAAAATCCTGCGAGTAAAGCCAGAAGGTATGACTCTGGGCCGGCGAGCCCGTGAACCGGCGCCCGAAACCATATTTTGCCTGGTCCGAATACAAAGCCCGGTTATGGCTCTGGAACTCTTCATGCTTCGCTGAACCCCAGACCCCTTCCGAAAGGGTTCTGAAACGGAAAAACGGCTTCCCTTGTATTTTCATGTCCGCCGGAATTTCCAGTTCATTCCGTACCGGAATCAACTCGGCACCAATGGCATAATGCCGGTATCCGGCAAAACGTTCGAGGAACTCGTAAACGGCATACAGCGTGCCGCGGGGTTTTCCTCCGCCAATCATGATATTGCCGTCCGGATGGGCCTCCAGATACCATTCTTCCGGTCCAAATTTCATGGGCCGCTGCAACTTCTCGCCCATATAAACCGTATCACCGATTATTATGGCGGGAGTTTCCCGCTTCCAGGCGGTTTCACCGGTCACCTTGAACCGGCAGTTTAAACGTTTCCCGATTACCCTGCTCAGGAGTTGCGCCCCGTATTGTTCTGCCGCCATGGCATTGTCACTTGTCACGATTTTCCAGGTTCCGTCAACTTGGATGGTTCCCGCCGGTAAACTGATATGAATCAGGCACAATACAACAGTCAGGTTTATTATTTTCCACATGGCCGCATTCTTCCTTAAAACACTTTGGCGGGAATTGCGGCATCCCATGCGGCATAGATATTTGCCAGGCCGCCATTCACATAAACGTAGTTCAGTGTCTCGACGTGCCCATCCATGAATAATTGATTCACGCCACCGGGGTGTGCCGTAAGATACTGGCCCGCAGCCTTGTTGACCAGGTAAGGAGTAACGATACCGCTGGTATTTTTGTTTTGCCAGAAATCAAGCCAGATCACCGACTGGTGCGGATGAGGGTTCCGGCTCCCGTATTTGGTCTGCAGTGTGGTTCCTCCTCCCCAGCTGCTTGCCGTTGTGGTATAGTAGGATATGAAAACATTGTAGGAGTAGTCACTGTAAACCGGTCTATTGGAATAATTTACCGCGGGCGCCGGATTCGCCGGGCAAAGAAATGACTTCATGAAGCGCCCTTCAGTATCCGGCTCTCCTGCATAAACGCCTTTCTTACGTTCAGCCGCGCCGAAGAGGTCATTGAAGAAGATGTATTCGTGAACGTTCCACCATTGAGTACCGACCGCGTTATGGGCCGAGAGATAATAATCATTGTAGTCATCTGCATACAGGACCCAGAAGACACTGTTCTGTTTCAGGTTGTTCGTACAGCCGGTTCTTTTGGCGGCGTCTCGTGCCCTGCTCAGGGCCGGCAGCAGCATGGCCGCCAGGATGGCGATGATCGCGATCACGACGAGGAGTTCAATAAGCGTGAATTTTGTTCTTGTGATCATAAGTTTGTTCCTTATATTCCTTGCATTTTGCGGTTTTCTACTTTATATTATAGCAAGTAAGAAACATTTTCGCAATACTTTCACCTTGCTTTTAATTGATCAAATTTGCGGTTTTCATATGCAGGATTATAAATTCAGCCGTGAAATGACGGAATTGCTCCTTTCGCCGGAAAAATGGCAATTTGTCACCCGCCATACTTACGGCAGCCCACTGGAACGTCATGATACCGACACGCGTGAGAAACAATTCCGCTTTCATAAATCCCGCGAAATACTGATGGCGGTATCCGGGTCCTATGTCCTGGGGTTCAACGGCAAATTCTACGAGGCACGCCCCGGGACGGTGTTCCTGATCGACTCCAACCTCTCCCATGAATATTATTATACCGCGGACGCCTCGGAGCTGATTCATATCTGGGTACATGTCGGCCCCGAAAAATCGCTGATTGTCTGCGACTGGGTCGATCAATTGAAATGCGCCATGCCGGTAAAAAAAGCCGTTTCCATTACCAGCGAAATCAATATCAACCAGTTCTGGGACGAATACAATAATGCGGTCACTGCTTTTGAACAATTCTGTGCCTTGCAGAAAATCCGCATGGCGTTGGGGCTGGCTTTTTCCGGATTGCTCCTGACCCCTACTTATGCCGACCGTGAACTCCAGCTCCAGAATACCGTTGAATCCGCCAGGCAATATATATTGAAAAATTATCGCCGGGGCATCAATGTGGAGCAACTGGCGCGCAACAGCTCTTACAGTCGCTTTCATTTTGTCCGGATGTTCAAGAAATTTACCGGCTGCACCATTCACGAATATATCAACGCCTGCCGCATCAATGAAGCGGAACGGTTGAAAAATCTGGGGCGTTCCCAAAAGGAGATTGCCAAGGAACTCGGTTTTTCCTGTCAATCCGCCTATTGCTCGTGGCGCAAGAAAATCATGCTCAAAGAAACAGGAAATATCAATTCGGAACATTGATTTTCATTTATTATTTGTAATGTATATTTTGAATTATATATTATCACCAGTTGATTAAATTTATGGATACGATGCGATGAAAAAATCAGGAAAGATATTTACCGTTTTGCTTGCTGTCACTAGTATGACACTCGGGGTGACCGGCTGCAAGAACCACCTCGAATACGTCGAAGACATCAAAACCGAATACCGCAAAACCGAGCTGGCCCCCCTCTATACCATCCAGACGGCCAGCACCACGCCGACCGAGTCCGTGGTCGCCTTCAAGGTGGAGAAGCACCAGCAGATTGCCAATGAAGTGATTCAGATCAAGACCGTTACCGAACTTTATACACCGTATCAGGGCTGGCGCGAGATTTACGAAGTGCCGACCGGCATCGTGCTTTTTCCGGTGGCGATTGTGTCGCACGTTTTCTGCGCCTGTACGTTTGCCATGTTCCCGTTCCGCTACGCGGTCGGGCTCACCAATTTCTCGTTTGCCTGCATGAATCCGGCCTTGAATGCCGAGATGCGCAGCCGCGCCGAAAGCGCCCTCGTCGAAGTGGTCGAGAGCAAAGTCGGCACCACCACCGAGAGCAACACCGTGCCGGCGGTCCGCCAACCGGTGACCCTGCGCTCGAGCGTCAACACCTGGGAAGTCCTGACCGATGACAAGGGCGAAGCCGAATTCCAGTTCCTCGGCCTCAACGAAGGCTCGAAAATGCTGACCGACGGCGACCGCGAAATCAGCGTGTACGTGGACAAATCCACCGAGCCGCAGTTGAAACTGATCATCAGCCGCGACCTGTTGCGCCGCCTCGAAAAAGGGCATGAATGCATCGTGGCCTACCGCCGCGCCCCGGGCGGCAAAGAACTCGCCGAGTGCATCGCCAAACTGGAAGAACTCAAATTCGTCAAACTGGCCTATCAACTGGAAAAAAGCGAAGTCGAAATCCACAAAGACAACCCCGAGTTCCTGGCCGCCTTCAAAAACAACTGATCACAGACATGGTGGTTTTATCGGACAGGTCCGACTTGTCCGACTTGTCCGAATTTTCAACGAGCGCTTGACATCGCGTTTGAGAAATGTTATATTACTTTAACCAATATGGAGGGCATACCATTGCGTATCTAAGACGAACAATTGAGTGATTTCTTATTTCTGTAGTTTCATTGTTTGTTTTGGAGCACAATTTTATGTCTTTGTATCTTACTTTTTCTCACGTTTTCTTTGGCTATGAATCCGCTGCCGGTTTGCTTTTCGAGGATCTTTCGTTGCAGTTTCCGTCCGGTTGGACCGGTATCGCCGGGGCCAATGGCTGTGGCAAAACCACCCTGTTAAGGCTCGCCGCCGGGCTGCTTAATCCCGAGGCCGGTACGGTACGCTCGGACGGGCTGTGCTGTTTCTGCGAACAGGAGCTTGAGGTGCCGCCGCCGGAAGCGGCGGCGTTTTTCGCCTCGCACGATTCGGAGGCCATCCGGCTGCGCAATGCGCTCGGGATCAACGCGGCCATGCTGCAGCGCTGGGCGTCGCTCTCGATGGGCGAGCGCAAAAAGATCCAGGTCGGTAGCGCGCTGTTTCAGGCTCCGGATATCCTGTGCCTGGACGAGCCGACCAACCATCTCGACGCTTCCACCCGCGAACTGCTGCTCGACGTACTGCAGGGGTTCTACGGCATCGGGCTGCTGGTCAGCCACGACCGCGAACTGCTCGACACCTTGTGCGACCAATGTTTGTTTATCCGCCCATGGGGTACCAAAATGCGCTCCGGCGGCATTTCGTCCGGCATGGAGGAGGAAGCGCTCGAACAACGCCAGAGCCAGCAGGAACAGCAGTTGCTGCAAAACGAGCTCAAGCGAAGCAAAAAGGAGCTTCAGCGCCGCCGCGAAAAGGCCCAGAAAGCCGAAAACAGCAATTCAAAAAGCAAGGTCGACCGCTACGATTACGACGGCAAGGGACGCATCAACGCCGCCCGGGTCACCAGCCGCAGCGGCCGTGCCGCCGAGCTCGCCGGGGCACAGGCCAAAACCGTCGAGCGCAACCGCAACGCCCTGGGCGCGCACCAGATGCTCAAAACCGCCGAACTCGGCTTGAATATCCCGTACGGTTCTTATGCTTCGCGAAATGCGCTGCTCGAGCTGCCCCCGGGCTCCCTGACCATGGGCGAAAAATCGTTGAGTTTCCCGGAACTGACCATCACTCCGCGTGACCGCATCGCCATAACCGGCGACAACGGCAGCGGCAAAAGCACCCTGCTGCGCCATATCGTCCGCGAGCTGAAAATCACCCCTGAGCATTACCTCTACATGCCGCAGGAGCTCGACGAAGAGCTGCGGAAAAGCATTTTCCAGACACTGGGCGAGCTCGGCCGAAACGACTACAGCAAGGTGATGAATGTCGTCGCCTCGCTCGGATCGATTCCCGAGCGGGTATTGAACTCCGACCGCTGCAGCCCCGGCGAATGGCGCAAGTTGTTTTTCGGTCTCGGCGTGCTCCGCGAAATCAACCTGATCATCATGGACGAGCCGACCAACCACCTCGACCTGCCGTCGATTCAATGCCTCGAGGCCGCGCTGAAGGACTGCGAATGCGCCATCCTGCTGGTCAGCCACGACCACACCTTTATCGAAAGGCTGTGCCTTTCGGAATGGAAAATTGAAAATGGAAAATTGAAAATTATTCAGGGAGTTTAGTGCGGGCGCCCCAGGCGCCGCCGCCGTAGGGAGCGATGATTGCGACTTTGTCGTTAGCGTTGGCTTGCCAGGTGTCGTCGGTGATAACGGTTACTTTTTTGCCGTTGGCGAGCTCGATCCGCAGATCGATCAACAAACCGCAGGGGAGCTGCCCGCCATCGGCTACGGATACCGAAATGGTGTTTTCGCCCTGTTTCAGAAGTGCGGCGGCGTCCAGCTTGGCGGCGATGGTGAAACCGCCGGCTTTGCCGAGTTCCCTGCCGTTGATCGAGACGGTGCCGTAATCATCGGCAGCAGCGATCAGGGTGGCGGACTTCACCGGGGCGTCAAGCGTAAACGTTTTATTGAGCGTGGTTTCGGAACCGGCGATGCGGGCCTTGGCTGCTTCCCAGATCCAGTTTGCATTGCCTTCATACGGAATGTTGCTGTGATACGCGGCGAAGTTGCGGGTCACCGGATTTTTCGCAAAATCGTAGCGGGAATCCGGCGCAGGCAGCGGCCATGACGGCGGCGGTAATTCCGCTTCGCCGTACACATGCACCGAATACGCGTCAAAGGTGTCGGACACGGCGCCGCCCTTCACGGCCAGCGAGCGGTTTTCCTGAAATACTTTGACTTCGGCAGCGGTGAAAGCGGGGTTGATCGTGGCGGATATTTTGTTCGCGGTGCCGTTCACCGCGATCACGTATTTCTTGCCGTTGGCTTCCAGGCTGCGGGTACGGATGGCCGGGTTCGAAACCTGTGCCTTGCCGAGTTCCCTGCCATCGGTCAGGAGCCCGGTCATGGTCTGCAGTTCTTGGGTGGTGCCGAACAGCGTATCGTAGAACGAAGCGGTTTTGACAAACGCCAGGCCCCACCAGACGATGCCCTGCGCGCCCTCGACCAGCGAATCGTAAACCACAAAGCGGTCCTGCGCCGGGGTCGGGTAGCCCTCGCCATTGTCGGTGCCGCCGAGCGATTTCCAGGCGAAGCCCTGCAGCACCATCCAGACCGGCTTGCGGTGATGCACGGTTTCGTTCATGTGCAGCACGTATCTGCCGACGGCGGACAAGGTTTTATCCTCAAGCCCGGAGTGTCCTCCGGAGCCGACCGGGTAAATGTCCACGCCGTAGATGTCGGCGGCGCGGCTGTACTGCTGATGGTCGGCGATGCTGCCGCGCGGAGCGGCATTGATCCAGGCCGGGTGATACGGGTCAAGTTCCTTGAGCGTATCGTAGGCCTTCAACAGATTGTTCAGCGGCACGCCGCCCCACCACGGTTCGTCGGCGATGAAATAGCCGAACAGCGCCGGGTGCGACGCAATTTCGGAAACCAGTTCGCTGGTGTTGTGAATCCAGTTTTTCAGGGTATCATCGTCCAGGCGCTTCGGGTAGCCGGTGTTGACGATGACCTTGATGCCGTTGCGGTTGGCGAGGTCGAGAACTTCCATGGCCTTGCGCTTGTTTTCGCCGTGGGTGAAAATCATGTTCACGCCGTTGCGACCCAGTGCATGAAATTTTTCTTCATCGTCTATGCCAATAAAATTGCCGGTCCAGAACATGACCGGAAAGAACGGTTTACCGTTAAAACGAAAAAGCTTGTCACTGCCCATCACGACCTCGACCGGGGCCTTCGGCAGTTTTTTAAGCTCCAGTATGGCGGGTTCTTCGCTGTCCGGATGTACGCTCAATTTATAAGAGCCCTCGGTTAATTTGGCTGCGGGAATGGCGAATTCCAATTCGGCTCCGGTGTTGGCAAACAATTTTTCAAAAACCGCGATGCCGTCTTTTTCCAGCTTCACCTGAACTTGCTTGATCGCGGTGCCGGTCTTGATTTTGCCCTTGATCTCATCCACCGGCATGCTGCTGAAAATCATGTTGCGGTAAAGCGGCTGCGTCAGTACCATCGGGTGCTTGACTTCCGGTTCGGCCTGACGCTCTTTCAGCTCGAAATTACCGAAAAAGATCGGGCGCTTGCGCGAATACAATTCGATGACCGCGTCGCCCTTGGCGTTCTCCGGCACGGTGAAATTAAATGTTTTGTTCTGGAAGCTGAGGCTCCAGGTATCATCCCACGGCGAAACCAGCTTGTCCTTGACGCCGGCGAATTCGATGTTCACATTGAAGGGGAAGAATTCGCTGGCGTTCGGATTTTTGTCATAACTTTTCACACTGTAAGTCAGCGAATAACTCTTGCCGGGGGCGAGCTTGACGCCGCGCAGGAAGGCGTTCGCATTGCGCCCGTCGGACTCGACGCGCAGAGCCTCGTGCCCGTCCTCGGTCACGAACTTGGTCGGGGCCGACACGAACCATTCGCCGCCCAGCACTTTGCGGCCGCTGCCGCTGACTGCGCCGAAGGGCTCGATCTTGAGGTTGCGGATGTCGATTTCGGCGCCTTCGCCAATGGCGACGGCAAGGTACGGCGGGGTGCAGTCCGCTTCGTAGGTAAATCCGGTCTGCATCTTTTTCCATTCCTTTTCGGCCTGGCGCTCCGGCGCACCGGAGGAACGGAACTGCTTTGTGGCATTGGTCCGCCATTCGCAGTAAACGCGGTATTTGGACCCGGCTTCACTGCGGACTTCCCATGACAGCAGGTACTTTTTGCCGGCTTCCAACGGGATGGCACTCTGCACCAGAACGCCTTTGTCCTTCAGTTTGAGCTCGGTACCGTTCACCGTGCCGCCGACCTGGCGGAATTCCCAATCCTTGGGTAACCCGGCGGGGCTGAGCTGCGAGAAGTCAGCATTGCGAATCAGGTTCTGCGCCGGGGCGCTGAGGCAGGCGATGACACAACAGATCATATAGAGGTATTTCATCATGATTCCTTTCGATTAATTTTTCGGCCAGGCGTTCATCGGTGACCAATAATCCTTGTATTCGTTGCTGCTGGCCGGCAGGCTGCCGTTATTGAAGTCCAGCTTGATTTGTTCCGTGTGCCCATCCACAGCCAGATAATTGTTCCAGCCGTTATGGCGGAGCGGCGGAGTACCGGCGGCCCAAAGCTGATCCCGATCCCCGGCATCTTCGCGCCAGTCGCCCATGACCATGATTTTCGACGGTTCACGGCATTTGGTCACTTTCCGGGTGTTGTCGCTGGTGCCAAATTTATAACCGATCTGGGCGGCATATCCATAGTTCGTCCATTTGATATCCCACTTGGTGAAGACATAACGCGAGGCGGGGCAGAAGTATGACGACGGCATTTCGAATCCGAGAGTGGTATAATCGGTCGGCACTTTGTCCGGGCCGCCCATATACTGGAGCAGCCGCTCTTCCCACACTTTGGCCCCGGTGCTGTAGGCGCTCTTGTCCTGTGTATAGCAACTGGCGGCCATATCGTCGTTGTCTCCGGCGAACTGATGAAAGGCCATCCCGAATTGTTTGAGATTGGCGGCGCAATTGGTCGCCTTGGCCTTGTCACGGGCCTTGTTCAGCGCCGGCAGCAACATGGCCGCCAGGATTGCTATGATCGCGATTACAACGAGCAATTCAATGAGTGTGAAATGATGTTTCCGGTATTTGTTCATGTTTCTCTACCTCCTGTTCGTTAAAAATTATGCAAAACTGCTTTATATTCACGTTTTTCCCTGACCGGCGAATTCCGCAGCAGGATATCGACCGCCTCGCGGCAGATCTGCTGATAATCATAGGTGATATAGGATATCCTCGGATGCATGCGGCCGCAGAAATCGTATTCGTTCATGGTAATGATCTGGACATCCTCCGGCAGTCCCAGGTTGCGGGCCAGGCTGTAACGGTAATCGGGATCGAAGGAGAAAATACTATCCAGCAGCAGGCTGTCGAAATCGGTTTCGCGGTATTTCTTCCAGAGCTCTTTTTTAAACTCCTCGAAATCGGTCAGGTCCGGAGGCATATCCCAATAAAGGGTACCACCGGCTTCGCGGTAACCCGGCAGCTTCATATTCGTCACGTGCGTCAGGTACGAAGCGCAGAGCAGCGGCCTCTCGCAGCCCCGGCGCATCAATTCGCGGACGCCGCCGCCGGAAACGGAGGACGTATCCTGGCGGAGATGATGCCAGTTCTTAATGTAAGGCATGTAGTTATCGTCGTCCGGAAAATGAATCGAAAAATTCTGAGTATAGAGAAAAGCCACGTCGCACTCGCGCTCCACCAGAAACTTGAAGCCATGACGGTACCACATGCCGGGAACAAGCACCTTGGCGCCGGGCTCGATCATATTGAGCGCCTCGTAATCGACATCGGTAAGGACATTGGTCCGGGTAAAGGGCAAACTCACCACGCGGCAATCCATACCGGCGCAGGCACGGAGCAACCCGGCCTGAACCTGGTCGATGTTGCTGCGTCCGTTCATACCGGCGCGAATCGTGTAATCGGCGCAGGGAATCAGGTGATAGATGATTTTCTGGAGCTGGTTCCGGGTATCCGTCCGAAAGGTACCTTTTCCATGAATCCGCTTGATCAGTTTTTCATCTTCCAGCACATCCAGCGCGGCGCGCAGAGTCTTGCGCGAGACCTGAAAACGATCCGCCAGATCCACCTCGGTCGGAAGCTGTCCGCTACGGGGGCAGTCGCCATTTGAGAGGTAACCTTTAAGATCGGTCACCAGCTGGTTGCGCAGGGGTGCCGAGCGTTGTCTTTTCATGTGCATGAGCATTGGTATCCTGTTGCTTTAACTAAAGTATACAACAAGGTACCCTTTAACGTCAATAGGGTATAATGAAAAATTGTGGAATTTTTTTGGAGAAAGACCTCCCCCAATTCCCCAATTCTCCAATTCAGCCACGCAGTGGCGGCCAATTCAGGCGGCAAAGCCGCCGACCAATTCGGCAGCGTCAGCTGCCGAAGGCGACGATGACCAGGCCGAGAATGACCAGGAAAATGCCCGCCAGGCGGGGTTTGCCAGGTTTTTCGTGAAGCAGGAAGATCCCGGCAAGCACGCCCAGCGGCAGGCTCATCTGGCGGAACGCCTGCACGTAGCTGACGTTGCTCACGTGGCCCATCGCGATCAGGATCAGCACATAGGCGGTGGAGGAGAATAACCCGGAAACGACCGGGGTTTTGGACTTGAGGAAAAGTTTGCGGAATTCCGCGTATTCCGATTTGGAGTTGCAGACGATGATGAACATGGAGACGGCAATCCCGATTTCCAGCAGAAACAGATAGGAGGTCGAGCAGGCGAAGCTGCTTCCGGGATGAATCTCGCGAAGCATCCGGATCGCCATGCTGTCCAGAATCGTATAGCCGGTGGTACCGGCGGCCGCCAGCAGGATGAACCGGAGCGCCGGGCCACGGTAACTCGCAAAGCTGAAGTCGCGCCAGCGCATCAGCGGCATCAGCAGACACCCGGAGCTGAGGACGATCATGCCGCCGAGGGCCAGCGGCCCGGGCGTTTTGCCGAGGCCGAAAAGGATGGTCAGCACGGCGGTCATCAGCACCGGCAGCGCCCGCGCCAACGGGTAAACCAGCGAAATATCGCTGCGCCGGTAGGCATAGGCCAGCCCGGTGAAATAGAGGATTTCACACCCCACGCTGAACAGGAAAATGACCCAGAAGCGGAACGGCAGCAGCGTCAGCTCCGGCCCGCTCCAGAGGAAAAAAGGCAGCCACAAAATGCCCGCGACGGTACTGGAGATGGTATAAAAAGCGAGCGACGGAACTTTCTTCTTGCTCAGAAAGTTCCATCCGGCATGCAGAAATACCGAGGCGAACAGCAGGGTAAACGCGGTTAAGGTCATTTAGCGAATCCTTTGAAGGCGCGTTCGCCCCCGGGGATATCGGACGGTATCTTTCATTTTCAACTCCTTGCCATAATGTCGATTGAAATCGATGAATGCAGATATTATATTAGATTCAGACAATAAATCAAGCAGAAAGCATCAAATAAAAGATGTCGGAATTTTACGACACGCGGAGAAATACCATGAACGTGATCACGCAACTGGAAATGCTGGGGTTGAACGGACGCCAGGCCAGAGTCTACCTGGCGCTGCTGCAGATGGGTTCCGCCGGAGCCATCGAAATCGCCAAATTCACCCGCTTCAAGCACCCCACCGTGTACGACGTACTGGACGTGCTGAAGGAGAAACGGCTGATTTCCGAATCGGTGGTCGACGGCCGCAAAGTCTTTTCCGCCGAGGACCCGGACCAGTTGCGGCTGATCGAGGACGAACGTCAGCGGACACTGGACCAGCTGCTGCCGGACTTGCAGGGGCTCTACCGCAGCGGCGCCCGCCGCCCCCAGGTGCGCGTTTATATCGGCAGCGAGGGGCTGAGAATCATCGACACCGAACTTCTGGAGGTCAAAAACAAGGAGTATTTCTACTTCGGCGGCGTCCGCGAGATGCTGCAGAAATCCAGCGAAGAGTATCTGACGAACTACTACCGCAAACGGATCAGCCGCGGCATCTGGTCAAACGCCATCCGCATCCGCGGCCCGGAGGACGACCTCGAATACATGCGCCAGGGCGAGCAGCATATGCGCCGGGTGCGCTACCTGCCGAAGCCGATTTTCGAGGACGTGGCCGGATTGTATATTTATGACGGAAACGTGGCGGTGACGTCGGCGCTCAAGGAGAGCTATACCATGATCATCGAGAGCCACGAGCTCTCCACGCTGATGAAAACCATCTGGCAATGCATGTGGGAAATCTCCGAGGAGCCCAAACGCTGAATTACTCGGAGGTCAACCGGGGCTGTGATGATTTTGCCTCCGGCAGGGTCAATTGCGGTGCTTTGTTTTTGACGGTATTCCGCCAGTTATCTTTCAGCGGAAAATATCCGGTCAGCCCCGGGGTGTTCGTGTCCGACCACAGCTTATTGAGCTCGGCGGGCAGGATGATTTTTTCGAGGAGAACGATCTCGCCGAGGCTGCATGGGGTGTGCAATTTGCCGCCGCGCCACGGCGTCATGCCGAAGTACAGGCGGTAATTTTCCGCCGGCGGAATTTCCGGGATGCTCTGCCAGCGATGCAGCGTGCTTTGCTCCGCCCGGTCCACCCATACGTTGAAAACACCCCTGCCAAACGACAGGACGATCTCCATCCAGTCGATTTGCTCGACCGGTACCAGATAATTGTAGCGGGCGGTACCGGGCTCCGCGCCGCTCAGCGAAAACGCCAGGTAGCCGGCATTGGTCCCCTGGTGCTGGTTGACGAAATAGACCTTGATCACGGTTTTGGCCGAAGACTGCAATTCAAAAATGTGAAAGGCCCGCTTCCGGTGTTCCGCCGCGAAAACCTCTTCGGACAATTTCAGTTTGAAGGCCACGGTGAATCCGCCCGGCCCCGCAGGAGCAGGATATTCGATCACGAAATAATCGTCTTTGCCATCCATCACCGCGGCGCCAAATGAGCACGCGGCTGCAAGCATGGCGATCAGGATGTACAGTGCTTTGCTCATTTCAGCAGCAGCCTCCCGAAGGTGGCGGGATTCTCAAACGTGCCGTCCGTCCAGCTCGAAATTTCGCGCGGATTCTTTGACGAGCGGCCGATATTAAGCTTGAAGACCGCACCCGCTTTGCCCTGGGAAATGCCCAGAGCATCGAAAGGAATTCCGACCATGACCAGCCAGCGGTCGCCACGGCGCTCAGCGTGGGTGGTAATATCGGCATTCCAGCTGCGGTCGCGCAGCGCTGCATCGTAAACCGACCCCAGCGGATCGGTGATGATGTGGAAGAATCCCCATTTGCGCTGCTCATTCAGCGGCTCGATGAAGATCTCGATGGTGTCGTTGTTCCAAACGAGTCCGTCGCGCTCCACCGGTTTGGCGGTGATTTTGTCCATATCGGCGGTACACTCCGCCAGGAGGTACAGACGGTCGGCGGTATAACCGGCATAAATCTTCGTATTCAGTTCGGAGGGCGCAACTCCTTTGTCGGCACGCTTGACGAAGCCGTCGATGGCCGCGCCGTTTTTCATAACGGTCTCCATCGTCACCTTCCCCGGCAGCGGGGCAGCGGTCATATCTTTGGTGACGACGGCGGCCTTTTTGAACCAGTTATCCCGAACCAGTACGCATTCGGTTTTCACCCGGTCCCGGAATACGGACTGATCCTGGGCGGCGGCACATTTTTCCGCCTCGGCCAGCAATTTCTCAATCGTGGCGATGTCAGCGGATTCGGTGAACAGCATCGCCGGGAAATTGGTGTCGTATTTGTTCCAGATGTACGAGCTGGGATCGGCGAACCAGCGTTTTTCGATCAGCTCGTTGATCTTCTTCAACGGCGCGCCGGCATCCCCGAAATAATCGTGGAAATATCCGTCGATTTCTTTATCCAAATCCAGGCCGGGGTTCCACATCAGCTTGGCGATCAGGTAATAATTCATCTTCATACCGGTCCAGTAATTCGGAATCTGTCTGGCCCATTTATAAAAGCCCCTGTCTTTCATATTCGAAGCTTCGGCAACGCATTCGCTGACGTATCCGGTAACCCCCAGCGAGCGGAAATAGTGGAAATCCTTCTGGAGTACTTTCAGCATCGGCACCGGAAATTCCGGCAGGCCTCCGAGCAGCATATAGTCGCGGATAAAGGCGGGATTGCCGAATCTCAGCCACTCTTTCAGGGTTTTGTTCATCGCGGCATTGGAGTGGCAGGATGAATCGTTGAATTCATGCTTGTAACAGCGGCGGTAGGTACAGAAACCGATCATGACATTCGGGTGGATGCGGTCCACCTGCGGCGCGTCGGTCACATACAAATAAGGGAGGACGACGATCTTCACGCCGGGAAACTCTTTGCAGACTTCGTCCGCCACCAGGTTGACCCATTTCATGTAACGGGTGGAAAAACTGTAGCGTTTGTATTCGTCGGGGTCGTCCATGGCGCGTTCAGCCGGGGTGTCGCCGAAGCCGCCGCCGTCGTTGATCACCAGCGGAATACTGTAGGTATCCGGGTTATCCCGCAGGAATTTCTTGATGTTTCCGACAACTTCGGCGCGGGCCTCCGCGCTGCCGAAATCCAGCTGAACGCCGACCGAGTAATTCGGTTTCGTATATTTCAGCCGCTTCCCGTCCACCAGCGGGAAATATTCCGGATGGGAGTCATACAGCTCACCCGGCAGCCAGTAATACAAACTGTGACCGGAAATGAGCGACAGAAAACCTTTGCTCCGGATCCTGGCCGCCCAGTCCGTATAATAAGTCCGGATGCCATACGAATAATTGTTCAGGCGGTTGAACAGCAACCAATCGCCGAAATCTTCGCAATATCCGTTGTAACCCATCCCCATCAGGCCGCGAATTTCGAACGCCGGGTTTTCCAGAAATGCCATATCCTTTGCCGCGAATTTTTCTGTAAAGCGGATATCGGCCGGGCGCGCCGGCGTCCACTGGCAGCCGCGCTGCAGCAGGTCGTACAGCCCGTAGTGCAAGCCGCGTTGATTCAGCGCGCCGATGGTGACCGTTTTGCCCTTTACCACCACGAAATAACCGTCGCCTTTCAGCGATTGACCGGGAAACTCTTTGGTCAGGATGTCCGCAAAAGGTTTCCGGGAAATCTCGCCGGCTTCGATCTTGTAGCCGCTCAAACCGGCCCGCTCCAGCAATCCGGCGGGGATTTCGAGGGCCGCAATGCCATTGATCAGCGTCAAAAGAGCAATGAAAAAGAAAAGTCTCATCTCGTCCGGTTCCTAGTTTGCAGAAAGATAGGTATAATCGGGGGTGGCGACCACCAGCCGGGGGTGCGCATTGACTTCGGCGCCGATATGGCCGTCGCACCACAGGATATTGGCGGTGGAGAGGTGGCGGCTGTGGATCTGGTAATTGCCGGTGGCGGTACTGGGTGCGTAGTGATCGGTGAAAATATAGCGCCCCCGCTGCGTACTGTTCGGGTCCCAGGAATCGGCGCAGTTTATTTTCCGCGCAGGCTGTTTGACCATGTGCACCTTCGGCGGCGGCGAGGCTGCATTTCCATGCAACCTGGTACCATCGCCGAGATTATATGAATTATAACCGTAATGCGACACAGTGAAATATTTGGGACTTTGCGGGGCCGTGATCATACCGGTGCCGGTCCAGCTGCCGCCCGCGTTAAACATACTGCGGCCCTTCGGACAAAGAAATACCTGGGTTTTCGGCATATAGGTCTGTTGCATATAAAACGCCCAGTTCCATTTTCCCTCCGCATCGCCGTAATCGACCCTGATATAGAAATCATCGAAATCGCCCTGATAAAGCACATGACTGGTGCCGATCTGCTTCAGCCTTCCGACACAGTCGGAGGCCATACCCCGCTCGCGGGCTTTATTCAGCGCCGGCAGCAGCATGGCGGCGAGAATGGCGATGATCGCGATCACCACGAGGAGTTCAATGAGGGTGAAAATATGATATCTTTGCTTTGCCGGGTTTGAACCTGTCTGATCTCTCATCATGCGGAATTCTCCTTTATACAGCTACTTCCATTTGATATTATTATAATATCCTGCTGGGTAAAATGCAAGATTTGACATTCTCTAAATATATGATATCTTATCAAGTCCATACAAAATTTTATCGGATTATGAAAAGAAGCTATTTTTTATCATCGGACCCTGCCGACAGGATATCGGGTTATAATGTCGGCAAATATCCGTTGCACCAATTCGCCTACTGCCACCGGTTCAGCCTGAACCATGTGACAATTCCGATCCGGTTGATGTCCATCGGCAATGACGAATGGATCGCCGGCTGCTACCGCAAAAGAGAACGGTCCGGAACGTTCGCGGTGGAATTCGTCCAGCAGGGTATTTTCCATTTCACCCAGAACGGTGTCCGCTACGACGTGGGGCCCGGTGAAGTATTTCTGGTTCACAAGGAGGCCGGCAACGAAGTCTCCGTCAGCGATTACGCGCTGAAAAAGACCATGATTATCGATGGCTCCGCCATTGTTCCGATTATCAAGCAGCTGGGGCTGGACAAAGCGGATGTGATTCGGATTTCGCGGCCGGACGAGCTGCGCGAAATTTTCGACCGGACTTACCGGATCTGCAAAGAAATGGAGCCGGGATTCAACCGCATCGCTTCGCCGATGGCCTATCAGGTACTGCTGGAGCTTGCCGATTATTACCAGTCGCAGTCGTATCCGAACGCGCTGGGGGAACTCCTGCGCTATATGCAGGACCACCTCTCGGAGCCGATCACGCTCGAAGTCCTTTGCCGCCAGAGCGGAATGAGCTCGGCGGCGCTGCACCGGCTGTTCATGCAATACCTGAAGTCGTCCCCTATCGATTATCTGATCAAAATGAAGATGAACCGGGCCGAGGAACTGCTCTCATTCCCACAGTATTCGATTAAGGAAATTTCCCAGATGCTCGGATACTCCAATCAGTTCTATTTTTCGGCGGAGTTCAAAAAACGCGTCGGCGCCTCCCCGAAAGCTTACCGGAAACAGCAATAAAATCGGTTCTTCTACGTTTTGTGAAAAAAACGCTGGCTAACCGGAACCCCTTCGCAG
>JBEBRW010000070.1:0-25333 GCA_040394635.1 Victivallis vadensis | reverse complement strand
ATGGAAGAAATGCGGACGATGTGATATGTTATTTTATGAACGGACTACTAGTTTCATATTTTCAAGTATACGTACTATAATATATTAATTTCAATAAAAATTCAAGTATTATTTTATTATTTTATCGTTTTTATTTTGTACTACATATATTTCTAAGCTCAAATAATTTCATGAATCTATTATAATTGACTTATATTTTAGGCTATGTTATATAAAACAAAATTACTACTAAAATAATAAAGAATAATAAAAATTGATGCTATGCCAGAAGAAATTATCCAGTTACGCAAATCCGGCAATTCAAATACCAGATATGATAAATCATTTCCTTATCTGCATCTTTGCTTAATCGCGATTTGGTTTCGCGCAGCAGGATGATTGCGGCCAACAGCGGCGAATGGCAAAAGCGTTTTTCGGTGCTCAATCCTTCGGGCGATACGCTCTCGCCGTCGACTTTTGACTGGTAAAAAATTCAAAGCTTGTACTGAGAAATCTCATTTCCGGCACTTGAAAAATGGCCCGGGACGGTGTAAGTTATCAGGCTTAAGAAGTTACACCGAAACAATAATGGAGCAAAGATTCTTATGTACAACGCATCCGATTTGAGAAAAGGTCTCAAAGTTCTGGTCGATGATTATCCGTGGATCGTTACCGATTTTGAATTCTGCAAGCCGGGCAAAGGCACCGCGCTTTACCGCTGCAAACTGAAGAATATGATCACCGGTTCCACCATGGACCGTACCTTCCGTCCGGTCGACAAGATCGACAAGCCGGACCTGGATGAGCGCGATACCGTATATTCGTACGTTGACGGCGACTTTTTCGTTTTCAGCGACGTGGAAACCTACGAAGAAATTCATGTGGGCAAAGATGTGATCGGCGACAAGGAATATTTCCTGATCGAAAATTCCGAGTGCCACATTCTGTTTTTCAACGGCTCCCCGATTGAAGTGACGCTGCCGACCTTCATCGAAAAAGTCATCGCGGAAACCGAACCCGGCGCCCGCGGCGATACTGCCACCAACGTGACCAAGCCGGCCAAAATCGACAACGGTTACGAAATTCAGGTCCCGCTGTTCATCAATCAGGGCGATACCGTCCGCATCGACACCCGTACCGGAGAATATGCCGACCGTGTGTCCAAAGCCTGATCATCTGCAGCAGCTTACCGCAATTCAAGCCCGGCTCGTCCAACGCGCCGGGCTTTTTTCGCATATCCGCCGCTTTTTTGACGAACGCGGCTTCATCCATGTGGAGACGCCGGTGCGGATCGCCGCGCCCGCACCCGAGGAATTCATCGAATCGCCGCGCTCCGGCAGCCGCTTCCTGCGCTGCAGCCCCGAGTTGGAAATGAAGCGCCTCGTCTGTGCCGGATACGAAAAGATCTATCAGATCGGCCCCTGTTTCCGGCAGGGCGAACACGGCCGCAGGCACCGCGAGGAATTCACCATGCTGGAGTGGTACGAAACCGGGGCCGATTACCTGAAGTTGATGGAATTCACCGCCGCCATGGTGCGCTCGGTCATCGATCTGCCGGTGGAGAAAATCACTGTTGACGAAGCGTACCGGAAATACGCCGCAATCAGCGCGGAGGAAGCCATGGCGCGGGATATTTTCGACGAGGTAATGGTCGAAAAGGTCGAGCCGAATCTCGGCCGGAACTGCATGACCTTCCTGATGGATTACCCCGCCTCGCGCGCCTCGCTGGCCCGGTTGAAAGCTGATAACCCCGCCGTGGCCGAACGCTGGGAGCTCTACATCAACGGCCTCGAACTGGCCAACGCCTACGGCGAATTGACCGACGCCGCCATCCAGCGCGAGCGCTTCGCCGCCGAGCGCGCCGCCCGCGCCGCCTCCGGCATGGCCGATTACCCCGAGGCCGTGGAGTTCCTCGAATCGCTCGAGTGCGGCATGCCCGAATGCGCCGGCTGCGCCCTCGGCCTCGACCGCCTCGCCATGATCTACACGCAAGCCGCCGACATCGGCCAGGTCACTTTCCCAATTAATTCCTGATCAATACTACGCGTTCGAGCCAGATGCCATTCTTGGCGGAAGCTTTGCCGTGGGGATAGGCCGGGCCGGTGAATTTGAGGCGCAGCCAGACGTCAAATTGTTGATCGGGATGATTCAGGTCAAAGCCGTCCGCCGTTTCCACCTGGATGTACCAGCTCCAGAAGCAGAAAAGATAACAATCCGCGCTCAGCTTTGCCTTGCCGAGATTATACCAGTGGTAGCCCGGTCCCGGTACGGATTGCTTCTGCAATTGCCTGGCCCACAGGTTTTTCTGTGCCGCCGGCGAGTAAATGCCGAAGAGCAGCGGGAACTGATACTTCTCCAGCACGGTTCCGGGGTCGTCATTCGGAAATTCCAGACAGGCGGCAAGGCCGGTTTCGGCTTCCGGATCGTCGACCAGTTTGACGGTATTCCGCCAGCGTTTGCTGTTTTCCATGGTGTAATCAAACAGTTTTTCGGCCGGGATCTGGCGGAATTTTTCCGGTACCGTCAGTGTTTTCGGGTTGATAGGCGCCGAATATTTCTCGAGTTCTTTTTCCATTTCCTGAATGGATTTGGTGTATTCTTTGTCCTTCAAACGCAATTGGGCCTGCTCGGTCCAGGTCCGGCGGATGCGGGTGGCGATTTTTTCGCGGTCCAGCGGATATTTCTCGAGGGTTGGGTGGTCCTTCAAATATTCTGCCATCAGGTTTTTGCTGCGGATCAGCGAGGCGCGGTCAAGCGATAACCGGGCGTGGCGCCAGCGTTTCAGTTTGACTTCGTCGTTGGCCAGTGCGGCCTCGCCCTGGTCGAAAAGCTGCTGCCCGCGGACGACGACGTCCAGCGTGAGGTGGGTGAAGGCGTTGGGGCCGGGATACATGTTGATATACGGATTTTTCCGGTCCTGTACTTCGGCCAGCAGTTGCCGCCAGGCGAGGAAGTACGGCCCGGCCACGCCGTAGAAACCGGCGGCGAATTCTTCGGACAGGGTTTTGAAATCAAGGTCGGGATTTTCGGTCAGCCGGGCGCGGAGATAGACTTTGTAATCGCGGACGTCGGCGGTGACGGGGTATTCAAGTTCGGTGAATACCTGCTTCGCGCCGTATTGGCGGAACAGTTTCATATCGTCCCGGTAACAGTATTCCGAGGCGTAAGGCAGTTCGTTCGGCGACTGGTAAGTGACCGCGTAATCCCAGATCCGCAGCTTGTCCGTACGTTGCGACCACTCTTGCAGCAAATCGGCAAAATACGGGTTGTATTTCTGTCCGAGCGGGCGCGTGGAATTGCTGAGGGTATCGCACAATACGATCATGACATTCGGGCGCGGGCGGATATGGAGCGGCGGTTTTTCCGTGTATTGATACGCAAAGGTGGTCAGGGTGATTTCCGGGTGGTCCTTTTTGACGGCATCGGCGATTTCGTTGATAAAATCGATCATCAGCCCGGACTGCGCGCCGCCCTCGCGGTCGACAACGGCCTGGCAGTCGGGGCAGCGGCAGTAACGCTGGCTGTCGTTCTGCGAAATATCGTAAACCAGTGGCGGCGGCATGCCTTCTTTTTTCGCTTTTTCTTCGCCGAGGCGAATGAATTCATACAGCCGTTTGATGATTTCCCGGCGCAACTCTTTGTTACTCAGGCAGAGCTGCGAACCCTCTTCGGCGGTACCTTTGCCCGCGTGGCGTTTGCCGTCCAGCATGGCAAACCATTCGGGGTGGTCCTTGAAATATTTTTCCGGCGGTATATACATGCCGAACGTATGGCAGAAATAAGGCGGGCCGAAAATTTTCCGCCCCCCGTATTCCGGTACGATCCGGGCGTCGCCATCGCCGTTCAGGCGGCTGCGTGCCGAAAAGCGCCCGTCGTCGCTGCCATAGACCGAATAAATGTCACGGATGGCGAATGCCGGCTTGCCTTGCAGCTGCAGGTTTTCGACCGGTATTTGCGTCAGGGCCGGCACGGTTTCCTCGAAAGGGTTCCACCAGCGGACGCCGCAGACCTTCTCCAGGTAATGATAGACCGCGTACAGAATTCCGGTATCCGAGCCGCCGCTCAACCGGACGCCGCCGGGGATGCTCGCAATGCGCCATTGCTCGCGCTCCAGCCCGGAGTCTTTGACCAACTCGAATATGGCATCGGTTCCGCCCAGTTTTTCGAGGTATCCGCTTAATTCAGCGGCAGCCTTGTACTCTGCGACCGAAGCATCCGGAGAAGTTTTGATTTCTGCCGCAGTCATCCAGAAAGAACCGAGCAATGCGAGAAGAGTATAGAATTGTTTCATCATTCATCCTCAATAGGGTTCGCGCCAGCTGCACAGGTCGAAGTTCGAATATTCCCGATAGGCATAGTGATCGGCATGCGGCAGGAAATTCATCACATGGCCGTCAATATAAAGCATGTTATAGGAGTTCTGGTGCCGTGGGTCCATGTCCTTGGCGTGAGTGGTATAAAACGAGGCTTCGCCGTAGTACCATCCGTTGGCGGAGGAGGAAGCGATCTCCTTGGCGTCGCCGGCATAATGGGTGGTGCTTGGTTTCCATTTGCCGATCAGCTTTTTTGCATTGATGGCATTGAATTTATACGGATTCATGTAGCCGAGGTCGACCTCCCAGCGGATCTGCCAGTAGACATCGGGCGCTGCTGACGGTGACCAGCTTTTGAAACTGGCCGAGGGGCAACTCCAGACCTGATATCCGCAATATGTGCTCAATGCAGCGTTAACCCGTTGGGGTTCGGTGGTCATGCGGGTCGGGGTCCAGTCGTTATAATCGTGCAAATACATGCTGACGCCGGTACCCAGTTGCTTGAGATTGCTCATGCAGCTGGTTTTCTTGCTCTTCTCGCGGGCGCTGTTCAAGGCAGGCAGCAACATTGCCGCCAGGATGGCTATAATCGCGATCACGACCAGTAATTCGATAAGTGTAAAATTCGGATGCCGTGTTGTTTTCATAATTGATTCCTCCTGATTAGTTTGGGCTCGATATAGATGTTTTCACGTTCAGGTGCTTTAAGGCATATTTGCTCCACCAGTTTTTTCGCACAGGTCACCAGCTGCAGGTCGATGCTGCTGAAGGGTTGCAGGGAGTCCTCTTTGCTCCAGGGAGTATTGCCGATGCCGACAAGCTGCAGATTCTGATGGATTTGAATGTTCAATTTGTAGGCGATTTTCAGCGGATGCAGCAACAGTGAATCCGAACTGCCAAGCATGCCGTCGGGGCGCAGTTTATGGTCACGCATGAGCGTTTCGACCATTCTCTTCATATGATCGGGATCATCGCGGAAGGCTTCCAGAATATATGCTTCCGGTATCATGCCGTATTCTTTCAGGGCGCGGCTGTAGCCGTCGATAATCATTTTCTCCCGGTGACGGGCATAATGAGGTGCATTCCAGCGGATTTCTGGCGGCAGGGGATGGGTAATCAGCAATGGCTTCCGGCAACCGCATTCCAGGAGAAATTTACCGCCGAGATAACCGGCTTTTTCATAATCGTTCCAGACTCCGGTGAAGGCGGGGGCATTTTCCGAATCATAGAAACCGGTGAAAACCGGAATCTTTTTCTCCAGCTGCGGGCCAAAGGGAATCTTCCAGGTACAATAAGGTTCATAAATCAAACCTTTAATCTCGGAATTGACCAGTTTGGATACGGCCCGCGTCAGCGACGGCGACACACTTTTCTCAATGTCGGAGAGGCTGATGACATTGGCCGTCAGCCCGCGGTCCATCAGATGCCGGATAATATAGTGATGAAAATCCGCGTACAAATGTCCCTGGGTCCGCATCATGATGCCGACCGTCTGCTGATTCAGAGTTGGCGGTTCGGCCAGCTTGACGAAGGTCCCGGCGTGCTTTTTGCGCTCGATCAGGTCGTCCTGTTCGAGGGCTTCCAGCGCTTTGCGTACGGTGACGCGCCCGACGTTCAGTTCGGCGGCCAGGTCAAATTCGCGCGGCAGCCGGCCCTCGGGGTAATACCGCATTTCGATGCGGTCCCGCAGACAATCGGCCACCATCCGGGTTTTGGTGTTGCTCTTCATCGGGTTTCCATTGGTTTCTTTGTTCTATTATAACCGGAAACCCTCTGTTTATCAATAGGACATATGACTATTTACCAATTTTCTTGAGCACAATCATAGAACATAAAGCTTTCACCGCAGTGCCCATATTTTTTCCAGTTTCCCGCGTCCGCCGGTGTTGAACCATTGCTGCAGGGCCCGTTCGCCGGGGGTGGGGCCGAGGCGGGCGGCGTCCTGGCGCAGTTCGTCGAGCAATTGCTGAGCTTTGCCGGATTTCTCAGCTGAGATCAGCGCCGCGTAATCCAGCATGGCGTCGTTCACGGCAAATATGGAGAGAGTGGGCATGACTTCGCCGCCGCCATAGGCTGCATAGGCATAGTAATACGAACCGTCCTGCAGTTCGGAAATCGAGAAGTTGCGGCCGTCGAAGTGCCACGCGCCCTGTCCGCGCAGTTTTAGCGCCCAGGCGCACAGTCCCCAGCTATAGCGCTCATACAACGGTCCGGCGGAATTCTCGATGTCGTAGCGCCAGATTTGCGCATTGATTTTGGTGGCCTGCTGGCGCATGGCGGGGAGGTTCGCGTCTTTCAGGTTGGGGTAGCAGTAAATATCGAGGCCGTCACCGGCGCTGATTTCAAAGCCGTTGCCGTAGCGTCCGACCGAGGTGGAGTAAGTCAGCCCGCCTGCTTCTTTGATGGCCCGGTGCAGTTTGGCGGTGTACTCGGGATTGCCGAATTCGTCGAACGGATAGTACGCCAGTTGCGGCCAGTTATTTGCCCGTGCCGCAACCTCGGATTGACGGACGAATTCCTGAATCACCGGAATACTTTTTTCGTATTCGGCCATGTTCCACAGGTAATCCGCCTTGCCGATGGTCCGGTTGATGGCGCGCATTTGCGGAAACAGGAAAACCGGCATGGTTCCGCCCGCATCCGGCCAATATCGGCGGTATTTGGCGATGAACGTATTCATGGCGCTGAAATCGAACGTATATTGACCGTCTGCGAATTTTACCGCGGCCATCATCGGGATTTCGATGGAGGAAAAACCGTTGCGGGCGAGAAATTCGAATTCCTGCTGTTCCTGCCGGAGCTGATGGCGCACCGACTCCGGGCTGCCGCCGAATCCCATCGCATAATAATACAGAAAATAGTTGATCTCGGCAGATGGTTTCAGCGGGGGCGCGGCGGACAATTCGAGAGGAATTTCCAATACCGAGCCTTCGGTCGTTATCGAAAGCACGCCGCTGATATTTTCAATTGCTTCAAGTTTGAAATATTCGCGCATGCCGCCGCGCATGGAAAATGTTTCATTGACCGTGGCGAAAAATCGCGGCTGTCGGATGTAACCGTTGAACTCCCGGCTGGCATAAGGAATGGCGCGGCGGAGCGTTGTCCCAGGCGGGCATTTGATGGTGCATTCTGCAATATCGACCGGAGAAATGATGCTGAAATATTCGCGGTTCAGCGTGCCGGTTTCGCGGGCCTGACCGGTGTAAATATCCCATTCCGCAAACTGAAGAACGGAAGGTGTTTTTTCGCGGTTCTCAGCCATAAAAGAACGCAGATCCCAGGGGGCCACTGCCATATCGTCGAACGCAGGCCAGGCGAATTCGCGCAGCAGTTTATCCGTTTGTTCGGCCTCCATCACGATCAGAGCCGTGATGCCCCAGTGGGACCCCGTCTCGCCGGGGCGGAAACGGATAATCAAGGTATCGTTTTCTACTTCGGCGGGCATCAGCCGGTACTCAGGGTAAGCATTGCAGATGATATGGCGGTATTCGCGGCTGCCGAGGCCGATAACGGTGTCGCGCTTGAATAGCGGTTTGCCGTGGAACAGCGTGAAGACCAGGTATTTGCCCGGCTTAACGGGCAGCGATAATTCCGTGACTCCGTCGCCGGTCATCATGGAATTCCATAATTCATCGCGCCCCTGCTTATTGGGAGTAACGTCAATACTGCGCGGTGCGCCGCTCCAGAACGGAGAGTCCGGGGAAATCAACTCGAAACCGTTTTTTGATGTCTGTCCGGTAGCGCCGAACTGATATGCCGTCAGCCCGTCAAAACGGTACTTGCGCGCCGTCGGGGCCAGTTTGAGAAGTTTGATATTTCTGATATAAAAATGAAGCTCGCGCGGCGGCGAGCGCCGGATCAGACTGAGTCGCCGTACCTTGCGCAAGTTGGCCGGAGAAGCGGTCCAATTCTGATAAGCCGAGAGCGGAATCAGCAGTTGGAACTCCTTTTGCGGCGGAATATAAACCGGGTGGTGGCTGACGCGGGACTTGCCGTTGTCGGTGCTGAGGTCGATTTCGAGACGGTCGGTTTCCTGCGATGGATTATAGATTTCGACCTGCATGAAATTGTATTCGGACCAGTCCTGCGGAGAGTCCCATTGATAATAGACGTTTGGTGCGGGATCGGATGGAGCCTTCGGCAGGATCAAATGAGCGCCGCGCCTGTCGTCGTACTTGAATACAGCCAGGTTCTTTTTGCCCCGCAGCTCCGACCGCCAGCCATTCGGGGCATTGCCAAAATTGAATAAAGTATGGCTTTTCAGCAGCGTGGTTCTGGCCCCGGCAAGCAGCGGAAACAACATCAGCAAAATCAGGGTAAATCGCATATCGTATCCGCCTTATCGCATGAAGGTTTCCACGCGACCGATCGTCACGCTGAATTGAGCCAGGGTACTGGCCAGCCCGGCCCTGATGTTGAGCATCGTCATACCTTCCGTAATGGTATCGACATTTCCGGCGAGAAAAAACATATTGTACGAATCGCGCGGTGATGAAATGGACGTTGTAACCGCGACGTTGTGGTTTTCCGCTTTGTCCATGATCACCACGCCGCGCATCATTTTCCCGATCTTGGTCGTTTTGGGCGCATAAGCCGCTCCGACTCCGAATATGGCCGTGGAGTCCTGTGCGGCCATATTTTCGCGCTCCCGCACACTGTAACGATAACTGCAATAATAGGATTTCGCGGAGAGGTCCCTTTCTTCGATTTTGGTCCGCACGGTCAATACGTCGAAATCATTGGTCAACACGGCCCGGGGGCACTGAAAAACTTTCAGGTCGGGAATGGTTTTGTCATCATAAAGCACGCCGAGATTAATGAGTTTCGACATCGAATGAGCCGTAAAACGCCACTGGTCATAACCGCCCCCGCCGCCCGGCGAGAAAAACGGAACCAGATAATCGTCGTTGTCGGTGGCGTAAGTCATGACTCCCAGTCCCAGCTGGCGGAGATTGCTTTTGCAGGAGGCGTCTTTGGCTCTGTCACGGGCCTTGCTCAGGGCGGGCAGCAGCATTGCGGCGAGGATCGCAATGATCGCAATCACAACCAGGAGTTCTATGAGCGTGAACAATGATTTTTTCAGCATAATTTTTTCCTTTTTATCGCGGTTTACATCAATTAATTATATGCGGAAATACTTTTATGTCAATATCCATGCTGAGTTTATCGGTGAAATTTTGATGAAAATCTCAAATCTTATAGATTTCTTTTCAAATCTTATGTAATATTTTGGATTTTGCGAAAAGGATTATTGCTTTTTCTTCAGGCAACCGGTATATTCGTAACCATGAAGACATTGAAGAAATATGAGCAGGGTGCCGAATATATTGTCCGGGAGGTGATTTCTGCGCTGAAACCCGGTGATAAACTGCCGTCTGAAATTTTATTGGCCGAGCGGGCCGGAGTGAGTTTGATGACCATTCGGCAAAGCATCCGGCTGCTGACCGAGCACGGGTTTATTGTCCGCCGTCCCCAGTGCCGCCCGGTGGTTGCCGAGCTCCGCCCCCGGCAGATTTACACCGGGGTCGCGCGCAAGATACTGATGGTTCGCATGCAGGAGGATATCGCCTACACCGAGTTGATGATGCTGATTCAACAGGCTATGTTGCAGAGTTCATCGGGTATCCGCTACAATCCTGTACCATTTTATATGCCGTTTTTTCAGACCTCTACACATGAGTTGGAGCATAAAACCATCGAAACACTGCTGCAACTGGTGACCGAGACGCAATGCCATGCGGTATTATTACTGCCGGGGATCGATTTTGAGCAAAAGATCCAGAGAGAGTTGAACAAGCTCAATATTCCGCTGCTGGTGTACCTGCCGCGCGCACCGCTGGACAATTATTTTTATATCAACCTTGGGGCCGGGGCTTACACGGCGCTTCAGCATCTGCATCAGATCGGCTGCCGCCATATCCGTTACATTGGCAGCGTGCGAGATTATTTCTGGACCCAATACAGCGGAGTGAAGCGTTTTTTTCAGGAGTATTATCCGAAGTCGGACCCGCACGAGCGGATTGTGCCGTGCCTTGGAACGATCGAGGACGGTTACGAAGCCTTCAGCAGATTATTGAAGAACAAAGAAAAAGTCGACGGTATATTGGCACATGACGACAGCTGTGCCATCGGGGTCAGCATGGCCGCCCGCCGTTACGGTATCAAAATCCCCCGTCAACTGGCGGTGGTCGGCAGCGACGACCTGGAACATACGCACAAGATCTACCCGCAACTGACTTCGCTGGCACTGCCCAATAAACAGCTGGCGGAGGAGATTGTCAAGTCGCTCGATCACATTTTCAGCAATCCCGGGATCAAAGTCTCGAACCGCGTGGAGCTGCATCCGCAGCTGCACATCCGCAAATCCACCAGCGGCTTCAAAGGTAAATAAACTTGACATTTTCCCGGAAATCAGTTTTTTGATTTTGGCAGATGAGCCACAGCCATTTCAAAATGACTGAGGGATTACCACATAAATAGACTTTTTTGAAAGAAATTTTGTAATGCCCTCTTGACTTTTTACGAATATTTTGTATAATTGAGATATGGCAGTAATGCAAACGTTTACGTTGGGGTAAAATCGATGGCGGTTACGATTCTTGATATTGCAAAAGCATCGGGAAAAAGTTTTCCTACGGTCAGCCGTGCTTTGAATGACCATCCGGAAATCAGTACCAAAACGAAAGAGGAAATCCGGGCCCTGGCGGAACGGATGGGATACCGGCCGTCATTTGCCGGGAAGGCATTGAAAAAGGGCTGTACGCGTATTCTTTCGGTGATCGTGCCGGATCTTTCGGACCCGTTTTATGCGGAATTCATCCGTTGCTTCAAGGCCAATGCCGGCTGCAATGGATACGATGTGGTGATTTACGATTACGAAATAAAGCCCGAACTGGAATTGCGGTATCTTGAAATGATGTTGACCGGCTGCTGTGATGGCGTGGCGGCGTTTATTACCAGTTTTGAGCATACCGGTGACGTGGTGGAGCGGTTGTGGAACGCCAGGATTCCGCTGGTTGCGATCGGAACGCCGGAGTCTGAACGGATTCACTACGATCTGGTCAATGTGGCGCTGGGCAAGGCATTATCGGAGATTTTTCAGGAGTTATACCAGCAGGGCAAGCGTCACTTGGCTTTTGTCCAGGAACGGATGTCGGAAGCCACGCTGGAGCGGGTCAGGAGCCATATTTTGCAGCGGTGGCAGAATATTCCGTTGGAGTTTGACCCGGTTCGTGATTTGTATTGTGCGTCCGCGAGCACGTTTTCGCAGGCTGAGGATGGTTATCTGGTCGGCTGCCGGATCTTCCGGGAAAATCCCGGAGTCGATACCGTAATGACGTGGCACGGGGCGCAGGCCTATGGGGTCCAGCGGGCGGCGGTGGAGGCGGGGAAACGTATTCCGGAAGACGTGGCATTGATTGCCTGTGACCATACGTGGGTGACGCGTTATGCTCCATTTCCGATTTATTCTCTGGACCAGCGGCTGGAGCGGCTGGCGGCGGAAACGTGCTCGATCATCCAGAGCCGGTTGCAGGACAAGAACTGGGAGGCTCCGTTGCGCCGGATTGTGACCGCGCGCAAAAACTGAAGAGCGGCTGAGAAAAAGGAGGCGGCGGAATATTGGTGTTCATGATGATAAGTTGTTTTTCCAGAATTCATAACAGTAAACGCAGGAGGACAAATGAAAAAGGTTTTTACACTTATTGAGCTTCTGGTGGTTATAGCTATCATAGCTATTCTTGCCGCCATGCTGCTGCCGGCATTGAATAAAGCAAGAGAAAAGGCAAAAGCGGTTAATTGCGTTGGAAACCTGAAGCAAATCGGTTTAGGGGCAGTCATGTATACGCAGACCTATGACGATATCCTTGCTCCCACCTATATCGGATATAATGATTGGATCGGGCTTCTCTATGACATGATGAAAGCAAATGATCCGGTTTTTGTGTGCCCTTCCAACACTTCAAATACGCCGGCCCTGGCGGCCACTGAAGCGAAGCTGGGGTATGCCCAGAATCTGATGATTGGCCGGTATACGGTTCATTATCCCGATTTGAAGGATACGAAAATCACCCAATGGAAGAAGCCTTCGTCATCCGTTCTGATTACCGATAATTCCCAGAGCGGCAGTATCATGAAGTGTTCGGTTACGGTCGATTTCCCCGATTTCCGCCATAATAGCCGGATGAATATTGTTTTCCTGGATGGACACGCACAGCCGGCGTCATATGTGGAGGCAAGATGGGATATGTACGACCAAAGCGCCGGTGCGTTCTATTGGTCGATGGATATCAATAAGGAAGGCGGATACATCCGCGTGGCTGGCGGGCCGTATTAATCGGCGTATGAATCAGAGGAAGCTATAATGAGTAAATTTCTTTTATGTTTGGGTGGAATCATGGTACTTTTTTGCGGGCAGCCGAAGGTTGAAGGGGCGGAAGCGGGTTCGACGAATTGGCTGCGTCAATATAAATGGACATTGCACGGAGAAAAGGCGGAAGTAACCCGTGATTCGAAAAGCGGCGATTTCAGGATTCGTTCTTCTTCGCCGGTCGGCGCGGCTGTTTTCAAGTCGGAGCCAATTGCGTTGCAGGGTACTTCGGAGCAACAGATTAACGCAAAAATCAAGTTGAACCAGCGTTCTTATGCAAAAATATATCTGCGGCTGCATCTTCTTTCCGCTCCCGGGGCGAAAGACGGACGTTCAGTGGATAGTTCCGGAACTTATGTTTCCATGCCGTTTGATATGCGTTATCCGGCCGGGGAATGGCAATGGATGCGGATTCGCTTCACTCCTGCCGCCGGAGAGAAATTTGTCCAGGTTGAAATCGTGGCGGAAGACGGAGCCAGTGATTTTACGGTGGCGCACCTTGAATGCGGTTTGCCGGCTCCGCGCCCGTTAAGCCCGACCTGGGCATGTGATTCAGTGAGCGGCATTGAGCCGAAGCCCAATTACATTGAGCAGGAGGAGGAAATCATTCCGCCGCTTACCGATGAAATCCGCAAAATCGTGAGTGAGCGTAAGCGTGAAAATGCGAAGATGGAAGTCATCGACGGCAGGCCGCGTTTTACTCTCGGCGGCAAACCGATTGCTCCGGCCTTCTACAATGGCTGCTGGTTCAATCCGCGCCTGTCGCAGTACGGGGATTTCAAGCGTGCGGGGGTCCATACTTTCCTGTTGTCGGTTTCCTCGGGCAGAAATCTTTACGGCAGCGGATTCTGGACGGGAAAGGACACGTATGATTTCGCCGATATGGATGCGTGGCTGTGGCGCATTCTGTGCGTGGACCCGAAGGCCAATATTATCTTGTATCTGGGGTGCGAGCCGTACGTGGAGTGGGGCCAGGAAAACCCCGATGATGTCTGTGCCGATCAGAATGGAAATAAAGTAGTGGTTGACTTCCATACGATTCGCTTCGGAGGCGCGGCGCCCGGCAAAGGGGAACGCTTCGGGCCGAGTCTGGTATCGGAAAAATATCGGCGGGACGCCGGAGCCGCCCTGCGGAAACTGGTGGAACACCTGCAAACCTCGGACCTGGGAAAGGCGGTTATCGGATATCATTTGTGCGGATTCTCGGACGGCCAGTTCTTCGATTGGGACTATGGTTACAAAAATCAGCATGTCGCCGATTATTCACCGGCGGGCATGGCCAGTTTCCGCGATTGGCTGCGCCGGCGCTATGAAGGCAGCGTGGACAAGCTGCGTACTGCGTGGAACGACCCGGCTGTCACGTTTGAGACGGCGCAGCGCCCGAAAGTGGAGCAGATCTGGACCGAGAATTATCTGGTGGATTCCCAGCAGGTGGCGGATCATAACCGTTTTGCCAGCGAGGGACAGGCGGAAACCGTGCTTTCGTTGGCGAAAGTCTTGCGGGACGCGACCAATGGCAATGCTTTCATCGGAACATATTACGAGGATATTACCGGGACCGTCTACAATCACGGGGCGCTGAAGTCCTATCTGAACTCTCCTTATATTGATTACCTTGCCGGACCCGCCGATTACCGTATTCGCAAGGAAGGATATTCCGGCGGCGTTCGCAATACGTTCGGCTCCACTCTTTTGCATGGAAAAATGTATTTGACCGAACAAGACTGGAGGTCATGGTGTGCCGGGCCGAATTCACCGGTGGAGAACTTCGCTTATGGCCGCGCCGAATCGCCGGAGGAACATAACGCCATGGTACGCCGGGAAAGCGGTATGATGCTGGCGTTTGGCCTGGGAACATGGTGGTACGACCTGGCGGGAAAGTGGTTCAGGGACGACCGGATCATGCGCGGCATCGGCGAGGCTGTTTCGGCCTTTGAACTGGATCTGCAAAACAAAGGTCTTCCGAAGGCGGATGTAGGGGTTTTCATTAACGAAGACAGCAACTTTTATCACACGTTGCGTACCGCTGAAACCATGCGGTCGGGGATTGCCAAGCAGCGGGTGCAGCTGAATACCTCCGGCGTTCCATACCGGCTGTATCTGATGAGTGACGCTGGAGTGAAACCGATTCCGCAGCACAAGGTCTACATGTTCATTGACTGTATGGCGATGAATGCGACGCAACGCGAGTTTGTCGAGGGGCTGAAACGCGACGGCAATACGCTGATCTTTATTGGCTCCCCCGGCATTATCAATCAGGATCAGCCTTATACAACCAATGCCCTGACCGGCAAAGGACTGGAAAAATCCCGGTTGGCGATTGAGGCGATTACGGGAATTCGTTTGAAGAACTTCGAAGGCAAACAGGCAGCCTATACGCTTCCTGCGAAACATGAGTTGCTGCAGGGAACCGGTGACCGTCTGGCGCTTCCCATGGTGTATTCATCGATGTTGATTGATTTCCCGCAGGACGGTATTCCGGTTTTTGCCGTGGAGGATACGAAGTCTGCGCCCCTGGCAACTTTTGCCGATGGCAAAAATGTGGCGGTAGCGGTCAAGAAGTTTGAAAATTACCGGGTGATTTATTCGGCGATTCCGGTTTTGTCGGATGCATTTTTAAATCGCATTGCCACGACCGGGGGAGCCTGGGTGGTTGCTCCGGCTGGAGACGCCGTCTATGCCAATGATGATTTCGTGACAATTCATGCGATGCACGCATTGAATGACGGCAAAAAGCGCCTGACACTTCACCGCCCCTCGAAAGTCATTGATATGCATGATGGCACCGTGGTGGCCGAACGCGCAACCGAGATTGAGCTGACCATGAAAATCGGCGAAACCAGGTGGTTCCATCTGATTCCGAATAATTAGGCAAACCATTATATTGCCACCATAATACTGCGGTCGAAGTCAAGTGCAAATGACTTCGACCGCAGTTGTTCTGTTGAAATCATCAATGCCTTAAATCACCGGAATTTAGCTCGCGCCAGTTGATTATTTCCCGGTTGTGCGCTACTGTATGAGGGTAAAAAGGAGAACTGAGACCTATGAGAAAGATGTCGCAGCCGGGCAAGATTCTGCTGGGAATGGTATTGGGATCGCTGCTCGGCGTGATTTTGAGCTTTGTGCCGGCCGGGACCTTCCGTGATGCCGTTTTGCTGAACGGAGTGCTGCGGGTTTGCGGGGAAATTTTCCTGAACGCTTTCCGGCTGATCGTCGGACCGGTGGTGTTCGTGTCGTTGATCACCGGGGTCATGTCGATGAACAACCCGACGGTGCTCGGGCGTATCGGCGTGAAAACGCTCCTCATGTATCTGGTGACCACGGTCGCCGCGGTGATAACGGGGCTTGCTCTTGCCTGGGTCATCGCGCCCGGCAGCGGGCTGGACCCGGAAAAAGTCAGCGCGGCGGTCCAGACAGTTGAACAGGCTTCC
Source organism: Victivallis vadensis (assembly GCA_040394635.1). Lineage (GTDB taxonomy): Bacteria > Verrucomicrobiota > Lentisphaeria > Victivallales > Victivallaceae > UBA5239. Next base: position 9,239 of record JBEBRW010000070.1, on the reverse strand, counting down.
GGCAACAAATCCATTGCCGACACCATCATTGACATCGTGCCCCGCAATTTTTTCCGCTCCTTCACCGACGAAATCATGCTGCAGATCATTTTCGTGGCCATCCTCTCCGGTCTGGCACTGGCGCTGCTTGGTGAAAAAACGGCCATACTCAAAAAAATCATGACGGAATTGAACCTTTTCAACATCAAAATCATCGACCTGATCATGCTGTTTGCACCGATCGGCGTTTTTTCGCTGATGGCGCGGACCTTCGGCCAGTTCGGCGTCGAAGCCATCCTGCCGCTGCTCAAATACATCCTGTGCGTCGGATTCGCCATGATTCTGCTGGTGGTGCTGGGTTATGCGCCGCTGCTGAAGTTCTACGCCAAACTCTCGCCGCTGCGTTTTTTCCGCAGATACTACCCGGTTATGGTGCTGGGTTTCTCCACATCCAGCAGCAACGCGGCGCTTCCGCTGAACATTGAAACCATGGTGCGGCGGATCGGCATTCCCGAGCGCCTGGCCACACTGGTGCTTTCGCTGGGGGCCACGATCAATATGAACGGTACGGCCATTATGCAGGGGTGCGCGGTGCTTTTTGTTGCCCAGCTTTACGGGGTGGCGCTGAGTGTGCCGCAGCTTGTCGGCGTGGTGGCGACGGCGATAATCGCTTCGGTGGGAACGGCCGGGGTGCCGGGCGCCGGCATCATCATGCTGGCGATGGTGCTGCAGTCTGCCGGGTTGCCGCTGGAAGGCATTGCCATTCTGATGGGTGTGGACCGTTTGATTGACATGATGCGTACCACGATCAATATCACCGGCGACTCCATCTGCGCCTGCATCATCAGCAAAAGCGAGAACAACCTCGACTATGCCGTATTCGAAAGCAACGATTAAATTCGTAATTAATTGTTGACTTTGACCACGCCGCGGTGCTTGAGCAGTGAACCGCTCAGGCCGCGTGCATAAGTTTCTCCGCCCAGGGCATCGGCAATATCCAGCAGTTCCATGTCCGTATAAGTCGGCCGCCCAAGCAGTGAATCGTCTATCAATTCCGGTGAGGTCGTATTGAACTGCTGTAAATACCAGCGCGTCGCACCCAACTCATCCAGTTCGTGCCGCATCTGACGGAAATCCTCCGGCCCCAGCAGGTCGCGATGCACCGTCGTGCGCATTTCCAGCGGAATGCCTTGTTCTGTTGCATAACGGATCGTCCGGTGCACCAGTTTGGCATGTTCCGGATTCCGCGTCACCATGCCGTATTTCGCGGCCGGCGCCTTGTAGTCGATGGCAATATAATCGATGGCATTCGCCTCATGAATCCGCCGTACCATCTCCGGATTGGTTCCGTTGGTATCGAGCTTGATCATGAATTCCATGTTTTTAATCATTTCCACAAAACCGGGCAAACCGGGATGCAATGTCGGCTCCCCGCCCGAAATCACCACTCCGTCCAGACGGCCCTGCCGCCTCGACAAAAAATCAAAAAACGTCTCGCGCGTCACTTCCGGCTGGCTCTCGGGATCGAATACCAGGCTCGGATTGTGACAGTATGGACAGCGGAAATTGCAGCCGCCCACAAATACGATACAACTGAACTTCCCGGGAAAATCCAGCATTGAAAAAGGTTGTAGTCCCCGAACAATCATAATCAGTTAAGAGTTAAGAATTAAGAATTAAGAATTGGAAAATTCTTAATATATTTCAGAACGAGTAATCAGAAAATTTAAAAAAATGGCGGGCAGTTTTGCCGCCCGCCTCATTCGTAGGTGAACCAAGAACCGAATCAAGGGTAAGAAAATAATTCTTAATTCCTAATTCTTAATTCTTAATTCAAAAATGAGCTGTGCTCATTTTTTGCATTCGCATTCAGCGGCGTAGGTTTTGCGATCTTTGAATTCTTCGCGTTTTCCTTTGTTCCAATTCGTCACAGGCCGGAAGTAACCACATACTCTGCTGTACACTTCTGTCTTTTCGCCACACTTTGCCATTTTCCTCTTCTCCTTGTTTTGATTTTTCGCCGTGTATTTCCGTTTGCTTGTCCCGCTGAAGGAGCTTCCGGCCCAGAATCAGCCTCAGCTTGCCAAACTCGCGCGAATCCACGGCAATGTTATTTTTTTACGGCCGGCGGCGGGTGGTCCGCTGACCGTTTGTTCCTGAATTACTTATTCTCCGACGACTTTGTTTTCTTCTTCCGGTGATTCCAGCGGGCACTCGCCGTGAGCGCCCGGGATGTAACCGTGCACCGGGCAGATGCTGAACGACGGCGTCAGCGTGAAATACGGCATTTTCGAGCGGTAACAGACCCGCTTGACCAGATCGGCCACCTGCTTGTGGTCCTCGATGCGTTCGCCGAGGAACGCGTGGAAAACGGTGCCGCCGGTGTATTTGCACTGCAGGGGTTCCTGCAGGTCGATCGCTTCAAAAAGGTCGTCGGTATAGCCCACCGGCAGCTGCGACGAATTCGTGTAATACGGATTCGAATCACCGGCGCAGATGATGCTCGGAAATTTCTTGCGGTCGATCCGGGCGAGGCGGAAACTGGTACCTTCGGCCGGGGTCGCTTCGAGGTTGTAGATATGCCCGGTTTCCTGCTGGAAATCGGCGATCCGGCCGCGCATGAAATCAAGCACTTCGAGCGCGAAGTCCGAACCTTCCTTGTCGCAGATCGAGCAGCCGAGGAAGTTCAAACAGGCTTCGTTCAACCCGACCAGGCCGATGGTGCTGAAATGGTTTTTCAGCGTGCCGAGATACGTTTTGGTGTAGGGCAGCAGGTCGCCGTCGAGGTGGCGCTGTACTACTTTGCGCTTGATTTCGAGCGATTCCATCCCCAGGCGCATCAGGCGGTCGAGGCGGGCGAAGAACTCGGTTTTGTCCTTGGAGATATAGCCGAGGCGCGGCATATTGATGGTGACCACGCCGATGGAACCGGTCTGTTCGCCGGCGCCGAAGAGCCCGCCGGTTTTGTTACGGAGCTCGCGGATATCCATCTGGAGGCGACAGCACATGCTGCGGACGTCGCCGGGATTTAGCTCGCTGTTGATGAAGTTCTGGAAATAGGGCAGGCCGTATTTGCCGGTCACTTCAAAGAGCAGCTGGGCATTTTCCGTTTCCCAGTCGAAATCGCGGGTGATGTTGTAGGTCGGAATCGGAAAGGTGAAAATACGGCCGTCGCGGTCGCCATTGCTCATGACCTCGAGGAACGCCTTGTTGATCATGTCCATTTCTACCTGATAATCGCCGTAGCGGGTGCCGTCGATGAGCTTGCCGCCGAGGATCACGGGGCTGTCCTTCAGGTCATCCGGCACGGTCCAGTCAAAGGTCAGGTTGGTGAACGGCGTCTGACCCCAGCGGCTGGCGATGTTCAGCCCGAAAACCAACTGCTGCACGACCTGCCGCACTTCCTGGTAATCGAGCTTGTCGGCACGCACAAACGGCGCCAGCAGGGTATCGAACGAGCTGAACGCCTGGGCTCCGGCCCACTCGGTCTGCAGTGTGGAGAGGAAATTGACGATCTGCCCGACCGCGGTGTCGAAATGCTTGGCGGGCGAGGCGCTGGCCCGGCCGCCGCGGCCGCGGAAACCATCCGTCAGCAGCTGGCGCAAACTCCAGCCGGCACAGTACCCGACGATCCCGCAGGAGAGGTCATGCAAATGGAAATCGCCCTCGGTGTGGGCCTCGGCTATTTCATTGGGATACATGTTCGACAGTGCGTAGCGGGCGATGACCGTGCCGCTGACGTGGTTGAGCAGACTTGCGTAGGAGTAACCGGAGTTCGAGTTTTCATTTACGCGCCAGTCGTTCTGGTCGAGGTACGAGGAAACGAGTTCCTGCACGTCCATCATCAGTTTTTTGCCCTCGCGCATTTTGTCATGCTGGGCGCGGTAGAGGATGTAGAGCTTGGCCGCCTTGGAAAGGCCGCGCTTGATAAAAGCATGCTCAACCAGGTCCTGAATATCTTCGATGCCGGGGATCACGGTTTCATTGAAATTCTTCTTCTCAAGTCCTTTGAGCACATCGTCGCAGAGGGTTTCGGAAAGCTTGCCCAGTTTCTGGTCGTCGGTGCCGGCGGCTTTCAGTGCCTTGCCGATCGCCAGGGTAATTCTTTCCGGTTCAAAATCGACAATTCGTCCGTCTCGCTTCTTTACCTGCTTGATCAGCAACATTATTCACCCCTCCACGGCAAAAGATTAAGTTCAAAACACGTTCCTCAAAGACAATAAACGTCCCCGAGTTTATTTCTTACATAATTCTAACATAACACATAATATTGATACGTCAAATGGAGAAACCACAATATATTGTGTTTTTTATTTGGAAAGTTTTTGGACATTATCAATCAGCCACTTATGCAGAACGGGCCGGATGGCACGAAAAATTGGCACGAAAAATGTTAAGCGAAATTCGAGCTTGAAATACCCAGAAGGCTAACTAAGCAGGATAGAATAGGCATACAGGTGCAAACAGGGAAATGCCTGAAAACTCAACAAATTCCGGATATTCCGGCTGATCTATTCTTCTTTTTCGTCGGCGCCGGCCTGTGCTTCGAGGCCCTTGTTGTGATCGCTGTAAATATGGTTGATCTTGCGGCCGATGCGGCTCTTGGCCACGGGCGTGTTGGCCGTGCTCAGGTTCTGGTCGCCGGGATCGGCGGCGGAGCGTACCGGTTTGGCGGCGCTTTCCACGGCGCTGGTATTCTGGAGCGGGGCGGCCTGGCGGACCTCGGTTTCATCCTTGACCGGAGTCACCTGCTGTACGAAATTGCCGGCCTTTTTTTCAGCGGGCGCCATGAATTTTTTGACGACGAAGATGCCGCCGGTTACAATCAGGATTACCAGAATCAGTGTGACGACGATTTTCATGAGCGCAATTTCCTTCTGTGAATCATTTCACTTATAGTATAGCCCGAAACCGCCGAAAATGCAAGATTTCAATTTGTAAATAACCCCTTGGAATGTTATTTTTTTACTAAAAAAACAAGGAGCAGCCCATGAGTCAGAATCAGATACCCGAAAATCGCCGCACTATTTATTATATCGGGCTCGGAATGACCATTCTGGCGCCGATACTCTGCATTGGGGCGATCGGTTATGCCGCTTTGTCAATGGGGTCCGATTCCATGCCCAATCCATCGGGGGTGTTTGTGCCTTTTATCATAGGAATGATTCTGGGAGGAATCGGCGCGTCTCTGATGTCCGTCGGCGCCAAGGGCCTGGCCGGCAGCGGCTTGAAGCTGGACCCCGGCAAAGCGCGCGAGGACCTCAAACCCTGGAGCAAAATGGCCGGCGGCATACTCAATGACGCAGGCATCAACCTCGGACAACAGCCGCAGCCACCGGCACAGGACTTCGACGAAAAACTCCGCAAGCTCCATCAGCTCCACGCCGACGGCATTCTGAACGATCAGGAATACGCCGATCAGAAAGCCGCCGTGCTCGAAGCCATGAAAAAATGATGTCTAGCCAATAATCAAACTCAGGAAGCTGTGTAGGGTGAAGCGCAATTTGACATCCAAGATTGGCAGCTGTCTTTTTTATGTTGGCCTTACCTTGACTATTCTTTCGGTACCTTGTTCCATATCGGCGCTTTATCTTTGTGATTATGGTATTAACCTTGTAATAGCTTTTATGTTGTTTATAATTTTGGGCATACCGGGTGTAATAATGTTCATTGTCGGTATAATAATCCTCTCCCGGAGCAAGTTGACTCCCAAAGAAACACTCGAAAAAATGAAACGTGAGTGATGATTGATGTCATAGATTTCAATTTTGCCTGTATCGGGGAAACGCGCCTTGGAACAAAATGTCCGACGGCATTCTGAACGACCAGGAATACGCCGATCAGAAAGCCGCCGTGCTCAAAGCCATGAAGAAGTAATCAGTTCAGAGTATACTCGAAACTCGCAGACTCGCCGGGTTTCAGGGTGATTTGCGGACTGATCAGTTCGAGCGACCGGGATGGGGCGGTCCGGGAATTCCAGATGTAGATGCCGGTGAATTTTGCATCCGGGGTGATCGTCAGGATATTTTGTGATGTTCCGTCGGCGGCAGTCGTGACGATTGCCTCGCCCGTCCATTTTGCAGGAGCGGCGTTGATCAGCGGTACTGGCGCGGCGTCCCGGGTGAAAACCATATTTTCCGGGCTGGCCGAGGTTATTTTTGCCTCGCCGATATCCGTCTGCAGGGTTTTCTGTCCGAACAACGGATGATTCTTTGCCCGGAAGGCGAAGTTCATCGCCCGTGCGGTCGGATTTTCAAAGGAAATCGTGACGCGTACCGTGTCTTTTTCGACCTTGAATTCACGCCGGACTTTCAGGCCGAGGAGCGGGTTTTCCACTGGAACCGCACTGCCGTAGCCCGGTACCACGGCCTCGAAAACGACTTTGGGAACACCATTTACAATCTCCTTCGAGAGCATTTGGAACTGCAGTTCCTGCTGGTCCTTATCGGAGAATACGATCGAGCCGTTGGAGCCGCCACTGAACAGTTCCTTGCCGTTGACGGAAAGCATGGTCAATTCGCATTTTTTCAAGGCATCGATCCCGATCCGGAAAGCCGGATTGGCCAGGAACAGCACCGGCGAGCGATCCGCCCCTGCGCCCCACTGAATGGAGCAATTACCCTGTACCAGATCCTGCATTTGCGATGCCACTTGCGAATTTTCATGGAAACGGGTTAATTCTGCCATCAATTCCGCCTGCGCGGGAAGGTTTTCCGAACGGATGACCGCAACTCCGGCGGCGGGTATTTTGCTCAGGAATTTTTGTCCGCGCCCGGCGATTTCCACGATGACATCGTCCGATTCATTGTAATTGAAAATGCTGTAGACCAGTGTGCCGCAGTATTCGGACACGCACATGCGGAGTTTGGAGCTGAAATCGGGGAAATACAGCATCCCGCCCGGGTAATTCCGGGAGAAGACATTTTTCGGCGTGATGCTGAATTCGGCGTCGACTCTCCGTCCGTCGAAAAATGCATCCTCATGCCTGGCGATGACCGCGTATGCCTCCGAAACGGCCCGGTAATACTCGGCCACCATGGAATCCTCCGGCCAGAGCCCGATGCCGACCGCACCGAGCGCCGCTGCCGCGACGATATTCTGCTTCAGCCGCGCCGGTGAATAAACCTTGAAATAGGTCCAGAGACGCTCCGACGGGTCCTGATAGAGAAACAGCGGTTTTTTGAGGGTTCTCGTATTGAAATTGATATCGTCGAAAAATTCCGTTCCGGCACGGTAGGGCATGACCCCGAAAACATCGATATTCGGGTCCGCGTCGGAAAGGCGGATATCGACATCGCACCAGCGCGAAAGGTGATCGCCCGCCGCATGCAGTTCCGTCGAAATCAGCATAAGCTCACGCCCCGGAGCTTCCTCCTTGACGATTTTCGCCGCCCGGGCGATGAATTTGGCATTGAGTTTGTAGCGGTATTGACGCCATTCGCGGTGATATTTGTCCTGAATTTCCTGCAGCGAAGGTACCAGATCCAGCTTCATATGCGCGGCAAACCGGGCACGCCCACCCTCGTCATATCCCTCGCGGGTGGGCTCGTAATCCCACTTGAGTACCTCCAATGACGGTATATCCTTTACGGCACTGCGGATACCGCTTCGCAAATAATTCTCGAATATGGCCTCCGGGTCCTCGACCTTGTACCAGAGCGCGGTTTCGGTGGGCGCCCCCTTGATGTTTGTGTCGCGGGGAGCCTGCTCACGCAATTTGCGCAGCGCCTCAATGCCGAAGGGTGTTTCCGGGCGCAGGTCGTTCCCATTCAAAATCAGCGAATGCCGGTAGACGGGATTCGGCTCGGGAAGCATCGGCATTTCCGTCTCCGGACGGACGGCCAGCTTCGACCAGAAATCGCTCATCGGCTTACGCAGTTCTTTGAAGGGCGAAAGGTCGACGCTGGAGAACCCCAGCCCGAGCCGGAAGCGCTTGCACGGTTCCTCCTCGTGGATAATCGCGGGAACCACTTCGATCAGGGCGGCGGCTTCCGGCTGCACGTCGGTGCCCACATTGAATGACCAGTACAAATGTCCTTTCTGCCCGGCGCTGCCTTTTTCCGGCTGCAGATAGAGCTTGCTGTAATACCAGGATGACCCCAGGAGTGAGGGAAACATGTCGTTGAACGTGATCTTGTAGCGGCGGTAGGCCACGCCATCCCGCTGAATTTCGCTTTCGGTGATGGTCCAGGCGTTTTCAACATATTCACCGTTCTTTTTCGTTACCTTGCGGTCAGCGGCACCCGCCAGTTTGATAAATAACGGCAGGTCCATGGTCATTTCGGCTTTGATATTCCGGTATTTTTTTGTGCCGGGGGTGCTTTCCATAATCAGCGTACCGATCAGGTTTTCCGCCACGGTGAAGGGTTTTCCCGCCTGGAACTTCAGTGGAAACAAGGTCACGTTGAAAGGCGGCTTTTCCGAGGCAGACAAACTGCACCCCAGCGTGAGAATCAAAGCAATTACCGGAATATAGCGTCTCATTTAGAACGTCGCTCCTTCGTCTTTGTTGAAACCTGTGCGGAAATAATAGGTGGTCCCGCCATCATACAATTCGATCGAGCTCCGGCTCGCCGTGTGCCCGTCGACATACAGGATGTTGGCGCGTCCGCGGTAGCCAAATGGATAGTCGGAATTCCAGGCCGGGTTCATGCGGTCATCGAGTCCGCCGTGGCGGTATTTGACGGCGTACGATCCGGCATAGGCGTTCCAGCCGCTGGAGTACGCCGAATCGCCGACGAACAGGGCCCCGCCGGGGCCCTTGACCATAGTTACCTTGCGGGCTTTCCAGGTGGCGCCGAGCTCGCCGACCAGCTCACGGTTGGCAGCATAGTGCGTATAGTAAAAAGACTTGGCGGACGGTAGCGAAATATCGCAGGGCAGGGCTTCGCCCGGACAGTTGAACGTCCCGTTCACATACCGGACCGTGCCGCCGTCGAACTGATAACCCGATTTGGCGCCGTAGGTTCCGTGCTCCTTCCCGGTTTCATCCAGCCCGGCCAGGATATTGAACCAGAGGCCCTGCTGCGGATGCGCGCTGCTATTGAATACCTTCAGGGGCAGCAACCAGTCGTCATTGCTGCTCGTGTACATGGCTTGCGCCGTGCCGATGGTTTTCAGGTTATTGATGCAGGACGCGCTTCGCGCCGTTTCCCGCGCCCGGTTCAGTGCGGGCAACAGCATGGCGGCCAGGATCGCGATGATGGTAATTACATTGAGCTCAAAACGGCCCGAAAATTTTGCTTGTTTTTGCTTATGTT
>JBEBRW010000069.1:0-25504 GCA_040394635.1 Victivallis vadensis | reverse complement strand
ACGGCGAAGGGACCGATTTCAACATTCTGCCCGATTTTCGCTTCGGGAGAAACAACTGCCATGGGATGTATTTTCATTAAGGTGATCTTTCTGTTATTGACGGCAGACGACGGTAGCGATACTGGTATCGCCGCTGAGGACTTTGTCGAGACTTTCGGGATTGGAGAAATTGAAAACGATGATTGGCAAATCGTGGTCGCTGCACATCGAAAACGCGGTGGAATCCATCACCTTCAAACGCCTGCTCAATGCTTCCTCGTAGGAAATCGTCTGGAAGCGGATGGCGCTGGGGTCCTTGAAGGGGTCGGCGGTGTAGATGCCGTCCACCTTGGTGGCCTTCAGCACGGCCTGGCAATTGGTCTCCAGGGCGCGTAGCGCGGCGGTGGTGTCGGTGGTGAAAAACGGGCTGCCGGTGCCGCCGGCGAAAATCACTACTTTGCCGGCTTCCAGCGCCTGCTGGGCGGCTTCGCGGTTGTAACGGGCGGCGATCGGCTCCATGGGAATCGCAGTCTGAACGATGGTGGAGATCCCGGCGGCTTCCAGGGCGTCTTTCATGCAAATGCCGTTCATCACGGTGGCCAGCATGCCCATGTAGTCGGCACTGACGCGGTCCATGCCGCCGGCCGCGCCGGTGATGCCGCGCCAGACGTTGCCCGCGCCGAGCACCAGTACCAGTTCCACGCCGTTGTCGACGACGGGCCGGATGCGTTCGACCAGCTGACGGATTGCCGCCGCATCGTAACCGCTGCTGGAACTTCCTTTGAGGGCTTCGCCGCTGATTTTGATTAATACCCGTTTATACTTGTATTCCATAAAAATCCGCCTTACTGTTTTGTATTATTTTATTTCCCATAAGATACACTCTCTATACTACTAAAGCCAGTCTGTTTTGATTTATTTTCTTATTATCTCGTACCGTTCGGTAATTTCTGATATTTTGTTGTTTCCGGCCTATTGACATTTGATGCTTTTCATGTATAATATAAGCATATGAACATTTTTCATATGAGGATATTTCATGGCGAAAACAGGATCATTGAAGAAGATTGCGGAACTGAGCGGGGTTTCAGTGTCGAGCGTCTCGCAGATATTGAACAACCGTGCCTGCGATTACAGCTCGGAGGAGACACGCGAGCGGGTCCGGAAGGTGGCAGAGTCGCTGGGGTACCGGAAAAACTTCGGTTATCAGCTGCTGCATGGGCAGACGACCCACACGATCGCCGTGGTATTGTCGCTGCCGCGAATCGGCGAGGATGAGAATATCCGGGAAATATTGATGCGCCTCCTGACAATTCTTGACAAGAAAGATTTCGCCTCCTATATCGTCACCTGCTGTGGCGACGAAGCGGCAAACAGCGCCCGGATTCTGGAGTTGCTTTCCCGCGGGGTCGAGCATTTTATTTTCCTCGGCTCACCGCTGGGGCACAAGAAAATCATTGCCACGATCCGCAAAAGCAATTCCACATTCATCTGTTTGAATACTGGCGGCAACATGGCGCGCGAAGTCGTGCAAAATGCCGTCGAGGCCCGCCTGGCCATTTACCGTTATCTCCTGGAGAAATCGGGCGATGACTTCAAGGTGGTGGCCCTGCCGGGAGATCCGGCCTTCAGGAAAGCGCTCCGTCTGCTTTTCCCGGACCGGGATGAAGAGGAAGTTTACAACCGCTATCTGATTGAACTGAATGAAGTCGATACCGTGCGACCCGATTTCAGGAAGTATTATTATGAGTACGCGCTGAAAAACAGTGTCCGGTTGTATGAGGAAAACGGGCGTCCGCGGGCACTGGCTTTTTCCAATGACGATTTTGCGCTTGGCGCTGCCAATGCGCTGGCACAGGCGGGGTACAAAATCGGGCACGATATTTTGATTGCCGGCTTCAACAACGATATCCAGGTCCAGCGCAGCCTGCTTCCGGTTACCACCATTGCCCTGGACCTGGAAAACGCGGTGAATAAACTGGTGGATGAGATGAGCGGGACCGAGCCGTGCCGGTTGCAGATACCGCAGTTTCTGGTCATTCGCGAGCCGGATGAAGCCGGAGGAATCCGGACCCGGCCCGTTGCCATATGAACAATAATTGAAATACCAATCAACTTTGGAGGATTCTATGAAAAAAGTCGGGATTTTTACGCTTATCGAGTTGCTTGTCGTTATAGCTATCATAGCAATACTTGCGGCGATGCTGCTGCCGGCGCTGAATGCCGCCCGTGAGAAAAGCAGGGGAGCCGCCTGCAAGAGCAATCTGAAGCAGCTCGGGGTGGCGTTCATCATGTACGCGCAGGATACCGAGTGGTGCGTGAGCATTTACAATCCCGGTCCCGGCGGCGTCGACTGGGGCGCGGATGTCTGGGATTGCGTCTTCAAGAAACAGGGGTATATTCAGGGAATCAAAAACGTGAGCTGTCCCTCCGAGGCGAACCAGCCGGAGATTGAAATCGGCGAAACCGACAATAAAATCGGCATCTTCACGAATTATGGCTTGAACCGGGTTTTTGGTTTGTATCCGGGGCACTCTTCCACGCCGGAGGGAAGCAAAATGAGCACGATTGCCAATTTTCGTGACTCCGCGAATCTGGTCGTGTTCGCCGACACCGCGAGCGTGGCGGCAACCGCTAAGCCGAGCCTCGGTTATGGTGCGGCGAAGGTTAACCAGGCCGCCCATTATTTCGATCCGCCGATGTGGGGGCTGATCATCGCGCCGACCGGTACTCCGACCGGCCAACAGCTCTATCTGCGTCACAATGGCTTCACCAATACGGTCAACCTCGGCGGCTCGGTGGTCAGCCTCGATTATAACAGGTTGTGCGAGCGGGTAAAAGGCAGCATCTTTGCATACTTCACTCCGACCTGGAGCGGCAAGGTACTCAAGACCGGAGTATATGAATGAGAAACACATGCTTCATGTTCCGATTTTTCCTTCTGCTGGCTCTGCTGTGCGTCAACGCGGCGGCTTACCAGGTCATCGAAAACGGCCGGCTGATTCCCGACGGTATCGTGCTGGGCGAAGCGCCTACCTCATCGGAAAAACAGGCCGCCCGGGAGATCGCCCGTTGCCTTGAGAAAGCGAGCGGTACCAGTTTGAAAATCATTTCCGAAAGCGCGGCGAAGGACACCGGCAAATACATTTATGTCGGCCATTGCCGCCAGAACCGCGACGCGGGCCTCATCGACTCCGCCTGGGCGAGGAATCAGGGCGCAATTCTGGTTAAAGCGTCCGGTATTTATCTCGCGGGCAAGGATGATCCGGGCAACTACTGGCAGGAAAACATCAGCCTCGGGACACTGTTTACCGCCTGCGAATTTCTGGACCGGTTTATCGGGGTTCGCTGGCTGTGGCCGGGCGACCTGGGCGAAGTGGTGCCGAAACACGAAAACCTGGTCATTGCCGACGGGCGGTTCGAAGTGACGCCGAAGTTGCTTTCCAGCCTCTGGCGCGAGCCGGTCGCGAACAATGCCGGCTGGAAGTCGCAGCAGCAGCGCATCCGTTTTTACCAGGACCAGGGCATGTGGCTGAAGCGCCACCGTTTTTCGTGCGATTTCCCGGGGTTTCAGCACGGTCATGCGTTCACTGATTACTACAAGCGCTATGGACAGAGCAACCCGGAATTTTTCAACCTGCTGCCGGATGGTACCCGCCGCCCCAATCCTTATGACTGGAGCCACGGCAGCCCGAGTTGCATCAGCATGTGCGTGAGCAGTTCGGCGCTGGTGCGGAACATTGTCGACAACTGGCGGAACGCCGCGTCACGCGCCCGGACCATCAATCTCAATGAGAACGATACCGCCGGAGAATGCGTCTGTGCCGACTGCCTGACCGCCGACAATTCGCCGCTTTCCAACAAAGTCCGCCTGCAGAAGGCTACCCGCAAATTCAATGCCCGGGAGATTGCCTGGGAAAACGAACTGGGCTCGCTCTCCGACCGTTACGCCAAATTCTACCTGACGGTTCAGCAGGAGGCCGACAAGACCGACCCGAACCATCGGATTCTGGGGCTGATCTATGCCAATTACAGCGAGCCGCCGACGGCCAAAGTCAAGCTGAATGAACGGATCGTGCTGCGTTTCTGCCCCCCATTCATGTACCCGTGGACCGAGGCGAAAGTACAGGAATACAAAACCATCTGGGCGGGCTGGGACGCCTCCGGCGCCAAGCTGATGTTTCGCCCGAATTTCACGCTGGACGGCTATTGTTTCCCGGTTCAGTATCAGGAGGTATTTTATGACCTTTACACATTTTCCGCCAATCGTGGTATGATTGCCGCCGATATGGACAGCCTGACCGGCCACTATGCCGCGCAGGGACTGGTCAACTACGTGATCGCCACGCTGAACCACGACCGGAGCACGCCGCTGCCGGAGATGGAAAACGATTTTTTCTCGGCTTTCGGAGCTGCCGGAGGGAATGTCCGGCAATACTTCGACTATCTGAAAGAAGTCACCATGAAATCCGGGTTTCAGAATCCTTTTGAGGACAAAAGCATCGAGGGCGGCATCCTCTACATGGACCTGATCCTGGTCGCCGATACGCTGTTTACTCCCCCCGTCATGGATAAATGCCGGACGCTGCTGAATGACGCCGCCGCGCTGCCCGGCCTCGATCCCGTCGCCCGCCAGCGGGTGGAGTTTCTACAGCTCGGCTTGAAAAATGTCGAGCTCACCATGGCCGCGCAGCAGGAATTCCGCAAATACCAGAATGGCGCGCCGATCAACGCCTTCGCCCGGGCCGTGCGGACGCTGGATGAATTCCGCGCTTCGATCGAGCACACCAATGCAGTCAACGTGGGCAACATCCGCTCCCTCGAGGATCGCCACTGGCCGCCGCGCACTGCCTTGGAGGCCGTCACGGAAAACACGCAGGAATTCAAGAACTGGAAAATCCTTTTCGATCCCGAGAATACCGGCAAAAATGCCGGGTGGTTCCAGCCGTCTTTCAACCTGGGCAAAGCGGAAAATATCACCACCGATTCGCATTGGTGGAAACAGCCTGCCGGGCAGAATTGGAAAAAACGCCATGGGAAGGACTATCTCGGCGCCGGCTGGTATTTCAACCGTTTTGACGATATCCGGAAATCCGGGGATAGCGCCCTCCAAATGATTTTTCTGGCCGTTGACGGGGCGGTGACCATTTATTTGAACGGTCAGGAGATTCATACCCGTCCGTACCCGTACGAAAACAACCGCGACTCCTGGAAAGAGCCCTTTGTCGTCACCCTTCCGCCGGAGGCGCTGAAAACGAAGAATAATGTTCTGGCGCTCCGGGTGGAGAAGCACGAAGGCCGCGCCGGAATCTGGAAGCCGGTTTTCCTGAGCGAAAAATAAGTTATCTCATAACCGAGTTGCATTTGAATTTTATTCCGGCCGGTATTATACTATTTGCCTGACTATATTACCGGTGGCAGGAACATGAGAAAAATCAAAGTTGCGTTGTATGGGGATTTCGGGCACCAGATCTGGCAGGCTTTCGAGAATCCGCGAGTGGAAATCACGGCCGTGGCCGATGTGGATGTGAATAAAATTCCGGCGCAGTTCAGGGACAGCGTCCGGATCTACGCTTCGCTGGCGGAGTTGCTGGGTACGGATTGCGAACTGGTGTCGCTTTGTTCACTCTGGCGAGCAGGGCAGGGGCGGGATGCGCTGGAGTGTCTCGCCGCCGGCAAGCATGTTTACGCCGAGAAACCATGCGCGTTCGACGAGAAAACCCTGGATGAAATCATTCGTCTGTCTACCGAAAAGAAACTGGTTTTTCATGAAATGGCCGGTGCCTCATTCGAAGCGCCCTACGCGTCGCTGCGGCAGTGCGTCCGGTCCGGCGCCATCGGCGAAGTGATCGAGGTTTACACTCAAAAATCCTATCCGTGGATGGCCACGCGCCCTGTTGATGAAGACAAGGACGGCGGGCTGATCCGTCAGGTCGGCGTTTACAACATCCGCTTCATCGAGCATGTGGCCGGGGTGCGGGTGACAGAGCTTTTTGCGCGCGAGACCACACTGGGCAACCAGGGGCCGGAGAGCGAATGCCGCCGCGGGATTTCCTTCAGCATGAAACTGGCCAATGGCGGTGTGGCTTCCGGAGTGGCGAATTACTGCGGCCCGCGCTCGCCGCAATGGCCCCGATGGGGCTATGAAGTCATTCGCATTTTCGGTACTAACGGCTTTGCCGAATCGATCAACCTGGGCGAGACGCTGCGTTATTACACGCCGGAAAACGGCTGCCGCGATCTGGACCCGGACACGGACGCGATCGATTATCTCGACGCCGTGTTCGAAGAAATCCAGACCGGCGTCAAGCGCATTCCCGTAACCCTTGAAGAGGAAATCCACCCGACCCGCTGGGTGATCCGCGCCAAAGCGAAGCTTAACGAAAATATTAAGGAATAATTTTAACCACGGAATACACGGAATTACACGAAAGTTTTTTATAAATTTCTTTTTTGTGTGTGTTTTGTGGAAAAAAAATTCCCTTTCCGTGCCTTCCGTGTATTCCGTGGTTAATTTAAGTGGTTTGAGCCTGTTTTCGCTCTTTGTACCACGTTTTCAGGCGGTCTTCGAGGTACACCAGGACCACCGTGAGCACCGTGATCGTCACAAAGTAAAACAGAAACTTGAATCCGTACACGGCGCAATCGAAGTACTCGCCCCACGTCATCCAGCCGATCAGAATCCACTGGGTGATGAAAATGGCGTTGATTTTCTTGCTCATGAACGCGACCAGCTGGTTGACGAATTCCAGTTTACTGAGCAACAGCGAAATAAAATACAACACGCTGAACCAGATCGCGGCGATGCTCAGGACCCAGAATACCTTGATGGGGCCTTGCGAATACATGTTTTCGTTGATGAATAATTCAGTGAGATCATAACCGGACGCAAGCAGGGCCGAGCTGAATCCGCCGAATATCACCAGGCCGCAGATCAGCAGGCAGACATAAAAATTGGCTTTGTTCGCCACACGCAGCAGCACCTTGCCGAACAGATAGCCCATGACCGGATAAATCAGCCAGGCGAACAGCGGAAACGGCGTCAGGGGGTTCTGATAGATGAAGTAGCCGATCCAGACCGAGGCCAGTTCTTCATTGGGATACATCGGGTTCACGGTCGCGCCCACGACCAGCAGGAGCAGCGCCGCCAGGGCCAGGGTCAGATCGTCCAGTTTGAAATATTTCACCAGTGCGAAAAACAGGAAAGCGAGCCCTGCGAAATGCAGGATATCCAGACACAACAGTTCTTCGAGGCTTTTTGGCAGGAGCCGTTGCGTGCCATGCAGAACGAAGAAGAGCAGGCAGGGAATCGTGCCGCGCACGAGGTTCAGGAGATAACCCTGTCCGATGAGTTTCATACCGCGGGCCGCGTTGATTTTCGGCTCCTGTTTTTTGCTGTAGACCATTCCGATGCCCATGGCGATCATGAAAATGGGCGCGGCGAGCGGGCCGCCGACAAATTCGATGAAGATATTGATCCCGGTTTCCAGCCCGGGCGCGAATTCGATGCCGCTGTAGCACTCCTCGTCGACATGCACCAGCACCATCCAGACGATGGAGACGACCTTGGCGATGTCGATCTCGAATTGCCGCCCGGTATTGACATTTCCGGAAGCGATCACCTGCCGGATTCCTCCCTCAGGAACAGTCGACATTCGATTCGTCAGATAACGGAGCAGCATCAGAACCGCCAGAATACCGAAAATGCCAGTAACCAGCACCATATTCAGATTTCCTTAATTTACCCAGCCGCTTACAATAATCTCCGGCTGAAAAAATTCAAGCGGGGAAATTGAATTGGCCGGCACTGCGTGCCTGAATTGGGAGAAGGTACTGTGTAAGTCCGTGACCATCCGTGTAAGTCCGTGTTTTCAGAAAACATGGGACTCATGGGACAAAGTTCTCCCAATTCCCCAATTCCGCCACCGTCGGTGGCGTCATTCCCAGGCTTCGGAGAATTTGTGGTCCTTGAAGAGCTCGGCGATGCCGCCGATCTGCGATAAGCGCAGGATTTCATCGGGGTCCATGCCGAGGTTTTTGGCGATTTTGTCGTTGTTCCAACTGCGTTTGCGCAGTTCGACGACGATTTTGGACATTTCCCCTACCTGATGTTTGCCGCGGGCACGGTTGTGGCGGATGGTCGAAGCAATACGGTCGTTCCGCTCCGGCGCACGGCGGTTCACCACCACGCCGGGGATGTGCGACAGTTCATTTTTGCACGCAACCTGGTAACGGTGAAATCCGTCGACAATCTCAAATAAACCGTCGTCGCGGAACCAGAGGACAATCGGCTGAGTGAAACCGTCTTTTTCCACCGAGCGCTCGAGCAAAGCCATTTCCGGAGGAGCCACTACATTCGGATTGTAGTCGTTGGCTTCGATCAGATTGACGGGGATCCAGTAAATCTGCACCACCGGGTGTTCCCCCGCCCAGGCGGGCGCCTCCTCAAACTGTTTCAGATCAGTTTCCATTCCTTTCTCCTTTGTTCCATCATCAGGCAGTAGGTCTGGTAATGTGCGGTTTTGGTCGGTGCGAAACAGAGCGTTTTGCACCAGTAGTCGTTTTTGGCGATGCACTTGCAGATGCGCCGCCAGCTGGGGACATCCCTTGAGCCGGTGTCGCTGGGCTGCTCGTCCGGGAGGCTGCCCCGCACGCCGCCTTTGGTCAGCCACCAGTGGATATAGACGGCGATTTTATTACGGTAATGCTCCGCGGTCTGCTGGGGCATCGACTCGAGCAGCAGCATGACAAAACTTTCCCAGGTATGGTTTTCCGGCTTGACTATCTGGAAATTCCCCAGCACGAACCCCCGTTCGCGGGCGTAGATCGAGCCGAAATTGGCGCCGTTCACCCGCGCCACCATCCGGCTCCAGGTCTCCGGCTCGATGACATGGTAATAATCGAGTCCCTGCCGCTGCTCGTTGCCGAATGGCTCGCAGATACGCATTTTCGACAGCGATATTCCTGCCTGGTAAAAACGGTCGTACAGCGAATTGTAGCACTTGCCGAATTTCCCGCAGTAGGTCCAGATATCCGGCGTCCGCCAGTCGTAAATCGGGTAAACATTGTAGACGTTTTCCGACACCTGAGTCGTCCAGCGTTTGCCCTGAAACATCTTCTTATGCTGATTTCCCTTTACCGTCATCCAGCGGTGCAGCGACTCCTCGCTGCGGATTCCGACCAGGCACGCGGTCGGTTCATTTCCCGCATACCACGTGCCGAACCCGATGACGAATTCCTCAAACGTCATCCGCGGCTGGTAAAACGGAAAAAATGCGCCGTCTTTGATCGCCGCCGCCGGCTTCTCGCGGATCCATTCCTTGCCCGGCTCCCAGGCCACCCATTCCGGCTCGTATACGCTGACGGCGTTTACGGTACGCATGGGGATGCAGCACCAGAAAAGCTCGATGCAGTCCGAATACATCTCGACCATTTCCGTCACGTGGTCGATGGTCAATTTGTACTGGCACTCCCAATCGATGAAAAGGAGCCCGAATTTCCGGCCGCGCCGCCGCGCCTCCTCCGCGCAGAGGTGAAACATGACCGTGCTGTCCTTGCCGCCGGAAAAAGACAAATAAACCCGTGGGAAACTGTCAAAAGTCTGTGCCAATCGACTTCTCGCTTCGATCAAAACATCGCGGGCGAGAAATTTCCGGACCCTGTTTTTCCAGCTAAATGGCGACCCCATAATATTATCCCCCGAATATTGGTTCCATTCGTAGAAACTAATTAGAAATATTACGCAAAATTCATCCCGATATAGTATAAATAAAGTAATACGCCCTTTCCGGAAAATCAACCGCTTCGAATAAATTACTTCATTATTTCTTATATTTCCCGCAGAAGACAGGCCAGTGAAAAGTTAAAGACATGGAAAACGGAAAAACAAAAATTAAAATGATAATACAGTTTTGGTTTCATGTCTGTTTACATTTATTTTATCGCGAGGGAAAAATGTTGGTCCCGGAAATGGAGAGATAGGGAAGGATAATTGTAATCAATTTATTATTAAATGATAATATGATTTGTTTGAATAAATATGTATCAGTCTGTATTTGTTTGTCAGTTCTATTTTTTATTAAAATGAAGTCTTGAAAATTTACATATTTGATGTATAATGTAATGTAATCAAAATGATATTACATAAATTTGATATTCATTGGGTCTGGCACCATGAACCTGGAGAAAAAAGAATGAAGCTTCGGAAAGAGAATTTCAATTCAGGCTGGCGATTTGCGGCCGGGGAGCATCTTTGTGCTGAGCAGATAACCTATGACGATGTCCTTTGGCAACCGGTGGAGCTGCCGCATGACTGGAGCATTGCGCAGGAATTCGCATCCAATCAGGATCAGGCCGGGCTCCCGATCGGGATCGTCTGGTACCGCAAACGTTTTACTGTTCATCTCGATAAAAATGAAAAACTGCTGTTGGATTGTGACGGTATTTACCGGTCACCGGATATTTTTCTGAATGGCCAGTATCTGGGCAAGCGCTACAACGGTTACTCCAGTTTCGAGATTGACCTGACTCCGGCCTTGGTCGAAGGTGAAAACCTGCTGGCGATCCGGGTCGATAATTCCATCAAAAGAACTTCGCGCTGGTACACCGGCACCGGTATCAACCGCAACATCTACCTGCGACGCATTAAACCGCAGCATTTTCTTCGTCACGGCTTGGCGATTAATACGGATATCGACGGCACTGTTCGCCTGGCAGCCGAGCTCTCGGCGCTGGCGCGTCTCGAATTTGAAATCACCGGGCCGGACGGGGAAGTCATTGCGCGTCCGGTTGCCGATTCCATGGGCCATGCCGAGTGCAAAATAGTGTCGCCGCAACTCTGGTCGCCAGACGCCCCGAACCTTTACAAATGCCTTGTGCGGATTGTTTCGGAGAAAGGGGAGATATTGGACGAAGCGACCTCGGCCTTCGGCTTTCGCACAGTTGAATTCAGTCCGGAGAAGGGGCTTATTTTCAATGGGCGGAAACTGCTGCTGCGCGGCATAAATCTTCACGAAGAATTGTGCGGTATCGGCTGTACCGCTTTTCGGGATGGTATCCGGCGGCGTTATCGCCTCGCCAAAGAGATGGGCGTGAATGCCGTTCGGCTGGCGCACCATCCCTATTCTCCGGAATATCTGGAACTTGCGGACGAAATGGGGCTGATTGTTTTCGCCGAGGCTTACGACAAATGGACCGGGCAATACAACGGTTGGCAGGTCGATTTTCGCGATACGTGGCGCGGTGATGTCACGGAAATGATTCGTCGCGACCGCAACCATCCGAGCATTTTCATCTGGAGCGTGGGCAACGAACCCACATTACAGCAGATCGAGGGGGCTGATAATTATGGGATTGATATTTTCCGCCCGATGCGTGACCTGGTGCGGGAACTTGACCCTGCGCGCAAAGTTACAGCCGCTCTCTATCCGTCGCGGTGTGACGGCATTACCAACCGGATGGCCGGATACGAACAGGCCGGAATCCACCAACTTGCGCATGTTATGGATGTGGTTTCGGTGAATTATATGGGCAAGTTTTTCGGCAAAGACCACGCTAAACACCCGGAAATGGTCTTTATGGTCAGCGAGGCCACCACCAAGGGCGCAACGGATTGGTTTGAGTTTGATCATCAAATCGGCGTTGGCCTTTTCTATTGGGGCGGCTTTGATTATCTCGGTGAGGCTCTGTGGCCGCACAAAAACTGGCACCGGGGACTAATCGACCGGGCCGGGTTCCGCAAAGGCGTCAGTTATCAGGCGGAAGCCGCCTGGAGCGAAAGGAGCGTTCTTTTCGCAGCCGTGTGTTCCGAAACCGACACGGAAGTCGTCAACTGGAACGATGCCCAATTGGTCTGGGAGTCTACACAGTCGCATTGGAACTGGCAGCCCGGACAAAACGTTCGCCTCGCGGTTTACACCAACTGCGAACGTGTCGAGTTGACGCTCAACGGCCGTCCGGCGGGTGACCGCATTTTGCAGGCGACCGACTACTGCCGGATGCCTTTTGAATTGAAATTTGAACCTGGCGAATTGCTTATTTCCGCCTTCAACGACGGGGTGA
Organism: Victivallis vadensis; assembly: GCA_040394635.1. Lineage (GTDB taxonomy): Bacteria > Verrucomicrobiota > Lentisphaeria > Victivallales > Victivallaceae > UBA5239. The sequence goes on along the minus strand of JBEBRW010000069.1, from coordinate 13,465 downwards.
AAATCGTAGAGCACCGGCTGGTCACTGCCGGGAGTCCCGCTCAATTGCAGCTTTGCGCCGAGCAACAGCAGATCCGTCCCGATGGCTTGAACCATATCGTCATCGAACTGAAAGATGCCGCAGGAGTTCCCTGTGCTCAAACCCCGGCAATGGTACACCTCTACGTCGAGGGCGCAGGTGAACTTTACGGAGTCAGCCAGGGCGATACGAAAAGTTATCAGCAGTTCAAAGCGTCATCGGTACGCCTCTATGAAGGCCGCGCCCTGGCAGTGGTTCGGGCGAATAGGACTACCGGTCGAATTACTGTAAGAGCCATAGCCGAGTACGCCGGTGAAAAGTTCGAAACACAACTGCAATTTCCCGTCGGATGATAAATCCATGTAATACCGAGTTGCATTCTAAAGGTTAGTAACTGCCGCGGCTTTCTACCTGTCTGACTTGTCCGGGAAATAACCTCGGCGCATGGCCGGGAAATAAATTTTTCGGAAAAAATTTTCAATTTCTCTTGACTTGGGCTTATATTATCGGATAATAATAGTATTCGAACAACTATTGTCGAATGAAAACGGGCTCAATCGAGATGGGCCGTTTCCGGGTAAATCGTGCAATCCAGAAAAAGGAGAAAATGGATGAAACGGGAAAATTTTACTTTGATTGAACTTCTTGTCGTAATTGCTATTATTGCAATTCTCGCTGGGATGCTGCTGCCGGCGTTAAACGCCGCCCGCGAGAAGGCCCGCCGGGTCAGCTGTACCAGTAATTTGAAGCAGTTGGGATTGGGCTTCAAGCAGTACGCCATGGATTATTCGGACCGTTATCCGTATTTCGGCACGCTTTCGCAGGCGAATGTCGTGGAGATTGCGGATGCCGCCGATGCGGTTCAGATGGCTACCGCGACGTTTCATCATACCTACTTGAGTGACCGGAACTTGTATCGTTGTCCCTCCACCACGGACTCCAAGGATGCGACAGTAGCCGACGAAACCAATATCACCAAGGCATGGAGCTACAGTTACGCTTATTTCGCCCCGAACTTCATCGAGGGGTCATTCCCGGCCGATGCGGTCACTGCCAGTGACTTCGGCGAGAAGTTGAAAGATGACGACACGCTGGATTCCGCAAACCGCAGTTGTCACAGCAGTTTCGGAAACAGCCTGTTTGCCGACGGGCACGTGAGCGGAACCGCCGGGCTGCTTTGGGCGCGACAGAATAAAACCGTCATCAATACAACCACCAAGGATCTCGTGGAATTGACGGCCAAAACGGCTGATGCGCCCAGCGTTCTGCGCGACGCCCACAAAGGCGTTACCCCTGATCCTGAAGGCTGAATCAACCAAGTTCATTTATATGGCGATGTCGTTGAGCGACTCGCCATATGTTTTTTAGCTGCAAATATGAAGCGTGCCGGAGGTATTCTTCGGCAGCGTTATTTCGCAGGCGTCGCCCCGGCGCGTGATCTCGCAGGGAATTCCGCGGTAGCTCGCTTTGCCGCCGCCGCCCGGCAGTACCGCCAGTACCGTGGTTTGGTCGCCCGGGTTGCCGCCGATCACCAGCTCGGCGATCAGCCCGTGTACGTCGAACCTGCAGCTCTTTTGCCAGACGTCGTACCCGGTGGTCAGGTGGCCCGGCGTGAAATACGCTCCGTGCCAACACAGCACCGGCGCAGAGAGCGCCGAAAAATGATGCCACCCGGAGCCGCGCCCCGAGCTGATGTTGAACTGTTCGTAACAGGCGTAGGCTGCCCCGGTTTCGCGCTCCCACAGCTTGAGCGCGGTTTCGGCGATTCGCCAGGCGAAATCGCCCTTGCCGTCGTTCAGCGCGGCCTTCCAGAAAAACCACTGGTGCGGCATCCAGACCGAGCCGTTCCAGTAGCCGTCGCTGCGGTAATACGGCGCGGATTGATCGACCGTGGAGAGCCCGATATCGGTCCAGCAGTGTTCCGGCGAGCCGAGGTGGTTCCACAGGATTTCGCGCTGCTCGGGGGTGGTGATTCCAGCGATCAGCGGCGAGGCGCCGTCGAGGCCCATATTGAAGTTGCTGCCGTCGGCGTAGCGGAAGAACTCCTGCGGATCGCCGTTTCCGTCGTGCACCACGTAGCTGAAATAACCGCATTTCGGGTCCCACGAATGCTGCAGTAGCGCCTGGGTGAAAATATCGATGTCATCCTGATAATCGTCATCGAGGCCGAGTTCGATGGCGGCGGCCTGCAGGATTTTCGCGCAGCGGATCGCGTGCGAAGTATTGACCGCAGGCACGACATTTTTTGTGCCGGTGGAGTGCACCTCCCACTGCGGCGGATAGTCGTCCCAGCCGCCGGAATTGTAGAAATAATCCCAGGTGCAGACCAGCCCCGCGTTGCTGTGTTTGCGTGTGCGCGACAGCGGGTTGTGGCCGGCATGGAAATCGTAGTATTGCTTGACGCGCGGATAGAAGAAACGGAGCATTTCGCGGTCGCGGGTGCGGTTCCACAGTTCGAGATACAGATAGATCTGCACCGGCACCGGCGAACCGTGCTGGATAAAGGCGTTTTCCATGTCGCCGGTCTCGGTCAGGTAGGCGTTCAGCGACTCGATGGCGCGTGTGGTGCTGAATTCCAGCATGCCGAGTCCGATGAACCCCGAATCCCAGGTATAGAGACAGTTCCAGCGCCGCCCCGGCGAGTGGTGGCGGACATATTTGCCGCAGACGTAAGTCGGGTAAACCACATTGCTCAGCGTCACCGCCGCCATGCGCGACTGGCCGAATGTAGGCAGCTGGAGGTAGGTGCCCGCGCCCTGTCGGTAGATTTCGTCGAGGTTAGCGGGGATGTGTTTGAGGCGTTTCTCGACCTCGGCCGAGGAGGTGCCGTCGCAAATCACGGCGTAGAAGGTCCGCGACGAACGCGCCGCCACCGGCAGCGGCTGCATGACCGCATCCAGATAATTGTCCTTGCCGTTCCGGTCAAATCCTCTCAGAAAGCGCTGATGAAGCCCGTCGTCATATTGCAAAGTGTGCATGAAGTCATCTACTGAATAGTGCCGCACGAAATCCGAGTCGAAACCCCACCATAACCCGTAGCTGTGTTTGAGGCCGGGATAACGGATGATGACGCTGTTTTTGCCGGTGGTGAATTCGGGGCGCGTGCCGGTTTCGGCGGCGGCGAATCCGGGTGCGGTTTCCGCAATCGCGATGCCGTCGATCATCAACTCCGCGCCGCCGCCGGAGACAATCTCCAGTTTGCGCTTGAAACCGCCGAGATTGAATAAGCTCCACTCTGCCGCCGCCGGAAGCTCGACCGTCTGGCCGTTCACTTCGATGTCCAGCGCTTCGCTCGAGCGGTAACGCAGGTAGCAGCAGCCCGGGGCGTCCGGCAGCGAAAACACGATTTTGTCGCCCGCATCACGCCCGAAACCGCAGCCGATGACCGAACCGCCCACGGCACCGGCGACGCGCTGCTCGCGCCGCCTCAGTCCGTCGTGGTTCAAGGCATCCTGCGGGACCATGCGCACCGGCTCGACACCGTGATTGGCGATGGCGTCCACCCATACGCAATCGACAGGCTCGACCTTGGCGATGGGCTCGTGGAAGAGCGTGGAAAGAAGATGCAGCGCGAAGTCGGTGTTTTGATCGCTGTTGTTGACCAGTTCGCAGCGGATCAGCCGGGCGTGGTCGTCGATGCGGCTGAAGCTGATGTCGGCGTAAACCACGTCGCGCCACTCCAGCTGCTGACGATACGAGTAATTCTCGAGATCCGGCGAAATATCCCACGGCAGGTACCCGCTCGGGCGCAGCGCGTCCGGCACCGCCAGCTGACGGCGGTAAATCGCCGGAACCACGGTGAAATCGAAGCGTGTGCCGCGCTGTTTGTCCGCAAGATGCGAAATGCCGAAAAATTTCTTGGAATAAGGCCCCCAGTCCGGCAGCGACAAATCATGATTGCCGCTCAAATAAGAGAATTCATTCATCGCTTTTTTCCTTCCAGTCCGGCGGAGAGATATAGACGGAGTACGTCAGTGACTCCCATACTTCCATTTTGCCCTTGCCGTCGTATTTGATTTCGAGGAGCCGGCTCTCGTCCGGCCCCGTGTATTTGATCCGGTAATGATCCTTGTCCTGATCGCGGATGACGAAGGTCGGAATGAGCTCGACTTCGCCGGATTTGAACATTTTCTGCAGATCGTCCTTGGCGACGAGTTGATTCAGCGATGTGCTGTCGGATTTAACGATTTTGCCGTCTTTTTTCTGCACAATCACGATCACCGCTTTGTGTTGCGGCTGTGCGTTGAACGAACACCCGAGCAGCAGAAATGCCGCTGCGGCCATTATCAGATACTTCATGTTTTACCCCTTATTTTGTGCTTCAATTTATAAAGTAGCACCGGGGCGCGTCCATTTCAACTGAGCCCGCCAGAAAAAATATCCGCAGGCAAAAGGCTATAATCGGCACGTGTAATTTCTCTTCGGGATAAAAAATATTCTAAGCTTGAAAAGTATAAATATTATGGTAGCTTACTGTGTTAAGTGAGTTTATGGAGCAAAACCTTGAAAAAGCTACTATATATATTTGTTTCCGCCGTGATATTCGGCGTTCTGTCTTTGATGGAATTGCATGCTGACGAATTTGGAAACAGTGACCCAACTGCCATTGCGCCGGCAAGTTTATGGTTGCAAATGACGGGAGTGGCACTGGCGGCGTTTGTCCTCGGAGGAGTGTTATCGGCCTTGTTTTTGCCCCGGCACTACCGTTCCAGGGACAAAGAGATGCTGGATACGAAATTGAAGGATTTGCTGATCCAGCATGAGCTGCTGCTGGATATTATGCCTATTTATGTTTACGCGGAGGATGCCAACGACGATTACCGGCATGTTTTCTGCAATCGTATCTGCTCGCAATTGTGGGGGCGGCCGATCGAGGAAGTTCTTGGCAAAAGCGATGCGGAGCTCTTCGGGGACTCCGAAGAAGTCAAACGTTTTCAGGAAACTGACGCCGCTGTTGTGGCCAGCGGGGAGCTCCACGAGTCCATCCAGGCCTTTACCGGGGTGGATGGCAAACAGCGCATGGGCCGCTTTTTCCGCAAAGGTATTGAACTATCCGGCGGGCGCCGCTGGATGTTCGGGCTGGTCGTGGATATTACCGAGGAATACGAACAGCAGGCCCAGCTGGCGGCGAACCTGGCTATTTTTGAATATGCATCCGACCTGACACGGACGGCCTATTTCCGTTTCGACCCCGAGACCAAGGAGATGAGCGGAGCGAAGTTACTCGGCGAACTCTGGCCGATCAAAGACGGCAAGTCCCTGCCGAACGAAGAAGTTGTCCATCCGGACGACTTGCCGCACTTCGACAAGCTGGGGAAGGAACTTCTTTCCGGGCAAAGCGAATCCGTTACGGTTGATTACCGGTCCGAATATTTCGGTGAAATGCGTTATTACCGCCTGAGGGTCGGTCTGAGCCGCGATCACTATCAGAAGGTGATGGTGATCGGGGTGATTCAGGATGTGACCGAAATCACCAGAAACACATTGAAGCTTCAGGACACCCTGGCCCTGCAGGACATCATCGTCAATTCGCTGCCGGTTATTTTCTTTGCCAAGGATGCCAATGACGGTTTCAAACACGTATTGATCAACCGGGCCTTCGCCCAGGTCATGAATAAACCCCAGGAAGAGCTGCTGGGTAAAACCGGGGCCGAGCTCGGGCTGACCTATACCGTTTCCGACGAAGACGTCATGAATATGCCGGAGGGCATCGAATTCGACGAAAAACAATTTATGCCGGACGGCTCCGTGCGCGCGCTCCATATCTTTCAAAAACCGTTTGTCGGGGCGCTTGGCAACCAGGGCAAGCGGCTGCTGCTCGGCGTGGCCAACGATGTGACCGGATTGAGCGAGCTGAACGCCAGCCAGCAGACGCTGAACTTCTGCCTGTCCGGGTTGCTTTCCGGTGAAAAAATGTTCGATCCGGAGGCCGTGCTCAAAGCCATCGGCGAGAGATTGAACGCCTCCACCTGCTTCCTGCTGCGTTTCGATTATGAGAGCCAGACGGCCTATCCGGAGGCGGAATGGCAGGCTGTTCCGAACCGGGAAGCGTCACTGATGAACGCGTGCGTACCTTTTTGCGAGGATGATCCGTGGTTCCGCTATATTTCCAGCGGCGAAATCATCTTTGCCACGGATGCGGAGGACCCCGAAATCGTGACCCGTTTCGGCCTCTGGCCGGAAGAAAACAAGCGGCTCCAAATCAAGAGTCTTTATTCGATGCTGATCCACGTGGACGGCAAGCCCTGGGGCAATTTCGGTGTGGGGTACAACCCCAAACATGTGCTGAGCGAATATGAAACGGAATTTTTCAAATCCGCCGGAAGCCTGATCGGGCTGATTCTGCAGCGCAAAAACTATCAGGAGCAAATCCACTCCTCGCTTCAGGAAGCGCAAAACGCCAACAAGGCGAAGTCGCATTTTCTGGCCTCGATGAGCCACGAAATCCGTACCCCGCTGAACGCAGTGATCGGATTCGCCGAACTGCTGAAAGACGGTACGCTGCCGCTTGAGGAGCAGAAGAATTATCTGAAGGCTATTTCAAGCGCCGGCAATACGCTCCTGGCCTTGATCAACGATGTGCTCGACCTCTCCAAGCTCGAGGCGGGCCAGATGCAGTTCAAACCCTCGGAAGTCGATTTCCTCGAACTCGTGAATGAGGTCAAAACCATATTCCAGCAAAAATGCACCGAAAAGAGGCTGGAATTCGTCGTGGATATTCCTCCTCTGCCGTCCGTATGGCTGGACAGGCTCCGTATCCGCCAGATCTTGTTCAATCTGATCGGCAACGCGGTGAAATTCACCGATAACGGTGAAATCCGGGTATCGGCGTCTTTCTCCGAGGATTCGCCGGAAAGCGGTACCTTGACATTCTGCGTGATAGATACCGGAATTGGTATATCTGCGGAAGACCAGAAGCGTCTTTTCCAGATGTTCGTGCAATCCGAAGCGCTGAGTGGGACGCAAGTCGCCTACAACGGCAGCGGGCTCGGCCTGGCGATTGTCCGCCGCATGCTCGAGCGGATGGATGGAAATATTGAACTGGAAAGCGAACCGGGCAAGGGCTCGAAATTCTGCACCGTCATCCGAAACCTGAAATTCAAGGCCGCGGGCGGCGAAAGTGAAAAAGAACAGCGGGCGGACGAGAAACCGGCGGAAGCCCCGATTTTCGGTTCGGCGTTGTTGGTCGACGACGTTGCGATGAACCTGAAGATTTTGTCGGCCATGCTGAAAAAAATCGGTATTTCACAGATCACCACCGCGAGTAATGCCGATGAGGCTCTGCAGGTTCTGGAAACCGCCTCTTTCGACTTTATGCTGACCGACTTGTGGATGCCCGGCATGAACGGACTCGAATTGGCAACCCGGGTGCGCCGTGATTCACGCTTTGCCGCCATGCGCCTCGCATTGGTCACCGCCGATACGGAAGGCCGGGAACACTTCAAGACGTTCGACGCGGTACTCTCCAAACCGGTCACGTTAGAAAAACTGAGAGCCTTCCTGACTACTCCTGCGAAAATCGCCCTGGAAAAGTGAAAATCGGTATAAAGTACCGCCTCAGCCAATGGCAATCATCAGAATGCCGAGCAGAATCAACAGCAATGCCGGGAATTTGTACGCGGCCTGTTTCTCACGAAAAATCAGAATGCCGGCAAGGAAGGTCACCAGGCAGCCGCAGCGCTTCAGCACCGAAAGAATCGCTATCCGGCTATCCGGCACACTGACTGCATAAAAAAACAGATAATCCGCCAGGATCAGCGTCAATCCGGCCACCAGTATCGCAGGCGAAGGACGGAAAGAGGGAAAATATCCCTCGCGCCAGCGGCAAATCAACAGCGCTCCACCCAGGATTACCGTTAAATTCAGTTGGAAATAGAGCTGAACCGTATCGCGCGGCAGCGCCATGATACTGAGTAATTGTTTGTCGTATAAACTGGAGAAGCCCTCCAGGACGACACCGAGCAGCAGCAGATGGATTCCGCGGTTTGTCCTCCAGTCGATCCCTTCGGGTTTGCCGGCGGAGGAAAAGAGGATGTACCCGCCCATAACCGATAGCAACCCAAGTGCTTGCAGGATTGTCGGATATTCGCCGAACCAGAGGATTGCTCCGACGAATGTCACCAGCGGCGACCCCGCCCCGATCGGCGCCGCGATGGATACCGGCAGGATGCGAAACGCATAAAAAGCGGTATACCAGATCACAGCCACCAGCATCGCTTTGCCGAAAAGCGCAGCCCACTGGGAAACTGTGCAATTGCCGAGCGCGCCGCTCAACCCGCCGCTCACCGCCAGCGCCGCCAGGCAGCTGATGGTTCCGGTCAGTGTGACCAAAAAGAGCACCGGCAGAATCGGATTGCCCCTGACCGCCGCTTTTTTGGCCAGGTCATAGGCTCCGACCAGCAAAGCGGAACCGAATACCGGCAACAGCCAGGCGATCACCGGCGGCCCCCGAATCGAAGTTTGGCGATGAAAATGGAGTTATCGCTGCCGCGTTCGGCGCAGCGTCTCCAATTGCCCCGGTGTCGGGCGCGCTCATCCTCGGTCGGGGCGTCATTTTCCGGGGCCTGCATCCATTCGGCGGCCACGATCCAGGATTCGTTGTCATTGATCCGGAGGCAGCCGAAATTGCAGAGCCGTGCGCCCCGTTCCGGGATCGCGATGCGCTCGGTGGCGCGGAGCACCCGTAGCGTTTGCGGATCGACTTTGGCAATGAAAAGCGGCGCGCGGTGGCGGAAAATATGATCGTTGTTCGCGCCGCGCCGGGTATAGACCAGATAAAGCCTGCCGCCGCCGGAGATCCAGTGCTGCTGGGTATTGTAGCTGCCGAGCTCCGCGCCGTCGTCATAGCGCCATTCGACCGGCCCGGAGTAGTGCAAGCCGTCGTCGCTGGCGGCGACATAAGAGGTCAGATCGTTTCGCAATGTCAGAAAGAAGCGGTCGCCGTGGCGAATGACCGATGGCTCATAGAGCCCGCGCGGCACTGGAACCTCCAGCGCGTTGCCATGCTCAAGATAGCGCAGTATTTCGCCGTCAAAAGAGCAGCGCATGACCGCCGATTGAAAACTGTTGCGATGAAGCTCGCACGCTTTTTCCTTGCTCATGAAATAAAAGGGAATCAGCAATTCTCCGTTGTCAAGCTCCAGATACTGGGTACAGCCGGCCGCCGCGCAAAAAAAATCGTCCCGGACCGTCTGCGGCATTTCCAATAGACGGCAGCCGTTCCAGCCGGCGGCATCCCGGCCCATCGAGCTGTAGGCGGTGTGACGCGGGCGCGGTTCGGCTACGAGTTCGTCGTTTTCGTAGAGCATACTCATTCCGATCAGCAGAAATTTGCTGCTTGCCCGGTGCCAGAACGGCGTGGCGTCCGCCAGTGTCAACTCCCACGTCGGATGCCCGGCGTATGGGCGCCGCGCCAGCGTCGGTTCGACGGTCGGGGGGCTCCAGTTATGCCCGCCGTCCCGGCTCAACAACTGATGCATGCCGTAAAAAATATCACTGCCGGAGAGGCGCAACGGCTGGGTGGTAATGACCGCCGCGTCCGGGCCGACAGCCGCACGGGCATGGGTAAAGCAGTATTCGCCTTTGAATCCGGTGGGAATTCGTTGAAGTTCCAGTTGAAAATCCGTCGTCATTTTTTTGATTTCCTTTCAATTTTAATTGTACTTTGGAATCATTTCAGTTATAGTATATCATTGAATTAAAGTCTTGTAAATGGTAAAATAGTAACATTGATTTCCCGGAGAAAACAATATGAGACAATCAGGGACCGGAAACCGGCTGGCGGCGGCTTGTGCCAGTGCGAAGGAACTGATCGGCAAGGCGCGCCATGTGACGTTTCTCTCGGCGTCGCCGTTGCCAAAAACGCCGCCGGGGAGTTTGCATAGTTGTTCGCGGCTGTTGGTGCCGCTTGGCGGATCGCTGTTGATGGAGTGTGCGGTGGAGCATCGGATTGCGTTACGGGAATTTGTGCCGGGCGATGTGATTTTCGCGCCGCCTTATGGCTGGAGTACGCACCATTGGGAACGGCGGGGGGAACTGCTTTCGCTTTCGTTCCGGGCCGACTATCTGCGTTTTATTTATTTGAATTGTGACGGGACGGGACCGCCGGGGGATGATCCGGCGGCACGTGTTTACCGGCATAGTGCCAATGGCGGCGGCAGTACGCTCCGGCGACTGGTCGGCGTGTTGAACTCCTGCGCGGACGACCCCTCGGTTCATGCGATCGAATTGTTGCAGATTTTATTCGCCGAAGCCGTGACACTGCTGGAACCGGACGCAGAGCCGGAACCGGGGGGCGCGGCACGGCATACCTGGCTGCTGCTGCGCGAATATCTGCGTGAACATTTCACGGAGGAACTGAGCAGGGAATCGGTGGCGCATCATTTCAAACTTCATCCCGGCCATGTATCGCGTTTGTTCCGGGAGCACGGGGAAAATTTTGGTGATATGCTGCAGCGCCTGCGTATCGAACGGGCCCGGGAACTGCTTGACGGAACGGGGCTTTCGATAAAAGAGATCGCCGAACGCTGCGGATTCCACTCTGCCGGATACTTCATCAAGGCTTTCCGGCGCGAGTCCGGCACGACTCCCGGTGCCAGCCGCCGCGCCGCCGACCTTAACTTTGAATGAAGAGTCGGAAAACTTGCACACGGGGTTCGTATTTGAAATGGTTCCCGATAATTATTTCCCGGGTGCTTTAAAAATCCATAGTTCAGGCTATATTACCGATTGGAACTTAATATGAGGATTGAATCATGGACATACCGAAGAAGAAAACCATTTATCTGAGCGGTCCGATCATGGACGAGCACGAAGGATACGCCCGCGAGTGGCGCGAAGCCGCCAAGGCCATGCTCTCGGCCAACTTCCGGCTGCTTGACCCCATGCGCCGCAAATTCGTCGACCGCCAGGTGGACAGCGCCAATGAAATCGTCGAATTCGACCTGCAGGACGTGCGCGAGGCCGACATCATCCTGGTGAACTACAACAAGCCCAGCATCGGCACCAGCATGGAAGTGTTTTACGCGGCGCACAACCTCGGCAAATTCGTGGTCACTTTCTCGCCGTTCGAGTACAAGGACTGCAGTCCGTGGATGGCGCGTTTTTCCACCAAAATCCTGCACAATCTCGAGGATGCGGCCGAGTATATCAATACCCATTTTGCCGAGAAATAATGAGCGAACAATTCACACTGCAGGCCGAAGAAGGCGGGAGCCTCACCTCGCACATGGTGCGCGGCGAGATCCTGCGTATCGTTTTTGAAAACGACGACAAGACCTATGTGGTGATGAAGCTGATCGACGCCCAGAACACCGAACATACGGTGGTGGGCGGCATTACCGGGGCGTACCCCGGGCAGGATATCGAGGTCTGCGGGCACTGGGAGAACCACAGCGAATACGGGCGGCAGCTGCGGGCGGAGAGTTACCGTTTCCTGCTGCCCTCGACCAAAGAGGGCATCGTGCGGTATCTCGCCTCCGGGGTGATCCCCGGCATCGGCCCCAAATACGCGCAGAATATCGTGGACCACTTCGGCGAGAAAACGCTGGAAATCCTCGATCACTCGTCGGGGCGCTTGAAGGAAGTCCCCGGCCTCGGCAAGAAGCGCATCGAGCAGATCCGCACCGCCTGGCACAGCCAGAGCACGCAGAAAGACATTTTCATTTTCCTGCAGAGCCTCGGCATCAGCCCCGCGTACTGCATGAAAATTTACAAACAATACGGCGACGAAACCCCGGACAAGGTCCGCGACAATCCCTATGCGCTGGCCAACGACGTGGACGGCATCGGGTTCACCATGGCGGACCGGGTGGCGGCGTCGCTCGGCATCGAAAAAAACAATATTTCGCGCCTCGCCTCCGGCATCAATTACACGCTCGGGCAACTGATGACCGCCGGGCACACCTGTTACCCGCGCGTCGAGCTCCTGCGCAATGCTGCGGAGACGCTGGAAGTGACGGTGGACGAGGCGGCGCTGGGGCTGGAGCGGGCGGTGGCGGCGCGCCAGGTGGCCGTTTGCCCCGACCCGGAGTTCGGCGAACTGGTTTATCAGAGATCCTTGTTCACGGCCGAGCACGGCGTGCCGAAAATCGTGGTGAGGCTGGCACAGGTGCCGCGCTTCGCCGGGCAGCGGCTGCTGCGGGTGCCGGCGCGCGACGACTTGACGCTGAGCGACGAACAGCAGCTCGCGGTCGAGCGGGTGGGCGGTTCGCCGCTGACGATCATCACCGGGGGCCCCGGCGTGGGCAAAACCACCGTTATCGGCGAAATCGTTCGCCGGGCGAAAACCGCGCGGCTCAAGATCATGATGGCCGCCCCGACCGGCCGCGCCGCGCGCCGCATGTACGAATCGACCGGATTTCCGGCGAAAACCATTCACCGGATGCTCAAATGGGAGCCCGGCGAGCGGCGTTTCGCCTTTGACGTCAACAATCAGCTGGAGTGCGATCTGCTGATCATCGACGAAGTTTCGATGCTGGACGCGATGCTGGCGTATTCGCTGCTGCAGGCGGTGAAACCGGGCACGTCGGTGGTGCTGGTGGGGGACGCCGACCAGTTGCCCTCGGTGGGGCCGGGCAGGGTGCTGCACTGCTTCATCGAATCGGGCGTTTTCCTGACTACGCATCTGTCGAAAATCTTCCGTCAGGGCGCGGACAGTTACATCATCCGCAACGCTCACCGGGTGAACTCCGGGCAGCTCCCCGAAACCGGCAAGGACGCCGGGCGCCTGACCGATTTTTACTGGATCGAACAGGACGACCCGGAGAAGGTCCAGGAGCTGATCCGGCGGCTGGTTACGGAGCGCATCCCGGAGCGGTTCGGATTGCGTCCGGTGGATGATATCCAGATCCTGACGCCGATGAACCGCGGCAATTGCGGCACGATCAGCCTCAATACCGCGCTGCAGGAAATGCTGAACGGAGGACACAAGCCGCAGTTCAAAGTCGGTGAACGGGTGTTCAAAAGCGGCGACAAGGTGATGCAGATCGCGAACAATTACGACAAGGCGGTTTTCAATGGCGACATGGGGAAAATAGCGCATATCAACGCGCACGAGAAGAAGTTTATCGTCATGTTCGATTCGAACCAGTCGGTGGAGTACGACATGACGGAATGCGATCAACTGAGTCTGGCGTATGCGATTACGGTGCACAAGTCGCAGGGGAGTGAATTTCCGGCGGTGGTGATGCCGCTCCTGACGCAGCACTACATGATGCTGCAGCGCAATTTGTTGTACACGGGCATGACGCGGGCGAAGAAACTGCTGATCCTGGTGGGGAGCCGCCGCGCAGTGGCGATGGCGGTGAATAACTCACGCCTCGAACCGCGCTTCACGCGCTTAAAAGAACTGATAGTTGATCTAATAAAAAAATAAACCCGCCACCGGGTGCTTACCCATACGCGTCAACCTAAGGATATGAGGATGGACGGAGGCCAAAGCTGAAAA
>JBEBRW010000068.1:0-26476 GCA_040394635.1 Victivallis vadensis | reverse complement strand
CCTCTTTCATTTCATACGCGCTACCTCAATTTCTTTTTACCATAGCAACTTAATTATAATAATCCGGATATTTTATTGCAATTTGTTAATTCTGCGTCACCGCCGGACGGAATTCCCGACCACTTTGGCAACTTCCAATAACGCAATCACAGCTTTCCCTATCAATTAAATGTCGCGCTACATTAATTATAACATGTACCGCGACATTTGTCAATAGTGTTTCTCCAAAAATTTCAACTTTTCACTCTATCGAAGTAATGGGTCAGTGAAAGTTATGGTAGGGCGCTTGTCTCAGAGCGCCGTTCACTCCGATCCGTCTATCGGTTTCGCTTATGCCGACAGGATATCCGGACCGAGGAGAACGGTCGCCTGAGACAGGCGCCCCTACCCTGATGAACTACCTTTGACTGACCCATTACCTATCGAAAGCAATCGCTCAGTGAAAAGCCGGGGGGGTCAGAGCACCGTTCACTCCGGCGTGTCTGCCAGGTCGCCTGCGGAAAGGTGGCCACCCTGGTCATCTACCTTTGCTGGCCGATTACCATTTCCGGATATTTTATTTCCAAATCCGGATTTGCAGTCTTGACATTTAAGAAAAAATGTGTATAATTATAATAGTGTCATTATAAATAGGTGCACTTTTCAATGGACAATAAACAATTCAAGCAACTGAAATACTATAAGGCGCGTCTGGCGATCATGGCCGCCATCGCGGAATCCGGGTTGAAGGTCGGCGACCGGGTCCCGTCGCTGCGGAAGCTCGCCGCCTCGTTGCCCTACGGCGCCATAACCATATCCCGCGCCCTGACCGATATGCAGGGCGACGGCCTGCTCGAGAGCCGCCACGGGTCCGGCACCTATCTGGCCCGGGAACTGAAAAACGGCAGTTTTCAGAATAACATCCTCTTTATCAATGTCGGCCGGCGCGACCTGAGCGGCCCGGGACCGCATGAGGATGTGCTGCGCAACTATCTGGCCGAAAACGGCGTCGGGCTCAATCCGCTATTCGTCTATGAATTCGGGCTGGATATCATTGAAGCGGCAAAAAATTCGATCGCCATTCTGCTGACCGGCTGGCTCACTCCGGAGTTTCTCCACCAGATGCATAGCATTCACCAGCCGATGATGATCATCGGTAACTATAGGGAAAATGATTCCATCCCGTCGGTTTCACTGGATTTTGAACAAGGCTCCTACCGCCTGACCAAGCAGTTTATCAAGGAAGGCAAAAAACGGGTCGCGTTATTTTCCACGGTGTCGGAAGAGTACTATACCTCCATCTGTTATCATGCCGGTTATGCGAAGGCCCTGGCTGAGCACGGCTTGCCCCAGAATATCCTGAACATGGATGATTTCCTGGGCAACGATCCCGCGTTCCTGGATTCGATGAACTCAAATCCCCCGGAAGCCGTCCTGATGGAACCGCACTGGTACTATAATTTTGCCGCCTGGTGCCTTGATTATCAATATCGTCCGGCCCCGTCCATCGGCATATTTTTTACCCCGCTGAATTACCGGGAGTACCGCCAGAGTGCAAACTTCCGCTGGGTCATATACGATGACCTGTACCTCACCGCCGCCAGGCAGCTGCTGAATCATATGGCAAAGGATACCGCACTGGAGTCAATGGTGATCGAACCATTTATTCCGGGTATAGATAATGATGAATTAACTTTTACGTATTAAATTTGGAGAAGTCGAATGAACAAAGCACTCATCACAAAAGGAACGGAAATGAAAAAATATTTCACGCTTATCGAACTGCTGGTCGTCATCGCCATCATCGCAATTCTTGCCGCCATGCTTCTGCCGGCGTTGAACAAGGCCCGGGAACGCGCACGAACCGCCAGCTGCATCAACAACATGAAGCAGATCTGCCTCGGGCGCGAACTCTACAGCGCCGAATATGACGGTGCGGTCCAGATGCTGTACAGTGCGGCCTATGATAAAATGTGGACGGAATACGTGTTCGATATGAAATCGGATCAGGTCAAAGCAAGCAATTTCCTGTACTGCCCCTCCCCGGTCAAAGCCAACTTCACGCGCAGTGTCTACAATACCTATGGCGCTTTTTATACCGGCAACCTGGCCGGAGGGGCGCTGCCGAATAAATATGTGGAGCGATTCACCTCCAACCAATGGGTCATCTATACCAAAAAGCTCGCCATCCCCTCCCAAACCTATTTTGTCACCGACGGGGCGAGTAACGACGGCACGCCGAACGCCACCGCCACCACCTTCAATGGCCAGGGAGCCGCCGCCAACCAGCATGGTTCGATGATCAATGTCGGTTTTCACGACGGCCACGCCGCCACGCTCGCTCCGGCGGCGTATGGGCAGATCGTCAAAGACGTATTCATCCGTGCCGGAGAGGGCCGGTACGATGGCGTCATGTTTTTCAGCGTCACTTCACTCAGCCGTCAATGGCTGTAATAATGCAACAATCACATAAGGAAAAGAAATGAAGTTTCTCACCGTAATAATCCTTCTGGCGATGAGCCTGCTGACCCTGCAGGCCGGTTCCCGAATCCTGATTGCCCCCGGCGCTACCCCCTATGAAGAGTTTGCCGCCGGCGAACTGCAGCAAGTCTGGCTCAAATCCACCGGAGTCAAGCCCGACATCGTCACGGACGGCGCTCCCAAAGCCGGCGACATGGTGGTCGGCACCGCCGACACCCCGCACGTCAAGAAGGTCTATCCCCGACTCGGCTTGTCCCCGGAGCGCAAACACGAACTGGCGGTTTATGAGCTTGACGGCGTGTTGTACCTGACCGGGCAGACTCCGCGTGCCGTGGTCGACTCCACCTTCCTGTTTCTGCGCGAAAACGTGGGCGTGCGCTGGCTCTGGCCGGGCAAAGACGGCGAATTCATCCCCGAGCATCAGGCGATATCGTTTACCGGGGTCAAGCGCAACCTCAACCCGGATTTTACCCAACGGACCATACGCCTCTGCGGCTACGAAAAAAGACCGGTGGATTTCGAACTGTTCCTGAGCCGCAACTTCGCGACTTATCAGGGCTGTTCGCAGTACGATTTGCCTCACAAGGGCAACAGTGATCTCTATGAATTCATCATTTCGCGCTCGCGGCGCTGCGGAATGGGTACCGTATACAGCGGACACGTCGCCTTTCACGAGGTTCCGCTGAAGGAACGCCCGGAGCTCTACGCCCTGCGCGAAGGCAAACGCAGCCAGGACCAACTCTGCTGGAGCCAGCCCGACAATGCGAAACTGGTCGCCGGACACCTGATAAAAATGGGGCAGAAATTCAATTACGGCATCAATGAATATTCCCTGTCCGTGCATGACAACGAAAGCTACTGCCAATGTGCCGATTGCCTCGCCTCGCTCAAAGAAGGCGGCGGTTATTCGCGGATTTATTTCCGTTTTGCCGATGCGGTGGCGCGCGGGATCAAACAGCAGCAGCCGGGCGCCATAGTCGGTTCGCTCGCGTATCTCGCCTATGCCTCGGAGCCGGGAATCAAGCTGAATGATCTGGACTGGGTCGAGCATTGCCCGTGGTCACGCTGCTACAGCCACACCACCAAAGAATGCGGCGCAAACACCTCCGCGTTTGCCATGACCGAGAAGTGGCGCAAGACCGGCATCGACGTCGCCATCTACGGTTATTATTTCGACTCCATCTCACCAGTGGTCGCCCTGCCCTGGGGCAATCTGATTGCCGACGAAATCAGGCGCTATCGCGACATGGGCGTATACCGCCTCGCCCCCGAACTGATCCTGGGCTTGCCGAAGACCGCTTCGGCCGAATTCAGAAACTCGGTCACTTTCCGCCTCTCCATTTATCTGTATCTGCATCTCATGCTTCAGCCGGACACTCCGGTCGAAACCCTGATCCGCGACTGGTGCCGCACGGCTTATGGCCGGGCCGCGGAGGAAGACATGGTTTCATATCACATGACCCTGCTGGCGGGGGCCGATAAAGTCAAATCGCACATGAGCGGCGTTTTTTGCCGCCCGAACCAGGTGGCCGAAGAGATTTTCGCCGTCCCCGGCCTGATGGAACATTGCGAAACCATGCTTAAAAATGCGGAAAGCAAGCTCACCGAATCGCGTTACCGGGACAATCTCAAGCGCGAAAAGCGCCTGTATGCCGACCTGAAGAAAGTCGCCATTTCAACACTGCATGAAAGCTTCACCCCCGTACCGCTCCGCCAGGATTCCAAATCGCCCCTGAATGCCCGCCTCGGCGCCAGCGGAGCCTCCGTATATTATAACACGGAAGAAATTGTCCTGCAGCTGACATCCGACAGCGAGCTGTTCCTGGCGACGCCGTCCGACGAAAGCTCCGGCGAATACCGCACGTTCCGTCCGGCCCCGGGCAGCGGCGAAATCCGGATTCCGTTCCATTCCCTCGGCGTCGCTCCGCCGCTGGCCGGCGAGGCCTGGCGCATCGGCGTCCGCAATGGCCGGAAATTCCACCCGGAAAAGTTGCAAAACAAAACCGAACTCAAAAACCTCGGCTACCTCGTATTCACTCCGGAAATCGTCGACCCGGGCCGCCGGCTGCTGATTTTGCCGGATAAACGCGATTTTGAGAAGCGCACCCCCGCGATTTTCCGCGACACGGCTCACAAGTACGGGTTCTCGGTCGACTTCGCCTTTGACGCCAAAGGTGTCGAGCGCGATCTCTCCGACTATGACGTAATCCTGCTGAAGCTCGATACCGTTTCCCCTTCGCCGGAGTTCTTCAAGGGCCCGCTGCGGCAGGCCGCCAAACGGGGAGCGCTGGTCATTCTCGCCGGCGAGAACTTCGTCACCCCGGCCTTCGGCAGCCCCGAATACGGCTTCAAAACGGTCGCGGCGTTGAATTCGCCCACGATCAAGGTTGCTCCGGATGCGGCAAAACACATCACCGCGCCACGCAAAATCGAACCGGGCAACAGTTATCCGGCATTTGCCGTTCACATCCCCGAGCGCCCGGAAAAATGGCAGGTCTTTTATTCCGCGCTGGACAAGGATCAGAAAGAACAGCCCATCATGCTTTTCCGCCGCGAGGGCAAAGGCGGCATCATCGTCACCAGTTGTCCGATGGGGCTTAACCACGGCTGGCGCCTGTTCGGCGACCTCGCCCCGGACATGCCCCAGTCGACCTTCCACCTCATCCTCAACCTGCTGGGGAGCCCCCTCATGAACAAGTAATGACATAAATTCGCATTTGTATTAGCTCCGCAGCTGGATTTTTACCCGCTGCGGAGCTATTTTATTAACATTATGAATACAAATGAGATTTTTAGTTTAATCGAAAACGGCGGTGAGCCGGATGATGCAGCGCTGAAACAGCTCCTGGCCCTGACCGATCCGGCGGAACTGCAGCGGCTCTATGAACTGGCCTACGCGGTCAAAACGCAATACGTGGGCCGCGTCGTCTATTTCCGCGGGCTGGTGGAGCTCAGCAATATCTGCACCAAGGACTGCCTGTACTGCGGCATCCGCAAGGGCAACCACAACGTCAAGCGCTTCTGCCTCTCCAAAGAAGAGATCGTCGAAGACGCGCTGTGGGCGCTGGAAAATCGCTACGGGTCGGTCGTCCTGCAGAGCGGCGAACGCTCCGACGAGGAGTTCACCGTCTTTATCGAAGACGTGCTGAAAGAGATCAACCGCCGCGCCAACGGTAAGCTCGGCATCACGCTGTCGCTGGGCGAACAATCGCTGGAAACCTACCGGCGCTGGTTTGCGGCGGGCGCGCAGCGTTATTTGCTGCGGATCGAGGCCTCGGACCCGGAACTTTACCGCAAGCTGCACCCGGCGGACCACTCTTATGAACAGCGTTTGAAGTGCCTGCGCGACCTGCAGACCGCGGGTTTCCAAACCGGCACCGGCGTCATGATCGGGCTGCCGTACCAGACGCTCGACAACCTGGTGCACGATTTGCGCTTTTTCCAGCGCATGGATATCGACATGATCGGCATGGGGCCGTATCTGGTGCACCCGGATACCCCGCTGGCCGCAGCCATGCCGGACTTCGACGTCCGCAAGGAAACCCAGCTGCAAATGGGCCTGAAAATGGTCGCCTGCGCCCGCATTCTGCTGAAGGATGTGAATATCGCCGCCACCACCGCGCTCCAGGCGCTTTCGCCGGAGGGACGGCAACTCGGGCTGCTGGCCGGCGCCAATGTCATGATGCCGAACGTCACCGACACCCGTTACCGCGCCGGCTACCAGCTTTATACCGGCAAACCCGGTATCAACGAAAATTCGGAAGAGTCCAAACTTTCCCTGGAAAAATCGATCCTCGCCATCGGCGAGACCATCGGCTACGACCAATGGGGCAACCCCCGGCATTTTTATCAGCGTCAGATGCAATACGCGGTCATCGGCTACCCGGTGGCGCACTCGCTCTCGCCGCAGATGCAGAACGCCGCCTTTGAAGCGCTCGGCCTGGGCTCGCCCTACGGCAAAGTGGAGGTAAATCCGCAGGCTCTGGGCGAATTCGCCGTCGAGGCCCGCGCCAAACTGCTTGGTTTCAACATTACCGTGCCGCACAAACAGCACATCATCCCCTTTCTCGACGAAATCGAGGAATCGGCCCGGCTCGCCGGCAGCGTCAACACCGTATCGATCAAAGACGGCAAAATGCATGGCTACTCGACCGACGGCTACGGGCTCTCCACCGCCTTGAAAGAGGCGTTCGGCCTGGATATCAAAGACGCCTCGATTCTGTTTCTGGGCTGCGGCGGCGCGGTACAGGCGGTCTCATTTTACTTCGCGGCCAACGGAGCGAAGAGCCTGTTTTTCGCCAACCGCACGCTGGGCAAAGCGGAGGAATTGGCCGGCGAATTACGGCGGCATTACCCTGCGGTGGAAATCGCCTGCGCCGAGCTGAGCGACGAAGACGCCATTCGTGCATTTGCCGCCAGATCGCAGGTAGTCATCCAGGGCACCAGCCTCGGTTTGAAACCCGGTGACCCGATGCCGGTAAATCCGGAATGGATTAAAGGCTTGCCGTTTTTCGACACGATTTACAAGAACACGCCACTATTGCAGTGGATGCAGGCCCACGGCTCAAAAACCGCCGATGGACGCGGCATGCTCTTGCATCAGGGTGCGCGTTCCTTTGAGATATGGACCGGGCAAAAAGCGCCGGTGGAAGTCATGCGCAACGCACTGGAAAATGAGTTAAGAGTTATTAAAGATTGTCCGACTCTCCGGAGAAAACCATGATACTTTACGAAATGATCAGCGAAATGCCGTGGCTCTTTGCGGTATTCACCTTTATGCTGGGCTGCTGCATCGGCAGCTTCCTGAATGTCTGCATCTGGCGGATTCCGCGCGGCGAATCGGTGGTTACCGCGCCGTCGCACTGCCCGAATTGCGGACACAATATCCGCTGGTACGAAAACATCCCGCTGGTCAGTTGGCTGGCTCTCCGCGGCAAATGCAGCGGCTGCAAACAGCCGATCACCATCCGTTACTTCATGGTCGAACTGCTCACCGGCGTATTGTTCCTGCTTGTCTTTGCGAAAATTCTCTATCTGGGCTGGCCCCTGACGTTCCTGCCGCTTTATTTCGGGCTGATCATGCTGGCGGTCTGCACGGTTTTCATCGATATCAAACATCGCATCATTCCCGACCGCATCACCTACCCGACCATGATCCTGGGCATCCTCAGCGCAATGGCGTTCCCGGAGACCTGGCGGCAGTCGAGCCATCTGCTGGCGGCGGCGTTCTCGATTTTCACCCTGCTCGGCAGCTTGGGCGTCATGTACCTGGTGTCGTTTTTCGGCGAAAAAATCTTCAAGCAGGACGCGTTCGGGCTGGGCGACGTCAAATACATTGGCGCCATCGGCGCCTGCCTGGGGCCGCTGGCCACCTTCTTCATTCTGCTGATCGCCTCCATTCTGGGAACGCTTTTCGGGGTGTGCGGTGCGCTGGTCCTCAGAAAACCGCTCTCGAAAATGGCGATTCCGTTCGGCCCCTTCCTGGCCTTTGCGACTTATATCTGGATCGTGGCGGACTACATCATCATCCGATGGTACTTGAGCCTGCAGCCGCCAGTAATAAATTGAAAATGGAAAGTGGAAAATGGAAAATTGAGGAGGGTCAAAGGGATTCATCCCTTTCCATCATTTTCAATTCTCAATTCTCAATTCTCAATTAAAAAAACAGTAGTTTTTTAAAAGTTGGAGGAAATAAAAATGGGTATGACGATCACCGGGCACATCCTGGCCCATGCCGCCGGAGAAAAAAGTGTCAAACCCGGAGACATCATCCGGGTAAATGTGGACGTGCTGCTGATGCACGACGTGAGCGCGCTGGACGCCATCGGCATTTTCAAGCGCGAATTCGGCAGCGACGCCAAGCTCTTCCGGCGCGAATGCCTGGTGATCATCCCCGACCGCAAATTCGCCGCCAACCCGGACCTCGCCATCCTCCGCGAGTTCTTCAACGAACACGACCTGCCCTATTTCTACGACCCCAGCACCACCGACTATGCGGGCGCCTGGCACGAGGCCCTGCCCGAGCGCGGCCACTGCCGCCCTGGCGAAGTGCTCTTCGGTACCGACGCCCACACCTGCATGCACGGTGCATTCGGCCTTTTCGCTTCGGGCATCAGCAATACCGATGCCGCATTCATTATGGGCACCGGCAAGCTCCCGGTCATCGTCCCCTCCTCCATCCGCATCGAGCTCAACGGCTCGCTGCCGGAAGGCGTCACCGCCAAGGACATCATCCCGCGCCTGATCGACGACATCGGCACCGACGCCGCCTGCTGTGCGCTGGAGTTCGGCGGCTCCGCCATCGAACAACTCGGCCTTGAGGAACGCATGGCCATCTGCGACATCGCGGTGGAAGCCGGCGCCAAGAGCGGCATCGTGGCGCTCGACCGCAAAACCCTCGACTATGTCAAGGCCCGCAGCAGCAAGCCGTTCACCTGTTTCTTCAGCGATCCAAATGCCGAATACCAGGCCGTTTACACCTACCGAGCCGAGGACTTCGCGCGCCCCTGCCCACTCGACACCTGCAAGGTCTGCAGCGGCAGCTGTACCGACGGCATCCCCGAAGTCTCCGAAGCCGGCGGCATCTTCAGCTACGCCCGCCAGAACGGCATGATGTGATGAAACCCGGGTTACTGTTTGTCATACTGGCAGCATGCCTGAATGCCGTGGCACTGGACCCGGTTACGACCAGTCTGGACTATGGACACGCCCTGTTCGACGCGCCGTTTCGCTCGCGGGCACTGGGAGATTATACCCCGTTCCAGATCATGCTGTACCCGAAATACCCCTGGCAATTATTCCGGACCTATACGGTAACGGGTGTCGCGCTCGGCGGCCAAATGCAAAGTTCCATCTACGGCGTACAGGCGGGAGTCTTGATCAACGTGCCGGTAAACTGCGGCGTATCCGCGGGCATTTACCAGTACTGCCGCTACAATTATGGGCTTCTGTGTGGCCTCGTCAATATTTCGGGCAAGGAAAATCACGGAGTGCAATTGGGAGTGTACAATTCGGCCGAACACGGGTTACAGTTCGGGTTGCTGAATTACAACCAAAACGCCTGGTTCCCCTTTATGATACTGTTCAACTATTCCGCCGGTCCAGAATAAGCCGGATGCGACAAAAGGATATGCTTTTGCTTTAATCCGCCATTCCTTTTTCGTGGTCGCCGCAGTATAGTATTGCCATTCAAAAAAGAGGTCGTACTATGAACGAACGGATGGAAAAAGGCATTCAACGCCTGCGCGAAATGAACAACCGCAGCGACATCGGCAAACGCCTCGAGGGCATCGCCCCGGACGTCAGCAAATACATCAACGAATTCGCTTTTGGCGACATCCATTGCCGCCCGGGTCTGGACAAAAAACAGCGCGAACTGGTCATCATGACCTGCATCGCCACCCTCGGCCACGGCCCCATCGAGTTGAAGAGTCATATCAATATGGCGCTGAACATCGGCTGGACCCGCGCCGAAGTGCTGGAAGTCTTCATCCAGATGATCGTCTACGCCGGGTTCCCCACCGCGATCAACGCCATTTTCGTGGCCGGCGAAGTATTCAAGGAGCGCGACGCCGAAGGCATCGAAAACTGATTCCCCGCTTGAAAACTCATCCGCACCGCAATATATTCTCCCTATAACGGAGAACATACAATCATGCCGAATGAAAGAACAATAACGCGCCGGATCGTACTGCCCATTCTCGGCGGTATACTGGGTGCCTGTACCGCGATTTTCAGCGGTGGCGAAGGTATGCTGCGGACCGGCCTGTTATCGATGTTCACCCTCGGCGCGCTGGCCGTGCTCGAGCAATACCAGTGCCGCAAATCCTGGCGCTATCTGCTGACCGGCCTCGGTGTCGGATTGCTGACCGGGTTGCTTCTTTCCGGAATCGACCTGCTGAGGCTCGGCGAGCGGTTCAATTTCGAATATTCATGGAAACTGCCGCCGCTGGTCACCATTCTGGCCTGTACCGGTTACGGAGCGGCTCTGCTCTGGTGTTTCAACTTTTTCCGGAAGCAGCGGGCATGGCTGCGCTGGACACTGATTATTCTCGCATTCTGGCTGGTCAATTATCTGGCTCTCTCGCCCCTGTTTATGATCGACCCGAACCACGCCGGGCATCTGTTGCTGCTGCTCAGTACGGCAATATTTTTCACCTTCCCGTGGATGCTCATAGCATTGTTGATCGAACACGCCGCTGCCTGCTGGAAACCGAACTGGCGCAAAATCTGTATCAGCTATGTGATCTGCATATTGCTGTACTTGCTGGGCGCTTGTTTTATGGTACTGCCGATGGGAATGATTTATACCCGCCTGGAGATGGATTGGCTGCGTCTGAAATACCATTCCAATCCCAAACCACAATTGAACGGTTATATTCTGTATAAAAACCATTATCTTGACCTGCCAAACGGTCAAGTTGTCCAAAAAGAGTTCGAATACGATTTTGACCGGCCAGCAGAATTTCGCAGAAAAGAAATCGCCGAATTGATCGGAGAACCAAGGCTTTGGAGGCGAATTTACAGCCATGCGGAATCGCCGGATGGTAAATATTTCATGGTTGTCATAGGAAGCCGCGGAGAATTCGGCAGCAGCATGCTGGCAGTATTTCCGAAAGACAACCCGGCAGGCAACGGTGTCTATATCGAGGATCCTCATTTCTCGAATATCAAGTGGGTCGCCGAGCTGCCAAAAGAAAATTAATCGGTGCGGTAGTGGTCGGTGGTATCCACGTCGGCGAGGTGGCCGAGGGTTTCGGCGGAGCCGGAATTGGCTTTGCCGAGGTTCTCGACCGAAGCGTGCCCGTCCGCCCACACGACAACCGCCGATTTCAGGTGCCGGAAGTGGATCGACCCCGCCGCGCCGGTGTATTCGCTTTCCTCGCCCGGAATGCCGTGGCTCACCGCCAGCAGCAGCGACGGCTTGAACGCGATTGCCTCGCCCATGCCGCTGTCTTCCGATGCCGCGTCGGCAAACGCGATCACGGCCGACGGCCTGCGAATCGAGCCGAGTTTGCATCCGTTGATCGCCTGCGCACCGGGCGCTCCGCTGGGTTTGTAACCGCCCAACCAGTAACCGTTGTAACCGTACCCCGCGCCGTTTTCCACTTCGGTAAGCTCTCCGGCATATGGAAACGACGGGCAGCAAAACACCTTGCCGTCATTACCCACGTAACTGCTCAACAGCCCGTCGGTGGCATCGAATTTGGACACGCCCCCCATACCGCTGGTGATCCGCCTGCCGAACCAATACCGGCACAGCGGCGGCGGCATCTGATTGATCTCGCTGTAAACGCATGAATAATCGCCATAATCCCCGGCATACTGATTGTTCGCCAGTCCGATCTGCTTCATATTGCTGATGCACGACGACCGTTTCCCGGCCTCGCGCGCCCGCCCCAGCGCCGGCAGCAGCATCGCCGCCAGAATGGCGATGATCGCTACCACAACCAGGAGTTCAATGAGGGTAAAATTCACCCGCTCTTTACACATTCTATCGTCCTCTCCATAACTTCATTCCCCATAATATAGAGCGGATTTCGAATTTTAAAAGCCTCACCGGAAAATTGTTTTCAGAATAACGGACAGAAACATTCCCATGAATATGAGAAAGGCCAACACAAATCCCGTTATAAGCAGTTTCACCAGTCGCTGGCGGCGGCGGTATTCGTCCGCACGGGCTTTTTTCACCATTTCGCTATCCGGGAAATCGCGGCAGTCGAGAAGCGGAAACCCCAGCTTCCCGGCCAGGTCTTTGA
This sequence comes from Victivallis vadensis, assembly GCA_040394635.1. Lineage (GTDB taxonomy): Bacteria > Verrucomicrobiota > Lentisphaeria > Victivallales > Victivallaceae > UBA5239. Next base: position 14,258 of record JBEBRW010000068.1, on the reverse strand, counting down.
ATACGCTGACATTATATCCGGGGCTGGTCTCCGGCGATAGCCAGGTGATCGGCAGTCGTTCACCGTTTTTCAGCAATAAATTCAGCTGAACCTTAGCCGGCAACCGCAAGGTTAATTTTTGTCCTTCGTTTGTGATTAACTGCAGGGCATGAATATCCTCAAACGGAATAAAGCAATCTTTCTTCAAGCGAAAACGTTTCCGGCTCAAATCAAACCGTGGATTGCCCCGGCAAATGATTGGAATGTATAGACGGAAAAATACAATCCCGGCAATGGCGAATGCCAACAACCCCATACTGCCAATCCATGCTGCCGGAAGTACATCCGCATCAAACGTTTTCCGAATGATGCCTATGATCAGATACGCGCCAAACCCACCCCCGCACACCAACATGATTGCCGACAGCACCAGGCATGCGATCATTTCCCCGGACTTCCGGACAATGGTGATCTGCTCCGGTTGTTCCTCTACGCACTTGAATCCCATTTCCCCCAGATCCTTCCGGATGAAAGACCATTCATAGCTGTCGATCTCCCGGGCTTTTTCCCGGTCCGTCGCGGCGGGAACAATGACTTTGCCGTCGCGCTCTTTGACTGTGATTTCCAACGCCCGGCCGACGACCTCGGCATTGGCACGCATTCTGGCCGCCCGCCCCTGCAGGAATAATGTCCGGCTGCCGTCTTTCAGCAGAAATTCCACTTTGGCAAACTGGGGATACTCCGGCTCACTGAAAACCTCGATCGCGGTGATATCGTCAAATCGGAGCCCGCCAAATCGCAGCATGGATTCGGGAAACCGTCTGATTCCGGGCAACCGCCGGGGAAGGAAAATACGATTATGGAAATCAAAATACGGTGCATACATATTGACCATCCGCCAGAACGACAAAAACGGCACCCAGAAGAAAAAAGCAAATACCGCAAAGAACCCTGAACTGAATGTCAACCCGTGCTGCTGCAAAGCCCCCACTGCCAGATACGTCGGCAAAATGGGAAAGACCATCGATGCAATCAGGAAAACATACCCAATCGGGTTGACCATCAGCGCCCGGATCCGGTTCTCACCCGGGTTTTGGCGCAGTTTGAAAAATCCGCCCATCGTTGCATTGAAGTTATCTCTCGCCATGCACACCTCCTGTTGCGTTTCCATATTATATCGCATGCGGAGAGGAAATACAATGAATACGTAAAGAAAATTTTAACCACAAAATTACACAAAAACACACAAAATCACTTATATCTCTTTTTGTGTATTTTTGCGTTTTTTGTGGTTAAAAAAATTTCCGTGGTTTCCGTGCCTTCCGTGGTTAATCCCGGAAATTTAGCGGACCGGGATCGCCTTGATATCCAGGGGGGCGACGCTCCCGGATTCCTCGCGGTTATTCAGAGTAAAACGGTAGTTGCGCTTCGCGGTACCGGTATTCATCAGCAGCACCAGTGAATTGCCCTGTCCATCGGCGAGTACCTCGTATTCGGCGCGGTTCCAGCCGGCGAGCTTCAGCGAATCGCCCTGGCGGTCACCGCGCAGGAACAAGGGCTCGTATTCCGCCATGATCGCGCTGACCGTACTGATCGCCTCGAATGAATGTCCGTCCAGCGTCGGATATTCGTAAATCAACACTCCGCCAGTGGCGTCGGCGGCGCGGCGCAACAGATTCGTTTTGGTGATGCCGCGCGGCACATAACGCTCCGTAATTACCCACGGATAGGCGATTTCGCCCAGTACCAGCGATGTTTTGCCCAATGCCCGGCGGGTCTCGTTCAGGTCCTTGACCGGACGGCCGTAACCGCACATGGCCAGGTCGATTTTGCCCGCCAGCAGCGACCAGTCCACGCCATAGCGTACTTTGGTATCGTCGCTCTGATATCCGGTATAAACCGAGAACAGGGTTTTGGGGCTGGACTTTTTGATCATGCCATTGACCTTGACACCCAGATCCGCCATCCGGCGATTCATAAACGTGGTCCAGTCGCTTAAATGAGCCTTCGGGTCGTCCTTGCCGAACTCCTTCAAACAGCGCGGACAGAAACAGGAAATGTAGCTGTTCAGGACATGGTGTTCGTAATCCCAGTCGATGTGTCCGGGATAGTCGAGCTTTTTCATCCACTCGCTAATCTTTGCCGACAGATACGCATCGCAGGCGGCATCCTGCAGCAGCGCCGACGTACAAACAAACTTATCGCTTTTCTGCCCCTTGGCATCGACCAACGCGGACTCGGGATGTTCCTTGATATAACCGGACACATCGACGACCCACGGCTCGAAATTGAACAAGGTGAAATACTTCACGCCGGGGTGCCGCGAATTGCACTCGGTCACCCCCATGGCCCGGAAATGCTCGCCGAACTTGTCCGAAAACGCGCGGTCGTCGAGGTTCTTCATCCAGCTGGTCCACATTTCCACCAGTAATTTCTGCGGCTGACGGCCGGCGAGCGGCGGCAGCAACTGTACCTTGATTTTCTGCGGCACTTCGAGAATGCCGTGTTCCGCGCTGCCGGCGTGGAAATAAAGCTCGCTCTCGCTGCCGCCGTCCAACGGGGCGCGCACCGCCATGGCCACATAATGATGCGCCGGAAGATTCTTATTTGCCCCCTCTTCGCCAAGGAAACGAATGGCATGGCGCACGTATTCGCGGCCGCCGATCGTGACCGGGCCGATTTCTTCGGTTTTCAATGACCATTTCTTATAATACCCCGAAGCGCCCTCGAACACGAACCCTGGCGGCATATCCACGTACAAGGTATAATCCTTGAGCTTGTATCCCTCCACGCCCTGCGGCTGGAACATCAACTGCTGGAGACCGCCCTTATTGATCGCCACGCCCTCGATCAGCCAGTTCGGCCACACCGTCGATTCGTCCACCATCAACACGATGTTTTCGCGATCCGGCGCAAACTTGAATTCACCGACTTCAAGCTCGCCGCTGAACGGCTGTTTCACCGTGATCCGGTTGACACCGCTGCTCAGGAGAGCGGTACCTTTCGCCTCGGCTCCATTCACCGTCACCGTGTTGGCTGGGTCGAACTTCAGCGCCGCACTGCGGACGCTCAGGTTGTACTGCGGCGACTGATAATACAGCGCCATGGTCGCCGGATCGCGCACCGTCCAACGGTAATTGAACGCGCCGTTCTGCGCCAGCACAAACGTACCGCCACGGAAATACTGCGGCGCCTGATTGCCGAATTTCACCACGGACTCGATACTCACCGGCACCGACGCCGCGACCTCGATTTTGTTGTTGCCAGAGACGAAACCGGGCAGCTTTTTCAGCTCGACCTGCGGCACCGTGTCGACGAAAAAAAGTTCACCGAAATCGGGGGCATAATGAAACCCCTTCGACATCGTCTGCCAGGCGCTGACTTCCTGCTGACTTTGCTCAATACGCCCGGCCAGTACTTTCCAGCGCTCGTTCGCCTGCGGCGCAGCTTTCAGATTCTTGAACGGTATCACCAGTTCTGCGGTCCAGAAACCGTCATCCTTGCGGGCGGTTGCCTTGATTTCCGAGTTCCAATTCAGATCACGGTCGGCCCACAGGTCGCTTCCCTGGCATTTGGCGTCCAATACCGCGCCGTTGGCGTTCACGGTGAACTCATAAACCGCGCTGGAGCCCGGCGGCTGAAGGAGCAGGATCACGCAGTCGTCATTGTAAATTTTGCCGTCGTCACGGTTTTTGACCGCACTTTTAAATTCATGCAGGCGGTTGCTCAACGGGTCCAGGCACGACTCGAAACATTTGAAATCCACATACAGATTTTCGTTGTCATAACGGAACTTGACCTCGGTCTGTTCCCCGGCGAAGCGGTTCTCGCCGCGCAAGACAAACGGCCCGACCGTCACCGCGCCATTTCGCCCCACCGCCGTCATGCTGCCGTCGAAAACCGGGGCCGCCGCCGCGTCCGGATCCAGTTCCGGATTGGTGCTCAACACAATGCGGTCCAACCAGATCTGCGTATTGGCATCACTGTCATAGGTAAACGATACCTCGGGGTATGCCGCCGCCGAATTCACCGGCGAAAACTTCACCCATTCCCACTGATCTTTTCCCGCGATGCTCCCCGCCGCGACCGTCTGTGCGCCGCTCAGCATCCGGACCGTCACCTTTGCGTCGCTGTCCTTCTTGAACCGCCCCCAGAACTGCAGCGGCCGCGAATTCAGCGGCACCGGCAGTTTGTTGACCGCGCGGTACCAGCGCTTGCCCCATACCGCCTGCCCGTTGAAGGCGTCGGCCAGCTTCACAATCTGACCGTTGCCGGGATAATTCCGCGCCTCGAAATCCAGCCGCTCGATTTCCCCCTCCGCCGGCACCGGTTTGTCCTGCGCCGTGACCTTGAAATCCCGCACTTGAAACGTCATCGGCGAGTTTTCCAGCGAATAAATCTTCAAACTGACCTGGGGCCCAAAAGCAAAATAACTCAGTTCCACGTTCTTCCACTGTCCCGCCTCAAGAGCTACGGTACTGCTGGAGGTCGTCGCCAATCCGCCGAAAATCGCCATCTGAATCCGTCCTTCACCGGACGCCTCAAACGAAATCGTATAGCGCCGCTGAGCTTCAACCTTGACGACCTGCCCGATCCCATTGGCATTGCCGGAACTTTTTACGGTTATGACGCCGCCGCTTTCCGTGAACTCCGCTTTCTGTCCCTGCCAGGCCCCCTGCAGCCCCATACCGAGGCAGCAGCCGATCAATAGAATCAATATTCTCTTCATACGTATCCTTAATTTGTTAATTGTATTTTACAGCGGACAGGTCGTCCACGGATTGGCGGCAGTGCCGTGACAGGGCGCCAGAGTGCCGGACAAGTTCCAGTCCCAGGCGTTGAATACCGTACAGCGGACGGTGTATACCTGATAAAAACTGCGCGGCGCCACATGGCCATCCATAAACCCCGTATTCATCATCGCGGTATGCGCCGATGCAGTGGTCCCGTGCCGGGCGTCGGCCGAATAAGAATAGGCATTCGGCGTACTGAAGGGATAACCATTGAACACCCCGATGCTGTCCGCAAAACCTGAGTTCGCCACGAACCCCATCGCCACCTGTTTTATGTTCGGCAGCGAATCCATGTAAGTAGCCATCCGGCTCGGATTCCGAAACAATTTCTCGGTGGTTTTGCGGGCCTGTGCGCTGATGTTGGTAATGCCATAAATATAAGCCATGACACCGTAATTGAGGTTGGAGCTACTGAATTGCCAGGCATTGGAAGAGGGACACATGGTGGTCTTTTCCGTAAGATATCCTTGTTCCTTGAAATACTGCCACCACCGTCCGCTCCCGCCCGCTGCCAGAGGGTAATAATTCGTATAAAATGCGCCCGGACACCACTGGTCAGCACCGTCCGAATAAAAGGTCCACCCCATGTTCAACTGCTTGACATTGGCCTGACAGGTAGCGGAGCGCCCTTTTTCCCGCGCACTGTTCAGCGCCGGCAGCAGCATCGCCGCCAGAATTGCGATGATCGCAATTACGACCAGCAACTCTATAAGTGTGAAAAATTCAGATGTCCTATGCTTCATACTGTAACCTCCCTTGGTGATTTGAATGATTCACGATAAACAATTTCATATGGATAAACCGTAGTATCCGGCAATTGCCGCAGCCCCATTGCCGCTTCGACAATTTCCTCGATATGGTCGTACACCTTCAATTTGATGCTGGTCAGCGGCACCCGGAAATACTCCGCCGCTTCATCGTTCCCGTAGCCGATCACACCAATATCCTCCGGCACCCGGACTCCGGCTTCCAGAAACTCGGCGATGATCCCCGCCGCTAACTGGTCATTGCCGAAAAATACCGTCCGGAACGGAATTTTCTCCCGCAATTTCAAAAGCTCCCGCCCCTGCCGCCGCCCTTCTTTGAAACGGTTCCCGACGAAGTTGACCATCCGGATCAATTCCAGGTCGCCAATCAATTCCGGCACCAACTCTTCCTCGATGCCGATCCAGCGCGAAACCGCCACCGGCCCGAGCCCGGCCCTTTTGATCAGCCGGAGCACATCGATCATCATGCTCCGGTCATCGATCCCGCTCCGGAACATCCCGCTGACTCCGCCGTCGACCGGCACCGGAAAACGATAATCACAGGCATACAGCGTCATATTCGTGCACAACTGCCGGCACTCGGCCCAGTCATTGTGCCACTCCTCGACCATTCTCCGGCTATGCTCGTCACCAACATAACTCTGGTTGGCGTGATAAACGGGACACGGTTCAGTCAACGGCCCGAAGACAATCACATCGCGAACATCCATGCTCTTCAGCGCCGCCAGCGAAGCCGCCATCTTCCGGTCGGCATAACCGACCGTCACATATTCGCGTCCATGCTTTTCCAGAATATCCATTGCATCGCGCAACGCCGGAAACGACTTCTCGATCCCGGTCCGCCGGGTAAAGAGCAGCCCGACCGGCGGATTGATCGAACGCGAGCGCAAGCGCCGCGCCGCCTGGTTCGGCACATAGCCGTTTTCGCGGGCGAACTTCCGCACCATTTCAGCCTTTTCCGGCCTGATGCAAAAGCGCGGGTCGCTTTCCTGCCCCGCCAGACAGATCGATACCGTCGATTTGGACATGCCCAGTTTTTCGGATATTTCTTTGATCGTCATATTAAGCTCAAAACCTCAACTCTAGAACGTTCTATAGTTATATTATAACGGCATTTTCCCAAATAGCAATACCCTCACCGATCTTTTTATGAACTTTTTCGGCGCCCGGCACAGGGACGAAACAACCTGTACCAAAGATGTTCAAATCTTGTTTATACAACATAATTCTTCAATAAACAAGCTCAAATATTAAATATCTCGCCCTTTTTTCGGAATTCAGATATTGACAAATCAAAATAAAGCTGTATTCTATTAGCAAGAACAACTTTAGAATAACATTACAGGTAAATCAACCATGCAACTGCCCCAGCATACTACCCGGGCTTATATGGCGCTCGAGGAAGACCTGCGCAGCGATATCGTGACCGAGCGCCTCGAAGGCGGCCAACTGATTCACTCGGAGCTTGAATTGGCCGAGCGCTACAAGATCAGCCGCAATACGGTCCGCAAGGCACTCGACAATCTGGTGCAGGAGGGGTTGCTGCGCAAAATCAAAGGCAGCGGCACTTTTGTCGTTCCCCGCCACGAACGCAAGCGGCAGCCGGGTAAAACGCAGAATGCACTGGTCCGAACACGGCAGATCGTGTTTCTGTCTTTATCCACTGCCCTCAGCGAAGAGGTTTTCCGCGCAACCTTTGAATCGATATTCAGCAAGTTGAGCAAAATCCTGCAGCAGCGCGGCTATAGTTTGCTCTTTTCGCACATCGACCTGGATTGGGCTCCCCCGCCCTGCCTGATAAACGATGATGTCAGCGGGGTTATTTTCCATGGCCGGATCACACCTGAATTCTGGGGGAAATATATCAAACCGCTTCCTCATGTGGGAATCCAGCATATTGATCCGCGACTGGAAAGCAATTGGGTTGCACTCGATAACTTCAGTTACAGTTTCCAGGCAATGGATCACTTGATGAGTCTGGGGCACCGACGAATCGGCTTTGTCTCCAATGAAATCGAAACCCAGATTTCCATGGAACGTTACCAGGGATATCTACGGAGCCTCGAATACCTGAAACTGCCGTTCGAGGAAAATTATGCCGTGACCTGGCAGCGCCCCGCCGACAATGGTGTCTTGAAATCCGAAGCACTGCTGCCACCTGATTTCCGTCCATATCTGATTAAAGCTTTTCAAGGGCCAAACCCACCGACCGCGTTCATCTGCGCGGATGACTGGCGTGCCTCCTGGACGATTAAAGCCTTGAACGAAATGGGATACCGCGTGCCGGAAGACATCAGCGTCACCGGATCGAATAATTGCCATTCACCGTCCAAAGGCATCACCGGATTGATCGATAAACTGGACGAGATCTGTATCGAGGCATCGAAGTTGCTCCTGGAGGCCATCGAAGAGCAGAACGTGAGCAATTACAAAACGGTCCTGGTCCGCCCGGCTTTCCAGCCCGGCAGCACAACAGCTCCGGCAAAATAACCCTTGCCGGTTTATTTAAAACAATTGAACTACTAATCGTTACAGCAAAAAGGAAAACTGATGAAAAAATTACTCCTGGGGTTGTTAAACATTTCCGTCCTGATGACCGCCCTGCATGGTACCGAATTCAGGAAAAAGGTCATCCAGTGCGGCTGGGACCAGCGAAAACCGGAACAACTGCTGCACAGCTACCGGAAACTTGAGCAGGAGCTGCCCTTCGACGGCTTGAATATCACCCTCAGCATCCGGGACAAAGACGGCAAAGAGATCGGCAACTCCGCCCGCTGCTGGCTGCAGGCGGGCTGGACCCGGGAAAATATTGCCAGAGATATCGAGATGCTGAAGCAATGTCAATTCACCAAATTCAAGCATAATTTCATTTATACCGGCGCCAACGGTTACGGGAAAAGGCCGGGCTGGTTCGATGACGCCGTGTGGCAGGATATCATATCACACATGGCGCTGATGGCGTTCGCCGCCAAAGAAACCGGTTGCGTGGGGCTGGTGTTCGATCCGGAGAGTTACTCGGAGTTCAGATGGAACTACGATGCATCGTCGGGCAGGAGCTTTGAAGAAACGGCAGCGCAGGCCCGGCTGCGCGGTGCCCAGATGATGAAAGCGCTGGCCGCCGAATACCCGGACATGGTTATCTTGTGCTACTGGCTGCTGTCGATGTCGAATTTGAGCTCCCCGGAAGCCTATCAGTATTTGAGTTACGGCCTTTATCCGGCATTCATCAACGGTCTGCTGGATGAAATTCCGCCGGCCATGAAGCTGGTCGACGGCAGCGAAAACGGCTACTGGTACAAGAATAAAGGCAGCTTCCAGGGCTCGTATCAGCAGGTCCGCAGCGCAGCCTGCCCGGGCCTGGCCCCGGAACATCGCGAAAAATACCGTCGTCAGGTACTCTCCGGGTTCGGCATTTACCTCGACTCCCATGTCAATCGCAGCGGCTATTCGGTACCGCCGGTGGATGGCTCCCAGTTGCGCGCGTTCCGCTATCAGCTGGGCAACGCCATTGAAACGGGCGACGAATATACCTGGGTCTATGGCGAACGCTGGAGCTGGTTCCACAGCGATCCGGCCAAGCATTGGGAAACCGCCCTGCCGGGCATTGTCCGGGCCATTGAACTTGCCCGCAATCCGGACGCCATTATGAAAGAAGTCCCGGCAGCCATTGCGGACGGACGGTTGACGAACCTGGCGAAAAACCCGGATTTCACCGATAGCGGATCGACCGAAGCAGGCAACAAAGACCTGGAGCACGTCAGTAGCAATATCGCCGGCTTTACCAAATATGGCAAGAGCCCGATTGCCATTGATCGGAGTACTGGCTGCGACAGCCCGAGTTCCGCCGTAATCACCGGCAAAGACGGCATCCTGCTCCAGGCGCTGGCAGTCCGGGAAAGTGAATCCTATTGCATCCGAATCCGCGCCAAATCCACCGGCAAAAGCGTACCAAAACTGTCGATCAGCTGGCAGACGCCGCAAAGTACCTGGAGCAACATCGAGTTCAACCAAACCATTTATGTCCGGCCCGTTGCCGGGTCCGAATGGGGAAACGCACAGGCATTTACCCAGGTTCCCGCCGGTGCCGGCAAATTGATCGTGATGCTGTCGCCGCAGGACGGCGGAGATGACGACAAAGCCTGGTTCGACAAGCTCGAAATCTATAAGCTCGACGACCTCTGCGAAGCCCCCAATACCTACCGGGCCATGCAGGCGGCCCAGGCAAGCGCCAACCGCGCCTCCGACAGCGAGTTCGGCAATGATCATGGCCCCGGTCAGGTCACTGTCGTCACAAAGAAAATGGCGGGCTATTGGCTATATCATGACCCGCAGGAAAAACCCGGCAATTTCGCCTATGACAATACCACCGGCTTCAACAGCAAGGACTCCGCCCGGATCGCAGGCATGAAAAACGCCTCCATCTGTCAGAATATCAAAGTTAACCCCGGCGAAAGATATCAGGTATCCATTTACGGCAAAAAGAACGGCAACGGCAGGATCGCGTTTTCTGTGGGCTGGATGCTTAACGGCAAGTGGACCGCCCAGGCGCAAAACGTCCGGGCCGAATTCAAACCGGCCGGAAACGATGGATGGCAGCAGGCCATCCTGGCCGGAGTCACCGTGCCGGAGGGTGTCAATCAGCTGGTGACCATCGCCACCGCCTCGGGACAGGAAACGGAAGAAGACAAAGCCTGGTTCGATAAACTCGAAGTCTATAAACAGGATTAAACCGGAGATATTGAATCATGAAAAACAAAAATAAATTCACTCTCATTGAACTCCTCGTTGTGATCGCGATCATCGCAATTCTCGCGGCAATGCTGCTGCCCGCCCTGAGCAACGCCCGCGCCAAAGCCTATGAAACATCCTGTATCAGCCAGCAGAAACAGATTTTCCTGTCATTGGCGCATTATGCCGACGATTTCAACGGCTTCTTCCCGCGCTCTACGGAAGGCTTGAATTACATGACCCGCTTCCAGAAAAGCAGCAATGCCGATACCGGCGTCCGCGTCCTGATCGAGCGCGGCTACCTCGCCGACAATACCAACTGGCGAAAGCTTCTCTGCTGCCCTGCCCGCGGCTATGACAAAATAACCGCCGCCGGCCTGAGCGGCGTCAGCAGTTATATGTTTTATTTCAGCATATCCACCAATGAATATTACAAATCACCCTGCCGCAATAACAACAAAGCCGACTGGCTGCTGTTCGGGGATACCCATGGGCTGACCTGGGATTACGGAAAAACCGCCGCCACTGCGGTTTCCGCCACCAATCACCAGAACGGCGCATACTGGACCCGGGTGGACGGCGCGGTCGAATTTTATACAAAAAACGGACTGAAACTGTATGGCTCCACCATCGGCGGCAATTATTATGTTCCAATCGGCAAGATCCTCTTCTGACGCCATAATATCCTAACAGACATAGACTTACACTGACATCCACGAACAGTCACTGTGAAGTTTTTACCGGACTTGCCGAACCTGCCGGGCGTACATCCATCTTTTCTCAATTCCCCAATTCAGCCACCGCAGGTGGCGACCAATTCAGGCACAAAGTGCCGGCCAATTCTCCAATTCTTCAACTTCCCTCTTGACAAGTGTCATATATTGACATATATTATATCATTGAATGTCACTGTTAATTGAGGTTTCCCGTGAAAATTGTCGCAGCGCCCCCGCAATCGCAACAGATTGTCGATTATTTGAAAAACGCCGTCCGGCAGGGACGCATCCGCCCCGGCGAACGGCTGGAAAGCATTCGCGAGCTGGCGGCCCGTTTCAAGGTCGGTCGTCAGGTGGTGCTCTCCGCGTTTCAGAAACTGATGCAGGAGGGGGTGGTGGAAACCCAGGTCGGGCGCGGTACCTTCGTCAAACACTCCGCGCTGACCAGTCACGGCAAATTGAATATCGCTTTATGCGTGCGCAAATCCGGTATCGCGTGGTTCTTTAACCGCAATGTCTTCCTGGGCTGCGCCGCCCGGGCCGAGGAAAAAGGCATCAACCTCACCATCGCCCCCGGCGACGAGGGAACTTCGCCGGTTCAGTGGTGCTCCGAGCACGGTATCGACGGCCTGCTGGTCACCGGACAGGTCGACGACGCCCTGGTGCGTGAACTGAACCGCTCCGGCCTTCCCTATCTGGTGCTGGGCACGTACGACCTGAAGGAACCGGTCAATATCCTCACGTCCGAATCCGACGGCATCGCCAGGGCCATGGAACAGGCTTTCACCCAATTCGACATCAAGCGCCCAGGCGTGATCGCCGGCGACCCGTCCTTTCACTCGACCCGGAAAATCCTTCAGGAAATCATCGATACCGCCGCCGGGCACGGCATCAGGCTCCCGAAAAAACATCTGTACACCGCCATTGACGAAGACGGTTACAAAGGAATGAAAAAGCTGATGAACCTCTCCGAACCGCCGGATCTGCTGATCATCGTCGGGCGGGCGTTTCCCGGGGCGGCGCGCTATATTTTCGAAAGCGGCATCAAGCGTCCGGTCATCATCAGCCCACCCAGCGACGAAACCCATCCGCTCTACCCGGAGCTGATCGACATCCGCCTGCCGCTCGGCGGCATCGCTTTCGGCCGCCAGGGCATCGATTTAATGGAATCTTATATCAAAACGGGCGGTTTCGCCTGTCAAATCAACTATATCAAGGAGTGCATATCATGATCAAAAAAGTAAATCTGGGCCTGATCGGCGCGGGCAACCGCGGACAGGGCATTTTCGGCCAATACGCGGTGGACATGCCGCACCGCGCACAGTTCACCATGGTCGTCGAGCCCGACGCCCCGAAGCGTGAACAATTCGCCCGTGTCCACAACATCCCGGCTGACCGCTGCTTCACCAGCCTCGAAGAAATGGCCAACGCCAAGCTCAGCGACATCGACGGCGTCGTCGTCGCCACGCTGGAGGACCGCCGCCTCGAACCCCTGAAAGCCGCCATGGAACGCGGCTGGCACATCCTGGTCGAGAAACCCCTCTGCACCAACGCCAAGGAACTGATCCGCCTCTACGACACCTGCGTCAATTATCCGAAAACCCTGATCGTCTGCCACCAGATGCGCCTGACCCCCGTTTACCAAACCATCAAGCGCCTGGTCGATTCCGGCCGCTACGGCACCATCACCTGCCTGCAGCACAGCGAAAACCTCTGCTATTCGCACATGGCGCACTCGTTCGTCCGCGGATTTTTCAACAACTCCCGCCTGACCCCGATGCTGCTGGCCAAGTCCTGCCACGATATGGACATCCTGACCTACATCACCGGCAAGAAAATGAAACAGGTTTCCTCCTTCGGTTCACTCAACTATTTCCGCAAGGAAAACTGCCCCGCCGGCGCGCCGGAATTCTGCCTCGAAGGCTGCCCGCACAGCAAGGACTGCGCATTCGACGTCATGAAGATTTATTTCGATGAACACACCGACCCGGCCTACATCCGCCAGATGGGTGTGGTCCGCGACAAAAACCACCTGCGCGAACTGATGCTGCGTCATCAATTCGGCCGCTGCGTCTTCCAGTCCGACAACGACGTGGTGGACAATCAGGTCCTGGCGATTCAGATGGCCGACGACACCACCGCCTCCTTCACCATGTGCGGTACCAACGGCGTTGAGCGCCGCATGATGAAAGTCAGCCTGACCAACGGCGAAATCGAATACAACGGCACCGCGCCGAAGATCAAAGTCTGGAGCTTCGAACCGAATTTCCAGGAGGAAATCACCCTCACCGTCGGCGGCACGCACGGTGGCGGCGACCGCGCCATCATGGAAAACTTCTGCGACGCCATCGCCACCGGCGACCAGACGAAGCTGTTGACCCCGCTCAAGGATTCGCTGGAAGGCCACCTGCTGGTCTTCGCTGCCGAGGAAGCCCGCCGCACCTCCACCGTGGTCGACATCCGCAAGTTCGAAGAAGCCGTCAGAAAATCCTTGTAAATTGGAGAATTGGTCGCCACTTCGTGGCTGAATTGGAGAACCAAACGTCCGTGTAGGTCCATGTATATAGGACACATAGGACTTATAAGACGAACAGGAAATGGGACTTGCCCTCCCGGAAATTCTCCAATTCAGCCACCGCAGGTGGCGGCCAATTCAGGTGCGCAGCACCGGCCAATTCACCAATTCAGGAGCCTTTGGCTCCGTCCAATTCGACCACGACGATCTCGGGGCGGGCCAGCAGACGCATCGGCAGATTGCTGGTCCCTACCCCGGAGGTGATGTAGACCAGGCCGCGCCCGTTCAATTTGACTTCGCCGTAGATATGGCTTTTGACGCGGTTGTGGCGCGGCTGCAGCGGACCGAAAATATTGACCTGATGCCCATGCAGGTGCCCGGACAGCATCAGGTCGATGCGCCCGGCGTATTTCGTCAGGTGGTCGGACATTTCGGGGTTGTGCGAAATCATCAGGAGGAAAGTATCGTCGTCGAGCCCGCGGAACGCCGGGCGCAGGTCGATCGCCCCCATCCACATATCGCCGACGCCGGCAAGCCGGAGCCCCTTCAACTCATATGCTTTGTTGTCCAGCGAAATGATTCCGCTGTGCGCGATTTCGGCCAGCGACTCGCTGCCGTCGTATTTCGGATAATCATGATTGCCCAGCACTGCGTAAACCGGAGCCTCGATCTGCAGCGCGAAATTACGGTAAAAACGCTCAATAATATGGTTCTTCTACGTTTTGTGAAAAAAACGCTGGCTAACCGGAACCCCTTCGCA
>JBEBRW010000067.1:0-27328 GCA_040394635.1 Victivallis vadensis | reverse complement strand
GCATCATCGTGGCCAAGGTCAAAGAAATGAAGACCAACGAAGGTTTCGACGTGGCTACCGGCGAGTATGTCGACATGCTCAAATGCGGTATCCTCGATCCGACCAAGGTCACCCGCTCCGCTCTTCAGAACGCATCGTCCATCGCTGGTCTCCTCTTGACCACCGAATGCCTGATCGCGGACAAGAAAGAAGACGACAAGGCTCCCATGATGCCCCCCGGCGGCATGGGCGGTATGGGTGGAATGGGCGGCATGGGCGGCATGATGTAATTCATCCCCCTGTCCCTCAAAGACACCAGGCGCGGCGTAAAACCCGCGCCTTTTTTTATGCCGTTAAATCAGAGGTTTGCCCCGGCGAGCTTGCCGGAACTGAAGGCCCATTGGAGGTTGTAGCCGCCGCAGGGGCCGTCGAGGTCGAGGACCTCTCCTGCGAAGGAAAGACCGGGCAGCAGGCGGCTCTGCAGGGTTTCGGGATCGACTTTTTTCAGGGCCACGCCGCCGCGGGTGACCATGGCTTTGCGCCAGCCTTCGGTGGCGTTGGCGCGGAGCGGCATGGCGGTGAGCATGGCGGCGAGGCTGTCGCGTCCGGCGGCGCTGAATTCGGCGGCCAGGGCGTCCATCAGCCCGAGCTCGGCGCAGATCAGCTCGGACATCCCCTGGGTCAGGTGGAGCGAGAGCAGGTTTTTGACCAGTTTTTTGCCGTCGCGGCGTTGCCAGGCGTTGAAGGTTTCGAGCCAGGAATTGCGGTCGCGGTCGGCAAAGAGATTGACTTGCAGCGGCACGGCGGGCATGGAGCCCAGCAGCGCGGAAATGTCGGCAGAGAGGTCCAGTATGGCCGGACCGGAAATGCCGTGATGGGTGAAAAGCAGCTCGCCGCGCCCGCTGGTTTTGCGGTACTTCGGCAGGTCGATGAAGACGGTGGCGTCCTTCATGCTGTTGCCGGTGCAGCGGTGTGGCAAAGTTTCGAGGGTACGGACGCCGACCAGCCCCGGCAGCGGCGGCACAATCTCGTGCCCGGCCTGTTCCGCCAGGCGGTAGCCGAGCCCCAGCGAACCGAGCTCGGGGTAACCCTTGCCGCCGGTGGCGACGATGACGCGGTCGGCGGGATAGCCCGGCACGCCGCGCAGGACGCCGTTTTCGATGGTCAGGACCTCGATTTTGACGTTGGTCCGGACCTGAACGCCGAGGCGCTTGCATTCGCCGAGCAGGGCGTTGAGAATATCGGAGGCGCGCTCGTTTTTCGGGAACACATGGAAGCCGTCGGTGACGACCGTCTCCACGCCGCGCAGGTTGAACCACTCGCGCAGTTCCGTGGGCGGCAGCGAGTTCAGCGCGGGCAGCATGAAGCGCCATTGGCGGCCGAAGCGCATGGCAAGTTTTTCGCCGTCCAGCACGTTGGTCAAGTTGCATTTGCCGCCGCCGGAGGCGAGGAGCTTGGCGCCGGGGCGCGGCATGAGTTCGAGCACTGTGACCCGGTGGCCGTGGTCCGCCGCGGAAATGGCGGCCATGAGCCCGGCGGGGCCGCCGCCGATGACAAGTACAGTGTTTTTCATTTTCCCCCCGCGCTTTTCAGGGATAGGACGACTTCGTCCGGGGTCAGCAGGCGCCACTTGCCGGAGGCGAGATTACCAAGTTCGAGGTTGCCGATCCGGACGCGCCGCAGTTCGGTGGTTCGAGCTCCGGTGGCCCGGATCAGGCGGCGGATCTCGCGCTTTTTGCCCTCGTTCAGGAGAAATTTATAGTAACCGGGTGAAATTTCATCGATGGCGCGCGGACGGAGCTCCTCCCCCTCGTCGACGATTCCCTGCCGGATGCGGTTCAGTTCGTTCGCGGGGATGGGACGGTCGGTTTTGACGAGGTACGTTTTCAGGATTTCGAAGCGCGGGTGGGTCAGGCGCATGCCGTATTCGCCGTCGTTGGTGATGATCAGCAGACCTTCGCTGTCCTTGTCGAGACGGCCGGCGGAGAAGAGCTTCGGATTGCCGGGGAGCTCGATCAGCTCGAACACCTTTTTCTCGGCGTGCTTGTCCTCGTTCGTACAGGTGTAGCCGCGCGGTTTGTTGATCATGATATGGTAAAGCGGGTTCAGCGTGATGACTTTGCCGCGGTATTTGACCTCGTCGCGGGGGCCGACCGGGTCGCCGGGGCCGACGGGGGGCTTGCCGTTGATCAGGATCTCGCCGTTTTCGACCAGCTCGGCGGCTTTGCGGCGCGAGGCGATGCCGGCGGCGGCCAGGAACTTGACCAGGCGCATGGATTCGGTGTTGTCGTGTTCAGTCGGCATGCGGATGGGCCTTTTTGTAAGCGGTTTTCAAACGCTCGGAGCTGACGTGGGTGTAGATCTGGGTGGTGCTCAGGTTCTCGTGTCCGAGCAGCTCCTGGACGCTCCGCAGGTCGGCCCCGGCGTCAAGCATGTGCGTGGCGAAGGAATGGCGGATTTTGTGCGGGGTCAGGTCATGGGGCAGACCGGCCACACGCAGGTAATTTTTCATATTGCGCTGGAACGTGCGCGGGGTCAGGCGGCGGCCCTGCACATTGACGAACAGAGGAGTGCCGGAACCGCTGCCGAAGGCCCGCTGCTGGCGCAGCGGCAGGTACCGCCGGAGCGCCGTCACCGCCGGCTTGCCGAGGGCGCAGAGGCGCTCCTTGCTGCCTTTGCCGCGAACTTTGGCGATGTCGGAAATCAGGTCGACGCTGTTCATGTTCAGCCCGATCGCCTCGCTGATACGGAGGCCGCCGCTGTAGATGACCTCCATGATGGCGATGTCGCGGATGGCGGCGAAGCGGCTGTCTTCTTCCTTGCCGGGGTTGCCGCCGCCGGCGATGGTCCAGTATTTCTCCGGGGCCTCGAGCAACCGGATGATTTCCTCGATGGACATCAGCATGGGGAGCCGTTTTTCGCGCTTGGGGGAGTTCAACCCGGAAAACGGATTTTTCTCCACCACGCCCTCGCGCTCGAGGTAGCGGAAAAACGAGCGCAGGGCGGAAACCTTGCGCATGATCGAGGTGCGGCTGAGTTCGAGGCCGTTGTATTTGACGACCACGCCGCGCGCGGTGTACACGTCGACACGCCGCCAGTTGTCGAAATTCTTCTCATCCGGGTAAACCAGCTTCACGAACTGTTCGACGTCGCGCCGGTAGCTCGCCACGGTGTGGGCGCTGGCATTGCGTTCGTGCCCCAGGTAATTCAGGAAATCGTCGAGGTGACTGCTCATTTATTGCTCCATAATTAAATACCCAGCAGCCGGATGGCGTCGGCGTTGCCGTTGGCGGCGGCTTTGCGGAGCCATTCGATGGCGAGGCGCTCGTTTTTGGGGGTGCCGAAGCTGTTCATGTAACACAGGCCAAGTTCATACTGCGCACGATTGTCGCCCGCCTCGGCGGCGCGCTTGAACCAGTAAAAAGCACCGCCCGGGTCCATCGGCACGGCTTCGCCTTTTTTCAGGTAAACCGCCACATTGAATTGAGCGTGGGTATTGCCGAAGTCGGCGGCCTGGTGGAACATCCGGAAGGCGAGTTTTTCGTCTTTCTCAATGCCGATCCCCTCGGCGGCGTAAACGCCGAGTTTGAACAGGGCGAAATGGTTTCTGGGGTTGGATTTGATGGCCGATTCCAGCCATTCCACCGATTTCGTCAGGTCGATGGGCGTATACATGCCCGAGGCGCAGTAATCGGCCATTTTGACCATCGCCATGGACTGTTTGCGCAGGGCGGCCTCGCGGAAATATTTGTAGGCTTTTTCCGGGTCCGGCTCCACGCCTTCGCCGGTTTCGTAGCAGAATCCGAGCTTGGCCATGGCTTCACGGTCCTGGCCGGCGACGGCGCGTTCGAGCCAGAAAAGCATCTTCTTGTCGTCCTTTTCGCAGCCCCAGCCACCATAATAACAGTCGGCCAGCATCCGCATAGCGTCGGTGTCTCCGCTTCCGGAGGCTTCGGACAGCAGCTTGAAGGCGCGGGCGGTTTCCTCGGGCTTGCGCTCCGGGAGCGGTTTGTTCAGGTACAGCGCGGCGCGGCCGTATTTGCCTTTGGCGAAATTGTTTTTGATCAACTCCTCCAGAAGCTCGATGGCCCGTTCGCGGTCGGGCGTGATCGGGGGGAATTTTTCATCGTTGTAAGTTTCCGCGGGGATGCCGTTCAGGTAAATGAGCGCGAGGTTGTATTTTGCCAGCTCCGCGCCTTTGTCGGCGGCCTGGCGGTAGTTCTGGAATGCCAGGTACGGGCTTTCTTTGACGCCGAATCCACGGTCGTAACAGATGGCGAGATTCAGGAGCGCCGCCGGATTTCCCTGCTTGGCGGCCTGGCGGTACCAGTACGCGGCGACCGTATAATCGAGCCGCCGGCCGACCCCGTAGAAGTATTCGTAGCCCAGTTTGTTCTGCGCGTCGGGATCGCCTTTGCGGGCGGCGGCGCGCAGTTTGTCGACCGGGGAGCCGTCCGGGTCCTTGACCTGGGCCGCCAGCGACAGCGCACCGGCGGCGGCCAGAACAAACAGAATGGACCTGAAAACGGACATGATCTTTACTTGCTCAGCTCGGATTTCAGGGCCGCGAGCTGTTCCTCGAGTTCTTTCATTTTCTTGGTCAGGCGCTCGAATTTCTTCGGCAGCGCATGACGGAGCAGGAAGTCGCGTTGCGGCTCGGCGGGCAGGCCCAGCAGCACCGAATTCGGCGCGCTGCTCTTCGACGCCGCCGAGGTGGCCGCCAGCTTGGTGCCCGCGCCGAGGGTGATATGGCCATTGACGCCCGACTGGGCCGCCAGGATCACACCCTGTTCGAGCTCGGCGCTGCCGGCGATGCCGCACTGGGCAATCAGGATCGAGTATTCGCCCACGATGACGTTGTGCGCCACCATGACCATGTTGTCGATCTTCACGTCGTGTTTGATCCAGGTACGGCCGAAGCGGGCGCGGTCCACGGTGGTGTTGGCGCCGATTTCGACGTTGTCGTCGATCTGCACGATGCCGGTCTGCGGCACTTTGAGGATGCCCTTGTCGGTGAACTGATAGCCGAAGCCGTCGCCGCCGATCACCACGCCGGGATGCAGGATCACGTGGTTGCCGATGAGGCAGCGGTGCATGATGGTGACGTTCGGATAAATGATGCAGTTACGGCCGATCGCGGTCTTTTCGCCGACGAAGCAGCCGGCGCCGATGACGGTGCCGTCACCGATCGTCACATTGTCGCCGATCACCGCGTTTGAGCCGATATGAACGCCCGCGCCGAGCTTGGCGCTCGGGGACACCACCGCGCCCTGCTGGACGCCGGGGGCGTAATGGACCGGGTCGGGGGTGAACTCTGTCAGGAGCTGCGCGAAGGCGGCGTCGACATTTTCGCAGACGATCAGAGTTTTGTCGCCGGCTTCGACTTCGGCCAGGCCCTTGCAGATCAGCACGACGCCGGCCCTGGAGCTCGCGAGCTGGGCGCCGTAGTGGTCGTTGCCCACGAACGAGAGCTGCTCAGGAGTGGCTTCCTTGATGGAGTTGACGCCGGTGATCACGCGCGCCGGGTCGCCCATCAACGTTCCCTTGACCATATCGGCGATTTCTTGAGCGGAAAATTGTTTCATATTGCAATCCTTATTTGATTATTTGCTGCCGGAGGCGCCGCGGTTCAGGTCGCGCAGCACGGTTTCGCTGATATCCAGGTTGCTCTGGAAGAATACCACCGGAGAGATGTTGTTGGTGGTTTTGCCGGAGCTGTCAAGGACCACCGCGTAGCCGTCGAGTGTGGCGCGGCGCTTGACTTCCTGGGTGATTTCCTTGATGATCTCCTCGCGCTGCTTCTGTTCGAGCTCGGCAAACTGCTTGCCCTTGTCCTGGGCGTACTGTTCCATTTCGAGCTTTTTTTCCTGCAATTCGCGGTATTTTTTCTGGGCGTCGAGGCGCTTGCTCTCGCGCTGGATTTCGGCGGAGGCGATATTCTGTGCGGCGTCGAGGAGTTCCTTGTACTGGCCATTGAGTTTCGCCACGGATTCGCCGAGCTGCTTCAGGTAGGAATTGTAGACCTCGCGCTGCTGCTTCAGATTGGAGTCGACGATCTTGGTGCGGTAGTAATTATTGAACACATGGTCCATATTGACGACGGCGATTTTAAGCTCGGCGGCGGAAAGCGAAGCGCCGGCCAGCAATACGGCCAGCATCAGGCATTTGGTAAGGTTTTTCATTTTGCTTCCTCATTTTTCTTTTTGAGTTCCAACTTGGCCAACTCGATGATTTCCAGTAATTTCTGATCGCGCAGTTCTTTCGGTAGTTCGGCGAAGGCGTCCAGCAGGATTTTTTCGTCGCTGTTCAGTTCCAGGTGCTTGGCGGCTACCGGAATCTGGGGGCGGTGTTGCTGCTGCGGGTGGTTGCCGCTTTTCGGGAGATAAGGCTGCAGCAGGGGCTGCAGTTTGACCCAGGTTTCCTTGCGGATAATGTCGCTTTGGCGGCTGAGGTATTTGCTCAGTGTGTCGATGGTGATATTGGTCTGTTGCGAAAACTCGGTGATCGAACCGACTCCGCTGATGCAGTTCTGCAGGGCTTTCAGGATATCTTCTGTCATTCTCATAATGTTTACCTCAAATGATTAATACAACGGATAATATAGCCGCTTTTGCCAAAATTCCCAATAAAAAAGAAGAAATAAGACCAATCAATTTGAGTTTGTTTTTTTACTGAAATGATGTTATATTACTGCATTATGGCAGATGTTGCGGAAATTTTACAGCGGCTGCAGAGCGGCGAGATCGACCTGCTGACCGCATTGTCACAGGCGTCGAAGGATAACGGTTATACCGATATCGGAGTGGCGCGGGTCGACTCTGCCCGCAGGGAACGCTGCGGCTTCCCCGAATTCATTTACGGCGCGAACAAGACCGCCGAGCAGATCTGCCTGATCATCCGCGAAATGCTGGGCTCCGGAGAGCCGGTGCTGGTCACCCGCATCAAGCCGGAGAGCGCCCGCATCGTCTGCACTGAATTTTCCTGGGCCGAATACGACGCCGCCGCCGGAACGCTGGTCATCCGCCTGGGCACGCGGCCGGAGCCGAAGGGCCAGGTACTGATCGTCACCGCCGGGACTTCCGACCTGCCGGTGGCGCGCGAAGCCGCGGCGGTACTGGAGATATGTGATATCGGAGTTGAAATATTGAACGACGCCGGCGTGGCCGGACTGCACCGGATCATCGCCGAAACCGAGCGACTTAGAAGCGCCGACGCGGTGATCGTGGTCGCCGGCATGGAAGGCGCCCTCCCGAGCGTGGTGGGCGGCATGGTCAAATGCCCGGTGATCGCAGTTCCCACCAGCGTCGGCTACGGGGCGGCGTTGAACGGCTTTTCCGCGCTTCTGGGAATGCTGAACAGTTGTGCTTCCGGGGTGACCGTGGTCAACATCGACAATGGCTTCGGCGCCGGTTGTGCGGCAGTCAGAATGATCAATGGAATGTTTAAATAGCTTCAACGTGCGGTGTGCGTCCCGGCTTTTTTCCGTTTTTTCCCGGTTACGGATTAGAGTTTTACTGCAAACCGGTATATATTTCCCGATTACTGGGGAATGGAAAATGGAAAATGGAAAATGGAAAATTAAGAAGCACCCATGAAGAGGGTCAAAGGAATTCTTCCCTTTCCATCATTTTCAATTTTCAATTTTCAACTTTCAATTAAAAAAATCCAATTGGAGATAGATAAAATGCCGAACAGACCGAAGTATAAGTATCCGGAGCCCATTAAAATCGAGAACCGCCAGTGGCCCGACCGGATCATCACCCAATCCCCGCTGTGGGTCTCGGTGGACCTGCGCGACGGCAACCAGGCGCTGCCGGTGCCGATGGACCCCGATACCAAAGTCAAATACTTCCAGATGCTGTGTGAAATCGGCTTCAAGGAAATCGAAGTCAGCTTCCCCTCGGCCTCGCAGGACGATTTCGACCTGGTGCGCCGGTTGATCGAAGAAAAACTGATTCCGGACGATGTCCGCATTTCCGTGCTGACCCAGGCCCGCAAGCACCTGATCGACCGCACCGTGGAGTCGCTGAAGGGCGTCAAGCGGGCGGTGCTGCATATGTATGTGGCGACTTCCGACCTGCACGGCAAATTCGTTTTTAACCGCGACCGCGAACAGGTCCGGCAGATGGCCGTCGAAGGCACCCAGCTGGTCAAGGACGCGCTGAAGGCCGCCGGTTTCGGCGACGAGATCGGTTACGAATTTTCGCCCGAGGAATTCACCGACACCGACCCGGATTTCGCTCTGGAAGTCTGCAAGGCCGTCAAGGAAACCTGGGGCTCCTGCCAGAAAAACAATTTCATATTGAATTTGCCGGCTACCGTCGAGCGCCGTCCTCCGTATCAATACGCGGACATGATCGAGAACTTCATCCGCAAGTATCCGTATATGGCCGAAACCACCATCAGTCTGCACGCCCACAATGACCAGGGCTGCGCCGTGGCCGCCACCGAAATGGCGCTGCTGGCCGGGGCCGAGCGCGTGGAAGGCACGATTTTCGGGCACGGCGAGCGTACCGGCAATCTGGATATCTCGATTCTGGCGCTGAATTTGCAGGCGCGCGGCATTGACACCGGACTGGACTTCACTCATATGCCGGAGATCGTCGACCTGGTGGAGGAAGCGTCGGGCATCAGTGTGCATCCGCGCCATCCGTATGCCGGATCGCTGGTTTTCACCGCGTTCTCGGGTTCGCACCAGGACGCCATCCGCAAGGGCATGGAGTCCGATGTCCGCCATAAATCCAGCGATTATTTCGAACAGGGCTGGCGGGTGCCGTATCTGCATATCGACCCGGCCGACGTGGGCCGCCAGTACGAGAAACTGATCCGCATCAACAGCCAGTCCGGCAAGGGCGGTATCGCGTTCATCCTGGAAAACGAGTTCAATATTTTCCCGCCGCGTGAAATGCACCCGGACATCGGCAGCGTGGTCCAGAAAGTCGCCGAATCCAATGGCGGCGAGCTGAGCACCGAGCAGATCAAAAACGTCTTCATCGAAAACTTCGTCAATGTCCAGGGGCCGCTGGTCCTGAAGAAATATTCGCGCGACGACCTCGACGACACCGGCACCAAGCTTCGCGCACACATCGAAATCGAATCCTTCGGCAAGCCTTATGTGCTGGAAGGCGAGGGCAACGGCCCGATTTCGGCGGTGGTGGCGGCAATCAGGAAGTGCCCCGATATCCCGGACTTCTCCCTGACCGATTATTCGGAGAAATCCCGCGATACGGGCGCCGAAGCCACGGCCCTCGCATTTGTGGGCCTGAAGTTCAACGGCAAGGTGATTTACGCCGCGGGCGAACACTCCAATATCAACCGCGCCGCTCTCGGTGCCATTTTCAGTGCGCTGAACCGGGCGGATAAAATTATCAAGTTCAAATAACAGCGCAAGGGATGCCGTCACATGAAAACATCGCGATTGATCGGAACCTTCTTAATCATTATCCTGGCGATCCACGCCATCGGCATCGGGATATTTTATTACAAGGGTAAAAAATCCGATGCCTCGCCGCCGGACCCGGGTGTGACCACGCCCACCCCGGCGGAAGTGGAGCCGCCCGCACCGGAACCGGAAGTTAAGAAACCGGCCAATCCGTTGTTCGGCACCAGTTTCATTTATACCAATGCCGTCCAGGGCGACCTGCCGGCGGTGTTGGAAACGAACGAGGTCCGGGCGGGAATTCTGGTCAATCTGGATTCCCGTCAGGTGCTTTGGGCCAAGGAGCCCCGTGACGGCTATCCCATTGCCTCCATGACCAAGATGATGACGCTGCTGCTGGCGGCCGAGGCCATGGAGCGCAATCCCGAAGGTTTGAACAAAGATACGCCAATCAAAGTGACGCTGGCTTCCAGCAAAATCGGCGGCAGCCAGGTCTGGCTCGACCCCCGCGAAACCCTGCCGCTGGGCGAACTCCTGAAAGCCATCGCCATCAAGAGCGCCAACGACGCCGCCTACCTGGTGGCCGAATACCTCAACGACGGCGATGTGGCCGGGTTCGTCGGGCTGATGAACCGCCGGGCGCGCGAGCTGCGTATGCCCAGCACCGCATTCGTCAATCCCTACGGACTCAAAACCAACGATGGCAAGAATTCGGTCAGCAGCCCCGAGGGCATGGCGATTCTGGCCGAACGCCTGCTGGAATTCCCCGACATTATGGAAATGTGCTCGACCCGGCTCTCCACCTTCCGCCCGGAAGGCAAAGGGCACTTGCAGCTGACCAATACCAACGGCCTGCTGGGCAAATGCACCGGCGTCGACGGTCTGAAAACCGGCTACATTAAGGAATCCGGGTTCTGCATCACCGTGACCTGCCTGCGCGGCGGCAAGCGTATGGTGGCGGTGGTGATGGGCGCCCCGACCACCCCCAAGCGCAATGTAGTGGTCCAGAAGCTTCTCGACTGGGGTTACAAGCGCGATTCCGAGTTGAGTTATAAGCTGGAGGAACAGAACTCCACACTTCCGGCCAGGGCCAAAACAAGTACTTCGACGGTGAAGACTGTCCCTGCTCCGGGCACTTCCGGCGGCAAAGCCACGCTTCCCCCGCCGGTCATGCCGAAATAAAAAATCCCGCCCTTGCGGAGCGGGAAGCGAAAAGTTTTCTTTATATCGCGAAACAATGGCGCAGCCATTGCTTCGCAGATAGAATTCGACGTAAGACATCGATTTAACGACGAAGATACTTCGCCAGGATCAAAACTTTTCACTTATGAACATAACCGGAAAACGCCGTTTTTCAAGGCGGCTCAGGACATTTTCTCGATAATCTTCAGCTGTTTGGCGAAATAGGCCCCGTGCCGCGGGTCGGCATGCTGCAGAAATGAGACATGGCCGCGGAGTTTCTGCATATTGACCTGCCGCCGGGGAATTTTGCCCTTGATGATCTGGTGCATGTAAGCGCGCAGCTTCATCCGCTCGTGACGCTTGACGCCGACGCGCCCGGCACAGTTCACCACCAGCCCGGTCACGGTCTGGCGGCGGTGTGGTTTCAGGACATTGACCTTCTTTTCGTTGACGGTGAAGCCGCAGGCGGCAACGAGCTCTTTGATCAGCGGAATGAGCTTGTAACACTCGTCGCTGTTTCCGGAAAAAGTCAAGTCGTCCGCGTAGCGCGAATATGTCATACTGCGTTTGCGGGCAAATTCGGCCAGCGTATAATCCAGCTTGCGGCAGACGATATTGGCCAGCGCCGGACTGGTCGGCGCGCCCTGCGGCAAGCGGTCCTTGTACATGCAGAGGCGCAGGATGGTTTGCACGGCCTGTTCGTTCTGCGGGGTGATGAGCTTGTTGCTCCGCCATTCCCGCAGGATCATTTCGCGGGTCACGGACGGGAAAAAATCTTTCAGGTCCAGTTTCAGCACGAATTTCCGGCCGGTATGCAGTGCCGCGTTGGACACAATGGAGCGCTTGCGGACAAATCCGTGCGAGTAGGGCGACGGGGCAAATGCATACAGCATTTTGCGCAGGATCATGTGCTGCATTTTCTTGAGCCGGATATCCGGAGCCTCGATCTGCCGTCTCTTCTTATGAGCCTGGTCCTTCCACAGATAAAACACCGAATAATGCGAGTCCGCATCCGACGCCAGCTTGGAAACACTGTAATTCTCGCACTCGAAAAATTCACCGAGGTCCACCGGAATCGACTCGCGCAGCAGGCGCCGACGCGCCGCCTTCGGCCGGAACAGCCGGAGAAAAAGCATACCGATTCTGTCAAAAAATTTACTCATCGCTCAATGAATCCTTTCCGTTCATCAGTATACCATGCCACTCGTCGAAATACAACCGGATTTTACTGCGCCGCTCTTGTATTTTCGTCAAAAGGCGGTTAAACTAATGGGATTATTTCACGAAAGGTTTTTTATGCTGACAATTGTTTTATTGCTGGTTGCCGGGGTGGCGTTGTTGTATTTCGGGGCGGAATTTCTGGTTCGGGGCGGGGTTTCGATCGCGACGCGCCTCGGGGTTTCGCCGTTGATCATCGGTTTGACGCTGGTGGCTGCCGCCACGAGTGCGCCGGAACTGGTGGTCAGCTTACAGGCCGCGATCAGCGGGTCGAGCGATATTGCGATTGGAAACGTGCTCGGCTCGAATATCTGCAACATCGCGCTGATCCTGGGGCTCTCGGCCGTCATCGCGCCGCTGAGCGTCCACCTGAAAGTGCTGCGGTACGACATGCCGATTCTGCTGGGCGTCACCATCGCTTTCGCCGCCATCGGCATCCTGACCGGCGGTTTCAACCGGATCAGCGGCGGAATTTTCTTCGCCGGACTGATTGTTTATCTGATCTGGAACATCCGGATGGAAAAGCGCGAGGTGCAAAGTGATGCCGTCTGCGAAGAAGAGACGAAATCTTATTCCGTGTCGGTCAGCGTCCTGCTGGTTCTCTTTGGGCTCGGCGCGTTGGTGCTTGGCGGTAAATTCATGGTGGACGGCGCGGTGGATCTCGGTCGCATGGCAGGGCTCTCCGAAGCCGTGATCGGGCTGACCATCGTCGCGGTCGGCACCAGCTTGCCTGAGCTGGCCACCAGTGTGGTCGCCGCCTGCCGGGGACAACAGGATATCGCCATCGGCAACGTGGTCGGCTCGAATATGTTCAATATCCTCGGCATCATCGGGGTGACGGCGCTGATCCGGCCGGTGGCGTCCGCCGGAATTACTTACGCGGACTGGGGAGTACTCATCTTTTCCACGATAATCCTGCTGCCCTTCATGAAGACCGAGACGAAAATCGTCCGCTGGGAGGGCATTGTGCTGCTGGTGATTTACGCCGCCTACATCGTTTGGCTGGCGATGAACGCTTAGCCTTTCTGCAAGTGCTCGACGATGGTCTCGGCGAAGGTCAGGCCGATGCCGGGCACCCTGTCGGCGATTTCGCCCGCGGTGGCCTTGCGCAGCTCGCGGACCGAGCCGAAGGCGCGCAGCAGGGCTTTTTTGCGGTTATCGCCGATGCCGGGAATGTCGTCCAGCAGTGATTCCTGAATCCGCCTCAGCCTGAGCTGGCGGTGATAGGTGATGGCGAAGCGGTGGGCCTCGTCGCGAAGCGCCTGCAGCAAACGCAGCGCCGGACGGTGCTTGTCGAGCACGAGCGGCTCCGAACGGCCCGGCAGGAACACTTCTTCGTTGCGCTCGGCCAGCCCGATGATCGGCACCGCCGGATAACCGATGTCCAGCAGCGCCCGGATGGCGGCGGAGAGTTGCCCTTTGCCGCCGTCGATCACGATCAGCGAGGGCGGTTTCTGTTTTTCCTCGAGCTTGCGGCTGTAATGACGGGTGAGGACCTCGCGCATGGTGGCGAAGTCGTCGATCTGGTCCACGGTTTTCACCCGGAAACGCCGGTAGCGGTCGCGCGCCGGGCGGCCGTTGACAAAGCAGACCTCGCTGGAAACCGCGAAGGTTCCCATCAGATTCGAGTTGTCGAAGCACTCGATATAGCTCGGCGGGAAATGCATTCCCAGCGCCTCCTGCAGATCCGTCACCGCTTCCTCGCCGGGGGGCGCGGCCACCCGGGCATTGGCGAAGCTGCGGCTCTTGCGGCCGAAAATCTGCTTGATATTGGTGATGATGTCGCGGGTTTTGGCCGCCCGTTCGAACTTGGCTTCGGCGGCCTGTTCCTTCATTTTCGTTTCCAGCTCCGCGACCAGTTCGGAGGTGTCGCCCTGGATCACGCCGAGCATTTTTTCGACCAGCGCCCGGTACTGCTCCTGCGTCACGGTGCCGTCGCAGGGGCGCGAACAATCCTTGACGATGCGCTTCAGGCAGTGCTTGCGGACCTCCGGCCCGGGCTCCGGCTCCGCGCACGAGCGCAGTCCGAAGTGGACGGTCAGGAATTCGATGGTGTCGCGCAGCGCGCCGCCTTGCGGAAACGGTCCGAAATAAAGCGCGCCGTCGTCCTTGCGCAGCCGGGCGAGCTCGATGCGCGGCCACGGGTCATTCATGTTGATTTTGGCCATCAGGTAGCGCTTGTCATCGCGCATCAGGACGTTGTAGCGGGGCGCGTACTGCTTGATCAGCCGCGACTCGAGAATCAGCGATTCGTCCTCGTTGCGGACGATCTGAAACTCCCAGCTGTCGATGGACTTGATCAGCGAACGCAGCTTGGGATCGGCGCGGCGCTCCTGCGACGGCTGGAAATAATGACTCAGCCGCCGCCGCAGGTTACTCGCCTTGCCGACGTAAATAACCTTGCCGAAGCGGTCCCGGAAGATATAAACCCCCGGTTTGGCCGGTACCTCACCGGGATGAAATCCTGTTGACCTGTCCGGCATTCATACCTCGTCAGGCTTTGGCGAAGGGGTCGAAAACGTAAGGGTGGGGCAGCCTCTCCGTAGACTGCCGTTCACTCCGGCTCGTCTGCCGGTTTCGCCTATACCAACAGGATATTCGGTCCAACGAGAACGGCTGCCTGCGGAGAGGCAGCCCCACCCAAATACCATGTTGTCGAATATCATAGACTTTTTCCTTGCGATTTCACTCCGCGACCAATTTCGTGATGTCACGAAATTGGTCGTCAATATCAGGCTTTGGTGAAGGGGTCGAAGAGGCCTTGTTCATAGAGGTGGTTCAGGACCACCGCCGGACCGGCGTAGGAACCGATGTCGCGGCGCAGCGCGCTGGTGGTGATCTCGCAGCCCGCCAGGGATTCCTTCCAGCAGAAACGCGGCAGGTGCTTCATCAGCGGTTCCATGAAGAGGTCGCCGGCGGCCCAGGCAATGGTGCCGAGAATGATCTTTTCGGGGTTGAAGGTATTGATCAGAATGCCGATGCCCTGGGCGTTGCGGACCATGATTTCGTCCCAGACCGTGCGTGCGTAGGAGTCGCCGCCCCGGGTCGCGATTTCCAGCGCCATGAAGTCGATGTTTTCGACCTTGCCGCCGGCGGCTTTGACAATGGCGCAATCGTGCTGGTTGCACAGTTCCTTCTGCAGGCGCAGCGCCACCGCGCGGCCGCCGCAGAAGGCTTCGTAGCAGCCGTGCATGCCGCAGCCGCAGACCGGGCCGTTGATGTCGATGACCACATGGCCGACTTCGCCGCCGTAATATCCGACGCCGTCGATCAGGTGCCCCGCGGCGATGATTCCGCCGCCGATGCCGGTGCTCATGGTCAGGTAAATCACGTCGCGGCAGCCGCGTCCGGCGCCGAAAAACCATTCGGCCAGCATCCCGGCGTTTGCATCGTTTTCCATGATTGCCTGAATGCCGAGCTTATTCGAAAGATATTCGCAGATGCGGACATTGCGCCATTTGCGGTTGTTCGGAGGGGCGGTCATGATGCCGTTCGGGATATCGGCGGGGCCGGGGGTGGAGACGCCGATGCCGCGGACGTCGCCGTTCTTCAGCCCGGCTGCGTCGATCAGCCGCTGGCCGCAGTCGGCGAGCTTGGCGAGCATTTCATTGGGCTCGGTGTCCTTGTTGTCGAAGCGTTCGGAGCCGATCACCTTGCCGTCGCTCATCATCAGCGCCACCGCGATTTTGGTACCGCCGACATCATAGCCGAGAACAGGAAAACTTGTCGTCATAATTCAATCCTTTATATAATGTTATCCAATAACGCCTAAATCTTTTTTCAAACGCTCTTCCTGCAGGACATTGACGATATCGGGACCGTGAATGGCCTTCATGAGCTTGACGTAAAACAGGTAAAACGCCTGCGGGTCGGGCTTGACCACCACGTCACCGGCGGAAGTATCCAGCATGAATTTGCGCTTGGCGCGGTCATGCTTGTAAATATCCAGGTAACGCATCAGCGTCCGGGGGCTGAGCTCCTCGTATTTGTGCTGCCCGAACTTCTCCACATAGTCGGCGGCCATGCTCATGATCAGCGTGTCTTTGGGTTTCCGCAAACCCAGGGTCATCAGGAATTCCTCGATCATTTCCATGCAGCGGAGTTCGTCGAACATCGGGAACTTGACCCCGAGCCCGCGGCTGGCGATATTCGCCGGAAATTCGAAGTTCGACGCCACCGTCACGCAGATGTTCGACGACAACGCGATGCTGCCGCCGACATGGGTGCGGAAATAATACCAGTCGATTTTTTCCGGCTCGATGTCGTCAAAAAAGATCACGAATTTGCGGTCCTTGCGCACCGACAGTTTACTGAGGAGCCGCTCCAGACCCTGTTCCAGATCTTCCGGTTCGGGCAGGATCAGCGTGACCTTCGGGTGGCGCAGGGCGTAGGAGATGGTGAAATGGGTTTTGCCGAGGCCGGGCAGGCTGGAAACCAGCAGCGGCACGTTGTGCTCCTCGCGCACGAAACCGCCGAAATGTTCGTCGAAATTCTGACGCACCCCGAGGTAACCGAAAAATCCCTCCACCGGCCGGATGTACTCCAGGTCCACCGCCCGGAATTCGCCGTCGCGGTAACGGTAGGCGCGGTGTCCGGCGAAGGGGTCGCTCTCCGCCGCTTTGCTGATGAAATAATCGATGGAATCGCTGTCGTTCAGAACCGGTTTCGCGGCCAGGACGGTGTCGATCTCGGGGTTCAGGCGCGACAGGACGCCGGAGGGGGCGGCCCCGCGCAGGAGGCGGATGTAAGTGGATACCACGTCGTAATTCCGGCACAGCCGCTCGGCGTGCGAAATGGCGAAGCGGTCACTGGCGCTGAGCTCGCGCGAGGTCTTGACCCGGGCCATCAGCCCCTCCGCGTTGAAGGCGTCGGAAATGCTGTTTTCCAGAATCACCGCAAAGGGGGTACTGTCGCAGCGGCGGCAAATTTCGTTGATAAAATCGACGGAGTCGGCCTGCGGGTCGAGCACCTGATAAAGCCGCGCCGGTTTCAGCTCCTGCAGCTCGTCCGCCATCGCCTTCAAAGTCTGTGCGTAGAGTTCGATGAAATCGCGGCGGTAGATGTCCAGGAAATGCCGTTGCCCGTCGGTGATTTTGGTGAAAATCACTTCCAGACTGGTCCTGGTCTCCGCCAGCGTTTTCAGGAAATCGTTCATTGGGCATTCACCTTCGGTTCTTCGACCTTGATGCGCTCGGTGACTTCCACGCCCGACTCGAAATCATAAAACGCCTCGCGCGGATAACTCATATACGTGCCGAGGGCCTTCTCCGGGATGCCGGTGGCGACCGAGAATTTGTTCGGATTTTTCAGTGCCGGGCGGAGCCACTTGTTCAGGCAGTTGACCAGGTACGGGTTGGCGGCGTTTTTCAGGCGGCCCTCGACGTAGAGGAAATTGTAGGCTTCGTCCTCCTGGCCGATCATCACCAACCCGGCGGTTTTCATGAGGTTCGTCAGTTCGATGAAGAGCCGCAGGTCGTCGCGGTTGCCGATTCTGACGGAGGTCTCGCGCATTTTGGCGGCCGCGTACATGACCATTTCGCCCTGTCCGGCCTGGACGGCGCAGATGCCGTAATTCAGCCAGAAACCGGGCTTGTCCTGTTCAAGCTTGTGCGCCGCCTTGAAGACCATCGAAATCCAGCTCGGCGGCATCCGGTACTCTTGCATCACATACCAGTCGAGCCCCATGTAAAATCCCTTGTAGCTCCGGGCCAGGTCGTTCTCAAACGTCGTCCGGCTGCCCTCGAGAATGCCCGCCAGGAAACCGGTCACCGTGCGCCGGATCTCGGTGGAGGTGATGGCGAAATCGGCCCCGAAAGAGAGGTCGTACCAGGTGTATTTGACCGGCAGGTACATGCCGGTGCTGACGTCCAGCAACTCAATATTCGACTGCACGGCGGTGTTGGAAATCTTGCCGATCAGGTCGTAGAGGATCAGCGATTTCACCGGTTCGGGCTCTTTGCCGCGGCTCAGCTGCTGCGCCAGCTCCAGCATGGCCGGAGCATAGGAGCGCTCCACCGCCTGAAGCAGATAGTTGCGGGCGAGGCTCGGCTCGGACGCCAGCAGCTGGTAAACCTTGAACTGCGCCTTGGGGTAGCGGTTGTCGGCGGCCTGAATGTAGAGCTTGCGGGCCTCGTCGCTCACGCTGCCGCCTTTCGACATGCGCTCGGCTATTTCGTACTGGGCCGGAGCGTAATTCAGCTCCGCCGCATAACCGAGCTGTTTGTTGCCCAGCTTGTCGTTTTTCTCGACAAAATAAATCAGCGCCAGATAATACTGCGCCTCGGGGAAATCCTTCTCCGCGGCCCGGAAGAAATAACTCTTCGCCTGGTCAAGGTCACGCTCGACGCCGTCGCCGAAATAATACATCTTGCCCAGTTCCACCGCCGCCGGGAAATAGTCTTCCTGGTAGCAGTTCAGGAAAAGGCGCAGCGCCCTTTCGGTATCGCGCGCCGTGCCGCGTCCGTAGTAATACTGCAGGCCCTTCACATACATTTCGCGTGGCTGATGGTCTCTGGTCTTGATCGAAATGTTGCGGGAGAGCGACTTAAACGCCTGCTCATACATAATGCGGGCACGCTCGGGGGAGGGGAGCTCCTTGCCGAGTCCCTTTTCCAGAATATAAGCGTGGAAATACACCGACACCGGATTGCCGAACTGCGATGCCAGCCGCAGCCACGGCACCGCCTTTTCATAGTCGACCGGAGCCACTCCGCCAACGACATATGCCATGCCGAGTTTGATCTGACTGTCGATATCGCCGGTATCCGCCTCGCGCTGGAGACGGTCAAACTGTGAAACGCAGCCGGGCAACAGACTGCTCAAGCCGACCAGTCCGGCCACTGCCATGCCGATTAATATTTTCTTCATAAAATCATCAACCTTTTCTTAAATTACGTCCATTGGTAACAATAGCGCATTTCAACTAAAATTCCAATATATTTAACCACGAAATACACGAATAAACACGAAATTTATTGACGGCCGGAACCGGCCGTCAATTGAATTATTTTTTGTGAAGATTCGTGTGTTTCGTGGTTAAAAAACGTGTAGACCTCAGCGGTCGGTGCGAAACGGTGAGGCGGGCAGGCCCGCGCCGTTGCGCAGCGTGGCGTGCTTCGGATTGTCGGCCCAGGCGTAGCGGACGGCCATCGGGATCGGTACGTCGGGACTGCTGACCAGTACCGTGTCGCCTTCGATCACCGCCTGCGCCGGTTTGAACGCGAGGTCGGCTCCGGCGATGAAGAAGCCGTCCGTGCCCTGCAGTCCCTTTTCGCAATGGTCGAAGTACAGCCGGATGGACGCTCCCTCGATCACCATATGCGAATAAATCGGCCCGCACGGCACCACTTCGCGTTTATGATATGTGTGGTGCAGCGCCAGCGCCGCCAGGCGCTCGCCCACGGTTTTCTTGTCCTTGGGGTGAATATCGTCCGCCTCGCCGCAGTCGATGGTTACCGCCACGCTGCCGGCGGGTTCGGCGGCCAGCGACTGGGCCTCGCGGATGCGCGCCCATTTGCTGCCGTCCTGATACGCCAGCGGCTCATAGTAATTGGCCAGCTGTACCTGATAAAACGGAAATGCGCCCTGTCCCCAGACCCGCTGCCATTCGCCGATCAGCCCTTTCATCAGCCCGCAGTAAGTGGGCCAGCGGTCGGCGTTCGATTCGCCCTGGTACCAGATCGCGCCGCGCATGGCGTACGGGACCAGCGGCCGGATCATGTTGTCAAAAAGCATATACGGGCTGTTCGGAGCGCCGGGCCCGATGATCAGGCTGATCGTCGGTATCACGACATTGCCCAGGTTCACTTCGGTATTGAAGCGCCAGACGCCGGGCAGGGGAATGGCCGCGCCGGGTTTCGCCGCCGGAGCCAGCCGCATCGCCTCGGCGGGCCCGATCATGCCGCCCTCGTAAATAAACGAATACGCACGCACAGCAATGACGTTCCGGCCGGGCTTGACCACGCCCCGCGGCACCTTGTACTCGCGGATCGAATTCCAGTAAGCGGTTTCGAAGCCGCGCCCGGTGGCGCCCACTTCAACGCCGTTGACATAGGTGATATCCTGTTTGTCGACCGCGCCGATGCACAGGACCCACTCGCCGTCAGCCAGCTCGGCGGGCACTTCGACTTCCTTGCGGAACCACAGCACGCCGTTGTAATCCTCGCCGTGCGATTTCCAGCCGCCGGGGACTTCCATCCCCCGCCAGGCCGAGTCATTGAAATCCAGGTTGGCCCAGCCCTGCACGACGCCTTTATTTTCGATTTCCTTGTTATCGAAGAATTCTGTGACGGCTCTCTCTACCATCGCCTCCGGGTTGGACATATCGCAATCCCCGCAATCCTGCCAGATCTCCTCCTGGAACACCCGTTCCTCGTACGATTGCACCAGCGACACCATCGCCGGGTTCGCCATCAGCGACTCGCGGCTGTTCCACGTTTCCGCGCAGGTACCGCCCCAGGAGGAGTGGATGACGCCCACCGCCACGTTCAGTTCCGCATTGACCTTGCGGGCAAAGTAAAATCCCGCCGCCGAAAACAATCCGCAGACCTGCGGCGTGCTCACCTGCCAGCTGCCCTCGAAATCCACCTGTCCGCCGACCCGCGCCGAGCGGGGCACCGTGATCATCCGCACCAGCGGCAGATCCGCCCGGGCTATGGAGTCCTTGTCCCAGGTGGCGTTCATATTCATTTCCATGTTCGACTGTCCGGAGGCCAGCCACACTTCCCCGACCATGATGTCGCGGACGGTGACTTCCTCGCCGCTGACCATGTTCCGCACCTTGAGCTCGTGGGGGCCGCCGCAGGGCATCGCCTTCAGCCGCAGCATGAACTTGCCGTCCGGCTGCGATTTGACCATTGCGGTTCGGCCCGCCAGCGTGCATTCCACCATTGACTTCGGCTCGGTCCACCCCCACACCGGGATCGAAATACCATTCTGCAGCACAGCATGGTCACTGAACAATGCGGATAACTTCAACATGATCTGATTCCTTTTGATTGATTTTCAGATATTCTTAATAATATACTGTCTTTTCAAATTTTTGCGATTTGAATTCCCGATTTACCGCGCTAAAATATTCAAATATGAAAAAGAAAAACAAATATTTACTGGCCGGCTGGCTGCTCTTCCTGATTCCGCTGGCCTTCGAGATCGTCAACATTTACCTGGCCCTCACCGTCGAGCCCACGGAAAGCAACCGGGAAGCGCTCGGCATGCTCTTTTACTGGTGCATGTTCCTGGCCTTTCCGCAAATGGCCGGGCTGGCGCTGATGATGTTCGGCTACTGGGGCGATAAACCGAGGAAAAATCCTTAATTTCCTGTTTGCAAAAGCCTTGGAAAACGCTATATTTCCCGGATGCCCAAAACACAGGAGGATTCCCCGCATGGAAAACTGGCAGGTTTTATCCGGGTACGGCAGGCTTTGCGGCCTGAACGACGAGCAACTGGAAACATTGTCCCCGTTGTACCGGCGGATTGCGTCCGATCCGGCCGCAGCCGAGTTTTTCCTCCGATGCCGCACCGCGCTGTTGCAGGGCACCCTGACTCCCGATGAACTGGCCGCCTGTTATTCCGGCCGCGAACTGGCACAGTTGCATTTACTGCTGATTCTGAGCCTGTACCCGGCGGGCGAGGAAAACTTCTGCCGCCTCGGCTGGCCCCCGGAAATACTCCGCGAGGGCGCAGGAGACGTAGCCATCTGGGTCAGGCACCACGAGGAAAACTTCGGTTTTCCAGGGTTGCAATGGCGGATCGTCGGCTGGTCGAGGGGGTTTTACGTGGGCAGCCTGATTCAGCTCGGGCGGCTGCAGTGCAATACGGACAGCCTTTTCGAAGGGCAATTCCGTGTCTTCCGCGGCCCCGGCGGCGAACTGCAAATGGGTTCGGATGCCCCCGCAGGCTGGCCCTGTGTACTGGCTCCGCACGACCCCGTGATCAGTATCCATATTCCGGCCAGCGGCCCGCTGAAAATACCGGACTGCAAGGCGTCGATCCGCCGCATGACCGAATTTTTCGATAAATACCTGCCGGATTTCGGCTTCAAAGCGGTGGTTTGCTACAGTTGGTTCCTGGATGCACAGTTGAAGGATATTCTGCCGCCGCACTCCAACATCCTTCGATTTCAGGAACTGGGGCATCTTTTTGAGTTTGGCGAGGCCTCCGAGACCATCTGGCGCGTGTTCGGCGAAAAGGGCGTCCGCGAGGGCGTTAACGCCGTGCCGCATGTCACCGATATGCAGAGGCGCATGGCGGCCTTTGTCAATGCCGGCGGCGTATTCAAATCCGGCGGCATGTTCATCCTGAAAGACGAAATCGCCATCCGCTGCATGGAATAATTACTTATGGACAGAAAAACCATTCTCAATTACCGCTGGGGCCTTTTCTGGTCGTTCACGTCGGCATTTCTCTGGGCTACGGTTTACGTGATGTCGCGGGTGATCCTGGGCGGAGAGAAAAAAGTGGCGGATCCGGTGACGCTCTCGCTGCTGCGTTTCAGCATGGGCGGAGCGATTCTCTTCACCATCTGCATGGTACGCTACCGCAAGGAACTGTTTGCCTTGAAGCGCCGCGATTTTCTGATGACGGCGCTCTTGAGCCAGTTTTCGGTGGTCGGCATGAGCATCTTCATTTTCTGGGGCCTGAGCTACACGCAGGCGATCAATTCATCGATGATCATGTCGTGCTCGCCGATCCTGATCATGCTGCTTGGGCTGTTCATCGGCAACAAAATCAACGCGGTTCAGGTGGCCGGAATCCTCGTCTGTACCGTCGGCTGCCTGATGGTACTGCTGACCGGACAGGAGAACCTGAGCTACTCGCTGGCGTCGTTCAAAGGCGATCTGCTGGTATTTGTCGCCGCGCTGTTCTGGGCCATCGGAGCGATCCTGGCGAAAAAGCTGGTGACGACCCATCACGACATGTCGGTGACGGCGTGGTCGATGGTTTTCGCCTCGATTTCACTGCTGGTGATCAATCTTTTCCGGACCAGCCACATCGTCATGCCGAGCGACACCTCGGGGTGGCTGATGGTGCTTTACCTGGGGATCTTCCCGACGGCGATCGGTTTCTACGCCTGGAACGCCGCCTTGAACCGGATCAGCCTCCAGATCGTCAGTGTCATGCAATACCTGACGCCGCTGATGACCTTCATCTTGGCCTGGATTTTCCTCCGCGAAGACGTGACCCCGTTCAAAATCCTGGGCGCCCTGATGGTAGTCGGCGGCGTGGCCCTGGTCTCCCGAGCCAAATAGATCAAATTGGCCGGGGCTGCGCCCCTGAATTGGCCGGGGCTGCGCCCCTGAATTGGGGAATTGGAGAATTAGGGAGAGCAGGCCCCTCCCATAGGTCACATACGTCCCATGAGTCCCATTTCCTATTCGTCCTATGTGTCCTATAAGTCCTATGTTTCCTGGAAGCTCGGATCTACACGGACGATCACGGACCGGCACAGAACTCCCCCAATTCTCCAATTCAGGCGCTTGCGCCGGCCAATTCAGCGAAGCGACCAATTCTCCAATTTTTTCCCTTTCCGCTATTGCATCGTGTTCTTTTGGGATTATTGTATACAGTACACAATTCAGGAGTGCAGGCTATGAGTTATAAGCAAATCAACGACATTCCCTATTACGAAGATGACATGATCAAACATGGCGACCTTGGCTATATCGCCGAGCGTTGTAAACTCGATGTTTATTACCCGGAAGGTGCCAGGTACGCGCCGACCATCCTGTTTTTCCATGGCGGCGGGCTCTCCACCGGCGAGAAATTCATCCCCGAACTTCTGAAAAATCATGGCCTGATCGTGGTTTCGGCTAACTATCGCCTCAGCTCGGACCGCGCCCGCTGTCCGGATTATCTGAACGACGCGGCTGCTGCTGCTGCGTGGACGTTCCGCCACATCGCCGAATACGGCGGTGATTCTGATGCGGTTTTCGTGTCCGGCGGTTCCGGCGGCGCTTACCTGGCCGCCATGATCGGCATGGCTCCGCAGTACCTCGAACAGTTTGGTTTTTCGAACCGGAAATTCGCCGCCCTCATGCCGATTTCCGGTCAGATGACCACCCATTTTCAACTCCTGAACGAGCGCAACGGTACCGCCGGCATGACCCAGCCCCTCCGCGCCGTAATCGATGAATACGCGCCGCTGTATTATGCCTCCAGGGATCTCTCGCCGGTCATTCTCTACGCCGGCGACCCGCAAATCGAATGGCCCACCCGCGCCGAGGAAAATGCCCTCCTTGCTGCCACCTTGACCCGCGTGGCCGAACATAAACGCACCGAACTCTATCTTTTCCCCGGATTCAACCACGGCACGGTGTATGATCCCGCATATTTGCTGATGCGCGAACGGGTATTTCTGCTCCTCGGCGACAAGCTCAGGGGCCGCGTCAAGCCCGCCCCGTTGACGGTAACGCGCGATCTCCAGTGGACCGATCTGCAGGCGCGTCGCGGCGGCCCCGAACCTTTCGGCACCAAAGCCTCATGGCGGCATGACGGCAAAAATCTCTACGTCACCGTCGAATGCCCCGAGCCGCAGATGGACAAACTGTTTGCCGGTCCGGCGCTTTGGGATGGTGACTGCATCGAGCTGTGGCTGGAAAATGCGCCCGGCTCCTGCGGCCAGCTGGGCTTCGGGGCCGACGGCAAGGCGGAATACCTCGACTGGGGCATGCCCGCCTTCGAATTCAAATCGGAAGTCGTCAGCGGTCCGAACGGCTGGACGGTCAACGTCTGCGTTCCCATCGCGGCTCTGGGCAGTGCGCCCAAAGCCAATATCATTCGCCACCGTGTAACCGGCGGCGAAAATGTCTACACCAACTGGTCACCGGTGTTCACCGGCGTCAACAAGGAACCGGACGCCTTCGTTGAACTCAAATTCGAATGATATTTTCAGTAAGTGAATACCGCAAATCCGGGTTTGTCCGGGATTGAGATTTCGATTTCGCCCTTGCCGGTATTGACGATTTGACCGTTGCCGTAAACGCATTGCCAGGTGGGTGATTCTGGCAGGTAATTCATCTTGACGATGGCTTTGCCGCTCTCGCAGCCGAGCTCACGGTAAAACACCGCCATGCCGTTTCCAACCGAGAAATCATGCGACTGCAGACCCGTCAGTGCCTTGCCGTCCGGCTCCGCGCCGACCGCGAAAATTTCGCCGCCGAAAATCCGGTCCCGGTACTTTACATGCGTATCCATGACCGACTTGACCCGCCCCTGCATCTCCGCCGACATCCGCGACGGCGCGAACCACAGCAGCGGATTGGCGAAAAACGCGATCATCGCCCAGTACTCCACCGGATACGAATCCGGCTTCGGCCACGGTTTGCTGCTGTAAAACTCGGGGTTGATGTCCTCCGGGTTGGGGATTTCGATCTGCAGCAGGTGCGGCCGCATGAAACGGCTCAGCCGCCACAGCGAACGCAGCGTTTTTTCCGGGTGATACCCCTGTCCCCACATATGGCACACATAGCGGTTTTCCAGGAAAATATTGCCATACTCCACAAAATGAAAATACCCCGGGCGCTGCCCGTTGGTCGTATCCAGGTTGAAATACACCTTGCCATACGTCTCGCTGCGCACAAACGCCAGCATCTGACGCAGGTTCTGCTCCGCCTCGTAGCTCCGGATTTTCATGGCGTCGATCTTGAACATGCAAATACCGTAGCGCCGGTGATAACGCAGCACGAGGTCGGCGAATTCCGGCCAGTCGCGGTATTCGCAGTTGCACGACGGCGCCATCCACAACCCCGGCTCGATGCCGTTCTCGGCCGCCGTGGCCATGATTTTATCGAGACTGCCATGCAGGCGCTCCTGCGACACATTCCAGAATTCCGGCGTGATCTTGCGGTTTTTCGTGATCAGCTCGCCGAGGGAACCGCCCTCCTGCCAGGCGTCATCGATCTGGTAATGCGTGGCGCCGACCTTTTTCGCCGCCCGGAACTCGTCCAGCAGAAATTCCTCGCTGACCAGCTTCGGGAAGCAGCCGCATCCCCACGGATTGACCATGACCGAATAATTCTCCCGCGGATTCACCGGAAACCGCCGCTTCAGATACAGTTTCAACATCATATCACGCTCGGCCGCATCATGATAAACCATCAACACACTGCGGTAGCCGCAGAACCACACTTCCGGCTGGAGCTCCGACGGGTGAATACCCCAATTGCACGAATAAACCACTCCGTCGCCAAGCCGGAAATCATGCTCCTCGAGGTCGCGGCGCTCACCGCTCGGCGGCGCTTCCTGCAGATACAGGAATCCCGCCTGTTTTTCGTCCTCGCAGGCCAGTATGCTGCCGTTCAGGCGGTCACCCTTGAGCTCATTCACCTGAACGAGCTCGTCGGTATAATCCGTAACCCCGGCAAATGTGGCGGTGAACGCCGGGCGCACCCCAGCGGCGGGCTTGATGCTGTCCACGCAGCTCTCCGTCGTCGCGGCTGATTCGGGAGCGGCTTGCTGCTTCAGATAATTACCGCGCCGTGTCCAGTAAACATTCGGCATCACCGGACACTGCACCGAATTCTGCACCGCGATCACCGGCAGCTGCGGATAGATGAAATACTCACGGATATAGAAAGCCTGCTCGAGCGGCTCGACCATGCGGATTTCCACCCGCACGCGTGTACCGTCAAAAATATCACCTTCGATCACCGAAGCGCTGATTTCCTCCACCTGCCACGGCATGTCCGCGCTGCCCGGCACCCGCAGCCCGATGAACGACAGGTCCGCGTCCGCCTTGCCCGGATCGGCAAACTCCCGCCCGGCGCCATCGCGCAATGAAACCGTCCGCGGCGCTCCCAAACTCAAATCCAGTTCCCTGCTCACCATCGAGTTCCCCAACACCAGACGCTCCCCCGAACGCTTCACAAAAACATCATCATGTTGCAGCAATAGTTCCATAATCCTACCTGAAAGTTAAAATTCATATAATATACCGACAGAATAGATTAAGACAAGACCGCAAAAAAAGAATGTCCCGAAAATCGCCCTTGCTCTTTAACCGCGAAAAAAATCCCATTGACCACCGAACCGCTTCCGCATCCTTCGTGGTTAACAAAAAGAAGATTCGCCGCTCACTCCCGGAATTTTGCCGACAAAAACATCAAAATAAATCAAATTCCGATTTGAATTTCCCTTAAAATGGAGTATTTTAAAAGTCACACAAACCAAAATGCCCCGTGGTGTAACGGTAGCACAAGTGATTCTGGTTCATTTTGTCGAGGTTCAAATCCTTGCGGGGCAGCCATCTTTCTATCTCGTTGATCATCAAAGACTTACAAATGAGATTTCTCCTCAAAAACGACTCGATTTTGGTCGCTTTTGGAATTTTCCGCTTCACCTCAAATTACCATGAATTACCATGTGTATTACTACTTTTTTACTATCTCGCCGTTGAGCTCAAAGCCCTATCTCTTGAAGGAGAGATAAAAACGTTGAGAAATTGGCTATTCCCCGAAAAGTAGTAAAAAAATAGTAAACCACTTATTTTTTCATTAAAAACCCGAGAAATCTTTTTGCCTCTTCTCCGGTTTGCGCCATAACTCAGAGTTCCTTTTGAGTACGAAGGGATG
>JBEBRW010000066.1:0-27638 GCA_040394635.1 Victivallis vadensis | reverse complement strand
TTTTCAGAAATGTTTCAAACCGCCCTTGACTTTCAACACACTATCTTCGTGGTTATGACAAAAATCAGTAGCGGCGGAGCTTGAAAACGCCCCGGTCGGTGTCGTCCATTTTCACACCATAGGTGTATTCGGGATACTTGATGCCGTTCAGGGCGTTCAGCATCAGCCTTGTCAACACGCTGAGTTCTTCGCGCGAGGCGGCCGTGACCACCAGATTGTTCCGGTTGCCGCCGATGCGCGATGTTCCCACGCGCGGCACCGTGCCATCCAGCGAGATCGCCGCCGTGAACTCCGGCAAAGTCGTGTCTTCCGACAACTTCACGCCCCGGTAGCCGAGCTCGCGAAAAAAGACTTCGATCCGCTCCGCCATTTCCTTTGACCAATGATCTTTCGCATGGATGATGCGGAATTCGGCTTTTTCCTCTTTGCCGGGCAACGCCAGCGCGGCAATGTCGCGGTCTTCAAGCGCCGCGTAAATATTACGGTAAAGCAGGGAAACCTTCTGCCCCGGCGCCAGCCGGGCGGGCGCGGATGACTGCAGACGGTAATTGCCGATTTGCTCCCGGGTCCTGACCGCGCCGTCATAATTTTCGGAAGCCAGCGTCAATTCCATCGCGGCGAATCCACCCTGCCATTCGGCGGAAATCCGTCCCTGTGTACCGGCTGCCGCCGAGCCGACGGCTTCGAGGACATTGACCCGCAGCGGTGCAACCGCAAAACGGACGAATTCCCGGCCGTCGCGGTATTCATTGGCAACGGCACCGCCCAGGAATCCGGCGAAAATCAACGGAGTATTGTCTCCGGCCCGGACAATATCTCCACGAAATTCGGACGGGAAGATTTCGGCCTCGGCTTTCTGCTCGGCCTTGTCCAGGTTACAGGCCGCAATCAGGCTTCGTTCCGCCACGCCGTAACGCGTCAGGGTAATCTGGTTATTGGCGGTTTTCATGCCGGGCACGACTTTGTAACCCGCGCTGTTGCAAGCCTGCATGGCGGGTACCAGGTTGACCAGGTATTCATTGGAAAAATGCCATGCGTAAGTGACCCCGTAAAGGAATGCGCGGTGCGCCACGTAGCGGCTCAAATCGCGAATCAACTGGTCCTTATCCTGCTGCGCCCATGTCTTGTAATTCGCATCGAATTCTTCCGGGTGGTAGCCCTCCCAGAACGTGACGCCCTTTTCGCCCATGCCGTAGCGTGCGAACTGCGGCCACGGCGGCGCATACTGCCAGGGGTTGGCCTCGAGCATGATCGTATCGCTGTAGAAACAGTCGTTCAACTGATGAACGCCGTTGGCATTGATCACCACGCCGGTTTTGTAGCCGCCGTAGAGCGTCGGTATCTGGTTGATCGCCAGGAAAAGTTTGCTGTTCGCCACCGCCCGGACCACGCCCGCACCGTATTGATCGAAGCCGACATTGCTCATTTTCTTGAGCGCGGAGCCACGGTATACCTCGCTCTCCAGCGGAATGTCGAAGGCGGCCGCGCTGACGTCGTCGCGCTGCGCCACGTCCCGGAACATCCGCAGAAATTCAGCATACCAGGACGTTTCCGGAAAGGCAAACACCGAGGCCGCGTAGTCGTATCCGTGGTCGATCACCCGCGCCTCCCCCACCGCCAGCGAATCGCTGAACTTACCGGCCATATCCTTGTGAATCCGCGAGGTCCCGGAGGAATAATACGCGTTGGCCACGCCGCAGTAATAACCGTTCGCCAGACGCTGTTCCTGGAACTGACGGAACTTCTCCTTGGGCATGCCCTTCAGGTTCTGCGGGGCCCAGCGTCCATCCCGGTATGCGAAATAGTACGGTTCGATGTATTTCTCCTGCGGCAAATCGTAATAATCGCCATTGATATCGCCCCAATGCCGCCCGGCATGCAGGCACCAGTCCCATTCGGCACCGGCGAACCGCGCCCACTCCGGGTTGCTCCGGAACCAGGCCGCATAGGACGCGCATATGCCGTAAATCCGCTGGTCGACCGCGGGATTGCGCAGGAAACGCTGCGGATAAAGCCGGTAATACCGCGCCATGGCATCGCGTTCGCCATATTTGGCATCAAAGGAAATGATATGAAATTTGCCCTGATATATGGAGCCGCTGCCGGTCAATGCCGCATTCACGGTTTCCGTGATCGACGCCTTGCCGTCCGAACGCCGCATCGACGCCTGGAGGAAACTGTGGTGATCCTCCGCGCCCGCTGCCAGCGCCGTACCCTGAGTCGCATCCCATCCCGCCGCCAGCGGGAAAACGCCCATGTACAACATCTGCCTCGTGTGCTCGGCTGTTCCCGCCGGAACCATGTCCATCCCGTCGAACAGTTTCAAATCCCGCCCGGCGATTTCCACCGTGCAACTGACCCGATAAAACTGTTCCTCGGCCACCAGCGACGTCAAACGGTATTCCAGGGTTTCGACATTGTCCGCGTCCTGGACTCGCTTCACTTCGATTTTTACTTTTTTCTGCCCGTCCGGGAGCGCGTTGCCCGCCTTGTCGAGTACGGTTATCTCGGCGCCGCCGGCCAATATTCCGGCCAGCAGCAATACTGCGATCGAGGTTATCTTCAACATTTTCAAAGTCCTTTGCTGGTTTTTTCCCGGGGCGCAGTAAAGGTCGCAATACTGCCGTCCGCATATTCCACTTTCAACATATATCCTTCAAACACCGGCTTGTCCAGGCCGCGCTCGAAATACGTTCCCGGCACTTTCTCCTTGAAATTCGTCTCGCCTTTGTCGAATTTCCGCTGCCAGATTTCATCCCGCACGCCCTGCTCGATTACCGTGACGGCGCGTAGCGGCTTGTCGCCCGCGATATCGATCATCATCAGTGGCTCGATGTCCTTCGTCACTTCGATAACGAACGGCTCGGCAATGGTGATTTTGCCGGTGGCGAAATAACTCCCGAACATGAGATT
Source organism: Victivallis vadensis (assembly GCA_040394635.1). GTDB lineage: Bacteria > Verrucomicrobiota > Lentisphaeria > Victivallales > Victivallaceae > UBA5239. Next base: position 24,725 of record JBEBRW010000066.1, on the reverse strand, counting down.
CAAGTAGAAATCCTTGCCGGTCTCCGGTGTTTCGATCAGGCGGTAACAGAGATGCCAGCTCTCCGGGTCGCCGCCGAGCCGGACCTTGACCTGTTCGGAAAGATAATTCTCCAGCAGTTTGCTGCTCCCGGAGAAAAAATAAATACGCTGGTCAAACCGTTGCACCGGATTGCCGTAACTGCCGAAAAAACGCAGCAGGATCTTGGCGTTGTCGTTCTTCACCCACGCCCCGACCAGATAGCGGCATCCGCTCTTGACTTTGACGCCGCTGTTCCAGTAATTCGGTTTCGTCTCGTCGGTGTCGACCATCAGCGCCGGAGCATCCGCGGCGAACGGCGTCCCCTGGATCTTCGACATCCGGCAGCCTTCCGTGGATTTGCCGGTCCATTTGGCTAAATCCGCGTTCAGCAGGTTTTCCCCGCCCTTCAGCACCGCCGGATAAATATAGGCATGTTCCTCGCCGGCAAACGATACGGACAAACACAACGCGGCGATTGCGCAGAAAATTATTTTCGGCATTTGCTTATTCTCCTTTCCAGCTGGCGGCCAGGCTGAACGGCTCGCTCAGGTACGGGTTATCCAGAGCCACATGCGGAGGAGGTGTGACCACATTGGTCCGATTGCTCTGCACGTGCCCGTCGACATAGGCGGTGTTCACACTTTTTTCGTGCCGCGCCGCCAGTATGCCGAGACTCGCGGTGGTGAAGGCCGAGCGCAGGGAATCGGAGCCGTGTTTGCTGCTGCCCACCAGGTTGCATTCGGCAAACATGATCATGGCGGAAGGAAGCCGGATGGAACCGATCTTGCGCGGCGCGGAACCAGCCACCATATTGGTACGTCCCAGAAAATTGAAATTGTAGCCATAATCCGGATACTGGTCCTGTACCGTCCCCATGGTGCCGCCCGAATAATCGAAAAATTTCGGTTCAACTTCCGTGAAGCGCTTGGTAATCGATGCATCGCGGTTTACCATGGCGGGACACAGAAACATCTTTGGCAGCACATAACCGCGGGCGATCAGCACCCTGGTCAGCAACGGCTTGCCGGCCGCCGCATCGCCCCAGAACGGTGAGCACGAATCCTCGGAATCCTGTATATACCCCTGATACGCCATCCCCAGCTGCTTGATCTGATTCAGACATGCGGTGGTGCGGGCCTTGTCGCGCGCCCGGTTCAGAGCCGGCAGCAGCATGGCCGCCAGGATCGCGATGATTGCAATCACGACCAACAACTCGATAAGTGTAAAATATTTACCCTTCCGTCTTTTTTGTAAAACCTTTGTCATTATTTTTGCCTCCGTTAAAATGTTTTACCCGGTGTTTCGGGATTGAAATGTTGATACCGCTCGGTCAGTTCCGGCGGCGGAACTTTGATCAGGCATTCGGCTCCTTCCAGCGTGGCGAAAACCCGCTCCCAGCAGATGGTTTTCTCCGGCGGAGTGCCGCAGCCGCAACTGTCGCCCAGATGCAGAGACGCCTTCAGCAAAACCGGTTCCGCCAGCGGCTCGTGGCGCTCGTGTTTGATTTTGTCCATCAGGATTTCCACTCCGGTTCGCGCCAGTTCGGTCATCGGCTGGCGCATGGTGGTGATCCGGCACGCCCCGGAACACGCGTACATGTCGCCGTCGTAACCGGTCACGGCGACATCGTCCGGCACCTTGATTCCGCGCCCGGCCAGGTACCCGATCAGCCGCACCGCGATATAATCGCTGCTGGCCACGAATCCGGTCACGCCGTCGTGACGGATCAGCCGCTCGAGCTGCTCCGCGAACCCGGTGTTCCAGGTCAGGTCGAGCAGCTGCGAATTCTCCAGCGGCACCCCGAATTCCTCGCAGGCGCTGCGGAATCCGGCGACCTTCTGCGTCTGGGCGCTCAGGCTCGGGCCGATCAGGCAGATTTTGCGGTGGCCGTGCTCCAGCAGGTGCCGGGTAATCGTGTAGCCGCCATACTGATGATCGATTCCGGCGTCTACGGCAAAGGCATCGCACATCAGCGTAACCATCGGCTTCTGCAACTCCTGCTGACTGACCATGTTGCCGCAATCGACCGAAATGATGCCGTCGATCCCGAACTGCAGCGCGTCGCGCATGATTTCCGCTTCGGTTTTCGGCGTGATCAACGGAAACTGCAGCACCTTGTATCCGCAGGCCGTCAGATGCAGCGAGAGCTGGTATTGCAAATCCCGGTAAATCGGCAGGTAATCGGGGTTGATGAACACCGCAATCGAGCGCGAACTTTTGCCGTTCAGCATGTATGCGGAAAGATTTTTAGTATACCCCGTCTTATGCACCAGATCCATGATCCGGGCGCGTGTGGCGGGGGCCACCTTCAGCTTGCTGTTGCCGTTCAGCACCGCGGACACCACCGGCCGGGAAACCCCTGCCATATCCGCTATATCCTGCATCGTTACTGCCATCTTACCATCCGACTTTACATTGTAAACTTCTTATTTATTTAACAGGAATATTTAAGTTCAAATTCATCTTTTCACAAAAACTTACCCGGTTAACTTATGTATATTATACAAGCAAAAATAAAAAAGTCAACCGCCGGTTCACCGATTTACGGAATTTATACCGGATTTGCTTATTGGGAAATGGCGTTTTATATTAATCGCATGAACCGCTTTTCATTACAATCGTATCAGACCGGCGAACTGCCGTTGATGGTGTGGCAGCGCAAGGAAAAATATTTCAGCCAGTCCAAGCACCAGCACGACTGCTATGAAATCATGTTCATCGCGTCCGGCTCCGGCACCTGCCGGATCAATGAGCGGGTCTATCCGCTGCTGCGCGGGGATTTTTATGTCATGAACCCGGACGACGTCCACTCTTTCCGGATCGAAACGGGCTGCGAATATTACAACATCATGTTTACGCGGGAGCTTTTCACCGCCCAGGAATGGGCCGATTTCAATGAGTTCCCCCATTTCGGCGAATGGTTCAACCTGCAGACGCCGCATTGCGTCGCCAGCTCCATACAGGAGCACGAAATCGAGATCATGGAAAACCTGATGCAGCGGATCGAAAACGAACTGCGCAAAAAGTCCCTCGGTTACCGGCTGGCCGCCAAATCGCTGTTCTTTGAGCTGCTCCTGGCCCTGATGCGCTGGTCGTCCGCCGCGGCCGACATGCACTCGCGAACCAAGGAGCTGACCGCATTTTCCAGGGTCAACAACTATATCAACAGTCATTTGCACGAACCGATCAGCAACCGGACCCTGGCCGCCATCGCCGCGGTCAGCCCCAACTATTTCAGCGAAGTTTTCCGCAAATGGACCGGTACCACGCTGAGCAATTACGTGCAGCACCTGCGAATCGAAAAAGCGCGCCGTATGCTCGAAGAAAAAAAGCTCTCCATCGTGGATATCAGCAATGCCCTCGGTTTTTACGACAGCTGCCACTTTTCGCGCATTTTCCGCAAAGTCACCCAGATGAGCCCGCGCGAATACCGCAAAACCTGCCATCCGGCCGAATGATTTCCTGAAATCCGTAAATCATACAAGTTTTTCCCAAAAAACAACAGGAAATAAACATTGTTTCATGCTATAATCTTAGAGAAACAGCGGGATTGCAATCAATCCGCACAAAACTTGAAATCATCAAAGAAGGGTTATGATATGAAACGATTTTTTACTTTGATTGAACTCCTGGTCGTGATCGCCATCATCGCGATTCTCGCCGCCATGCTGCTGCCCGCGCTGAACAGCGCCCGCGAACGCGCCAAAAGCATCACCTGCGTCAATAAGCTCAAGCAGATCGGCGTGTATACCGCGCTTTACCTCGACAGCAACAACGGATTTTATCCTCTGAATTTTTACAACTGGCGCAGCGGCAGCCCGGTGGCCACCGGCGACCGCCAATTTTATTACTGGTGGATGTGGCGCGCCGGATTTTTCGGTGATCCGAACAGTGAGACCACCGGCTATATGGACCCGCTGTTCAGTTGCCCCAACGATCTTTACCCGATCAACTATACGGGCCGCGCCGCCGGGCTCGGCGCCTATGGCATGAATCTGGCCATGACGCTGGATACCCGCCTGGACAAGCTGGTACCGGCCAAGGATATCGTCATCCTGCGCCCCAGCACCATGATCATGTATGCGGACAGCGTCATGAAAAACGACACGGTTTACCGCGGCAAGGCATACATGTTCGGCGACGATACGCTCGCCTGGGCGGATGGCCTGGCCTACCCCCGCCACACCAGCGGCAAAACCGGCAATGTCGTCTGGGCGGACGGCCATGCGACCACTCAAATCAGCCCCGTGCCGGGTATTTCCGCCGCGTTTTACTCCACCGACGGCGGAGTGGGCAACCAGACCATGGAGCCGAATTACTGGACCCGCGACGGCAAAAAAATCTGATTTCCAACCTCATTTTCAGGAACTGTTATGCGTATCTTTATTTTGTTGATGTTTGTCTCGTTCAATCTCTTCGCCGCCAATGTGGCACTGGATAAACCCTATACCCTTGAGCCCGCCCCGAATTATCAGCTCTGTACCAACGAAACCGATCTGAAGGACCTGACCGACGGCAAGTACAGCGACCCGAAAACACCGTTCTGGGTACAACCCGGCTGCGTCGGCTGGAACCAGGTGCCCGGCCCGGTCAAAATCACCATCGACCTGGGCGCGCCGCAAGCCGTTTCGCAGGTCCGTTTTTCCACCGCGGGCAATACCAGCGGCGTGCAGTATCCGCTTTTCATCGACGTGGAGGTGAGCAACGACGGCACGAATTTTCACACCCTCGGATCCCTGACCAAGCGGAACAAAACACCGTTGCCGCCGGCGGATTACGGCTACAAACCGGTGGTTTTCGACGCTCAGTTCCAGACCGTTTCCGCCCGCTATATCCGCATCCGCGGCATCGCCAAAGGCAACTACTTTTTCTGCGACGAAATCGAGGTTCTCTCCAGTACCTCCGCCCCCGTTGCCATCGAAAAACTGCCGGTCTCCGTTTCCGATGACAATTTCCTGCTGCTGGCCTCGGGCGACCTGATCGCCAAACACATCCGCCAGCGCATGCAAATCACCTTGAACGATTTGACGGAGAAGCTGAAAACCGCCGGCAAATACAATCAGTTCGCCGCCGAAGTCAAACTCCTGCAGGCCGGAATCAATCAATACGCCTACAACGGCAATCCGCTCGAATTCAGTTCCGTTCTGCCGTTAAGTGACACGGACCGCAGGATTTTCGCCTTGAACGCCAAGCTCCTGCGCAGTTTGCAGTACCCGGCCCTGAGTTGCTGGACCTCGGAACGCTTCGTCAACATTTCCCCGCTGGACCACCCGCCGCGCAACCCTGCGCCGCTGTCACTCGATATGTACATGATGAACAATGAATACCGTGGCGCCGTCCTCAACCTGACCAATTCCGGAGCCGGTGAACTGAATTTGAGCTTCGCGACCAACGGTCTGCCGGCCGAGTTATTTGAAGTCGCCTATGTCGACAATGCCGCGATGAAACTGAGCCCGACCGCGTTGCTTCCGCTGGACAAAACCATGAAAATACCTTCCGGCTTCACCGGGCAGCTCTATATCCGCCTCAATCCGAAGAACATGGAACCCGGACAGCACACGTACAAAATTACGGTTACCGGAGCCCCCGGTGCGATTGAAATTCCAGTGAACCTGACCATCTCCAAAGTTGCGTTCCCGGATACGCCGCGCCTGAATTGCGGGCTGTGGGACTACCTGGATTTTCACAGTGCCGACGACGGCAAGAGCCGCGGACTCTATGCGGACCAGGCCGGATTTGCCCGCTCGAATCAACAGGCGTATTTCGTCAACTCCACCTTCGCCGCGCCGTACCGCTCGCGGGGCAGCAAAGGCGAAAACATGGCCGAATGGAACATTGGCGTGGTGAACCCGGTCTGGCAGATGAAAGTCGGCCCGGACGGCGAGTTCCAAACCGTTCAGGATTTCACGCAATTCGACACCTGGGTCCGGAATTGGCCGGAGGCGAAATACTACATCATTTTTCTCAGCGCCACCGGCAGCTCGAAGTTCGGCGACGCCGCCCCCGGCAGCGAACGCTTCCACAAAGCCGTGGCCGAATTCGCCCGTCAGTGGGAAGAACACCTGACGCAGATCAAACTCGACCACAAGCGCGTCGTTTTTCACCTGCTCGACGAACCACGCGACCGCGAAACTTATGAGGCCAGCAAGCACTGGATCAGCGCCTTCAAGGCCGGCAGCAGCAATATCCCGGTGTACAACAACCCCAACAAATTCATGCCGGAATTCACCGACGGGCTGAAAGACAACGACATCCTGTCGCCGCACATCGAGCTCCTGATCGACGGCAACCAGCAATCCGCCGATTTCTTCCGCTCCCGCGCCGAAGCCGGACAGGAACTGTGGGTATACTCCTGCGATGAAGGGCCGTTCAGCACCGCGCCGTGGTATTTCCGCCGCCAGCCGTGGACGGCCTTCGCCTTCGGTGCCACCGGTTCTTACTTCTGGGCCTACGGCGACTCCAGCGGCATGCCGAATGCCTTCAACCAGTATCTTTCGGACAAGATGTATTACGCGCCGGTCATCATCCAGCGGGGCAGTATCACCATGACCAAGCATTTCGAGGCCATGCGCGAGGGGATCGAAGACTACGAATATCTATGCATCCTCCGCGACCTGACCGCCGTCAAACCCAACGAAAAAGCACAGCAGCTCCTGGATGAATCGGTCAAGGACATCATGAACCATCAGAAAAGTGCGCTGGATGGCCGGGCCGATCCCGCCGAGACCCACCGGACAAAAATCCTGCAGATGATCGACGAATTATCTGCTTTGTGATCATCACTTCCGCAGTTCTTCGAAGCTCAGCGGCTTGAAGGTATTGCGGGATTCTTCGCGGCGCGCGGGGTCGAGGCTCAGGTATTTCCAGCAGGAAAACGCGAAGTCATGTGGACGGTAATTTTCCAGCCAGTCGTAGGTCAGCTGGAACATAATCGGGTGACTCTCAAAGATCCACGGACATTTATCGACCAGGTAACGCGCCATTTGGCGGTATTTCTCGGTCCGCGCCGGGGAATCGGGCATGTTGATGATTTCCTCGAACATCTTGTCGTACACCGGGTCGCGATAGCAGACGCGGTTGCTGCCGCCGGCGTTTTTGCTGTAAAAAAGCTGAAGAAAATTCTCCGCGTCCGGGTAGTCGCCGATCCATGACAAGCGGAACAGCTGCACCTGTCCGTTGCGGAGCTTCTGATAAAACCGCGGCTGGTTGTTCAGCTCGGCTTTGATCTCGATGCCGATCTGCTTCATGTCGCGAATCATCAGCTCGGCCATCTGGCGGTACGCGGAGCTGTTGCCCGCCTGGTCGAAGCTCAGCTCGAGCGGCTTGCCGGTGGCCGGGTCGATGCCGCCCGGGTAGCCCGCCAGGCGCATTTCCTCGCGCGCGGACTCGAGGTCGAAACGGTTCCACGGATTGACGAAGCCCTCCTCGAAACCGGCCACGCCGGGCGGAATCGGGCCGTTGGCGGGGATGATCTGGCCATTGAAGTGCTCCAGCCGCGTTTCGAGGTTGTGCGCCAGCGAAATCGCCCGCCGCAGATGTTCATTGCGTCCCAGCAGCGGGTCGGTGAAATTGAAGCCGATGTAGCGGATTTCGAATTCCGGCACCTGCCACAGCCGGATGCCGCGCTTCCGCAGTTCCGGCGCAAGTTCGCGGCCACTGCCGACCACTGAATCGAGGTTGTCCTTTTCCACCGCGCTCATATCCAGACGACCCTGCAGAAAAAGCAGCCACGCCGAAAACGGCTGTTTCACCTGATAACAGACGATCCGGTCCATCAGCGGCAGTTCCTTTTCGCGGTCGGCGGGGTTCTGCGCTTCCTTGAAAAACTCCTGCCGGTACTCCGGATTGCGCTCCAATTCGATACGGAAATCGCGAATCCAGCGCTTCAGGATAAACGGCCCCGAGCCAACCGGGTTCGACATGAACGCCTCGCCGTAATACTCCACCGCGCGCCGCGAAACGATCGACGCGTAGGGAATCGCCAGGTTGTAGAGGAAACGCGGGTCCGGCGAGTTCAAATGAATCCGGAATGTCTGGTCGTCGATGATCTCGAACCCCTCAATGCCGCGGTCATAAATGGTGTTGTCGCCCGGCTCCAGCGACGCCGTTTCGCTGCGGAAACGGTCGATTCCCTTGATGCGGTTGCGGAAAATCCAGAACACCGGGCTGTGCAGCCGCGCGTCGGCAATCCGCAGAAACGAATACACCACGTCCGGCGACGTGATCCGCCGCTTGTTCCGCGTCATTTCCGCAAAACACTTGTCGTCGCGGAAATAAAGGTCGGAGCGCAATTTGAAGGTATATGAAGTCATTTCCCGGTTGGCTTCGGGCATTTTTTCCAGCATGGAGGGCTCGAGCCGGTACGGACGCGCGGTGTAATTGTACTGCAGCAGCGTATCGTAAACGCACGCCACCAGATTGCGGCTGGCAAGGTCCTCTGCGAGCGCCGGATCGAACGACTTGACCCGCCCCCCGGCGCTGATATGCATGACCCGCTCCGCCTCCGGCTGTTTGGCCCGGCCACAGCCGCAGAGCGCCAGACCCACTAATAATATTAAATGGAAAATGGAAAATGGAAAATGGAAAATTACGGGAGAGGAAATACAACCTGGATAGGGACGACTACGGATTTTTTTTAGGAAAATTTCTTTCATTTTCAATTTTCAATTTTCAATTTTCAATTCCAGAAAAACGTCCGCATGATTAATACTTCTTGAGCCATTCCAGTGTATCGCTCATCGCCGTGGCCGGGGGTACCCTGGGCACGTACCCGAGGTCCCGTTCAGCGGCGCTAATGTTGAAATAATGTGAATGCCCGAAATGACCCGCCAGAAAACGCGTCACCGCCGGCTGGAACGGCAGGTATTTGTAAACCGCTTCCGAGAATTTCGCCATTTTCCAGGCGCGCTCCACGGACATCTGGCCGCTGATGCCGGGCTCGCCGAGATTTTTCAGCAGCCGAGCGATCCAGTCCCACATGTTCACCTGAACGCCGTCGGTGATGAAATAAATCTTGCGCAGTTGGTTCTTGTCCTGCAGGAACTCCAGCGCCAGGACATGCGCCCAGGCCACGTTGTCCACATAGGCGAGATCGATCATGTTTGAGCCGTCGCCCACCTGATACAGGATTTTGCGGCGGGCGCGGCGAATGACCTCCGGCAGCAGGTGGTTGTCGCCCGGCCCCCAGATCAGGTGCGGGCGCAGGCACACTGCCGAAAGACTGCGGTTATACGCCCCCATCACGTTTTTCTCGGCAATCGCCTTGGTCTTGCAGTAATGCGCCAGGTAGTGATCGGGATAATGCTCCGACTCATCGATGCCCAGCACGTCGTGATCGGGGTTGTACGCCACGCTGGTCGAGCTGGTGAAAACCAGTTTATCGATCCCGAAATCCTGGCACACCGCCAGCACGTTCAGCGTCCCCTCGACGTTGATGCTGAAATAATCCTTGTAGGAGCCCCAGTAGCCCGCCAGCGCCGCGGTGTGGATCACCCCGGTACACCCCCGGCAGGCCACGCGCAGCTGCTCGATATTGCGGACGTCGCCCCGCACCACCTTGACCCCGAGTTCTTCATACTCCGGGGCGGGCGAGCGCTGGAAGCTCTTGATTTTGCAGCCCTTGATCAGCAGCTGCCGGATGATGGCCCGGCCAAGGCATCCGCTGCCGCCGATCACTGCGATTTTTTGGTGTCTCCAGATCATCCTGCCTACTGCAATAACTGATTAAAACGGCCCATGGCTTCGTCCCATTTGGCCTTGGAAGCGGTATCCGGCTTGAATTCAATGACTTCAAAGGAGTTCCGCACGATTTCACGCGCGCCGGTCAGCCCCTTCACGTCGCCCAGCGCAATCGCCTGCGACAACGCGTTGCCGATGGCCGTGGCCTCGATCGGGCCGGCGATCACCGGGATTCCGAGCGCGTCGGCCGCACACTGCATCAGACGGCCGTCCTGCGTGCCGCCGCCGACAATGTTCAGGAACTGATATTTGATGCCGAGAATATTTTCCAGCTTTTCCAGTTTCTCGCGGAAACAGAGCGCCAGCGAATCGTAAATGCAGCGGAGTACCGCGCCGTCCGAGGCGGGATCGCCCTGCCCGTGTTCCTTGCAGAACTGGCGGACGCGGCCCGGCATGTCGCGCGGCGCGAGGAAGAGCCCGTCATTGGGATTGATCAGGAACTTCCACGGCTCGGCGTGCGACGCCAGCTCTTCCAGATGCTTGAAGCTCAGGTCCTTGCCCTCTTCCTTCCAGTTGCGGCGGGTTTCCTGAAAAAGCCAGGTGCCCATGATATTGGTCAGGAAACGGATCTTGCCATCCAGCCCGCCCTCGTTGGTATAGGGCGCCGCCTCGGCTTCCTTCGAAACCAGCGGCTGATCGATTTCCGCGCCGAGCAGCGCCCAGGTGCCGCAGCTGATATACGCCCAGTTACTGCCCGGGATCGCCGGCACCGCGCCCACCGCCGAAGCGGTATCGTGCGCGCCCACCCGGATCAGCGGAATCGCGCCGCAGCCGAGCTCTTTCTGCAGTTCCGGCTTCAGCGGCGCGGAAACGGTCGACGGCATGACGATGGCCGGGAAAATATCCTTCGGCAGCCCCAGCGTCTCGATCAGCCCGAAATCCCAGTCGCGGGTCTTCGGATTCAACAGATTCGAGGTCGAGGCGATGGTGTATTCACAGGTGAATTCGCCGTTCAGGAAATTGGTGATGGCGTCCGGGATGAACAGCATGACACTGTTCCGGAAATCTTCCGGGTGCTGCTCCTTGTGCGCCACCAGCTGATACAGCGTATTGATGTTCATGTACTGGATGCCGGTATGCGCATAAACGTCGGTCCGGCTGATGGCCTTGAAAACCTTTTCGGGAATGCTGTTCGTGCGGGCGTCGCGGTAATGGTAAGGCAGGCGCTTCGGCTGCCCGGTCGCGCGGTCATAAAGCACATAATCCACGCCCCAGGTATCGACGGCGATCCCGGAAATATTCGGTTCGACAGCCAGCGCCTTCTTCAACCCTTCCTTGATTTCCGCGCAGATCGCGGTGAAATCCCAGAACAGCGCGCCGTCCTTGTCGATCGGCCCGTTGACGAAACGGTGCACTTCGGTCAAAGTGAGCTTGCCGTCCTGCAGTTTGCAGACAATCGCGCGGCCGCTGGAAGCCCCCAAATCAAACGCCAGATAATTCCGGTTCATATAAAATCTCCTTGAATTTGATAACACTATCAGGGATATAAAGTAACACGGCTTGGCGCATTTTCAAAATCGAAACGGAACGTTTTGCCGGAAATAATGCATAGGGCACATAGGACACAGAGGACATAGAGGACGAATAGGAAATGCAATCAATGGGACGAATGGGACCTTCTGCGACCTATGGGATTTGGATTTTGAGCGCACCGACCGTTTCCTATAGGTCCTATACGTCCTATTTGTCCTATAAAAATCACTTTTCACCGGGCAGTCCGAGCCCGTCCAATTTGCCATTTTTCGGGGTTTGGCTCTTGTTTTTTGGGCTAAATGAGTTATGTTACTTAGATTTACTGACAAAGGATAAAATACTTATGTGGTTAAAACTCGGCATGGCGGACTGGCTCACCGCACTGGCACTCTGGGCCAACTTCCTGGTTCTCGTGTGGGGGGTAATTTACGGTGCCATTTACTGGAACCGGGACAACGATCAGCGTAGCGAAGAAAGGAAGCATTAAGCCATGTTGGATAATATCATCATCTTAAGCATTATTGCGGTTTACCTGATCATCGTGATCTCGCTGAGCCTGCGCGGTTATGTCAAAACCAAGACCCAGGAGGACTTCCTGGTCGCCGGACGTCAGACCCATCCGTTCGTCATGGCCATGTCTTATGGCGCGGCGTTCATCAGCACCTCGGCCATCGTCGGCTTCGGCGGCATGGCGGGATGTTACGGGATGAACATGATGTGGCTGCCGTTCATGAACGTCTTTTTCGGCATCATCATCGCCTTTATTTATTTCGGCAAGCGCACGCGCAAGATCGGCCAGAACCTCGGAGCAAAGACGTTCCCGGAATTCATGGGCATGCGTTATGACTCCAAGTGGATGAAAGTTTTCACCAGCGGCATCATGTTTTTCTTTATGCCGCTCTACTGCGCCGTGGTGCTGATCGGGGGCGCGCGCTTCATGGAAAAACTGTTGCAGATCAATTACAACGTGGCGGTATTCGGATTCGCCATCGTGATCGTGATTTACGTACTGATCGGCGGGTTAAAGGGTGTGATGTATGTCGACGCCATCATGGGGCTCATCATGATCGCCGGCATGACCACGCTGCTGGTCCTGACTTACTGCGAACTCGGCGGGTTCTTCTCCGCCCACCAGAAACTCACCGAACTGGTGCCGCTGGTCCCGAAGGCCATGGCGGCAAAAGGGTCGCTCGGCTGGACGGAAGCGCCCATGTTCAATTCGGAAGTCTGGTGGCTGGTCGTCACCAGCCTGATGCTCGGCGTGGGGCTCGGCGTGCTGGCGCAGCCGCAGCTGGCGGTGCGTTTCATGACGGTGAAAAGCGGCCGCGAACTGAACCGCGCCATCCTGATCGGCTCGATCTTCATCATCACCACGGCTGGCTCGGCCTATATGTGCGGCGCGCTGTCGAACATCTGGTTCTATGAGAAATACGGCATGGTGTCCATCGATTTCGTGCAGGACGAGGAATATACCAACAAGGCCATCCAGGCCAAAATCGCCGGCGAGGAAATGCCCGTCCGCGAGCCGAATCCCAACTTGAAACCGGGCAACCCGGACCAGATCATCCCGGTGTTCCTGAACCTGGCGCTGCCGCGCTGGATGATGTATTTCTTCGCCATGACGCTGCTTTCGGCGGCCATGACCACGCTGAGCGCGCTGCTGCACTCGATGGGTTCGGCCATCGGACACGACTTTTTCGGTACGATTTTCGGACAGAAGCACGACAGCTTTTTCCTGACCAAGGCGGGCATCGTGGTTGGCCTGATTGCCAGCGTGATCCTGGCCTACGTCCTGCCGGAAGGGATCGTGGCGAAAGGCACGGCGCTCTTTTTCGGCATCTGTGCGGCGGCGTTCCTGCCGGCGTATTTCGGTGCGCTGTACTGGCCTCGCGTCACCCGCAAGGCGGTGTGGTGGAGCATGGTCGGCGGATTCTGCGCCAGCATGTTCTGGATGCTCTTCATGCACCGTTCGGAATCGAAAGCCATCGGGCTCTGCAACTGGCTTTTCGGCAAAACCGAACTGATCAGCACCCACCCGATGCCCTTCGTCGACCCGATGGTGGTAGCGCTGCCAGTCTCGGCAATTTTATTAATCATTATCACCTTGTGTACTAAAAAGTTGCCGCGGAAGCATATCGCTAAATGCTTTAAAGATATTAAAGTCAGAGAGTTTTGATTAGAAATTAAGGAATAATAAATTATGTTTGAAAAACAATTACTGAGTGGTGACGAGGCAATCGCGCAAGCGTGCCTTGATTGCGGCGTCCGGATGGGGGTCGGGTATCCCGGCACTCCGTCGACTGAAATTCTGGAGTATTTCTCCGCCATCGGTGGTCATGCGCAATGGGCGCCCAATGAAAAAGTGGCGCTGGAAGTCGGCATCGGCTCGGCATTCGCCAACGCCCGCACCATCGTCACCATGAAGCACGTCGGGCTGAACGTGGCCGCCGACCCGCTCTTCACCGTGGCCTACACCGGTACCGACGGCGGCCTGGTGATCCTGAGCGCCGACGACCCCGGCATGGCCTCCAGCCAGAATGAACAGGACAACCGCAATTACGCCGTGGCCGCCGGGCTCCCGATGTTCGAGCCCACCGATTCGCAGGAAGCTTACGACCTGACCATCCGCGCGTTCGAGATTTCCGAAAAATGGAAAATCCCGGTGCTGTTCCGCATCACCACCCGCGTCTGCCACTCCAAATGCATCGTCAAGCGCAACATGGAAAACAAGTCCACCACCACGCCGCATTTCGAGCGCAATGTCAAGGGCAAAGTCATGGTTCCGGCGTTTGCGCGCCCGGCCCACCGTGAACTGCGCCGCAAGCTCGCGGAACTCGCCGAATACAACGATTCCTCCGACCTGACGGTCGAGCACCGCCGCGGCGACAAGCTCGGCATCATCGCTTCCGGCATCTCCGTACAGCACAGCCTGGACGCCGCCCCGGAAGCCTCCGTGCTGCAGCTGAAAATGACTTATCCGCTACCGCTGGGCCGCATCGCGAAATTCGTCGCAAGCGTCGACCGCTGCGTAGTGGTCGAAGAAGGCGATCCGTGGCTGGAAAACCAGCTCCGCGCCGCCGGTCTGCAGGTGGAAGGCAAGCCCGCCATGTACCGTTTCGGCGAGCTGAACGTGAACCGCGTCCGCCGCATCCTGAATGGCGACGTTTCGCCCGAACCGGCGCCGCCGGCCGGCAAGCCCCCGCAACTCTGCCCCGGCTGCCCGCACCGCAAGGTTTTCGAGACCCTGCGCGACCTGCAGGCGATCGTTTCCGGTGATATCGGCTGCTATACGCTGGGCGTCATGCCCCCGTTCAGCGCCATCGACACCTGCGTTTGCATGGGCGGAAGCATCGGCGTGGCCCTCGGCATGCGCCAGGTGCTGCCGGAAGCTGAAGCGCGCAAAGTCGTCAGTGTCATCGGTGACAGTACTTTCATGCACAGCGGCCTGACCGGCATCGCCGACATGGTTTACAACCGTCCCCCGACCGGCCACCTGGTGCTGATCCTGGACAACTACACCACCGCCATGACTGGTCTGCAGGAACACGCCGGCACCGGGCGCAAGCTCGACCACACCCCTGCCCCGCAGGTGATCATCGAAAACGTGGTCAAGGCCATGGGCGTGGACAATGTCGACGTCATCGACCATGTCATCAAGCCCGAGGAATTCGTGGAACTGGTGCAAAAGCGCCTCGCGTCCAACGATATTTCCGTGATCGTGGCCCGCCGCCCGTGCATCCTGGCACTGGCCAAAATCAAGCAATACGAGAGCCTCAACAAGGCTGAGTGAGGATAAAACATGAACGAAAGAGTAACCAATGTAGTTTTTGCCGGGCTCGGCGGACAGGGCGTATTGAAGGCCTCGGACATCCTGGCCGAAGTGGCGTTTGACGCCGGGCTGGATGTGAAGAAAAGCGAAGTTCACGGCATGAGCCAGCGCGGCGGCTCCGTTTCCAGCGACGTCCGCTACGGCAGCAAGGTCGCCAGCCCCATGGTTCCCGAGGGCGAAGCCGATTTCCTGGTCGTGCTCGACGAGACCCAGGTCGTGGTCAATGACGGCAAGCTTAAGCAGGGCGGCGTCCTGATCGCCCCCTCGATGATCGATACCGCCAAGCTCCAGAACCCGAAATCGCTGAACGTGGCGCTCCTCGGCGCCCTCAGCGCCAAGCTGGAATTCCCCCGCGAGCTCTGGCTCGATGTGGTCAAGGCCTCGCTGCCAGAAAAATTGCACGAAATGAATATCGCCGCGTTTCAACTCGGCTTTGAATCAATGAAATAACCAGGAGGGAGCCATATGAGCACCAAAATTCATCAGTTATCGTTGTTTCTGGAAAACCGCTCCGGCGCCATTAACGAAATCTGCCAGGCCCTCAAAGACGCCAAAATCAGCATCCGCACGCTGTCGCTGGCCGATACCGAGCAGTTCGGCATCCTGCGCTTGCTGGTCAAGGAATGGGAAGCCGCCCGCGACATCCTCAGCCGGGCCGGTTTCGTGGTCAAGATCACCGACGTGATCGCGCTGACCGTGGAGGACCGTCCCGGCGGCCTCGCCGATATCCTTGAGGCCCTCGCCAAGCACGGCGTCAACGTCGAGTATATGTATGCGTTTACGTTCGGCACCGGCGACAAAGCCATCATGGTGTTCCGTTTTGCCGATCATGACAAAGCCATCGCGGCTCTGGAAGCGGAAAAAATCGATACAGTCAAGGAAATAGATCTCTTCAAATAAGGTAATAAAATGTCTGCGAATCTGATATGGGAAGCGGCGGAAACCCTGCCGGTCGAGGAATTGCAAGCCCTGCAATTGAAACGTCTTAAAGAATGCATCCAGCGGTCGATGAACGTGGATTTTTACCGTAAGAGATTTACGGAACTCGGCATCACGCCGGACTCGATCCAGCGCCTGGAAGATATCAAACGCCTCCCGTTCACAGTCAAGGACGACCTGCGCAACAATTACCCCTTCGGCATGCTGGCCGTGCCGAAGTCCGAGCTGCTCCGCATCCACGCCTCCAGCGGCACCACCGGCAAACCGACCTTCTGCGGCTACACCCGCAACGACCTCGAGCTCTGGGCCAACCTCTGCGCCCGTTTCCTGGTCGCGGGCGGGCTCCGCCGCGAACACACCGCACAGGTGTCGTTCGGCTACGGGCTCTTCACCGGCGGCTTCGGGCTGCACTACGGCATCGAAAAAATCGGCGCCACCGTGATCCCGATTTCCTCCGGCAACACCCCGCGCCAGCTCCTGATGCTGCAGGACGCCGCGCCGGATGCGCTGATCAGCACCCCCAGTTACGCGCTGAACCTGGCCGACGCACTGGCCGAAGCCGGCATCAAACCCGGCATGCTGAGCCTGAAAATGGCCTTCTTCGGCGGCGAAACCTGGACCGAAAGCATGCGCTACGCCATCGAAGAATCGCTCGGCATCAACGCCTACAACAACTACGGCCTGAGCGAAGTTCTCGGCCCGGGCGTCAGCGGCGAATGTATTTACCATACCGGCATGCACATTCAGGAGGACCACTTCTTCGTCGAGTGCATCAATCCCGAAACCGGCGAGGAAATGCCCGAGGGCGAACAGGGCGAGCTGGTCATCACCGCGCTCACCCGCGAAGCCATGCCGATCATCCGTTACCGCACCCGCGACCTGGCGTTCCTCGACCGGAGCCTGTGCCCCTGCGGACGCACCACCATGCGCATGGGCCGCGTTTACGGCCGTACCGACGACATGATGATCATCCGCGGCGTAAATGTCTTCCCGTCGCAGGTCGAAGAAGCCCTGCTCCGGGTCGGCGGCGCCGCCCCGCATTATCTGATCGAGCTCACGCGCCCGAAGAATACCGACCGCGCCGTGGTCAAAGTCGAAATCCGGCCCGAGGAATTCTCCGACCGCATGAACGAAATGCAGGCGCTCAAACAGCGCATCGACCGCGAAATCAACGCGGTGACCGGGCTTCGCTTCGACATCGAACTGCTGCCCCCGAACTCGCTGGAGCGCTCGCTCGGCAAAGTCAAACGCGTCAACGACCTGCGCAACCTGAAAGACTGAGCGGCCACGCGCCGCTTCGATAAATCAACAAACCGGAGGTATCTATGAAACTTGCGGCATTGATCTTGGCGGCCTTGTTCACCCTGCAGTTATGGTGTGGCGAAGTATGTTTAACGCTTGCCGGTTTAACGCATTTATCGGGCGACGACTATATTCTTCAAATTGATGTTATCACAGTGGAGAATGATCCCGGCAGCAGCCCCCTGATCGTTAAGGAAGTTGAAAACCGGTTGCCGAAAAATGATTCATATGCTGTTTCCACGCTTACAGAAATCAAAAAAGGAAATGTGAACTGGTTTATCGACAGCCGGAAATACCTGCTGAAAAAAGGTTTCAAATCCACTTATTCGCTCCGAAACGACCAATTTCAGCTGAATTTCACCGGGGAACTCAATGATCTTGACGGCAAAGAGAAAATGGTTTCAGTAAAGTTCAGAGTTTCAAAAATATGGCCCCCGGTTTCGGATAATGATGCTGACAAAACCGTTATTCACCACGAGCGTTGCATTGATGACGAGCTTACCATGAAAGATGGCGAAGCACAGCGCCCGAGCGTGATAACCTACCAAATCCCAAGATACCGGTCAATTAATAAAGATACACGCCCCGTTCCCAGCGAAAAGAACGAAACAAAATAGCGAGGTATATATGAAATTCGCGGCATTGCTTCTAACGTTCCTGTTCACTTTGCAACTGTGGAGCGCCGAGATAGCCATCCATCTTGTCGGCCTGAAGCATTTATCGGATGACGACTATATTCTGCAAATTGATTTTATCACCACTGTCAATGACCCGGGCACCAAACCCCTGCCCGCCAAAGAAGTCGAAAGCCGCTTGCCAAAAGGTGATCCGCTTATCGCAGAGTACCGGAAAGATCATCCGAACTGGTTCATCGACAGCCAGAAATATCTCGTGAAGAAAAGCTTCAAATCCACCTTTTCCTACCGGGACGACAAATTCCAACGGGATTTCACCGGCGAGGTCACCAGTTCGGGCGGCAAAGGTGAATTCACTTCGGTAAGGTTCAAGTTTTCCAGAATGTTTCCCCCATTCCCAGCTAATGATGACGACAAAACCATTGTCTACCGCCATCATGCCATGGAAACAACAGTCACCATGAAAGACGGCGAAACGCAGATCTTCGGCGGAACATATAGCGACAGAACCTCGAAACCCGATCCGTCGGCACAACGCCTCATTTTCGAAAAAATGAAAGATAAGTAAAGCCTGCTGAAGGTTGACGTTTTCACTTCTTGTAAAAACATGCAGGAATGTGTAAATGAGCAATGAAGAAGCAGATATGATCGCGGAACGGATCGCGGTGAAACTCGAGGACCGGGGATGCTGTCCGATGGGCGTCAGCAAGCCTCAGGCGGATGCGCTGAAAGCCGTGGCCGAAGGGTTTATCGTCGGCCGCAAAACCGCCTGGAAAACCATCGTCGCAATTCTCGTGGGGCTGTTGATCGCGCTGCTCGGCGGCGGCATCATCGCCCGGCTCGCCGAGCTCCTCAACCACCGCTGAGGGGAATTTTTTCTATCCACAAAAATACACAAAAATACACAAAAGTTTTTTGCCTAACGGCGAATATAAAGACCAAATTTCTTCTTTTTTTGTGTGTTTTCGTGTATTTTGTGGATAAAAAAAGTCAGTTTTTGGACTGGAGGAAGCGGGCTATGGATTGCTCAAAGGGGGGGCGCAGGATGCCTTTTTCGGTGATGATGCCCGCGATCAGCGCATTGGGGGTCACGTCGAAAGCCGGGTTGTAGATTTTCACCCCCTCCGGCGCGGTGCGCTTGCCCATGCCGCAGCTGACTTCGGCCGGGTCACGCTGTTCGATCGGAATGCCGGAGCCGTCTTTCAGTTCCGGGTCAATGGTCGAATACGGAGCCGCCACGTAGAACGGAATTTTGTGATAAGCGGCCAGGATGGCCACGCCGTAAGTACCGATTTTATTGGCGGTGTCGCCGTTCATGGCGATGCGGTCGGCGCCCACGATGACCAGCTGGACCTTGCCCTCGCGCATGACCTGCGCGGCCATGTTGTCGCAAATGGTGGTGACGTCGATACCGGCCTGCTGAAGCTCCCACGCGGTCAGGCGCGAGCCCTGCAGCAAGGGACGGGTTTCGTCGGAAAAGACTTTGACTTGAACGCCGTTCTCGAACGCGGTGTAGACCGGGGCGAGCGCGGTGCCGTAATCGCCGGTGGCCAGTGCGCCGGCATTGCAGTGCGTCAGCACGCCGTCGCCGGACTTCAGCAGTTCGGCGCCGTGGCGGCCAATGGCGTGGCACATCCCGATGTCTTCGGCCAGGATGTCCAGCGCACTTTTCAGCAGGGTATCTTTCAGTTCAGCGACCGTGGAGGCCGGATTCAGGACCGTGATACAACGTTCCAGCGCCCAGAAGAGATTGACCGCCGTCGGGCGGGACGAGGCAAAATAAGCGGCAGTCTCACAGACTTTGCCGATAAATTCATTGATATCGCTATGTTCGAAGCGGCGCGCGACCGCGGCCAGCCCCAGCACAGCGGCGCAGCCGATGGCCGGAGCCCCGCGCACGACCAGGCGCTTGATGCAGTCGAAAATCACTTGCGGATCGGCGGTCTCCACGTAAACGCGCTGTTCCGGCAGCAGTGTCTGATCCAGCAGCCGCAGATAGCCGTCGCGTCCGGCGAGTTCGGGCGTGTATGCCTGGTGCACGTGCCCGCGATCATCAAGCCATCTTACGGAGTCCAGCATTATTTGGTACCGTCGGCTTTGGTTGGTTCGGGTTCTTTGAAGTCGATGCCGGGGACCGCTTTTTCGCCGCCGGAGATAAACACCATGCCGCGTTTTTCATCGCGTCCGAGCCGGGGTGCGTAACGGTCCTTTTTGTAGATTTCGGACTTCTCGATATTGCCGTGCAGGTCCATGATCAAGTAAACATAAAGCTTGGGGTCGAGCGGCACGATCAGGTGCAGATTGCTGAAGCCGTCCACATCCTTGTCGATCTTTTCGGAGCCGACTTCCTGTCCGATCGGGCGCAGGACAAGCACTTTCTGATCGTCTTCGATGCGGATATAAAACATGCGCCGCTGGCCCTTGTTGACCGCATGCAGCGTATAATACATGGTCTTGATCGGTTTATTGGGGTCGAGCAGCTCGGGCTCCCCTACCGGCAGGCGCCAGACTTCGACGCCGTCCGACACCTGAAATGAAACGTAATTCGACTGGTATGCCTTGGGCATTTGCGGGTGCGAAATCCAGTAATGAACACGGTAGCGGCCGGGGCCGTCGATCTGGAAAAACTGATTGAGGACGACGAAGTGCTCGTCGCTGGTCTGCCCGTTGTTCAGGACCATGGGCGGGAGTTCCGGTCTTTCCGCGCCGCGGAAGGGAACCAGCTGGCCGTTTTTGGTGACTTCGAAATTGAGCTTGCCCTGCAGCTGTTTGCCCTCGCCGAAGGCCAGCGGACGGCCGCTGTCGTTGCGCATAAGCACCCGGACATAGATGGGCTCGTGAACGATATAATTACCGCTGTCGACCATTTTCAGGTCAAGGGCGAGCTGGGCATGGCTAAGCATGGGCAACATCAACATAACGGCAAGGAATGCGACAACGTATCGGCATTTATTCATGACACTTCCTCCTGAGTTGAGAGATGTGAAGTCAGTTTAACAGCCACGGCCTCGGGATCGAGCCGGTGGCAGGCATTGGTCTGAAGCGGGCACTTGCGCGAGAGACATTTCAAACAGTCGAGCTCCGCCTGGAAAATCCGGTTGGCCGGCCCATAGGGCCCGGTAAGCTCCGGATCGGTCGAACCGAAAAAAGCGAAAACCGGAACCCCGGCGGCGGCGGCAATATGAATCGGGCCGCTGTCATTGCTGATGATCGCGCGGCAGCGGCGGATGAGTTCGACCAGTTCGCCGATGGAAGTATCACCGGCCAGAGAAGTTATCCTGACGCCCGGCAGGTCCTTGACCAGCTGTTCCGCGACGGCGCGGTCGCTTTTTGAGCCGAGAATCAGATAATGGACATTGGGCAGGCGCTCATAAGTCTTGCGCATGACCGCGCTGAAAAGTTCTGCCGGGTAACACTTGCTCTCCCAGCGGGCCCCGGGCGTGACGGCGACCAGCAGCGCGTCCGGCGCGATATCGATGCCGGCCAACCGCCGGTCGACCGCTTCCTTGAAGCGCGGCACCGTGCCCAGTGAAAGCGGCAGTATGGCGCCGCCCTCGCCTCCGGTCAACTGCCGGACGAGGCTGTAATTGCGCTCGACAGCGTGTTTGGCCCCCGCTTCCGGTTGAATCCGGCGCTGATAAAACATACCGGCGGAGACTTCCTTGGGCCTGGCGAATCCCACCTGACGCGGCCCCTTTGCCAGCCAGCCGAAAAACGCGCTGCGGAACAACCCCTGCAGGTCGACCACCAGGTCATAACGGTTCAGCCGCAATTCCTTGAACAGACGCAGGAAAGAACTGCCAAAAGAAGAAAACCGCGACAACTCGCGGCGGGGAAAAATGATCTTGCGCCGTATCGGCACTTTGCAGAACTCCACGGCTTCGGCGAATTCGGGATTCACCATCCAGTCGAATGACGCTTTCGGGTATTCCCGGTGCAGCAATTCGACTGCGGGAAATGCATGGAAAATGTCTCCCAGGCTGCTGGGCTTCACGATCAGAATGTCCGAAACCTCTTTCATCAAAAAATCAATTTCCAGATTCCAAACGGACAGCCAGACGGTCCGGCAGGTCGGCGGCAAGGATCTTTGCCTGGGTCGTTTTGATATCATAAACCACCCGGTGACGACATACCTCGCGGGTATCGGTGTCAATCGTGGCAAACGATGCCCTCGGGTCACGGTTACGCGGCTGCCCGACGCTGCCGATATTGAAGAGATATTTGTAGCCGGTCTGCAGCTTCACTTCCAGATAATCGGACTTGCTGGTGTCGGTCGGGATCGGGCTCTCGCCCTCATGATGCAGCCATTCGGTGATTTCCTCGATCGGCTTTTCGGACATGCTGGAAATCGGCTTTTTGCGGAACGCCACCGGCACATGCGAATGGCCGCAGAAGCAGATCTGCGTGAACTGATACGCAAAATTATCCGCCGCGTGGTGCATATCGAAAATATACCCCCAGTTGTCCGGCGAATCCAGCGTGGCGTGAACGATCGTGATATTCGAGCCGGGCACGGTCGCCCGCAGCGGCAGATTGGCCAGCCAGGAGCGCTGCTCGGCATTGAGCTGAGCCTTGGTCCACAGCACCGCTTTTTTGGCGTGGGGGTTGAATCCTTCCATCACTTCGTCGTTGTTCGAAGCGTATTCGTCGTGATTCCCCTTGACCAGGCAAAGCGGGTTCAGACCGCGAACGATCTCCAGGCACTCGCACGGATTGGCGTTATAGCCGACAATATCGCCGAGACACACAAATTTATCCACATCATGCTCGCGACACTTCGCCAGCACCGCCTGGAGAGCCTCCAGATTGCTGTGAATATCACTCAATACTGCTATTTTCGCCATTCATCTGTCCTGTTTCAATTTTCCAAAATAGTCATGCAATGTTGCCATAAGCCGGATTCTGTAACCATCGGAGCTTGCGCTCCGACAGCCGGCAATCATCTGTCTATGCGGCCAGAACCCGGAACTCAAGCGCCGCGAGCAGCGACTCATTCCCTATTTGGCCTTGCTACGGGAGGGGCTTGCCATGCGGCGCGGCTCTCGCCAACGCCCGGCGGGCTCTTACTCCGCCATTTCACCCTTACCGGCCGTTACCGGCCGGCGGTATACTTTCTGTTGCGCTTTCCTTCCCGCGGCATTTTTCCGCGGTATCCTTCTTTTCAAAAGGACTCCTTGCTCTTTGTAGTCCGGACTTTCCTCCCCGTAAAAACTACGGAGCGATTGCCTGTCAACATTGCATGACTGGTAATATAACATTACTCCTTTGAATTATCAAGATAATATCCGAAAAAATTATCGAAGGAATTTCGCCACGGAAATCACATAAATGACGGAAATGTAATGATAGGCTGATTAGAAGTCCGTTTTGGAATTCCGCAATTCCATACCTTCCGGGAAAAATTTCCACCATGCGCTGCCATGGGCACCCGTCGGACAAGTCGGACAAGTCGGACAAGTCGGACTGGCCCTGGCGCTCTGAATGATTTCCTATTTGTCTTATACGTCCTATCCGTCCTATAAAAATCACCTGCGGCGATTTTCTCAACAATAATTTTATCGATAAAATTTTTACTTTAACTATTGACTTTGCCTGATTTTCAATTATAATCTATAGTATCAAACCAAATAAAATGAATCGATAAAATTATGGCTGTTACAATTTACGACATTGCGCAACGGGCGAATATGAGTCATACCACCGTCAGTATGGCGCTCAGGAACCTGCCAAGCGTGAAAAAGAACACCCGCGAGCGGATCCAGAACATCGCCCGCGAAATGGGCTACCGTCCCAACCAGGTGGCGGTGTCGCTCAAGTCCGGTGTTTCCAAGCGAATCGCGCTGATGATTCCCCAACTCGATGTGAATCTGTGCAGCAAGTTGATCTCCAGTCTCGAGCAGCAGTGCAACCAGGACGGCTACGAAGTCGTCTTAATGCAGGTCTCGAATCAAGCCGACAAAATGCGCCGGAGCATGGAACATATGTTGCAGGGCGGGTATGCTGCCACAGTGTCGTTTCTGCATGATTTCCTGCCGGTGGCCGATCTGATGAGCGACTTCCTGGCGGAACAGCGCCCCATGGTCATCGTGGGCGTGCCGAAGGATCTGCAGTCGCGCCCCGGCCTCTACCGCATCAACATCGATAATTCGTCCGCGGTCCGCGACGGTATCAAAATGTTGATTGCCCAGGGACACCGCAACATCGTCCATTCGATTGTCCGCCCCGCCGTACCGGACAGCGTATCCAACCGGATCATCCGGGAGACCATGGCCGAACATGGCATCACCGGCTGGGAGCCGGAGTTTTATTACCAGTCCGGCAACAGTTCCGACCACATCCGGATCGGTTACCAGGCCGCGCGGACACTGTTCAAACAGAAGCCGGGCGTCACTGCCATCCAGTGCCTGAACGATCTTTTCGCCTACGGTCTGATGCGCGGGCTGAAGGAGCTCGGGGTGCGGGTGCCGGACGATATCTCGGTCATTGGCTCGGACAATTCCGAGATGGGCGAATATTATCCGGTCAGCATGACCACCATCGACATGCGGCAGCAGGATACGGCGGTCACGGCCTGGAACTTGCTGTCGGCGCATTTTTCCGCGCCCGACTGGGAAACCGTACCCGCGGAAGTGATCCTGCGCGGCAACCTGATCGTCCGGGAAACCACGGGAATCGTTCCCGCTAAACCATTCAATACCAAATAACCAAGGAGGATATCATATGGGAAAACATAAATTCACACTTATAGAGCTGCTGGTAGTGATTGCGATTATCGCGATCCTGGCGGCGA